>NZ_JBHWAB010000001.1:2805000-3405000 GCF_042688525.2 Haloimpatiens myeolchijeotgali
TCTTCAAACTTTTTCCTCCTCTCTATCATATCAACAAATGCTTCCACTCTAGTATCAAATCCACCCTGTCCAGTTTGTTCATCTACTTTCAATACTAAAAATGGAAAGTCTCTTACTTTTTCTTTAATTAGTTCTATTACAACAGAATCTATTCCACAGGCAAAAGATGATATATAAATTATTCCGTCTACTTTTTTGTTTTGTGACAAATATACACTTGATCCATAAGAATTTCTTGCAAAAGTCCAAAATGGCTTTTTGTAAAGTTCTTTTACTTTTTTATCTATTTCACTCTTATTTACAAATTCTTCTGTAATTACTCCTACTCCTGATTTATTTAACTTCTTTTTAATATTCATATTTACAAAATTATCTTGTACATTATACGGATGTCCAATTAAGGCAATTTTCATTTCATAATCTTCATCATTTATACCACTTTCATATTTTCTTTGTTTATCCAATGCTTTAAGATATGCTTCTCTTATCTTTTTCTTATTATTTGTTACCATTTTTCCAACTTTATATATATATTTATGAAAAACTTTACTATCGTTGGCATAAATAGGTTCCATAGTTATAGGAGGCATATTAGGTATACTATTTATTATCATCTCTGGTAATCCACAAAATTTAGGACATATATATTCTCTATCTTCAAGTCTCATAATCCTAGGAACAAAGATCAAATCACATTTATCTTTTATAGAAGCTACATGCCCATGAAATATTTTGATAGGAAGACATGCGTCATCAACTGCATATTTTACTCCTAAATTTAATATATTTTTATTAGTATCTTCAGAAGTAATAATTTCACATCCTAGTTCCTGAAAAAACTCTTCTGCCAAAACATGATATTTGCAGTATAAAAGTCCTTTAGGAATTCCTATTTTCATTTAATCCCCTCTTTTCATACTTATATTTAAATTTTTATGTAATACATTACCATTTGTTATTATTGGACACTTTTATTTAAAAATATACGTAATAAAATAAAAATCTCAGTTTCCATTAAATAATGAAAGCTGAGAAAACCTTATCCTATTAATTTTTTCCAAGTAGCTTTTCCTACTACTCCATCTACATTTAACCTATTTTCATTTTGAAATTTCATTACTGCTACCCTTGTCATATTTCCAAATATACCATCTACATATATGTTCAATCTCCACTGTAAATATCTAGTTTCTGTATATTTATCAGTACCTATTTTCAATAATGGCTTACTTAAGATATCTTTTATTGCACCCCAGGTAGTTTCATTTACACTACCATCAGCTTCTTGTTTTATAACATACTGAAATTTTTCTATACATACTTTTGTATTAGTTTCCTCTATACCGTTTTCTACTAACAAATTTCCTTTAGAATCTCCTATTTTAAACCTATTTAATATTTTCTGAATTTCTAAAATTGGTATTGAGGAACTTTGTTCATTAACTTCTTTTTTCAAAATTAATCCCCCCAACTAGATAATTAAACAAAGTTAAGATATTAAATATATATGATAAAAATTAAGTATTATGAATTATAGATTAAGATTGTTAATTTTAGTAATAAAAAATTCCTTACTATCATATTTTTACTATAGAAATAAACTCGAGGTGATTTAAATGAAGAAAATCAATATACCTTTTGTAATTATAGGCATTATACTATTATCAACTATCTTGTTTTCAGCTTGTTCTATTCCTATATCTTCAAAACAAAAAAAACCTAATAATCAATATTATTATAATTTATTAGCAAATAATATAGTTTATAATAAAAAATATACTATTTCTGTTTTAGATACAAATTTTTATAAAAATAAAAAAGTAGAAAATAAAAATTTATCAATATTAATGCATTTTATGAATTCTATAAGTAAAAATAATTTTATAAAAAAACCAAATGATTTACCATCAAAACCAGCTTACAAATTGTTTTTTGAATTTAAAAATGAAAAATTTGTTATAAATATTTATAATGAAAAATATATTTCTATTTATCCATGGGATGGTAAATATGAAATGGATTATTTAGATATGAGCAATGTATATGCTGCTTATAATCTATATGGTTTTTGTAAGTATTTAATTCCAGAAAATAATGACTAAAAAATAGCTGCTGCGGGAAATGATATCTTGCTCAGAAACCTTTCACTTCAGTAACAAGTTCAAATGTTTCTTACGCAATATATCATTTTCCTTCGCTAGCTAGTATTTTTTTACTACAAAAGTCGAGTAATAATAAAATGGTGAACAGCCCATTTCTTTTTATAGATTTTACTCTAAATATACAATTTCATTTCTCTTATTATATCTTTTTAATATGTTAATAAAATTTTTACCAAGAGTAATTGAAAATATTATGTTTCCAATACAGTGCATAGTATCTTGAGGAAAACTTAACGCTATTCCTGTTACAACACTTTTGAAAGTTATTGGTCTTATAAATTCAATTACATACCACTGGTCTAATATAATACCATATATATATCCCCATACTCCACAAAATATAGTAAATAATATTATACCTTTTTTATTAATGATGGGTTTAAGTGCTCCAAAAAATACTCCACACATTCCCCATGCAATCATTTGCCAAAGTGTCCAAGGGCCTTGTCCTAAAAAAAAGTTAGATATTAATGCACACATAGCACCTACCATAAAACCATTTATACTGCCTAGTGTGTATCCTGCAACTGCACAAATAAAAGTAACAGGTTGAACTCCAGGTATTACTGCAAATGGCACTCTCAAGACTCCTCCTATAGTTGCTAGTACTGCAATTACAACCATATCCTTAGAATTAATTGTCTTTGTTTCAAATAAAACAACAAATGTTATCAAAATATATATCATAGATAATTCTACTATTCTAGGAATACTTATATTTACATATGTCATAATGCAAACCATAAAAATATATAATATTATCATAAAACTTCCTATTTTTTTACTCATTTTATCACCTTTAATAGATTAATAGCATCTTGTGTCTTTACGATTTTACACTTATTTTTGAAGACTTTAGCAACTTGTGAAGAATAGTATATTGAATCATAAATTATATCTTCAGTATTTCCACTAGCTACAATTTCTCCATTAAACATTAAAAATAGTTTATCAGTATAATCTGCTGTAAAATCAGAATCATGTGTAATTATTACAATGCTTTTCCCTTCTTTTGAAAGATTTCTTATTATTGTTCCTAATTTTTCTTTTGAACTTGAATCCATTCCTCTAGTAGGTTCATCTAATATTAATATATCGGGATTAGTTACAATAGTCGCTGCAATACCGACTCTTTGCTTTTCACCTCCACTTAAATCACGAGGGTTTCTATCTTTTAAATTATATATATCTAAATCTTCCATAATCTTTTTTACTCTGTTTTCATCATATTCATCAATATTCTTTAATGTATATGCAACCTCTTGAAGCACTGTATCTCTCCCAAAATAATCATTAGGATTTTGAGATAAATATCCTATTTTCTTTATTTTATCCTTATAATTTAATTTTTTTATGTTTACATTGTCTATTGTTACTGATCCTTTAAATTTTTTTATCAATCCACATACTATTTTAAATAAGGTACTTTTTCCTGCTCCATTCTCACCCATTACAGATATAACTTCACCTTTATAAACCTTTAAATTTATATTATCCAGTACTTTATTATTTTTTTTATATTCAAAATTTAACCTTCTAACTTCAAAGGCTAATGATTTATTATCCTTATCTTTGTGCTTTGGAACATTATATTCTATATTAACATTTTCAATAAATTTTCTACCCTCTTTTACATTAATAGGTATGTTAGTCCTCCCAGCTTTTTTATAAACATATGCCAATGAAGGGATAAAATATTTTTTATCTATGTTTTCTGGAATATTATGAGGAGTTCCTTCCCCTACTATAGTTCCATTTTCCATAAACACTACTTTGTCAGCCATATCAAAACATTTATCAATTCTTTGTTCAACTAATATAACTGTTTTTCCTATATCTCTATTTAGTTTTTTTATACAATTTAAAACTTCTTCTGCCGCTATAGGATCTAATTGTGATACTGGTTCATCAAATAATATTATATCTGGATCCATAGATACAACAGATGCTATAGCAACTTTTTGTTTTTCTCCTCCTGATATTTCAGTTGTAATTTTATGTCTTATATTATTTATATTTAGTAAAGACATAACCTCACAAACATTTCTTTTCATTTTGTTAATCTCTGTATTAAAATTTTCAAGCCCAAATGCTATTTCTCTCTCAACATCTTGTAAAACTATCTGTTTTTCAGGATGTTGATATACCATTCCTACACTTTTTACAATATCTTCTCTTTTTAATTTTTTTATATCATTTCCTTTTAAATAAATATTTCCTTTTATAGTACCACCATAATAATCAGGAATTATTCTATTTATCATTCTCAATAGTGTAGATTTTCCACATCCTGATGGTCCAACTATAAGTACGAATTCACCTTCATTTACAGTAAGATT
This sequence comes from Haloimpatiens myeolchijeotgali, assembly GCF_042688525.2. Taxonomy (GTDB): domain Bacteria; phylum Bacillota; class Clostridia; order Clostridiales; family Clostridiaceae; genus Haloimpatiens. The sequence goes on from NZ_JBHWAB010000001.1 coordinate 2,809,502, forward strand.
TATATCTTTCAAAGCACTCTTTTTACTATCACCATACCAAAAAGTAACATCTTTTAAATTTAAGATTTCCATAGGTTCCACCCCCAATTTACAATGGTAGGTATAAAGGTTGTTGCACATAAAATCCATCCAAATATTGAAGTTTTATGTATAAGAGAATCAACTAAAGGATAGAAATTAAATGAATTATATCCTTTTATATTAAATAAAACTATGTAAACAAATATAGATAAAGCAAAAAGGATAAATATTATATCCCAAAGTTTAAATTTTTCATCAAAATAGGAACTTTTCTTTCCAATACCATAACCTCTAGCATACATCGCTTCTGCTCTATCTTGAGAATCTTCTAAACTTGATAAAAATAATATATTTAAACTACTACCTATTCCTTTTATTTTTTTTATAAAACTTTTATCTTCAATAGAATTTCCTCTTAATTTTTCAATTTGTGATATATTATCATAAGACATTATAAATTCTGGGAAAAGTCTTATGATTAGATTCATTAAGAATCCTGTTTTTTTTAGATATTTACTTAAAAAACTAAAGCTTCTATCAGGATGTAATATTAAGTTACCAAATCCTAAAACAAGAGTGATACATACTATTCTAATTCCACTAAATATTCCATATAAAACTGCCTCTAGTGTTATTCTTATTATCCCTTCATATAATATTGTATCTCCTTTATTATATAAAATGGGATTTAAAATCATTATTAATATTGCAAATGGAAGTATCATTTTTACATAGCTTAAAAGTTCACTTATACATCCGTCTACTATAGATAATGAAATTAAAGAAAATAACATTATTATTAAATATATAGGATTGTTTATTAATAAAAATGAAAAAAAATATACCATAATCATTAATATATTAGTAAGAGGATGTAATTTTTGAATAAAACTTTGTCTTTCTCTATATACAAGCATTTTATCACCCTTTTGAAATTTATTATCTCAACTTTCGCAGGTGAAAAATAGTCGCTGCGGAAAATGATATCTTGCTCAGAAACCTTTCACTTCAGTAACAAGTTCTAAGCTTTACTCATATTGAAAAAAGATTTTTTAATTAATATTCCGTAGGAATCAGTAATTAAAAAATAACTTTTTTCAAATTCGTAAAGCTAAGAACTTGTAAACTTTGTTCAAATGTTTCTTACGCAATATATCATTTCCCTTCGCTACACAGTATTTTTGTCCTGCGAAAGTTGAATTATTATTTAACAGTTATTGTCACTGGTAAAGGTCTTAGTAAATCCTTTAATTTTTTACTATTAATTCTTTCAGCACTTAAAGTATATGTTCCAGGTTTGTTGAACTTTACTGTTGCCCTTCCATGTGCATCTGTAATAGCTTTTTTACCACCATTACAATATGGCTTACCATTTACATATATTGTGGCATTTTTAGCTGGTTCTCTATATTCTTTCCATGTATTTATATCATTTTTTATTCCATTTAAAGTTATTGTTACAGGTTTACCTACTCCTACACTTTTTTTATCAACTTTCATTTCTGTAACTAGAGTATCAAAGCCATAAGCACCAAAATACCAAAGTATTTCTTCTCCTCCCTTTATAGGCTTTCCTTGACATCCTATGTTAGGAAGTACATCCCCTACTCTATACATCCATCCTGAAGTATTTCTATGATCAAATTCTCTATCTCCATTTATCATGGCAATGTATAATGACCAACCATAATCTTGAAGGTCATATCCTTTTCCATGATGATATCCTTTAGATTCTAGTAATTTTACTAAAGCATGAGCTACTGTTGGTTCCTTGAATCTCTCTACTCCCCATCCCTTAGAAGGTGTAGCTGATGAACCTGATGCTCTTCCAAGGTATGGATTCAAATCATAAATTCCTGTTGTAACTTTAGTTCTAGGTACTACTGTTCCATTATATCCTTCAACCCTCATATATACAGTTACTTTTTTATTATTTGAAGGTTTCTTTTTTGATTTTGTACTTTTTGTACTGTTTGAAGGTTTATTTACTGCAACTTTTTTAGATTGTTTTTCAGAACTTTTATCATTTTTTACAGCTTCTTTTTTACCATCATTTGCATCTGCTTCTTTTTTATCACTTTCTTCTTTTGATTTATCTTTATCATCTTTTTTAGAACTTTCTTCTTTTTTTTCTTTATCCTCTTGCTTCTTATCTTTATTATTTTCATTAATTTTTTCATCACTTTGTTTTTTAGTATCCTTACTATCTTGTTTCTGTTCTACTCTTGTTTTTTGTGCATAAACACTTTTTGATGAGTTTTTATGATTTTTTATAACTAATCCAGAAACAAGTATTATACCTAATAATATTATTGGTAATATTATCTTTAGCTTACTCTTCATAATTTTCATATATAATCATTCTCCTTATATATTGACTTTGTAAACTAAAATTATATACATATAATTATTTTGTGATTTTATTATCTACAGCATTTTTTACCTTTTTGCTTATTACAGATTCTCCTCCTAACAAAAATACAGAATCAACTTTATTTTTATCAATGAAATTAATTTGTTTATTTAAAGAACTATCATTTATTAATAATAATGAAGCATTTAATTTTGATGCTAGTGCACTACCTGCTAAGGCATCTGGATAGTTTTGTCCTGATGCTAAAACTATAGATTCACCATTATTAAAAAATTCATTTACTTTCAATGATGTTTCATATCTATCTTTTCCACACAATCTAACTATTTTAGCTTTACTACATAAACCTTTAGCTTGTTTTTCAATATTATTGTTTAATACTCCTTGTCCACCAATTACAAATATTTTACTAGGTTGAACTTTCTTAATGATTTTTTTGATATTTTCAGGTATAGTAGTTTTATTACTCAATAATATAGGATAACCCTCTATAGCTGCTGGTGCACTAATACTTAATGCATCTGCAAAACTATTTCCATTTACAATAACTAATGGAGTAGAAGTTTTTACATTAAATTCATTAACTATTTTACTGCAAGTTTCTATTCTATTTTTACCACATATTCTTTGTATATTTTTATATCCTAAAGCTTTAAATTTTGTTACAAAAACATCACTTACTACGCCATTTCCACCTAATATAAATATTTTTCCGTTTTTATCTAAATTACTTTGTATATAATTAACTGTGTCTTTGCTATCATTTAAATTCTTTCCTATTAATAAAATAGGTGCATCTAATTTCTTAGAAAGAACACTTCCTGCTAAGGCATCTGCAAATCCATATCCTGAAGTTACTATAACATTGCTTAATTTTTCTCCACTTTTTCTCTCTTTATCTAGTTCTTTTGCTATTTGTACTGAAGTTTGTATTCTATTTTTACCATATATTCTTTGAACTTTATCATTACCAGTAACAACAAATAAATCTTTATCTGTTGTTTCTATTTTCTCATCTTCCTTATTTTCGTTAGCTTGTCCTAAACCATTTTTGTATGTTTCAGGCTGTTTTTTATTATCGAACCAATATATAGATCCTTTTTTACTTTCAAAATCTCTATATGAAATTAAAGCTTGAATTGCCTGTTCTGTAGACATTCCATTTACACCTTCACTGCCATCCATTAAATGATAAAACTCTCCATTTGATTGTTGAAATCTTAATAAATTTTCAACTAAATTTCTATCTTTAGTAAACTTACTACAAGTAGGATCTATTCCATTAGCACAAAGTCCTATAATAGTTTGAGCACAACTTTCACTATTATTTTCAGTAAACCAAGAATTGAAACCTCCATCTTTTCTTTGAACTTTTGAAAGCCAATTTACTGCTTCTTCTATTGCATCTTTAACTTTTTTTCCATCTTCACTTACATAATCATGATAAGGTGCAAGTGATATTAATGTCATTGATGTTATATCTACATCACTCTTAGAACCATTCATATTTAAATCCCAACCACCATCACTATTTCTATGATGAAGTACATAATCTAACATATATTGTCTTGAGTATTTAGCATTTTTAGGAATTTCATAATTTTTTGTATCTAATGCTATTAATCCATATATAACACCATTTAAACCTTGAAAATCCAGTTCACGTTCAGGCTTTTTAGAATCATGATAATTATATATTTTATCAAGTAAATTATATCCACCTACATTTGTTGGATCTCCTCCTGCTGCAACAACACCAAGAGTAATTCTTTCATAATCTGTAACTTTATAAAAATATCCTTTTGATTCTTTTAATAACTTGTTTTTTTCATTTAAATAGTCTTTGTTATAGTTATTTGGAAGTTTTAATCCTGACTTATTAAAAGCTACTGTTTTCCAGTCACTACTCCAAGTACCATTTTTTATTATATATTTATATGTTTTTTCAATTGAACCATTGACTTTATCAACTAACTTACTATTTTGTGCATATACTTTTGAGTCTGGCATATTAAAAATTGAAACTGTACACGCTAACAAAAATATCATCACATATGATAAAATTGATTTTAATTTTTTTCTCATATTATCACCTTTTTCGTTATATTTTTATTTATGTTTTTGCTGTATTTAATTAATTTACCTTAATTGTTACTGGTAAAGGTCTTACTATATCCTTTAAGTTTTTACTGTTAATTCTTTCAGCACTTAAAGTATATGTACCTTTTTTATTAAATTTTATTGTTACCCTGCCATGTGCATCAGTAATAGCTTTTTTACTGCCATTACAATAAGGCTTTCCATTTACATATATTGTGGCATTTTTAGCTGGCTCTCTAAATTCTTTCCATGTATTTATATCATTTTTTATTCCATTTAAAGTTATTGTTATAGGTTTACCTACTCCTACACTTCTTTTATCAACCTTCATTTCAGTAACTAAAGTATCAAATCCATAAGCACCAAAATACCAAAGTATTTCTTCTCCACCTTTTATAGGTTTTCCTTGACATCCTATGTTAGGAAGAACATTGCCCACTCTATACATCCAACCTGAAGTATTTCTGTGATCAAACTCTCTATCTCCATTTATCATAGCTATATATAATCCCCATCCATAATCTTGAAAATCATATCCACTTCCATGGTGATACCCTTTAGATTCTAGTAATTTTACTAAAGCATGTGCTACTGTAGGCTCTTTAAATCTCTCTACTCCCCATCCTTTAGAAGGTGTAGCTGATGAACCTGATGCTCTTCCAAGGTATGGATTCAAATCAAAAATTCCTGTTGTAACCTTTTGTCTAGGAACTATTGTTCCATTGTATCCTTCAACCCTCATATATACACTTACTTGTTTATTATTTAAAGGTTTCTTTTTTGATTTTGTATTTTTTGTGCTATTTGAAGGTTTATTTACTGCAACTTTTTTAGATTGATTTTCAGAACTTTTATCATTTTTTACATCTTCTTTTTTACTATCACTTGCAGAAGCTTCTTTTTTATCCTTTTCTTCTTTTGATTTATCTTTATCATCTTTTTTAGCACTTTCTTCTTTCTTTTCTTTATCCTCCTGCTTCTTCTCTTCATTCTTTTCATTAGTTTTTTTATCAATTTGTTTCTTAGTATCCTTACTATCTTGCTTCTGTTCTACTCTTGTTTTTTCACCATAAACACTTTTTGATGAGTTTTTATGATTTTTTATAACCAGACCAGAAACAAGTATTATACCTAGCAATATTATAGGTAATATTATTTTTAGCTTACTCTTTATATTTTTCATATAATCATTCTCCTTATATGAGTATCAATTAGATCTCAGATAAAATCTATACTTAATCTGAAATCTAATTGACATTACTAAGCTTTGCAACTACTACTTAAGTCTTCCCACAACAACATTTTTGTCTTTCATATATTGTGAATCTAAAGTTATCCACTTTTTATTTTTTGTGTCATACCAATTTATTTTTAAACTTCTCTTACTCATATTCTTTACTTCATTAGAATTTACTTTCATTACAACATATACATATTCTTTATCTATATTTATCTTTTCTTCTTTATTATTTTTATCTACTTTAAATGCTGATAAATTATACACTTTTGATAAAATGTTGTTTTTCTTTGATATACTGCTGCATAAACTTTTATTCACAGCATCTTTAAGTATATTCTTTCTTATTTCAATGTGTTCATCTGCTTTAATATTTGGTAATACATCATATGGTATTGTAATTCCTGAATTACTAAATGAAACTTTTACTCCTATATTTTTATTTTTTAATGCTTTTACTGTATCTCCTTTTATTTTTAATACAACATTTTCTTTCTTATCGTTAATTTTTATTGGAACTACTGCAACTTCTTTTTTAATTTTTTCTTTTTCCTTATCATCTTTCGCTTTTGGAATAGCTTTTTTTATTATTTCACTAATTTTATCTGCAGACCCTATACATACTGAATATGATGCTGTATATTCTTCTTTATCACCTTTTATTTCTTTTTGTAATTTATTACTATCTACAGAATTTTCATTTATCTCATCTTTTGCATCTTTTACTAATTGACTTTCTTCTTCTTTCTTTTGTTTTTCATCTTCTTTGCCATCTTTTACAGCATCACCTTCTACATCTATTTCAACTGGTAGAGGGCGAACTATATCAATTTTATTCCCCTGTGACTTCTTATATCTTACTGCAGATAATTCATATTTACCTGCTCTTTTAAATTTCAAAGTTGCCTTTCCATCAGAATCTGTTTTAACAACCTTTCCATCAACTTTAAATTCTTTTCCATCCACAAAAATAGTTGCATTTGATATTTTCTCTGAATTTTTATCATAATGACTTACTTTATCCTCTCCACCAGCTCCTGAAGTTGTAAATCCGTCTAAAGTAACAGATACTTCTTCTCCTGGTTTAACGGATGTTTTATTTGCATGTAATTTTGTAACTGCAGTATCAAATCCATAGGCTCCATAAAACCATAGTATCTCATCACCATCTTCTAATGGTTTTGCATTACATCCTACTGGTGGTAACTGTCCATTTACACTATACATCCATCCTGACATTGGTCCTTCATCAAATTCTCTGTCGCCATCCATCATAGCTATATATAATGACCAACCATAGTCTTGAAAATCATAATTTACACCATGATTATTTAATACTTTAACTACAGCATGAGCATTTGTAGGCTCATTAAATTTATCTATTCCCCAGCCTTTAGATTTAGTTGCTGAAGAACCTGAAGCTGGTCCTAAATAAGGACTAAGATCAAAAAGTCCAACTTTTACTTTAGTTCTTGGAACTATAGTGTGGTCATATCCTTCAACTCTTATATGAACTGTTACTTTTTTCTTCTTTTTCTTTCTTCCTTTTGCTTTTCCTCATCACTTTTGCTTGGATCTGTTTCACCATCTGATTTAATTACCTCTACATTACAACTAACTTTTTTCCTTTCAGATACACTAATAGCTTGAATAATAACTTTCCCTTTTGATTTTGAAGTAACTTTTCCGTTATCATCAACAGAAGCTATTTTAGGATTTGTAGATATCCAAACTATCTTCTTATTTGTAGCATTTTCTGGAATTATAGTTGCCGTTAATGTTTCTGCTTGTCCTTCTTTTAACTTAATTGAAGTTTTATTTAACTTTATCTCTTGTACTCCTATGAAAGCTCCTGTAGAAAAGTTAAAATCTTTTGATTCTCCTCCTACTTTAACTCTCCCATTGTAATTAATATTTGATGCTGTTTTAAATTCAAATTGGAAATTACCGTTTTCATCAGTTTTATCTGCATCTATATAATATTTTTTATCTTGATTCCAAGTTTCTATCATTACATTTTGTGATTTATGATCTGAGGTTCCAGATACCGTTATGTTTCCATTTTCATTTTTTACATTAACATTAACTTCTGCAAAAGCTGTAGTTGTCATCATAATTGTCAACATTAATGACATGAAAATTTTCCATACTTTTTTCATTGTTATACCTCCTAATAACTTTTACTCTACTTCTATCTCTACTACATTTGACAAAATATTCATTTTATCTGGGTCTAAATCATCACATACTATAGCTTTCACTTTATAATTTCCTTTTGGAGGTATTGAAAATCCACCTGCAAATTCATCATTTTCACCAGCTTTTATATTCTTTTTAATATAGCTGTAATTTAACATTTCATTTGTATCTTTATCATATAATACAACTGCAAAAGTCACTTCTTTATCTTCTTTCAAATTGTTCTTAATACTAAACTTAACATTTGCATCTGAATTTTTCTTTAACTTGCCTTCACCAATTCTAGTAACTATAAAATCTTTTTTTTCTGAAGGTTTAACATTTTCATCTTTTCCAAAATAATATATAGAATTTTTACCATTACAATATTTACTTCCCATATCTAAAAAAATTTTATATGCATCAAGAGCTTGAAATGCTTGCTCTGTAGACATTCCATTTACACCCTGGCTGCCATCCATTAAATGATAAAATTCTCCATTTGATTGTTGAAATCTCAATAAATTTTCAACTAAGTTTCTATCCTTAGTAAATTTCTCACATGTAGGATTTATTCCATTAGCACAAAGTCCTATAATAGTTTGAGCACAGCTTTCACTATTATTTTGAGTAAACCAAGAATTAAAACCTCCATCTTTTCTTTGAACTTTTGAAAGCCAATTTACTGCTTCTTCTACAGCATCTTTAACTTTTTTTCCACTTTTACTTACGTAATCATGATAAGGTGCAAGTGCTATTAATGTCATTGATGTTATATCTACATCACTATTAGAACCATTCATACATAAATCCCAACCACCATCACTATTTCTGTGATTAAGTACATAATCTAACATATATTCTCTTGAATATTTAGCATTCTTAGGAACTTCATAATTTTTTGTATCTAATGCTATTAATCCATATATAACACCATTCAATCCTTGAAAATCTAGCTTTCTTTGAGGTTTTTGAGGATCATAAAAATTATATATTTTATCAAGTAAATTATATCCACCTACATTTCTTGGATCTCCTCCTGCTGCAACAACTCCAAGAGTAATTCTTTCATAATCTGTAACTTTATAAAAATGTCCTTTGGATTCTATTAATAATTTATTTCTTCCATCTAAATAGTTTTTATTATAATCCTTTGGAATTTCAATACCTGATTTACTAAAAGCTACTGTTTTCCAATCACTACTCCAAGTATTATTTTTAATTACAAAATCTTGTACCTTTTGTATAGCTTGATTTACTCTTTCTGTTAACCCTTTATTTGATGCAACAACAACAAGACATTGTGCTTTATTTTTGTCTTTTTCATCTTCATCCCCATTTTTGATATTAACTGTAATTTTAGCTGTACCTTGTTTCTTAGCAGTAACCTTACCATTTTTATCAACTGATGCTACTTCTTCATCATTTGATGACCATATTAAATCATCATTTGAAACATCTTTTGATTCTATAGTTGCTTTTAATGAAACGCTTTGTCCTACTTTTAAATCTACTAAAGTTTTATCTAAAGTTATTTTTGGCAGCTTTTTATATGTTACTTTATAAGTTTTTTCTGCCTTATTACCAGCCTTATCAATAGCTTCTATTTTTATTGAATTTTCTCCCTCTTTTAATGTTACTGTATATTCTCCATTATTTTCTTTAACTATTTCATCATTTAGTTTAACTGTTACATCAACTTTTCCATCTACATTATCATTAGCTGATACTTTAAATTTCAATTCTTCTTTATTTACTACTTGTCCATTTGTTATTTTTTCAACCTTTATAGTTGGCGCAGTAGTATCTTTTTCATGTGGTTCATCTGGGCTTGTACTTTCACCTACAAAAGAGAATATAGAACCTTTACCTTCTAGAAAATAAATATATTGAACCAAAGCTGTTACTGCTTTTTCAGTTGCTATACAATTCATTTCCTCTAAACTAACTTTATCATCACAAAATCCACCATACTCAGATAAAGCAAAATCTTTTTGCTTAAATTGATAAGAAAGTAATTTATCAATTAAATTTATATCATTTTTGGTAAATTCTTCACTTGTAGGATCTATTCCATTTGCACAAAGTCCTGTAATAACTTCTGCACAAACAACACTTGGCCAACAATCTGAATTATATCCACCTTTTGCATTTTGTACTTTTGATAAATAATCTACTGATTTTTTTATAGCTTCCTTTACTTTTGGATATTTATCATCATTATATGGAGCTAAACTTGTTATTATATTTGCGGTTATTTCAAGATCAGGATTACTATCTTCTTCTGAATATTTCCATCCACCTTCTTCACATTGCAATTCTAGTATCTTATCTATTATCTTCTCTCTATTCCATTTAGCATTTTCTGGTGCTTTATACTTTTTAGTATCCAATAAAAGTAATGCATTAGATAAGTCTTCTAAACTATTTTCAAGATCAAAATCACATATTTTCTCTATAACATTTATTCCATCTGCATCTGTAATATCACCACCAGATGCCATAAGTCCTAAAGCTTCTGGTACATAATAAAATAAATCTTCCTCTCCATTTCCTTGTAATTCTTTTATTTCATTTATTTTTCTTTCCTTATAATCTGATGGAAACAATTGTCTTTTTTCACACTTTGAAAGAGCATTTCTTTCTCTTTCTATTTTAGTCTTATGATAATAATCTTTTTCATCTGCACTTTCCCAATTTGCAAGATCTTCCTTTACCTTTTTACTTCCATACTTTGAAAGAGCAACTCTAATATTGCTTGCTCCATAATACTCATCTTTTTTGAACTATCTTGAAACTTTGAATCTACATAATAAATTATATAATCTATGGATTTTCTAACTTTATCTTTATAACTATTATTCTGTTTTGCATATACTTTTTTAGTATTTATTGCAAATGGTGCGCATATTGAAACTATCATCAAAAAACTCATAATAAATGACAATAATTTTTCACTCTTCATTTTTCTCATTTTATACTTCCTCCCTTTTCATAGAAGTAATTAATTTATGTAAATGTAATTTTTTTCATTATTTATACTTATATTAAGCAACCAAATATACACTAAAATGATTGCTTAATATAAGTTTTAGTAAACTACAACTATCTTACAGTTATTTCAATAGGTTCAGGTCTTACAATATCTATTTTGTTATCTCTATATCTTACTGCTGATATCACATATTTTCCTTTTCTATTAAACTTTAAAACAGCTTTACCATTCTTATCAGTTTTTACTACATTATCATTAACTTTGTATTCTTCACCATTTACAAGTATTACAGCATTTTCTACTGGAGTTTTTACTTCATCATATTTATCTACTTCATCACTACCAGAACAACCTGTAGTTTGTATACCATTTAAAGTTATATTTACTTTACCACCTCTACGTACTACCTTTTTATCTGACTCCATTCTTGTAAATACATTATCAAATCCATAAGCTCCATAATACCAAACTATATTGTCACCATCTTCTAATGGTTTTCCATTACAACCTACTGGTGGAAGAGAACCATTTACATTGTACATCCATCCAGACATTCCTTGATGGTCATGTTCTCTATCTCCTCCTATCATTGCTATATATAGACTCCAACCATAGTCTTGGAAATCAAATACATTTGGTCCATCACTTTCTCCTTCTTGTTGTTGATGCATTTTACATATATGTGTAAGAGCATATACAATTGCATGTGCATTAGTTGGATTGTCAAATTTACTTACATCCCAACCATTAGAATGTGTTGCTGAAGAGCCGCTAGCTCCTCCTAAATCTTCAGAAATATCATAAAGTGGAACATCTATTTCTTTTGTAGGAAGTATTGTATGGTCATATCCTTCAATACGTATAGATACATGTTTTGTATTTTCTTTAATATCTATCTTTAGAGTATCTTTTACTTCTGGTTTGTCTTTTAGTGCTGCTGTTATTACAGCTGTTCCAGATGACAAAGTTATAAATTTGTTTGGAAGTTTTTCATCCATTCTTCCTACTTTTTCATCATTTACACTAAATACTAAATTTTCATTAGGAATAATTTTATTATTTTGATCTTGAACAGTAAGTTCAATTTTATTACCTACTTTTATATTTCCTGTAACTTCATTTATTTTTATTGAAGTAATTTCATTGTTTGCATTTTGTAAAGCTTTCATTAATTCTTCAGCTTCAACACTTTTTTCATCTTCTTCATTTTTATTTACTGCATCTGCATTTAATTTTTCTTGTTCCTCTTTGTTTTCTTCATTATTTAATTTTTGTTCAACATCTTTTTCATTATCAACATTTATTTTATCTTCTTTTTTAGTCTCTTCATTTTCTTGTTTATCAACACTTGTTTTATCTTCTTCTTTAACTTCCTTATCTTCTTTATTAACACTTGTTTTGTCTTCTTTTTTAATTTCCTTATCTTCTTTTTTATTAACGTCCTTAGTTATTTTGTTAATATCCTTGTCCTTATTTTCATTACTTACATTTTTCTTTGATTTATCTACTTTTACTGATGCGTCTGTCTTCTTATTTTCTTCTGCATATACTTTTTGTCCACCTGATATTCCAGATGAAATCAAAGAAAATATCATCAAAAAGCTTACTGCAAATGAACATATTTTTTTAAACATATTTTCTCCTCCTCTATTTGTTTTAATAATTTTTTAATTAATACCTGTCCCCCTTCACATATATTTATTTGGATGTTAAAATTAATTTGGATGTTTTTATTTTTTCAGCATTAATCAATGTTTGGATGTTTTATTTTATTGATTCATCAAATTTTGATAAACTCAATGCACATTGTGCACGGTTTACTGTTTGATTTTCATTAAAATTTTTGTATAAAATATTATCTATTTTTACGTTTTTATCTTTAAATTTAGATGCATTGATTAATGCTGCTTTTAACTCATTTCCTGTTATTTCTTTATCTTTATCTCCTTTTTTGTTAAGACCATTGATGCCTTTAAATATTCCTTTTTCAATACAAAGTTCTATATAGTTATCATCACTATCTATTTTTAATACATCATTATTTTTTTCATCATTTGCAAATTTAAGTTCATCTCCACTATATTTTTTATAAAATTCACTTTGAAGATTTAATAGATTTATTAGATATCTTGCAAATTCTCCTTTTGTCACCTTCTTATCTGGTTTAAAAGTTCCATCTTTGTATGTATCAATTACATAATCATAAACCATTTTTATTGCTTCATCATAACCGTAATCTCCTGGTTTAAAATCTGAATATAATATTTTTTGTGCTTTAGGTTTATTGTCTTCAAATAATTTGTCATAAGTTGTTTTCCCATTATATGCATCAGCCATGCCATATAAACACTCATATGTTGTCATGCTGTTATCATATACTGGAAGCATATCTTTTTCATCTAGTACATGAGTAAATGCTCCATTTTTTAATTGGTATTTAAGCATAAAAGTAACTGGGTTTTGTCCTTTATCCTTTTCCCACTCTTTATCCATAGGATTTTCTCCATACATTAAAAGTGCCTGCATAGCCCAAACATTACTTTCAGGATTCTCTACTCCCCAAGATTTAAATCCTCCATTATCTAGCTGCTGTTTTTTCAAAAAGTTTAAAGCTCTTTTTACTGGTGGATAATCTTTATCTACACCAAAAATACTAAATGCCATTAGACATGCTGCTGTCATATCTACATCTGAAACAGTTTTTAAATAATCCTCTTTGTCATCATAATCTTTTACATCCCATGTAAATCCTCCATCATGATGTTGATTTTTTTCAAGCCATCTTACAGCCTTATCTCTATTAGGTATTGGTTCTCCTGCACAATGAAGTGCTATAGCACCAAAACAATGTGCATTTATAAGATCATTTCCAACAGGCTTTTTAGTCTTTCTATCTTCTACTGAATCTGCAAAATGACCATTATCAAGCATTGTTTCTTTAACAGTTTTTACAAAATCAATTTCTCCAAAATTTCTAGGATTTTTTCTAGCAGAAGTTATTCCTATTATGGTTCTTTCATAATCAGTATTTTTAGTTTTTGAAAGTCCTTGTCCCTGTTTTACCTGTTGTTCTCTCCAATAAGCTGCATTCTTTCCATCTACAGTCCATACCTCACCACTTATGTCTTCTCCAAAACCATAAAGCCCTAATGCAGGCCAATCCAATATACCTGCAAATTTTTGTTTTTTATAATTGTCATAATAATATTGAATAGTTTTTTGAGATGCTTCATATACTTGTTTTTTTAGCTTTCTTCTTCTATAAGCATTACTATTCAAATATCCAACAGTTCCTATAATCAATATACCTACTAAAATAGGAACAAGGATTTTAAGTGCTTTTTTCTTTTTCATCTTTACCCTCCTTTGACTAATTAATTACTTTTTCATTCTTATAGCTACGTCTACTAAAAATAGTAAAAGTGCTAAAGGAATAAGTATAAATTCTAAATTTATGTATGAATAATTTTTATTTATTATTAACTCATCAAAAATATTTTGTTTATTATCAATTAATTTTCCATCACATTTAAATATGATATTACTTATGTCATCATCATTATCTTCAGTATTTATACAATACTCTGGAGAATAATCCATACATATTTTTTTATTAATTGTATTTATAATTTTATTTTTATCTTTCATATGAATAGAAATCATATAATTTCCTATCTTGTCTAAATCAAAATCACCTTCAAATCCATGATTTAAAATAGGTTTTAACGGAAGTTTACTTTCATTACCCTTAGGATCATTAATGACAACTTCTGCATTACAATCATTACTCAACTTTTCATTTTTAATAAGAAGTTTTACATTAGCACCTTTTCTTTCAATTTGTAAATCAACATTTTTTCCTTCTTTAGACTTAAGTAAATAATCTATTATTGAAGACCAACATTTTTTAAATCCATTCCAATTTATCCATTGACTACTCCACTTTCCGCTCAAATCTGAAGTCCAAGTCATAACATTACCAAGTCCATATCTCCAATAGGCACATATTGGATCTCCTTTATTACTCTTAAGAACTAATTTACCACCATTTTTTATACCTGTACCTGTATAACCATTAAGCTTTGGTAATGCATCATATTTGAAAAAATTATCATTATAACATTTTACTGGTATAAACTCTACATCATTTAAATATTTTTTAGTGGAAAGGTACGTTTCTTTAGTAAGAATCTTTGGCACATTTGTAAAATCTTTCGTAATATATTTTCTTCCTCCTGAACTATTTGCTAAATATTTTAATACTTCTTTATCAGCATCATTTCCAACAGCCACTGTAGACATAGTAATATTTAACTTTTTCATTTTCTCTACTAACTTGTTATATCCATCCTTCTCTGCTTGTCCATCTGTTAATAAAATCATATGTTTAACCTTTACATTAGCTTTTTCTAATGTATTTATGCTCTCTGATATTCCTGGAATAATTAATGTACCTCCTTTTGACTTTAGTTTTCCAATATCTTTAATTAATTTTGATTTATCCTTCACTCTATCAAAAGGTACTATCCATTCCAAAGTATCTGAAAAAGCAAGTACTCCTAAGTAATCCTCATCTTCAAGTACATTCACTGACTGCATGGCTGCTTGTTTTGCCAACTCTATTTTTTTTATTCCACCAGTTTTGTCATCCATACTTCCTGAACAATCTATAAGAAGTACTAATCCTGTATTTGCTTTTTTTCTGTTATCCTTCATTTTGCATTGTACTGGAAGTATTTTTTCAAGTTTAGTTTTTTCATATCCACCTAATGCAAAACTCTTATTTCCTCCTATAACTAAAAGTCCGCTGCCAAACTCTTGAACTGCTTTTTCTAAATTCTCATCAAACTTATTTGGCAATTCTTCATAAGCTGTATTTACAAGTATTATTTCATCAAAATTTGATAAAAAATCTATATTATTGGGCACCTCATTTGAAATATAATTCTTTCTATTTACTCCTATACTATCTAGTAATGTATTTATATTTTTTGTATCTTCTACATTACCTATTACTAAAACTGTTGAATTATCTTTTATATTTCTAAAAACAGTTTTTATATTATTGAGTTTATTTAAATCATTCTTGAAATTTATTTCTGCTTTAATAGTCAAATTACCACTACTGTTTACTGGCAAATTATACTGAAAAATGTTGTTTCCTTTTTTTACTGTTACATTTTTCTTTAATATATTTTTTTCATTTACTTTTAGATATAAATCTCCTTTATAATCTCCAGTACTATCTAACTGAATTTTCACAGGTATATTTTCATTTTTTCGTATTACTTTAGGCACTACTATATTAGTAAGTTGAATATCATTTTCTACATGATTTTTAACTTTATGAATTAATAAATTTATATTATCTTTCTTAATTTCATCTCCCATTTTTTTTATATTTCCTACATTTTCGTTAAAATCCGTTATGAGTACTACTCTTTTATTATTATTGTCTGGGAAATAATCCTTTGAAAACTCAACTGCTCTTTCAATATTAGTAAAATTACTATTAATTTTCGCATTTAAATTTACTTCTTTTTTTTCATTAGTAAAAGGTAACTCTATCATAGGTTCCTTTGCAAATCCAACAACTGCTACCTTATCCTTTTTTGATTTGTTTACAATTTCATTATTTATATAATCTTCAATTTGATTTTTATATTTGTTCATACTTAAAGATTCATCTACCAAAAAAATTGTTGAAGTATCTCTACATTTTAATTTACCAACAGAATGTGTAAAAACTAAAAACAAACATATTATAAAAATTATCCTTACTATAATCCAAAGTCTTAACCTTTTTTTAGAATATCTATTTTTGTTTCTTAAAACTTCTACTATAAAGTAAATAATTAATAGGCTAAAAATTATTATTGCTCTTATATCAAAATCTATCTTAATATTCATGCTTAAACACCTGCCATTCTATAAGCAGTAATATAAGAATTACTATAATAACTATATTTTGAAGCTCCACTTTTGAGTTAATTAATTTTATAGTTTTAGAAGTATTCTTATTAAAATCACTATTTATAACATAATCATAATCTCTATAATCAACTTTCAAATCTCCGAAAGTCCATTTTAAAATATTATCAACTAATATTGGGAAATTAGGTGTTACAGTAAGACTAGTTTTGTTCCAATCTATTGTTGAAAATATTCTTTTTGCTTTATTTTCATAACCACACATCATTATAGGATTTTTATTTATACTCAATACACTTTTATAATTTTTCATTTTCTTTAATAGACTATTAACTTGTCCATATATTTCTTCATTTTTTATACCTTGAGAAAAATTATTTTGCTCAAAATCTATCTTTCCTTCAATCTTTTCATTTTTATTCAAAACCTTGTCTGGAGGATTTAAATACCATACATTATCATTTTGTGAAAAATTAATATTTTTTTTATCCTGTACAATGTATAAATCATACTTATTGCTTTTTTCATCATATTCATCATATTCATCTTTTTTATCCAATTTTACATAAGGAATAGAATTCATTAACTCTTCTACAAAATAGTTATTACCTATTAAAAGAACTTTCTTTTTAAATTGTCCATCACAATAAATTACATACTTATTATTTTCTAAAATCATGTCATCATCTTGTATGCAAAAATTAATTTGTTTCATACTTTGTGGTATTTTAGTAAAAACAATTTTTCGTTCTGCATTATTGCTTATATGTGATTTTTTAATATTTATTGTTTTATTATTTTTATCCTTTAAAACAACATTACAGTCTTTTTCATCTTTACTATAATTTCTCACTATACAATATGCTTCATTGTTTTCATGTTCACCATTTCCATAAACAATAGCTAAATCATCTATATCCTTTCCTACTTTTACTACCTTATCTCCTAATAACTTTTCTTTATCCGTAAAAGTTACAATTTTTCCACCGCATAACTTTAATATTTTATATGCCTTTTCCAAATTTAAAGGTTCATATGAAGTTTTTAAATCTTTAATGTCCTTAATGAACTCTTTTTTATTAATTCCTTGTTTTAATATTTTTGTACCTTCATTCATAACTACTATATTTATTTTTGCATCACTTGGAAGATTTTTAACATATTTAATCGATTTTTCTTTTGCCATATCAAAGTGACTTTTGCCATTTTCTATTGCTTTCATTGACATTGAACAATCTAATGCAACTGTATATTGATTGTCCTTACTTTTACCCCACCATACTGGTTTTGAAAATATGAAAACAATCAAAGCTGCTATTAAAAGTTGAATTATCAAAAGCAAATATTTGTTTATCCTAGTTCTTTTTACGTCACTTACCTCTTGTATAACTTCTTCCCACAATATCAAATTAGAAACTTTTACGTCTTTTACTTGATGTTTTTTCAGATGTAAAATTACTATGAATGCTAAACTTAACAACGCTATTAAATTGAGAGGTTTTAGTAAAGTCATGCTATCCCACCTCTATTGCTTTTAAAATAATTTCAACATGAGAAGTATTACTAGATGCAAAAACATATTTTATATCTCTTTTTTCACACTGTTTTTTGCAATTATCTATATAATTATTTACCTTAGATTTATAAATTTGTTTTGCTCTTTTATCAAAATTTATTCTTTTTTCCTTACCTGTTTCTTTATCAATAAGTTTTAATTCATCATAATAATCTGGATCTATCTCTTGTCTAGACATAATATGTATAACTACAACTTGACTTCCAATTTGTGATGTTATATTCAATAAATTTTCTATATCATTACTTAATAAATCTGATATTATAAATGTAATTCCTCCTAGGGATTTTATATTAGAATTTATATTTTTGAAATCAGTATTTCCTTCATTTTTAATGTTTTCAATAATTTTTACTACTTCATGAAACATTTTTCTTCCCATAAATCCTTTGAACTTTTCTTCAACTTTGTTATTAAAGCAATATAAATTTAATTTATTTGATTCTTTTAACGTTATATAACTTAAACCTAAAGCATACATTTTAGCACTTTCCCATTTATTAGGTGTACCAAAACCCATTGAAGAAGAACAATCTAAAAGTATGTTTACATTTAACTGTTTTTGTTCAGTAAATTGTTTTATATATATTTTTTCTGTACGAGCATAAGCTTTCCAATCAATCTTTCTTATATCATCACCCTGCTCATATATTCTTGCACCATAAAAATCATAAGAATTTCCAAGTAATTTTGACTTGTAATTTCCACTAAAACCACCAATTATTCTTTTTCTTGTTTTTAATACAGCACATTCAAGTTGCTTTAAAAATTCTTCCATATTATTTCACCTTTTTAATGATTTCTTTAATTACATCGTCAACACTTACGTTATCCGAAATAGCACTAAAATTTAAAAATATTCTATGTCTTAAACAAGGAATTGCCATTTCTTGTATGTCTTTAAATGCCACATTATATCTTCCTTCTATTAAAGCTTTTACTTTAGATGTAAAAATAATAGATTGTATACCTCTTAAACTTGATCCACATTTAACATATTTCTTCACAATTTCAATATCTGTATTTTCACGTTGGGACGCCATTACAATATTTATTGCTAATTGTTTTACATCTTTAGCTATTAAAACTTTTTCACTTTCTTCTCTCATTTTCAATATTGTATTACCATCTATTATTTTTCTAATATTCTTAGAATAATCATTATGTGTAGTAGTTAAATCAATTATTGAAAGTATATATTCTTGTTTTGGAAATTCTACATTAAGCTTTAGCATAAATCTATCAAGCTGTGCTTCAGGAAGAGGATAAGTTCCTTCCATTTCTAATGGGTTTTGTGTTGCCAGTACAAAAAAGGGTTGTGGCAATTTATAAGTTTTATTTCCTACTGTTACTGTTTTTTCTTGCATTGCCTCAAGCAGTGCACTTTGAGTTTTAGGTGTAGCTCTATTTATCTCATCTGCAAGAACGATAGAACTAAATATAGGACCTTTTTCAAATCCAAAGCTTATACCTTCACTTGTTTTATTTATTACTTCTGTACCAATTATATCTACTGGCATTAAATCTGGAGTAAATTGTATTCTTGAAAAATCCAAATCCAATACTTTTCCTATGGTTTTTACTAACTGTGTTTTGCCAAGACCTGGAGCTCCTTCTAATAATACATTGCCACCTGCTATAATACCTATTAATACATTTCGTACCACTTGATCTTGTCCAATTATAGATTTTTTTATTTCATCCTCTATTTTCAAATAAACATCATTAAAATCTTTTACATCAGTGATTTCCACCTTTAACACCTCCATTCAATGCCTTAAAATATTTAACTACTAAATCTTGTTTATCTATTGGAACTTCATATTTCCATACGTAATTCATACCTTCTTTTTTGTATTCAAGCCATTTATTTTCCATAGGTTTATATCTTCCATTTTTAGCTATTACTTCTTGTACATCTTTTTTATAAATACCACCATCTTTGCAAGTTTTACCTTTTACATTTGAAATATCATTGTTTTTTCTTAGAGTATCAACAGACTTTTTATATTTTCCTATTGTTCCTTCATTAGCTTTTTCACTAACTCTACTTTTCAAAACTCTATTACTGCTTCCACCTACTGCATTGTTATCTTCCTTAGCCTGTGATCCATCTCCCCCTGACCTATTTTCACCTTTATTTATGTTTGATTTTTCAGCATTTTTATATGATTTTCTATCACCTAATGCAAAACTATTTGATTTTGAATTTCCTATAGTATCTTTTATATCCTTACCATTAGATTTTGCTAAAAACTTTTCTTTAGCCTTGTCAAGTTTCATTTTTTCCTTATTTGGAATAGTTATATCAGATTTATTACTAGCTTTTTTTACTGCATCAACAATATTTTTACTATTTAATTCCTTATTATCTAGCTTGTCTTTAATTTCTTTGCTAAACTTGTTGTCATTAAATTTTCCAGAATCAGCTATTTCCTTTGCATTTTTAATTACTTTATCCTTATCCTTTTGTGAAAATTTTATATTATCTGACATATTTTCTGCATTTGAAAAATTGCCATTTTCTAATGCTTTTGCAAATTTACTATTTTCTAAACTAGTTCCTTTAAACATTCCTGATAATTGTCTTAGCATTTCTCTATTTTGGGAATATTTTAAATCATCAAGTTTTTCTTCGGATTGCGATATCTCAGCTGCCGCTTTTTTATAATCATAAGTTTTTTTTAAATTTTTATTTAAATCATCGAGTATACTTAATAATTGCTCTTTCTGTTTTTCATCTTTACATTTATTAGCTAAAGTCTTGCCCCTACTATTGATTTTTCTAGCTTCTTTTCTTAATTCCTTATTAACCTTTTCCATTTCCATACTACTTTTTCTTGACTCTGTAGGTATAAAAGAACTTCCAAAAGCTATTACTAAAATCATTGCTGAAATAATAATGTATTTAAACTTAAAATTGTATCTATATTTCTTTAAAATATCATAATCTTGTATTTCATTTTCTACTTCCTCTTTAAACACAAGTGCCATATCACTGTCATCATCCATATATTCAACATAAGTTATAAGTCTCTCATCTAAACCTGTTTTATCTCCTACCACAGCTGCCTTTTTTATTGTTGGTTTTTCAAAAACAGATTTAACCGCAAAAATCATCACTATAAAACCTAGTAAATACAACATCTTTTTATATAAATAAACAATAGGTGTGAAGTGTGAAATTAGCACCATAATCAAAGTAATAAAACTAAATATTAACACTGAATTTATTAAATTTTGAATTATTCTCTCAAACCACAATTTGTTGGATAATTTTTTTAAAATTTTTTCTACTGACTGCCATTTCAATATTTTTTACCTCCTAAAAACTTAAATTTATAGGTTAGTAATGAATTTATTAAAATAAGCACTAAGTAAAATGCCATACACACTATAACTGGAATTACACCCATTTGAGTATAATTTGATATTTCCATATATATGTAACCTATCATAGTTATAAGTGGATTTATAAAAAAGATTATTGGTAAATCCTTATCGTATACTGTTGTAACAACTAATTTGCCGTATTTATAATACATGAATGCAAAAACAAGAGTTACAACTATTACAGTAAAAATAAAAATAGAAACTAAAAATTTTCTCCAAGTATATTCTATCTTTATACTTTTTAACATCTTTCTAAAAGTTACAATCACTAGTCCCCAAACTATCTGCAGTAATATAGGTACAAAAAAATTCATATAATTAATATTTCCAACTGCAAATATTAATAAAATTAAAGGCACACTAGAAATAGCTGCTGTACATACCTCAATAAAAGTTACTATAAAGCTTTTTTTATCAATACTTTCATCTATATAAAAGCAGCTCATAATTATAGTAAATATTAAGAACTGAAATCCCATAAAATACATATATGTTTTTTTATATGTATCAAAATCATATGTACCAACATTAAAATCAACCATAAATAAATAACACATTAAAATGGAAGTAGTTATAATCAAATATATTAGTATTAGTAAACTATTTTTTTTATTTATATTATTCATGTAGGACACCACCTTAATTTATTAAAGAACCTTTTACACATATTTGAGGAATTATAACTCTTCCATTTGCTTTTAATTTCAATGTTAATATTCCGTTTTTAATACAAGAATTTATATCATTAATTTTCATATCATTAATTTTCATATCATTTAACTTATTCCACTTTTTATTGGAATAATCATATTCTTCAATAACAAAATTATCTCCATCTGATTTTGTATTTATCTTTATTTCTTCAGGCTTTATTTCTTTAGGAATTATGTAATGAACTTCAATTTCTTCATTTTCATCAAAAGTGTATTCTCTTTTAGCTTCACTATATTTACTTTCATCTACTTGTACTATAGGTTTTATAAAATCTGATGGTAACTGATTTATACCTTTTTTATTATTTAGTTTTACAGGTAAAACTTCTAAAGATATTTGCTTTACCTTTTGATCATGATCATTTACATTTATCTTTTCATTACTCTTACAAAAGCCTATTAATTTGCAGTTATAATGTGAATTTTCACTTAAATAATAATATTCAAAAATGTTTTTTTGTACGTTATTCATAGAACTACATCTATTTATTGAACTAATATACTCGTAATCTCCCAAATTTTTAAGATTATGATCTAATTTATAGTCTAGTTTTGCTTCTTCTGAAACATCTAAATCGCCTATTTTAAGTACTGTATCTCCCACTATTAATACAGAATTTTTTAGTTTATATGGAAGTTTATTTTTTATAATTCCTTTTATATGACCACTCTCTACAGTCATGCTATTCGTCATATTTTCACATTGAGAAGCTTGTACATTGTACAAATAATTAACATTATTATCTGGAACATATACTATATTATTTTTTATTGGATCTAAATAATGTTTTCCAGTTCCTTGTTCACTCATAAATATAGTATCTTTTAAATTAATATCTATATTTCTTTTATAAGGGTATACATTTATAAGTGACGTTTTATAAAAATTATTTGTATAATCATCTATTGATGCTTCTGCTAATCTAGGTTTATTTATTCCTCCTATAGTTGAAATAATAAAAAATATAATACAAAAACTTACTACAGTAATTAACCACATATAAATTTTTGTTCGTTTTAAAATAATAAGAACTACAAGTACAGCTAAATATAAAATAATTACTGAAATTAATAAATAAGCCTTATTTAAGTTTATATTTAACATTTCGTGAGCAGAAGTTTTTAACTTTTCTGCATTTACTGCTTGTTTTTTAACACTAATTCCATTCAATAATTTATTTAAAGATTCTTGTGTAAAACTTTTTTCTATACACTGTTCTAATTTATTTAAATTCTGTTTTTCACTTAAATCAAAGTTTAAAGGAGTAACAACTCCTTTGCCTATATATTTTTTATCTTTTATTGATTTAAACATTCCCGTATAGTTTTTGTATTTATACTTATCTGCTCCTATGAGCAAAATTCCTCCTAAATTAACCCATGTACTTATAAATTGTTCTTGATTTTTACTTAAACTTTCAGAATTAAAATTATCTACTATTATGAAATTTAAGCTTTGCATACTTTCTAATGTATAATCCTCGTTATTTAAATTAATTATTTCAACTTTTCTACCTTGAAGTAAGTTATCTAACTTTATATTTGCTATATAATTGTATGCTTGAGCATTTTCACTTAATATACCAACAAAAACTGTTTTCTTATCATAAAGCTTTATTTGAACTTGCTTTTCAGTTAATACTTTTTTTTCTTGTATTAATTGAACTTTTAAACTTTTGTTTACTTCTTTTATAGGAATAGAAAACTTAAATTTTTTTTCTGTACCCTTTGTTACTATCACTTTGTGCTCATATTTATCCTTACCTATAATTACTCTTATTGTGCCATTTATATCTTCTTCAGTGGCTTGTACTATAACTTCCACTGGATTAACATTTTCTAATTTGCTTTTACCATCAAATCCTGTATTAACTTGAAGATTTATACCTTTTGCATATACGTTTTTGCATATACATACTGTAAATAACATAATAATTAAGCTAAAATATATTTTTTTATGCTTTAAAGACATTTAATCACATCCTCTAAGTACTAGAATTACTTTGTAAATGGTACTTGAATAATTTCATCTTCTGTCACTACTGCCTCAAAATAATTCTTTATTGAATTTGGTTTGTTTATTAAAACGTTTAGAGCTTTTTCTATACTCTTATCACTGTTTCCTGTAACAAGCCAAACTGGTACTGTACTTCCCATTCCTGCTGAAGTTGCATATATTGTACCCGCATCATCAAAACTTTTTACTACTTTTCCTGTATTATCTAAAGCATTTAATTTTCCATCTTTGAATTGTATATATACTCCTTCAAGTTTATTTCTCCAGTTCATGTTTTTAAGTCGTTTACTATCTTTAGATAGCTGATTCCATTTTCCAATCAAAATATGATATTTATCTGGTTTTTCTATAGAAGATGGTTCATATGCAACTACATCTATTTTCTTTACTCCTTTTTTTATTAAACTTTCTTTAAGCTTTTCTGCACTTTGTTTAAAACCTTTAGTATACATTATTGCTGTACCTGGATTTTTTCCGCCAAATCCATGTTTAAAAGGTTCAGGATAAGAACCTATTATTGCCGGAATGAACATTGTAGTATTCCATTCATGATAATCCCACCATACAACATCACCTGGAGCTGGTCTGTATTCTGCTACTCCTACAGGTGCCAATATTCCGTTTACCCAATAAAACCAATCCTCTTTTTTTCTTTCAGAACCGCTGTAAAAAGTATATTTAGATTCAAGTCCATTTATTGTATTTACAAATCCACCACCATATGCAGTTTGTATATCTAAATTTCTAAAAAGTACTTCCATACCAACTTCATCTTTTACTAATCCAACATTTTTAGCATACATTTTTGTATGTCCAAAATCTTTAGTAACAATTAAATCAACATGATATGGACTTCCTATATCACCACTAGCTTTACGAACTTTAGAATTTTGAGTTGCTGGCCTTCCTTCTTTGTATTTTATTTCTCCTTGAACAGGACCTTTATACCCTTTATAAATACTCATATCTTTTTTGTTTGATTTATCTTTTTTATTTTTACTTGAATCACTTGAACTATTTTCTGCACATACTTTTTTATCATTAGTTATTACTCTAGTCTGTTTTTGACCACATCCTGTAAAAGTAAATATTAGTATTAAAAACACTATAGCTAAAATTCTTTTACGCTTCATGTAATTCACCTCTCTTAATGTAAATTAGACCTTATTAATTATCTTCTATAAAAAATGAAAACCTTAACTTTCCAAGAAAGCTAAGGTTTTTTTACAATAAACATAATCATTCAATGAATACTTATATAAATTGAATGTACTTATTTATGATTAATTGTGATACTTTCACTTTCCTCGGAAGTTGTACCAACAACTATTAAGCAGGTCTCCTGACTTATGGTTCATCGCTTTACTTCCGCCTTCTCAAGATTGCTCTCAATGGACTAATGGAAGCTTGCTCACCAATTACAGTGGCCGGACCGTTGGGGATTTTTACCCCATTCCCTTTTCATCACAATAAACATACACAACTGTTTATTATAAACTTAATAGCCTTTATCAATATTCTGTTTTATATTTGAATTTTTTCTATATATTATATAAAAGTATGAATTAATTACTTCATTTACATATTATAACCTTTTCACTTTTTTTTCAATAGATATTTACATATTTTATTAAAAGTTTTTAAAATTATATTTTTTTACATCAATTTACACTTATTTTAAAACATAAAAACAAGTAGAGTTCATTATTTTACCTTTATCTTAGGCAAAATAATGAACTCTTCCTTATAACTTCTATTATTTAATAATCCAACTTTGGAAGTAAAAAAATACTGCTTAGCGAAGGGAAATGATATCTTGCGTAAGAAACATTTAATAACAATTAAGAATGAACAATGAAAAATGAATAATGAAGGTTGATTTTTGCTTTAGCAAAAATCTTAAATTATATTTTATTTTTCCCTAAGGAAAAATTTCCTTAATTATTAATTATTCATTATTAACTATTAATTATCTTTGAAGTGAAAGGTTTCTAAGCAAGATATCATTTCCCGTAGCGGCTGTTTTTCACCTTCGAAAGTTGAGTTAATAATTAAACATATTCTTTTTTATATACTTTTAAAATAAAATAACAATTTATAACTACTAATATTGTTGCACTAATTGCTAACATTTTAAATGCATTATTTAATGAAAACATATCCCCTATTCTCCCTACAATTGGAAAAACAATTATCATGAAAAAACTAAAAACCATACTCTGAAGCGATAATACAGTGGCTCTTGTTTCACTAGGAATTAATTTATTTATATAGTCTCCTAATACAACAAAAAGAATTGTACCCACTACTTCATTTAAAATAAAAAATACAAATGACCAATTAGTTACAACAATTCCCCATATACATAACATACTTATTATTGGCATTATCAGTAAGATTCCTTTTTCTTTTAATATTTTTTCTATTTTATGAGTATAATATGCTATTACTGCTGCTACTAAAGATGACACAGAAAATATTATACCAATTTTAAATTCTGTATAATTATAAGCTTTCCAATAATTTTGAAGATAATAAAACAAATTTACTGAAAATACTGCAGTAATTTCTGAAAATAATATTAAAAATAATACTTTTTTATCATTTTTAATGACTTTCATACCCTCAAGAAATTGCACTTTCATTACTTTTAAAGGATTTTTTACATTTTTATTTTCTTTTTTTATCTTTGGTTCACAAAACGTAAATGCTTGTATTAATGCACATACTGCAAAAACTGCACCTAAGACAAATGTAAGTATATAACTTTTGCTTGCCAAATAACCTCCAAGTGCAAAATTTATAATTGACGCTATTTGTACAATCATCTCTTGATTTCCATTGATTTTAATATATTTATTTTCCTCATTTATTTCTTTTAAAGAATCATATATCAAAGCTTCTCCTGCTCCAGACTCTAAATTATATGAAATAGCCTGTATTATAAAACTAAGCCCAAACATATAAAAGTTGTTTGCAAATATAAAGATAATTACACTAATTAATAAAAATAATCTTCCTATTATTCTACTTGTTTTTCTTCCATACATATCTGCTATAGCACCTGTTGGTACTTCCATTAAGAATGATGTTATATGAAATATACCTTCAAGTATTCCAAGCTGCATCAAAGTAATACCCTTTGATGCTAAATATATCATCCATATTCCCTGTTTTAACTCTAAATTATTTATAAATAAAAATATATAATTTTTTACAACGTTATTTTTTAATTCATTTTTATAGTTCATTTTTTTCCTCCATTTTGGTTTGTATTGTAATAGAATATAAGTCCCTCCCAAGCCAAAATGCGTCAAAAATGCATGCAAAAAAGCCTAAGTAATCTTTACCTAGGCTTAATGTATTCTTATACATTTATATATTCTAAGTTGCAAGATTTTACTTTCAGTTTTTCAAAACATATTCATTTTTAGACGCACCTATCCCTAATGCTCCAAAAGTGAATGTTTCATTTACAAATACATTCATATACTTAAGTATATATGAAGTAAACTGAAAGTTCATCTTTACACCTCCTTGTATAATGTAGTCATAACATTCAATAGAAAACTATCTATTATTCTAACGAACATTACGACAAATCTTTTTATTATTATTCTAATTATTTCTGCCCGATAGGGCGTTCATTTTACATCTAAACTAAGTTTTCTATTAAAGTCAAATTGAAACCTATACAGTTAAATATTTTGGTATAATATCTCCTGAATAGAGGATAGATGTACACCTCCTGGGAGTGACTCTGTCGAGTCATTTATACCCGTGAATTAGCGTATCATTCCATCAGTGAGAACTCTATGTTTAGCTGGTTGGGTTTCCTTTTGGGAATTACCCGTGTCACAAACAAGGTTATAGAATTACTGATAGAAATGGAATATCTATTCTATCTCAAAAATAAAGGAGATAATACACATGAGTAAATTTTTATATAAACCAACAGTTGGAATTGATGTATCAGCAGATTTTTCAGTAGTAGCTATTCTGGCACCTAACGGTGAAATTTACAGAAAGCCTTTTAAGATTAAACATAATAGAGATGGTTTTGATTACCTAGTAGATCAAATAAAAAAAGCGGAAGAAGGTTTAACATGAAAACTGGCATTTTCATGGAATCTACTGGTGTTTATCACCTTACTCTTTTCCACTTTCTTAAAGATAAGTTCGAAACATTTATCTTTAATCCACTCATTACTAATAGTAACAAAAATAGTGGAATAAGAAAAGTGAAAAATGATAAAAGTGATGCAATATCCATCGCTAAAATAGGTAAATTTCAATCTGTTAAATGTTCTTCTGCATTCGATGTTGAAATTTATACCTTAAAATCTCTCTGCAGAGACTACTATAAATTAACAGATACTAAATCTACTTATAAGAAAAAATTATCTACTGACTTAAGAGTTATTTTTCCTGGATACAATTCCGTATTTTCAAATATTACGTGTAAAACTTCTTTAGCTATACTTAAGCAATTTACTAGTCCACAAGCCATTCTTGATGCAGATAGAGAGATTTTGATAGAAATCATTTCTAGCAATTCAAGAAAAGGACTAAACTATAGTGAAAATCTTTATAAAAAACTGATTCTTATTTCCCAAGAAGCACTCTATATTGGGATAAAGTCGTCTAGCTTATTTGTAAAAATCACTAATACAATTTCATTGATAGAAACCTTAGAAACTCAACTTGAATGTTTGCTGAAGGAAATACATTCACTTATAAAAAGCCGTAGGCTTCCAGAGACATTTATTAAAAACATCCAATTAATATACTCAATACCTGGTATTGGTGAATTAACAGCAATAACTATAATGAGTGAAATTGGTGACATCAACGGTTTTCTTAAGCCTAAGCATTTAATTGCATATTTTGGTATCGATCCTTCTGTTAATCAATCAGGCAAATTCAACAGTGATAGAAATAAAATGTCTAAGCGTGGTACCAGAATCGGACGCCGAGCCTTATATGCTATCGCATTAGCATCCGTGAGAACTAACAAAAATGGTAAACCTAACAATGAAGTTTTGCTTAAATACTACAAAGAAAATCTTAAAGGTAAAAAGAAAAAAGTGGCTTTAGGTGCTGTTATGAACAAACTAATCAAGTACATATTCTCGGTTCTTAAAAACCAGAAACCTTTTGAGATTAGAGATCCTAAGATACACGAGAAAATGTATCTTCAAAATCAATGTAAAACAGTAGCCTAATCGGCTTTAAACCCAAATAATAAATTAGAGAGCTATTGTTCGTATTTTTACAATAGCTAGCTTTGCTATACCCTAATTTAAAAATAAATTTTTTTAAAAAAACTATTGACTATTACTAGCTGGTCTAAATTCAAATCTATACAATCATTATATTTGAAATTATTATATTTGTAAATATGGATTTTTTATTCTCTGCACTTTATACTTTGTACATCAATTATACTCTATTTTGTTTTACAAAAATAATTTATAATATTAAAACTTATTCCATATCATAAACATATATAATCTTCCTTTCCAAAGTTAAAATATAAGTATATAATTTACATATAAATAAAATTCTTACCTCATATATAGGTATAATAAAAATCACATAATTCAACTTTCGGAGTAAAAAAATACTACTTAGCGAAAGACTTTCTAACAAAATAGAAAGGAGACTCTATCATGAAAATACTCTCTTTTAACAATATATATAATGCTATAAATAAAAAACTTTTAAGTTCTAAATGGTTAAACAATTTAGAACTTAATAAAAATTTTATATTAAATCATTTAAATAATTCAGAATTCATAGAAAAATTAAAAAGCATAGTTACGTCAAAAGATTTTAGCTGCAAATCCACACTGAATTTATGTATAAATATATTAGAAGATTCAGTTCCTGAAAATGTTGATATTCCAAAAGACTGGTTAAAATATATATATGAATATACACTTTATAAATCTTTTCCTGATGCAGTAAATATAACTCTTTTAGAAAAATTAAAAACTCCTTGTGAAATTTACCTTAGAATCTTTAAAGTACTATGTGAATATGAAAAATTTTGTAAAAACAATACTTGGCAAAGTAAATATCCTTTAATTTTTCTTTCCTATGAAGAAAAAAAACAATTGGAACGACCACAGGAATACTCTACTTTTGTAAGAGTTTTTAAAAAAGATAATATATATGAAATGATGAAATTAAACAAAGAAGTAATGGGATTTAATACAATAGATCATATATGTGGAGTACATTTTTTATCCTTATTTATTGCTCGTCAACTTAAAGAAATTGATGTACCACTTGACCTTGGTAGAGTATCTGGAGCTGCTGCCGGACACGATATAGGCAAATATGGTTGTAAAGGCAGTGAACTTAAACGAGTTCCTAGACTTCATTATTACTACACTGATGTTTGGTTTAAAGAATTTAATATAAATTACATAAGAAATATAGCAATAAACCATTCTACCTGGGACTTAGAACTTGAAAATTTATCTCTTGAATCATTAATACTTATTTACAGTGACTTTAGAGTAAAAAATAAAGAAACACCTAATGGTCAAAAGATGCATATATTTAACCTTAAAGATTCTTTTGATGTTATTCTAAATAAACTAGAAAATTTAGATATAAAAAAAGAAAAACGTTACAAAAAAGTATATTCTAAACTAAAAGATTTTGAGAATTTTTTAATCAATCTAGGCATTAGTGTAAATCCCAATACTTTACCTTCTATAAAAGAAGTTAGCTCTCCTAATTATTCTTTAATGCATTGTAATGAAATTGTTGAAAATTTAAAATTTCTATCTATAAAACATAATATTAGTTTAATGTATCAATTGAGAGATGAATATTCATTAGATAAAATACTAGAACAAGCACGAAGTGAAAAAGACTGGAAAAAGCTAAGACAATACATAAGAGTATTTAAAGAATATTCAACCTATTTAACTCAAGGTCAAAAAATTCAAACAATAAAATTTTTATATGAAAACCTAATACATCCAGAAGATGATATACGAAGACATTGTGCAGAATTGATTGGTTTTATTATTGCAACCCTTGATGAAGAATATAGAAAAGAACTTCCACAAGATGTTAAACTTTCAAGCAATGTAAGCATTCATATACTAAGAGAATATATGAATTTATTGCTTTATCCAAGTTATAAATTTATACCTAAACATAGAACTTGGATTGGATACAGTGTAAAAATTATGGTGGATTCATTATTTTCAAATTGCAGAAAAGATTTACTTATACATTATAGGAGCATCATTCTATCATTTTTTAATAAAAATAATTATAAAACATTAGAAACTCAACTGTTTTTGATAGAAATGGCAAAATATATACCTCTTGATCCCTATGAAAAAGATTTAGAAATACTATTTGATTATATTTACAATGTGGTAGAAAATCATGATAGCACTTTAAGGCTTTCTGCATTAGAAACTACTTACAATATAATATCTAAATTAAATTATCATAATAATTTTGTAGATAAAATAAAGACTTTTTTAATAAATAGTAAATCAAAATGTAAAATGGCTTCAGAAAATTTATTATTGTATAAACTTAGTAAACTTCTTAATTTAGAAAATGTAGATAAATTTAAATATAACTGTACATTTAGTAAAAATAAAATACAAAAAATATTCTTAAGTAATTTAAAAACTGCTACTAACTGGATTAATAAGAAAAACCAAATAGATGTTTTATTATCCCATTCTTTCAATAATATTAATTCTGAAGGCCTTCACACTTGTTTACACCTTTGTAATCTTTTGAAGGTAAGTGATATTGAAACTGTAAGAAATAGAGCTGGGCGAGCAATTTTAAAACTAATTCCTCATCTATCTTTGGCAGAAAGAAATGAAGTATGTGTAGAACTTCTAAGAGCGCTTGAAATAGAAGGACATAGATTTACAGAATATATCCCTAGATATTTAGGAGAAATAATCTTATACCTACAGCCTAAAGAGCTTGATGAAATAATTGATGATTTGATTTTAAAAATAAAACAGGCTAAACCAAATATAAAAACTCTACTTTTGAAAACAATTAGTATAGCAATTACTAATTATCCTAAATACAAAACAAGATTTAAAGAAAAGAAGCATACATACGATAAACGCTTAATTACAATGCTTGATATCTTACTCAATGGAATTGGTGATTATAAAATCGTAGTAAAACAATCTGCATTAACTATATTTGGGAGTGATATATTTGGCTCTAAAAATTTAAATTTGGAAGAAAAAAATTCTATTTTTAAACTTGTATCTAAAAAAATCCTAACCCTTATAAATGATAATAAAAGTAATGAATTGCTATTTTTAACAAATTGTATAGCTTTAAATAATGTATATAAATTTATAAGTGATTATGTTTTCTTCAAAGGGTATATTGATTTACCTATTCCAAAAAAAATAGCTTTTTTCCCTGGAACCTTTGATCCTTTTTCTATTAGTCATAAGCAAATTGCCCAACACATAAGGGATTTAGGTTTTGAAGTTTATTTAAGTATAGATGAATTTTCATGGTCTAAACGAACATTGCCAAATTTACTTAGAAAAAAAATAATTAGTATGTCTATTGCTGATGAATTAAATATATATATATATCCAGATGAATTTCAAACTAATATATCAAATAATGAAGATTTAAAAACATTGAAAAATAATTTCCCATGCTCTGAAGTATATATTGTGGTTGGAAGTGATGTAATTTTAAATGCTTCATGTTATCAAAATAAAATAACACAAAATTCAATTCATACATTTCCTCATATAATATTTGAACGAGGTAATAATAAAAATTTAAAAGATGCATCAAAGAAAATATGTAATAAAATAGAATTGTTAAAACTTCCAAAAAAATATTCCAAAATAAGTTCTACACGAATTAGAAGTTATATTGATGAAAACAGAGATATATCAAGTTTAATAGATCCACTGGCTCAACAATATATATATGAATATGGTTTTTACCAAAAAGAACCTGAAGATAAATCTTTGATGAAATATTATTCAATTGACTTAGAAATTGTAGAAAATTTAAATGAAAATTTAATTAATGAACTAAAAAACATCTTACCAATAGAAGTAAACAAGTTACTTAAATATTTTAATGAATTTTTTATGAAACCTTCTTCTAGAATTTTATTACTTAGAGATAGTATATCTAAAAAACTTCTTGGTTTTTCAAGCTTCTATTGGATTCGTTCCAGTATGTTATACAATGAATTAAAAGATTTAGAACTTTCAAAATATGTAAGAGAAAATAGTACTGGAAGAATAATTCTTATAGATAATTTATTTGTTTTTAATAAAGATAAAAACTCTTACTTAAATCAAATATTAGTAACTGAAACTTTAGCCTTTTGTATATCTAAAGACTATGAATATGCATTATATAATAGTAAGTTTAAAGAAACATTTTCTGAAAATATATATGAACTTTTAAAACTTCAAGGTTTTGTAGAAATGCCTTCTAAAAATAAATTTCCTATTCTTGCAGTTAACATGAGTACTCCTTGTGTTTTAAATTTAGATATGGACAATATAATAAAAGAACCCTTTAGAAATAATACTAAAATTAAAAATTGTATTTATGAATCACGAAAATATCTACAAAAAGTTTTAACAGAATTATATCCTGGTGAACTTGTATTATCCTTTGATTGTAACATGACACATAATTCAATAATCAAAAAAATTTGTAATGAAAACAATGTATCAACTAAAATTAGTAAAATACGAAAATTAGGAACATCAATGTGTGTACCTTATGGTGATATATTAGATAAATATATAGTTCCAAATACTGTAACTAAATCTCTGCATACTGAAAAATATTTTGATGCTGATATGAAAAATTTTTCTATAGGAGAATTCCCTCATTACTTAAATTTAAAAAATCAAATAAAAATGTTAAATTCTTTTAATAGACCTATAATTTTAGTGGACAATTTACTCCATAAAGGTCATAGAATAAGTGCTCTAGATCCTTTGTTTAAAGAACAACATATGAATGTTCAAAGAATAATAGTAGGTATAATGTCTGGTAGAGGTAAGGATTTAATGGATATTCAAAATTATGATGTAAATAGTGTGTACTTTATTCCTAGACTTAAACTTTGGTTTAATGAAAGTGCTCTTTATCCTTTTATAGGTGGAGATGCTTTATGGAGAGGCTTTTTTCCTAAAAGAAATTTAATTCCTTCTATTAATTTAATAATGCCCTATACTTATCCTTCTTTTATTAAAAATGCATCTACTGAATCAGTTTATAATATTTCAAAAATATGTATTGAAAATTCTATTGATATTTTAACTGCTATTGAAGAACAATTTCACATTATAATGCAGCGCAATTTAACACTTTTTTCACTTGGTGAAGTTTTTACTATCCCTAGATGTCCTGATCAAGGTAAAGATATAGAATATAATTTAAATATAAATCCGTCATATTATCTTAAAAATGACTTAGAATTACTAAATAGATTCAAACCCATAATAAAGTAAAGTGAGGTAATTACATGTATTTTTATACTCTAGATAATAAACTTATGATAAGCAAAAATAAAATTATTTCATATAATAATATAAAAAATCTTAATGTAAAGGAAATTTGTGAAAAAGATATTTGTGATTTTAAAGGAAACATATTTGCACTTAATAAGTTGGATCCTAGAAAATCAAAAAGAAGTTTTTGTGTAACAAATTCCAACTTATTATTTATAGAAAATGAAAGTTTAAATCTTTTAAAAAATCCTAAAACCTCTTGTGAAAATATTCCAAACTGGTTGACAGAATCAATTGCAAAGGATAGAGTTACTTCTTTAAATACAGAATATAAGAGCTGTTTAGATATATTAGATAGTAACTTTCCTATTTTATGTGCAGATAAACCTATAAAAATAAATGTTGTTGGATTAGGTGATGTAGGTGGAACTTTAATTACTGGACTTAGATTACTTGGAGAGCAATATATAAAACAAATTGGAATATACGATAAGGATATTAACAAAATGAAAAGATGGAAATTTGAAACTAATTGCATATTAGGACCTGATGCTGATAAAATGTATCCTGAAATTGTTATATGTGAAGAAGATAATTTATTTGATTGTGATATGTTTGTATTCTGTGTTTCAATAGGAGTACCTAAAGTAGGTAATGAAAAACAAGATGTTAGAATCGCTCAACTTGAAGGAAATGCTAAAGTAATGAAATATTACGCAAAAAAAGCTAGAGAAAATAATTTTAAAGGTATTTTTGCAGTAGTATCAGATCCAGTAGATTTATTATGCAAATGTGCTTTTGAATATAGCAATACTGACGATAATGGTAATTTTGACCTTAATGGACTTGCCCCTGAACAAATAAGAGGTTATGGTCTTGGAGTTATGCACGCTCGAGCTAATTATTATGCCAAAGACCTTGCAAAAGAATATTCAAAAGAAGGTAGAGCTTTTGGTCCTCATGGGGAAGGACTCATAATTGCAAATAGTATAAAAAACTATGATGAAAATATATCTGATATACTTACTGAAAAAACAAAAAAAGCAAATTTAGATGTTCGTGCTATAGGTTTTAAACCTTATATTGCACCAGCTCTTTCATCAGGCACACTTTCATTGTTAGCTACATTAAAATCTGAATGGAATTACAGCACAAACTTTTTAGGTGGAGTATTCTTTGGATGTAAAAATAAACTTACAAAAGCAGGACTTAAACTAGAAACCTTAGATATTCCAGAAGTATTATTCAATAAAATGTGTTTAACATATAATATGTTAAAATAGTATGATTTTTGGGGATGTGATATTTTGAATAAAATTTATGTAATACGGCCCAATAAAAATATTTCTGACCTTCTAAAGGAAATGATAGAATCTGCTACTGAGGGTATTGAAACTATCTTTATTGATGATATCTGCAGCATTCCAGATCTTAAAAATAAAAAGTTATTATTTGCCATAGAACTTACAGACATTGGTTATGATATTCCTATGATTCAATTTTTTCATAAATTATACACAAAAGAACCCGATGCCTTAAAAGGTTCTGTTGGAGCAGTACTTACGCATAGTATTACTGAATTTTCTACTAAACGAGCTACTCAAGACTTAATTTTTATGGCTAATAATTTGGGATGCAGTTTTATAGGCCACCCTCTTGTAGAAGCAACAAGTTCTTTAAGGAACTTTGCTACATGGCAAAAAACAATAAATCTTCCACTTAAAGAATTATGTCTTAAAATGTGTTCTAGGCTCGGTAATAGATTGTTTGACTATTATTATAATCCAGTAAAAAATCCTAGAATTTTAGTTTTATATTCTAGTCCGCATACAAGATCTAATACATTAGACCTATGGCATCTAGTATCAAAACATTTAGATAATTATTGTATTAAAGAACTTGAAATTGAAAATGGTGAAATCATGGATTGTAAAGGTTGTCCTTATAATTTATGTGTTCACTATGGAAAACAAAAAAGTTGTTTTTATGGTGGTATTATGGTGAGAGAAGTATTACCTTCTATAGAAGAAGCTGATGTAATAGTATGGCTTTGTCCTAACTACAATGATTCTATAGCTGCAAACTTAACTGCAGCAATTAACAGATTAACAGTACTATATAGGACAATAAGCTTTTACAATAAAACTATTTTTTCAGTAATTGTATCTGGTAATTCTGGCAGTGATTCTGTAGCAAAACAATTAATTGGATCATTAAATATAAATAAAGGTTTTAGACTTCCCCCTCACTTTGCCATAACAGCAATAGCCAATGACCCCTATGCTATTTTTGAAATCGATAACATTGAAAAACGGACATGTAAATTTTCGCAAAATTTTATTAATTCTATATAATAAAAAAATGAGACTATCTCTATGTAAAAATTAAATTCTATTTTGAGATAGTCCTTATTTTTATTTAAATATCAAAAAGCCTTTATTTAATTTATTAAATGCGGTTATTTTTCACCTGCGAAAGTTAAATAAATAACTATCATCTGATAAAATTTTAGAATTACTCTCTTACATTTATAATGGAGAATTTATATCTTTTGTTATATAATCTATATGTGACTTATTAACAGAAGAGGTGAAATTGATGTATACAAAAGGTGATTTTCATTTACATACAAATGCATCAGACGGAGGATATTCTCCAGAAGATTTAATAGAATTAGTTTCTAAAGAAGGCTTTGATATCATGTCTATTACTGATCATGATACTTTAGATTCAGTAGAAAGAGGAATAAAGTATGGAACAAAACTAGGTATAAAAGTTATTCCTGGCATTGAACTTTCTACAATGTACAAAGGAGAGACTATACATATACTTGGATATTTTAGAGATGACAATTATAAATCTAAAGATTTTAATAATTTTTTAATAGGTATGGGAGAATATAGAATCTACAGAGGTAAAAAAATTATTGAAAATCTAAAAAAATATTTTCACATTGAAGTAAGCTATGAAAAAGTTGTTGAAAGTGCTAAAGGCGTCATTGCACGTCCCCATATAGCAAAAGCAATTATAGATAAAGGTTATAACTACACATGGAAATATATATTTGATAATATTTTAGGTAAAGACAGCCCTGCATATATACCTAATAAAAAAATTGACGTATCAGAAGGTATACAAATGCTTAAAGATTTGAATGCTGTAGTAGTACTTGCTCATCCTGTTTTAATCAAAAATTCTTCCATAGATGAAATGATGCAATTTGATTTTGATGGTATTGAAGCAATTTATCCTTTAAATAGTAAAGAAGATGAAAAAAAATTTTTAGATACTGCTAAAAAATATAACAAGTTCATTACTGCGGGCTCTGATTTTCATGGATTAGGTAAAAATGATACTACTCATGGAAAACCTGGTGATATATGTCTTGAAGGGAAACGACTTTGCGCATTTCTTAGTGCATTAAATCTGTAATATAATTATAAATTATAACTCAACTTTCATAGTAAGCCAAAGGGAATGATATATTACGTAAGAAACATTTGAACAAAGTTCACAAGTTCTAAGCAAGATATCATTTCCCGTAGCGACTATTTTTCATCTGCGAAAGTTGAATTATAATAAATTATACTTTTACTTCTTAATCTCGTACCATTTACGAATAACTTCTATACTCTCTTTACTAGGATAATAATTTTTATCGTTTCCCTGTTTTCCTATGGCAAAAACTGAAAAACCTAAGAGCCAATTTTCTTTTTCGAATACCTTATTATAAGCTTTAAAACAGTTAGCTTGTTCAATGTTATTAACTACATTTGATGATTGTGGATTCCAAGGTTCTACTGAAGCATAGTTTCTCTTTGGAAAACCTAATTCTCCAAAAAATATAGGCTTGTTCCACTTATTGTGTAAGTTCTCTAATTCTTTTTTTACATTTTGTTTTCTATTGTATCTTTGAACACTATATATAGAACTAACTAAATTATCCACTTTATTTGTTGGGTTATTGGTTAATTCAAAATATGCTGCAATTGAAATAAAATCTACTTTTGAAAACAATTTATTATTTAATTTGTTTTCATAAGCTTTAATAGTTTTTTCATCCCATTCTGCTGTATACCACCAACAAGTTCTATAGGTAACAAGTCCTTTATAAAAACTTTTTACATAATCAATCAAATCACACCAATAACCTTCTGCATATTCCATATTTACAAAATTTGAAGCAACATTTAAAGCATCTACATGATATGGAACTGCAATATCATCTATTAATTTTTTTAAAACTTTTGTTTTCCAATTCCAAAAAAATTCATTTATATCTGTAGGCTTCCAATTAGTTTCATACAATTCACCATTTTTAATCCAAGGATATGGTTCTAATATTATATTAATTTTTTTCCATCTTAGTTTTTTTATTAACTCTATTGCCTTCTTCTCACTTTGTAAGTCTACCTTCATATCATTTGATGAAAGAGATTTTATGTTTACTATAACTGGTATATTTACAGTATTAAGTGATAATTTATCTATATCTTCTAATACCTGATCTACATCATAATCTGTAGATAAATTACCGGATTTTATCTTAACACTAAACTGTTTATTTAAAGTTTTGCCTTGTATTTTATTTTTTATATCATTTATATATCCTTTTATTGTAGGATTAAGTTGAACTACATAAAATATTGAGGCAATGATAACAATAGCTATAACAATTACTAAATTCTTTTTTGAAAATTTCATTATTTTCTCCTTATAAAAAATACTAAAAATTAAACATTTCTTTTATGTTTCCTTGCAAGCAAAACAATTACTATTATACTGAAAGATATTAAGAATACTAAAAAAATTACTAAAAATTTAGTTTCACCACTTAAAGATATTTTTTTAAAGAAATTACTTTCTGATACTTTTCCATCTTCATAATCCTTACCATAATAATTATACATAATATCACCATATCTGTCTATTATTACTCCATTTCCCTTTAACCTTGATATAAAACTAAAATCTTTTAAATATCTTTCAACCATAGATAAATCTTTTTCTTCTACTGCAGTAACTACCATAATCTTATTTGTATTACTATAAGGAGAATCTATAAGCTGAAGTGATGATATCTTCTTAGAATAATCTTTTAATAAGTTAATTTTTTCATTAGAAAGAAAATGATTAAAATTATCATCAAATTTAATATAAAGATTATTATTTAATTTCTTTATTAAATCATTGTTGTTAGGTGTACCAAATACAATCAGATTATCTTTATTTGTTTTAGAAGAAATTTCACTATTTTTTATTACATTAATCTTCCCTGTATTTAACTCAACATCATGTCCTATATGTGCAATTATATTTGCTGCCCACGTAAGTTCTCTAGATGAAGGATTATCTGGTAAAACCATAGTTAAATTATTAAATACTCCATTGGATACAAAAGGATTGGGATAATTTTCAAATACTATTTCTTTTGAATTATCATAAGGTGTATATATATATGACTCATTTGATATATATGCCCAAGGAGTATCTTCTTGTCTTATGGTACAATATAAATCTTTCATTTCTAAATCAAAAGCTATTTTAACATTATAATTATTTGTATTTCTAATTTCTTCAGGAATTTTTATTTCAATCACATGTTCATCTGCATATTTACTTTCTAATTTTCTACTTCCTATAGGAGTATCGTTTATATATACTGTCATAAGTGACCTATCAAAATCTAAATTTTTAGAATATCTACTTTTAATAACTACTTTTGCATCATCTTTAATATATCTATTTTTAGGTATAGATATATTAAAATCTACTTCATGTCTAAACATACCCTTTAATGTAACATTATCATATCCTAATTTAGATAAAACTATCTTATCTCCTTGATATTTTTCCTTATCATATACATCTAGATTTTCACCAACTATCATATTACTAGAACTTATTTCACTAACTAAATTTTTACTTGAAAGTAACGCTGCTGCTTTTATTATGTTTTTATCATTATTTGAAATTATAATCAACATCTTTTTATCTTTGTTATATGGTGATTTAACTTCTTTAATTATACAATTCTTTTCTAAACTTTTTAATTCATAACTATTTAATAAATTCAATATTTCTTTAGGAACTTTATTCTTTTTTGATATAAATATTATGTTATTGTTCTTTGACTTATAATCAGATATTTTATACATTTGTATATTTAAATTATTAAATTTTCTTTTTGATCCAAAATTTGCTGCAAGCATCATAGCTGCAGTGCTTTCACTACTTTCAAATTTATCTGGAAGTAAAATTACACTATTAACTGGTTTTTCATCACTAGCCTTTATATAAGGAAATGGAAATTCTCTGAGAGAATTTGTATCCTCTTTTTCTTCAAAATTAATATGTACATAAGACTCCTTAAGTAACGCTAACCAATTTGCATTATTTAAATCATCAACACAAGGTTTTTCTGATATTCTTCTATAAGACTTTATTTCTATTTCATTATATCCATTAATAACTTTATTAGTTGGTATAGATATTTTTATATTTTCTTTAACATTTTGTTTATTTTCAAGTTTAGTTGAATATATAGGAAATCCATTTATCAAAACTGTAATACTTGAATAATTTTTATTTATAATTTCACTTTGAGTAAATATTAAATTTAAATAAGCATCTTTAACTTTCCAACTATTATCTACTTGAAAGAAAAATTTATTACTTCCATAAACTCCTTTTAATATGATATCTTTTTTTAATTCATATTTTTTAGATTTTGTAATATTTTCACCTTTTACATTATTAATGATCATTGTACTACTTGATATTACTAACATGAAAATTATTAATTTACTCAAAAATTTTTTCATATGTATCTCTCCTAAAATCTTTCTGTTTTATACCACTTAACTTCTTTTTTAAATAATTTATCTTTAATATATTCAATTATTCCTTTTATAGCTACAACCATCCAAAGTTGACAATATGTAAAATACATTATTGGAATTAAAATTAAATTTTTTATTCCGCTTTCTCCTTTTTCCATAGTTAACGCTATACTAACTTCAAGTATAAAAAGCACATAAGCAAGTATCCAAAGTAAAAAAAAGTTTCCTGAAACGCTAGTTTTTATATCTGTTGTAATACTTAAAACAAAAATTATATCAGATATTATTACAGAAGATAAAAATATGAAATATATTAAGAAAAAATATAGTATATCAAATACCACTTTTTTCTCAATGTTTTTAAAAATCTTTTTAATATATTTAGTTAGTACATAAACATTTCCTTTTGCCCATCTTGTTCTTTGCTTTAACCATACTTTTAAAGTTTCCGGTTCTTGTTCCCAAGTAACTGACAAAGGCATAAAAGCTATTTTATAGCCCATATTATACAGTCTAAAGCTTATCTCTGTATCTTCAGCTATAGCATTTATATCCCAACCATTTAATTTCTTAATTAAATCATGTCGTATTACAAAATTTGTACCTGGTATAGTACATAAATTTAAAAGTTCCCATCTACCTGCTTGAGCCATCCATTGAAAGCTTAAGGTTTCTATATTTATGAATCTTGTAAGTATGTTTTTATTTTTATTTCTAGTTCTAAATTTGCCTATTACTGCACCAAGTTCTTTATTAAAATAAATTACTTGTATAAGATACTTTAAAGCATTCTTTTCAGGAGTATTATCTGCATCATAAACAGCTATATATTCACCTGTAGAATTTTTCAACCCTATATTTAAGGCATTTGATTTTCCTCTACCTCCTGTCTTTTTATCAGTATTAATTATCTTAAAATTATAACCTTTATATTCTTTTCTTATTTTATTTAAAACTTCATAAGTTCCATCTGAAGAATTATCATTTACTACTATTAATTCCATCTTATCTTTAGGATAATTTAAAAGCAAAAGAGATTTTACAGTTCTGCCGATTACTTTTTCCTCATTATGAGCTGGTACAAGTATTGATACCTTAGGATATTCTTCTTCCTTTAACTCTTTTGGTTTTAAATTAAGACACTTAATGTAATACCTATGTCCTAATAAAGTTAATACCATATTCATAAGCAAAAGTATCCATATAGATACTAAAGAATAAATGAATAAAAAATCAATTAATGTTAATTTCACCATAAAATCACCTTAAAAATTTATTTTTGTCTATTCTTTTTAATTTAATAAATATAATTAGAAATGTAATACAAAAGATTGAAACTATAATTATTACCATTATATTTATTTTAGATATATAGTTGATTTTTTTAACACTGTCTTTGTTCTTATTACTAATTCCTTCAACTGTAATATTGCCATTATCTGAATATATTTTTATATTTCCTAACATTACCCAATTATGTTCTTGTTTTAAATCTAAGAACCTAACTTCATTTTGTTTTAAATAATTTACAGCTCTTTTTAAGTATTTTATATCTAAGTAAGGGTGAAAAAATAAACCTGCAGTATATCCTCTAACCATAGAAACTTGTTCAAAGTTTTCTTTAATTCTATTCATTGTTAAAGGATCATCAATATCAATATATCCTAAATTTTCTGGAATTAATTTATTAAAAGATTTTGTA
Organism: Haloimpatiens myeolchijeotgali; assembly: GCF_042688525.2. Lineage (GTDB taxonomy): Bacteria > Bacillota > Clostridia > Clostridiales > Clostridiaceae > Haloimpatiens. The sequence goes on from NZ_JBHWAB010000001.1 coordinate 2,853,104, forward strand.
TTACGAAGAACATATGGAAATGCTGTAGTAGTAAATTTTTTATTACTACTCTGATATTGTCCTACATAAGTAGAAAAATATTTTTTTAATTCTTTATATCCCTTTTCATCTATAGCATAATGAGGTGCCTCAAAACCTAAGGGATAAATCTTATTTTTTACGCATTCAGTTAAACCTTTTTCAACTTTGTCATAGACTAATTTCTCTATATTTACATTAAGTGGAGCATCATTATATCCATCCCAAAATTCAAAACCTTCACCTGAAACTGTACCTTTTCTATTTTGATGAATATAACCATGTAATATAACAGTTCCTCCTTTGTTTTCCATATATTTAATTGCATTAATAAACTCTTTGTTTTGTGACATATTGTTTATATAACCAGTTTCTTTGTTTACATAAGCAGGTATTAATGCTATTATAAATGGAATATTTTCTTTATATAAATAATCTGCTATTGCTTTTAATTTATTAGTATCTCTAAAGGGATGAACATCTTCTATCCTTATAAATACGTTACCTTTATCCTCAATTTTTGTATCAAATATATCATTTAACAAATCGCAGAAAACATAAAATAATAGGGAATTATCATCAATACTAGAAATGTACCACAAATTTTTGTTTTTTAATGCAAAAGGATAGTAATTTGTTCCATCACTCATATATGAAAATACTTCTACTTTTTCACTTTGTTTAATATTTAGTGTAGTAAAATTCCATTTGTCACCTATAAAAAATTTTTTCATTTCACTATATGAATATTTTTTATCTCTCTTATTTGTATAGTATAATTCAGTAATGTCTGTTTTCTCTCTAAAATAACTTACCTCATACTTTTTATCATTTAAAAAATAATTGATACCTTTTCCAATCCAACATATTTTACCTTTAAAATTAAATAAATCCTGAATGAAATCACTTTTGTTTAACTTTCCTTCTATACCTAACACAAATATATAATCATATTTATTTATATATCCTTTGTTATACTCTTCAATATCTAACTTATCAACTTTAGAACTAAAATTATATAAAAGTTCTTCTATACAATTCACAATATTATCCTGATATCCAAAAACATTTTCTCTATCATAAACCATTAATACTTTTGCAGTTTTAATCTTTTCACCATACACTTTATAATTAAAATTTACAAATATGATACTAAAAGCAATCAAAAAAAATCCAATTTTTTTATACATCATATTCTAATTCCTTTTCTACTAATTGTTTAAATTCAAACGCTCCATTTATATTAGAATTGTATTGTAATACTCCTATTTTTACATCTAAATTTATATTTTTATCTTCTTCTTTTACTTTTAAATTAATATCTTTTATACTATTTTTTATTCTACCTTTTACAAGTTCTGCACCTTTAACATCTGTATTAGGCATAATTATAGCTATTCTATCTTTACTTAATACATATCTTTCATCTTCATTTCTTGTAAAAAATTTTACACATTTACTAACTTCCTTTAAAATTTCTTTCATTTTATTCTTACCTAATATATTATTTAATTCTTCATAATATTGTATGTAAATTACCATTAAGGAAAGAGTATTCTTGTACCTTTTAGTCTTACTTATTTCTTTATCTAAATACTCATAAAATAATTTAATATTACTTAATCCTGTAGTTTTATCTATAGTTACTAGTTCCTTGTATTCCTTTTGTAAATCATAATTTATTTTTTGTAAAGAATTTATACTTAAAGATAATCTACCACTCACAAATGCACTTAACGGAATAGTTACCATCCACATATATATACTAGTACTTATAGTTTTTCCTAAAAACATACTTACATAAATCATATAAGTAGCATACGAAAATATAATAAATGTGCTAATCAATAATCCAAATATTATACCTCTAAAATAAGATATTAACACCACTGTAAATAAGACTCCTAACATTACAAAATCCATTATATTTTCTTTTTTCAGATTCATATATAAAAAACTACTAACACAAAATATATCCATAAATAAAAGAATCAAGTATAAATCAATATTTCTAGCTACTTTATTCATTTATTCCTCCTTATCTTTTGTTTTATACTACAGTTAATTTAGGGTTATATTTATCTAATGGATTATTTAATTTTATTATGCTGCAAAATTTGTGAAAATAAACAAAATTATTTAGATAGTTACAGATTTATTACTGAACTTAATAATTTTAGTGAACTGACTTTACTTATTATAGATATGACATTTTCTATATAATACTATATAAATTTAATATTTACAATGTAATTTATTCCATTATTTATGTTGAATATAAATATGTTTTTATACTTTATATACTTTTTTTCAAAAGGTATTCATATATATCTTGTAAAAATGCTGGGGTGTTATTAATAATGAACTTATTATTTATATTTTTAATTTTTTTTCTATTAAGAGGATGTGTAAATTTAGAAGTATATTCTACAAAATGCACCCATTTTGATTGTGGATAAGTTGTTGTAAACCATGCACACGCCCTATTTTTAGATAAAAAGTCATTTTTTATAAAAGTATACATCCCTCTAATACCTAAATAAAATAAATTAATAGAACAATCAATACTTATTAACTTTTGGGACGTATCAATATTATTTTCAAATTGAGATATAATTTCATATTTCACTTCTTTATAACTAGGATTATAAATTTCATCTCTTACATCTTTTCCATAAAATATATTACCGTATTTCTTCATAATAGCATAATCTATCATAGTAATATTAGATGATATAATTCGTTTCCATTTTTTTTTATCAATTCCTATGTAATATCCTTTTCCTTTATAGCTTTTAGGTTCTTTTATCATTTTTATTGGACAATATACACCTTGTAATTGAGCACCTAATCTACCAAGCATTCCTCTTCTTAAATTACTATGGAACTGAAAAATACAATCACATTCTTCTATTGATAAATCATTCTTAGTAACTACAACAAAATCTATGCATTCTTTATCAAACGCAGACTCACCCAAAACTGTAGAACCACACACAATTATTGATGATATATTTTCTTTTAAAACATCTTTTAATTGAATACAAAATCTATCCATCATTAATTGAAATTGTAAATCAAACTCATAGTAACTTCCCATCTGTATCCCCTTTCTTTTATAATATGAACACAAACATTACATATAATAGATAGATGAATCCATCTATCTATTATAATTTAATATTTCTATAATTTTACATTTAATCCTTCTAATACTTTAGAATTTATAATTATTATTTTTAACAATACTTAAATTTTTTTTAATATGTTCCACTTTTTTTGTACCAACCATAGAACAAAAAATTCCTTTTGTATTTATTACATAACTCAAAAAATCCTCTGGAGTTAATTTATTATCATACTCTTTGCTTTGTGCTAGAGAAGCACTATTTGTTACATAAATACCTAACTCATTTGCTGCATCAACAGCATTCATTAATTTTCCTTCTACTAGTTGAGTTTTTTTGGACACTGCATCATTAAATTTAATATTATAAGGCATTTGTACAAATTTAAAATGATTTTTTGTACCTGCAACAATTTTAGCTATATCCACTATTTTTTCTAATGAAATATACATTTTGTCACTAGGATTTTTTGAAAATGCAAACCAAGTTGCCATACCATAAAATCTTATATTACCTCTTTCAACTTGATCCTCATAAAAATTAAATAAGTTTTCTATTTTTTTATAAAACTCGCTCTCTTCCATTTCTACCTTTGACATTTCTGGGTTATGGATATAATGAATATCTATTGTTTTAATACCTAAATTTTCTCTGCTTTTATTTATACAAAACTGAAAAAACTTATTTGATAGTGTATGTTCTCTTCTTTTAACTTCCTCATATTCTTCAACTTTTATAATATTTTGTTTTACTAATTCATCTAAGTACTGTTCATAACTTAATCCTAAATCATAATCTCCAGGAATTATTCCTCCTTTTGTTGATATAATAATTTCAGATCTTTTTACAATTTTTTTATTAATGAGTTTTTTTAATACTTTACCAATATCTCTTTCAGAAAGCATATCCCTATAAACAATAGCAGAGTCAATGAAATTCATACCATTTTGTAATGCAAATTCTATAGCTTCCTTGTACAATTTTGAAACTTTCTCATTTGTTTCACCTAGATATGTTCCTACTGCTATAGGCAGAGAATAAAACCATGGAGTCTTCCTTATGATTGATTTATTTAACTTATGTTTATGAAAAAATTTTTTTGTATCTTTTAAATTTGCAAATTCTTTTATTTTCATTTATAACCTCTAATAATAATTGATATACTTTATTTTATACATATTTACTTTAAACGTGTAAATATTTAAGGCTTTTGAAAATTAAAACAGAATATTATCACTTTCTTTCAACCTTTTTACTGATTCTTTTAGTGCATCTACAGTCTTTGTTTCAAGTACAACACTTAAATCATTATCTTTTGCAAATTTTATTCTATCTCTTATAGGAATATGTCCATCAAACAAAATTTGATGATCACTTGTGCCATTATAATCATGAAGATGCATATGACTTACTTTATGTGGATATTTAGAATATATTTTTTCAATTTTATATCCTGCTGCAGCATCATGACCTACGTCCCATGTAAAATGCGCCTCTGATACTTCACATAAATCTTTAAAAGTACTTTCAATAAAAGAATGTACTTGCATATTTTCAATACATACCTTTATACCTAAAGGAGATGCAATTTTTACAATTTTACATAGTGAATCTTTAAATTTCTCCATGAATAATTCCTTATTTTTATCATATACAAACATCTTTTTATGCGGTAAAGTAAAATACACTCCTGGATTTAAGTGAATATTAATTTTTTCTACTCCAAATTTTGAAGCCCATGTTGCAATGTATTGAAATAAGCTAATATTAGCTTGTCTTATTTCTTCATAGAAACATGCAAAATCAATTTCTTCAGGAAAATGTAATGTAAATTCAATATTATACTTTTCTTTCATTCTTAATAATTCTTCTGGAGAATTTGAATTTGGCATACAATAAGGTAAGTTCATATTCAATTCAACAAAATCAAGTCCTAACTCATTACATAAAATAACATTTTCTTCAATACTATCTTTCTCAATTAATGTAGGCATTCCTAATTTAAATGTCATATTACTTCCTCCGTTTTTTAATTTTTAATCATTTGCTTTATATCTCAATTTCATATTTAGCATACTTAATGATTATATCAAATCTATTTTGGTAAAATATAATTTTGCACTAGAAATATGATATAATACAATATACTATTAACATATTAATGAAAATTCATATCAAGATATATTTCATAATTTTCATCATCAAAACAAGCAAATATAACTTTTTCTATACTGATATCACTATTTAAAAATTCTTTTACAGCTTCTATTGCTATTGGTGCTGCTAATTTTTTAGGGAATCTATAAACTCCTGTACTTATATTAGGAAAAGCTATTACTTTAATTTCATTTTGTGATGCTATTTTTAAACTGTTTATATAACAATTTTTCAAAAGTTTCTCTTCATTATTTTCTCCACCATACCATATAGGACCTACTGTATGAATAACATATTCACATGGAAGATTACCACCTGTTGTAATTACTGCTTCCCCTGTTTCACACTCTCCTTGCTTTTCTCTTATTTTGATACATTCTTCTAATATAGAATTCCCTCCTGCTCTATGTATAGCACCATCAACTCCTCCCCCTCCTAATAAAGTACTATTTGCAGCATTTACTATAGCATCTACTTCTAATTTTGTAATATCTCCTTTAATTAATTCTATTTTTTTACCTAATTTATTTATATACATAGCCCTCTTCTCCCTTCATTATATATAGTGAAAACATTATATTTTAATCATTTCATCTATATTTTAATCTATATTTTTCCTTTTTTCCATATTCAAAACTATTAACTCTACAACTTTACTTGTTAGTAACCACCTTTCCTTCATTAACATATTATATAATTGTAAAAATTTATAGGAGAGATTACATGTACTATTACAGATACGATGATGATGACATGGATCTTGAAGATTACGATCTATACAGCGATGAAGAATTAAGAACTTTAGATGACTATGAAGTACGCCCATTTTGCCCATATTATCAATGTTGTCCTATGTTTGCTCAAGCACAAATGCGCTCACAAATGATGAGACAAAATAACTATGGTCCTCCAAAAACTCCTCCGCCAAAGTTTGTCCCTGATAAAGATGACAAAAAATTAGGAGGCCCTAGTCTAAAAGCTGTTGACCCTGGTGCTATAAGACCTTGCTTATATAGATATGTATATATATGGCAAACCAATGGAAGATCTTATTGGGCATATATTACTTATGTAGGTAAAAAATCTATCGCTGGTTGGCGATGGGCAAGATTTAGATGGGTTTACTTTGGACTTGACCTTAACAAAATTGATTCATTTTACTGTTTATAAAACTAACCTTCAGGTGAAATTTATACCTTCACCTGAAGGTTAATTTTTATTCTTTATATCCTTGATTCATAATTTTCTAATACTCTATACTTATTTTATCATAATATAGTTTTTTATAATATATTATGTGAATTTATTGTTTTTTTGATATAATGGTATTTATAGTATTTTTTAAATTTAAATGGATTAATTTACTTTATTTTAAATAAACGAAAGGAAGATACATATGATTAGTAAATCTTTTATAAAGACTATTGAGGAAAAATGCACAGGATGTAATAAATGTATAAGAGAATGTCCTGTATTTGGCGCCAATGTTTCATATATAGATAAAAATAACAATAAAAAAGTTTTAATAAATGAAGATAGATGTATAGAATGTGGTAAATGTATAAAAATTTGTGAACATGGCGCTAGAGACTTTGAAGACGATACTGAAAGATTTTTTGAAGACTTAAAAAAAGGAAAATCTATAAGTATAATAGCAGCACCATCTATAAGGGTTAATTTTCCACAGTATAAAAGGCTCTTTGGATATTTAAAGCATTTAGGAGCAAATATAATTTATGATGTATCCTTTGGTGCTGATATTACTACATGGGCTTATTTAAAATATATGAAAGAAAAAAATGTACAATCTATGATTTCTCAACCTTGCCCTGTAATAGTTAATTATATCGTAAAATTCAAACATGCTCTTACAAAATATCTTGCACCTATCCAAAGTCCTATGATATGTAGTGCTATCTATCTAAAAAAATATAAAAAAATTAGTGATTCTATAGCTTTTCTCTCTCCTTGTATTTCTAAAATTACAGAAATTAGAGACAAAAATACTCATAGTTTAGTTAAATACAATGTTACATATAATAAATTAAATAAATACATAACTGAAAATAACATAAATATATCTCAATATAATGAAATTGAATTTGAAAATATACCCTGCAGCTTAGGATGTTTATATAGTATGCCTGGAGGATTAAAAGAAACCATTAAAGCTAGAAAAAATGATTTATCTATAATACAAGTAGAAGGTGAATTCAAAATAAAATCTTATTTAGAATACTATAGTAAACGTATAAAAAGCAATTCTACTCTTCCAAATATTATAGATATATTAAATTGTCCAAACGGATGTAATATAGGAACTGCCTGTATGGAAGATATTGATCCTTATGATATACAATATAAATTTTTTAATCTCAAAGATAAAAAATCAAGTGAAAAAAGTACCTTATTCAAAAAAAGAATACATGCTATAGATAATTATTTCGATAAAAACTTAAAATTAGAAGATTTCATAAGAAAATATACATCTCAAAATATAGAAAATATTAATGAACCGTCCCCAGAAAAATATAATGAAATATTTAATGAAATGTTAAAATTAACACAAGAAGATAGAAATCTAAATTGCTCTGCCTGTGGATATAATTCATGTAAAGAAATGGCAAAATCTATATACAATAATATGAATTCAAAAGATAATTGTATTTATTACATAAAAAAAGAAATTGATATAGAAAATAATAAACTTGAAGAAAAAAATAATGAAATTCAACAAACAATTAATAGAATAAAAAAATTAAATGAAGAAAAAGAAAAACATACAAAAATTTTAAATAATTATATGAAACAACTTACCGCTTCTATAAATGAAATATCCAAGGGAAATGAAGAAAGTTCCTCTGCTATACAAAATATTTGTGAACAACTAGATTCAATAGTAAATACATCTAATATTTTAAATAACAGCGTAGAAAAAATGAAAAATGAACTTAAAAACTTTTCTAATGCTTCTCTAGAAATTGTAACTATCGCTGATAAGACAAATCTTCTTTCTTTAAATGCATCTATTGAAGCTGCAAGAGCAAAAGAAGATGGACAAGGTTTTTCTGTAGTTGCAAATGAAATAAAAAAATTAGCAGATCAATCTAAAGATACTGCTAATTCTACTAAAAAAGGCGAAGCTATAATGATTAATTTAATAAATAAAATAGTGGAAATATCTACTGATCTTTCTTCAAAAATGAACAATATAAGTGGAGCTATTCAAACCATATCTGCTTCTATAGAAGAAATTACAGCTAAAGGAGAAGAAATTGTAGAGTCCTCTAATAAACTTATGTAAACTATTCTTTACTTACTTAAAAAACAAAGGCATATACTACATACCATGTAATATATAGATTATAAAATAAGGGAGATTCATAACTTTTTATGTAATTAAAAATAAAAAGTTGTAAACCTCCCTAATATTCTATGTTTCTCATTAAGATTCTTTAACACTACCTAACTTATTACTATACGACCTTTTAACATGTTTTTTTAATATATATTCCTTATATTTATTATCATAAGATTTCATAGCTCTGTGCATATAATAAAAACCTGTAAATGCAGAAATTAAATCTGAAACAGGATATGCAATCCATATTCCTACTATACCTAAAAATCTAACTAATACAAATACTAAAGGAATAAATATTAAAATTTGTCTGTATATAGATAGTATTAACGACATTTTTGCTTCCTCTATAGCTTGATAATAATATATAGCTACAAAGTAAGTTCCTATACACGGGAATATACAAATTACAATTCTAAATGCCTTAACAGCCTGCACTAAAATATCCTTATCCTTAATAAATGTTCCTATTATGATTGGTGAAAAAATCAACATTAATATCCATAATATTATTGAACTTATCCAAACAGCTGTAATACATTTTTTTATAACATCTTTTACTCTTTTAAAGTTTTTAGCTCCATAATTAAAAGCTACTATTGGCTGCATAGCAGAACTTATTCCTATAATTGTTATATACATAAACATAGATACTTTTGATATAACTCCTATTATAACTATACCACTATCCCCAAAGGGTACCAATAAATTATTCAAAACTACAGCTACTACAGCATCAGAAATTTCCACAATAAAAGTAGAAAAACCTACTGCAATTATAGTTAAAGTTATTTTTTTATTTAAACTAAACTTTAAAGATAAATTGAATTCATTTTTGACCTTTAGAAAATGATAAAAAATATAAATACTAGAAATAATCTGAGAGGATACGGTAGCAATTGCTGCTCCTCTAATCCCTAGCGAAAAGACAATTACAAGAATATAGTCAATTATTACATTACAAATAGCTCCCATAGATGTAGCTATAAGATTAATTCTCGCATTTCCTAAAGCCGTCAAAATATAACCAATAACTATTGTAAAACATTGAAATAATCCACCCAAGATTACTATACTTATATATTTATCTGCAAGTGGAAATATATTATGTGTTGATCCTAATCCATTTATTATGGAATTTTTAAAAACATATATAGATATTATTAATATAGATATAACTAATATCATAATAAACAATGAATTAGTTATTATCGTTGAAACTTTTTTTTCATTACCTTCTCCTAAACTTCTAGCAACCATAGTAGAAGCCCCTATAGCTATTAAAAGTCCTAAAGATGATATCAATCTTTGTATAGGAAAAGATATTGTTAATGCTCCCACTCCTGTAGAACCTATGGCTATACCTGCAAATACGGTATCTACCATATTATAAAGCTCTGCAACGAATAAGGATATTATGGCTGGTATGGCAAATTTAATTAACACACTGCTCACTTTTCCCGTGGCAAAAACTACATCCTTACGAGCAGAATCACATGTATTAACTGCCATAATTTTCACCTTTCCTTTTCGCATTATTTATTTTTTTGAAGCTTTATAATATCACACCTTTCCATAAATTATCATTAATCATTACTATACAGTTTTTATTTTGCAAAATCAATTTAATTAATTTTAAGTATTACATAAAATAAACCGCACAAATTCCTATGATACTTATTTCCATATTATTATTATAAATCAAAAAAACGAACATTACATTCACATAAGTGCTTATTTTAAAGTATAAAATTGCTTATTTTGCAAAAGACCTTTTTATATGAATAAGCAAAAAAGCACCTTAATAAAGATGCTTTTGTACTTTTTTTAATATTATAAGTACCGCTCCATAGCCTTGTACTTTAGAAACTATATTATATACTGTACTTTTTCTTGCAAAATTAAAAGATATTTTGGGAAAAGAAGTATTTTCTAAAAGATCTATTTCATCTTCATCTAGCCTTTTAGGTTTCCCCATTTTAATCCAATAATTATATGCTGACCCTTCTTTTTCATTTATCTCATACTTAATTACTTTGTAATCCTCAAATATATTCATAATATTTAACGAAAATGTTCTTTCAGCCGTCTTTTTACTTCCTCTTCTTTTAAGTAGATTTTCAAACATAATAAGTTTACTTATCTCATCACTATAACTATATAATAATATTTGAATATCATCACCACTTTTAGTTATTATATAACCTTCACCAACATCTATTAACATATCTCCAAGTCTAGATAAAAAATAATACGCATAATAAGAAGGCTTCTTTATACCATGTTGATTTATAAGAGCATAATCTCCAAAGAACAATTCATTACTTACATTTAAATTTGAACCTAAACTATCAAACGCCTTAAAATAAAGATTATTTTCTTCTATAGAATTTTGTATTATATAGGGTATCATATAACCTGTATCATATAACAAATCATTATTTAAATCTGGAATTTGATAATTGCTTAATTCAAAATAGTCTTTAATTAAGTTTTCTATTTTAGCTTTATTTTCTTTATCTGATTGTATATTTATACTAAATTGCCACTTTGAAAGTTCGTAATCTCCATATTCTTCTCTAAAGTAACTTATAAAACTTTCTAAAATATATTCTAACTTATCGTTTTGTATACTATCATCTATTACTATTAATGGTCTTAAATTTATTGATAATAAAAATTGTATTACTTTTTTTACTTCAAACCAATTTAAAAATTTATTATTAATATTGCCTATTCCCATATCTTCTGAAAAAATTTCATAAATTATGCCATATGTAAATTCAATATCTTTTTGTAAACTTGTAACAAATTCTCTTTGGCAATCTTTAAGCAGCTCCTTAGCATTTCCTAAATTTATTGTTTCTGTGAAACTATGCTTAAATTCTCTTCCTTGGGAACATACATCAACATCTACTTTTATTATTCTATCTTCATAATCATATCTATCGTAGTCCTCTAAATATACTGAAATATAATCTAAGCTCTCTTTTATTTTTAATTTTTCAAATATTTTTGATTTTTCGTATGTTTCTTCATCTTTCTTATATTTTTTTCTATATTGAAGTGGGGTACATTTATAATGTTTTTTAAAATGTTTATTGAAATATCTACTATGGGAAAATCCTAATTCTTCTGATATTTCAGATATGGTCTTATCAGTATCTAAAAGTAATTTTATAGATTCTTCTACCCTAGTTAAATTTAAAAAATCTTTAAAACTGTATCCTACTGTATTTTTTATTTCATGTGATAAATAGTAAGAACTTAAGTATTCTCTTTTAGCAATATCCTGAAGACTTATCTTATCTTTATAATTATTATAAATATATCTTACTATTCTATCATATCTTTCAAATTGCTCTTCATTTTCTTTTAAACTACCTTTTTCATAAATAAGTTGATGAAAATTATTTATTAGATAATATAAAAGTTCTACTAAAGTATCTTCTATATAATCCTCATACTTATCTTGTTTTTGTATTACTTCACACGCTAATATAGATAAATATCTTCTTAAAGTGTAATATTTTTCTTCTTCCTGTGCACCTTCTTCTGAAGAATTTGTATAGAAAAATACACTTCTTATATCATTAAAATATCTTTCGAAAAAGTTAGGATCTATATGCAATAATAATATTTTATTACTATCATCCATTGACTTAATACTGTGTGCTTCATTACAATTTATTATCTCTATTTCTCCTTTATGAACTTCATATTTTCCTGTTTCAATAGTTACACTTATACTTCCTTCTAATAAAAATAATATCTCCACACTATCATGCCAATGAATTGGATACTCTTGTATATTTATCATAGAAATTTCAATTGGTAAATCTGGCATATAATTTACATGTTCTAATCTCATATTTATCTCCTTAATTACTCTTATATTATTATTATAACAAAAAATCGGTATAAAAATTGGGGACAGTTCACTCTTTTTTACTTCTAATTAAGTAAAAAAATGAACTGTCCCTCTTATTTATATATTTATTTCGCCTCAATTACTCCCCATTTTAATAATGTATCTGCAACTGGAAGTCCATCTATTGAAGCTCCCTCTAATATTTTCCCAGTTGGAGTTGGACTAGATTTTGATGAACATTGATTTACCACTTGTACTTCCCAACCTGCTTCCTTAAATTTATCCATCATTACAGAATAGAATAAAAATGTATCAAATCCTAACTTATGAATTTTATCTCCATTAATTTTATCTGATTCAGGATAAAAAGCATTAATAGCCATAAATTTACCACCAACAACTCTTCTTAACTCTTTTAATAAATTTTTAGGCTCTTCAATATTCATTAATCCAACATTTGATGTTAATACCTTTATTGAATTATCTTTAAATGGTGTCATCCGTGCATCAAAGGCAAGTAAACTAATCTTATCATATACTCCTAAATATTTTAGCCATATACGATTACGAAGCAATATTCTAGGACTAAAATCTGTAGCAACAATAAACGCTTCTGTTTGTTTTGCTAATTTTTCAACAAAATAACAACGACCAGAAGCTAAATCTATTATAGGTTCCTTTGAAGATTTTAATTTTTGAGAAATATATTCTTCTTGTTTATTCCAACACTCTATATATTCACTAGTATATATCTCACTTTCCGCAATTTTAAATATCTCTTTAGCTTCACTTAGTTGACCCTCTTCTTCTAATAATAATGCTCTAAAAAACTTATCTGCTGGAGATAATTCTTGTATAGAAGTACTCATAAGTTTATCTTTAATTTCGGGATGCTCTTTAAAGTATTGTACTAACTGATTGTTACTTTCTTCCCATAAATCATTACGTGATAATTGTGATGTTAAAAATATACCAATATCTTGTTTAATAGGATATTTTGCACCACACACTTTACAAATGGCTTCTCCTTCTTCAATACGGTTACTTGTTTCTTTTTTAATATTCCATTTTAAATCCCCATGACACTCCGGACATTCTAGCATGTCCATCAAATATTTATGCATCATAATCCCCCTTTTTGTATCATTCTTAATCTAATTACTATTCTTATATTTTTTAATAACTCAACTTTCGCAGGACAAAAATACTGCCTAGCGAAGAAAAATGATATATTGCGTAAGAAACATTTGAACTTGTTACTGAAGTGAATAGTTTCTAAGCAAGATATCATTTACCGTAGCGGCTATTTTTCATCTGCGAAAGTTGAATTAATAATTTAAATCAATGTGCTTTTAACCTATCGTTAAACCTCTTTTTCGTCATTCTAAAAACAGTACTATTTTCAGTTTGGGAAACAACTTCAAACCCAAATTTCTTTAAAGTCTGTATCCCATTTTCATTTATTACTTCATCCATCATAACTTGTCCACCAAATTCATAAAAATAATAGTTAAGTACTAGTTTTATAGCTTCTTTACCATAACCTCTTCCCCTGTATTTACTTTCTATTTTTACATTAAACTCAGCAACTTTATTTTCTTCATCATACCTATGAAAACTCACCTCACCTACAACTTTATTTTCATTATTGTAGATCAAGCAGTAAAAATTTTTACCATCGCCTGGTCTAACCATTCTCTTATACCAACATTCCCATCTCTTTTCAGGAAAATCTATTGGTCCGCCTACATCATTCATAGTTTCTTTATCAGACCACAATTTTTTAACATAAAATAATTCACAAAATTCTGGCTGTTTTATATAAATTAAATTACCTTGACTTTTAAAATATTTAGCATTACTACTCATAATACACACCTCTAAGAACATGTTTTTTATTCTTATTTTACCACTATAGTAATACTATTTCAAAAATATAGAAAAGACAAAAACGAATATAAAAAATTTAAGACGATTCATTATTTTTACTTTCAACTAAATAAAAAATAATGAACCGTCCCTATTTTCTGGCTTAGTTTATCATGTTGCTTTATTTTTTTAACACTTTTATGATATAACAAATTTCATCATCTACTATTTTTATTCTATAAGCCTTTTCTAAAATTTCAGCAGCTTTTCTTATCTTTAAAAACTGTATTTTATTATTTGCTATGAATTGATTCACATTATCAAATTTTACAATATCTTTGTGTATACATCTATCCAACATGCACCCTAAATGAACTATTAAATCTATTAAGCTACTTTCATCATTATTATAGGATAAATTTAGCTCGTCGATGAACTTCTTTATATAAGCCACTGCAAACCTTGGATTTATACATTTAACATACTGTTCTAACATCTCTCTTGATATGTCGTATACACTTTTTTTAGTTTCATCTTCATCATAATTTCTATTCTTAGATACACTAATTTCTAGGAACTTAATAAATTTATCTTTAAACTTGTCATTTAAAAGTTGATTTATTGGGAAATATGGTATATCAATCTTAGGTTTTAAGCTTCCAACACAAGCAATGATATCATACTCTTCATTTAATTTTTGAAATTCCTCAGAATCATTTTCAGCAGTAACATAATCTAGTGGAATAATTTCTATATCTGAATTATTAAATGAATCACTAAGTATATTAAATAAAATATTTTTAGCCATCATACTTGCACCTTGACCTGTAACGCACACTGTTATTATTGCTCTTTTTTTACTTACAACAACATTAGAATTTGAAACTTCTTTTTTTATTAAAGATTTGTATATTGTATTTAATCCTTCTTTCTTATACATAACTCTTCTAAGAGATTCTAAAACTAATAACGTAGATACATTATCTATGGTCCTTACCTTTATACCTGTTTCATTCATGATTCTATCTCCAAAATCCACCAAAGAGCCCATATCTACTAAAAGTAGTACTCCTTTGCCTTTATCCAAAGCCACTACTGTTGCAAGTACTTTATTATATATTTCTGCAATTTCAGAATCTAAAGGCATATCTATAGCCTTAACAAAATTAAAATTTAACAATGAATTTGCAACATTAGCCATACTTGAAGCAGTACTTTCTCCATGACATATTACAAAAATTCCTATTTTAGATTCACTTTCTTTTTCGTCTTTATTATTAGCTAATAAAATTGCTAAAAAACCTTTTTCATCTTCAGGTATCTCAACATTAAATTTACTATTCAATTGTACTATTAATGCTTGTGCTACCTCATATTCTTCTGGATATATCTTTTTTATTTTAATTAAATTTGGATTTTTAATTGGTTTTTCTTGTTTTAATCTTTTAATAAGTGATTGAATATGAAATGCAAATCCAAATACTAGTTTACTGCTAAATTTTGTATTTAATTTTTGAGAAGCATAATTAATTAATTCTATAGAACTATCAACAATTTTCTTATCAATTATTTTATATAATTGTCTAATATTTAAACTATCAAAATTTAATTTATTTATAACTTTTTTAAAGTAATTCTCTATTACTTCATTAATTTGTATATCAATTTGTTTTTCATCTAATCCTTTATTTTTTAATTCTTCTACCTTTGCAAGTAAATCATCATATATGTTTTCATTGAGGGATTTAGAATAATTTTTATCTGTATTAGATGGTGAAATAATGATTTCCTCATTAAAAATATCTAAAAATTCTTTTACATTTCCTTGGATTTTATTTTCTTTAAAAATATTTTCTCTGATTTCTTTTTTTAACATTTGAAATTCCACTTTTAGTTTTTGAATATTTTGATTATTTTGTATATGTTGTAAAAATGCTTTCGCACATAAAAGTTTAATTTCTGAACTTAATTCACCTATATTACCTGCAAACTCATATATTGATAAAGCTTTTAATACTTCTGGTGATATACTTATAGGTATTTTTAATTTTACAGCCTCATTATAAAATAAATTTTCTATTATTTCTACTCTCTCACCAATATCTTTTTCTTCAAAACATGGTAATTTTATTATTACTGGAATCCTTCTTAAAAAAGTTGTCAACAAAACATCATTGGGATCTTCAGTAGTTGCTGCTATAATCAATACATTACTTTTTCTAGTTTTTCCTGTTTCACCTAATCTATGATATTCACCTTTGTCTATAAGAAAAAATAACATTTCCTGACCATCAGGTGGAAGTCTATGCACTTCATCTAAAAAAAGAATACCACCATTAGCTTCTTCTACCAATCCTCTTTTATCTGAATCAGCTCCTGTAAAAGCTCCTTTAACAGATCCAAAAAGTTGCGATAATAATAATTGTGGATTATTAAAATAATCTGAACAATTAAATGATATAAATGGTAACTCTTTATTTGACAATCCTTTACTTCTTCTTGCAAATTCATACATTGTATTAGCAAAAGTAGTTTTACCTACTCCACTTTTACCTAATATTAAAGTATGCAAACCATTAGGTGGATACATAATAGCTGCTTTTGCTTGCCCAATTGGATTTAACAAACTATTATTACTACCTATCAATGATTTAAATGGATCCTCTTTTTTACTTTCCTTCATTAATTCCCATTCTCTAATAAGTTCTTTTAACTCATTAAGTGTAAATTCTGTTTTCCAGTTTTGACATATATCTTTAAAAACGTTTTCGTTAATAATTTCACTTGGAATAAACCTAACAGGTCTACTTACAATTTTTATTAATTTCCCTGATCTCCATAATTCATTTAATAATGTGCTTGCATTATTTCTTACTATATTAAGCTTATCTTGAATTTCAAAAGCATCTACACCTACTGTATCATATTTTTTTATACTTTCTTTAATGTTTTCTAATGATACATTATCTCTAATATACAAATAAATACTTTCTTTTTTTGTCACTAAACTCACCACCTATCTTTGTCTTAAGTTAGTGTACTTTCTATTTCTTTTTATCTTCATTCATATGCACAACTTTTAATTTTTCAAAAGCCTTTGGAAGAGGAATATCTCCTTTAAACTTATCAAGATACATTGCCATTACAAAACATGCTACACCAAAATATATATTTTTTGTAAAAAAAGCTATTATTAAAAGTATAGTTGTCGATGCCACTAATATATACCAAACACTTGGTTTCATATTAACACCCCTTCAAATTATATTATTTTCTTATAGATTATATTAAAAATATTTCAATTTCAATGTTATATTTTTACATATGTCTATTCATTGTTAAGAAAAATCTTTAATTTCAGTGTTTTAAGAATTTTTTTATTTTTTTAATGATACTAAAAATATTTGCTATAAATTTCTTTAAAACATTTTTAATGCATATATTTCTTTAAAATTTCGTCATATTTTTTAATAAAAACATTATGCACTAATTATTAAATAAATTTTAGTGCATAATACAACGTAAAAATGTTGAAAAATCAATGCTTAAAAACTATATGCTCTATTTGGCATGTAAATTGCTTTATATATTTACAACAAAATAAAAATTCAAGAAGGACGTGATACTATGGTAACCAATTCTCTAATAAATAAAGAATTAATTTTATTAGACTTTGATGCAAAAGATAAATTTGATCTTCTAAGTAAACTCTCTTCAATTTTAATTGAAAAAAGCTATGTAAAACCTTCTTTTGAGAATGCTGTAATAGAAAGAGAAAAAGTATTTCCAACAGGATTAATAACAGAAGGTGCCAATGTTGCAATTCCCCATACTGATGCAATACATGTAATTAAACCTACAATAGTATTTGCTAAATTAAAAAATCCAATTACATTTAAAGAAATGGGTCTAGGAAAAAAAGATATAAATTCAGAACTAATTTTCATGTTAGCAATAAATAATCCTAAAGAACAAGTTTCTACATTAAGTAATCTCATGTCAATATTTTCAAATAAAGAATTGCTCTCTAATATAAAGGACTCAAATGATGTATTAGAAATCTTAAATTTATTAACAAATGCACTTAATTAATTTAACATAAATTAAATTTTATAAATATGTTTAAAATAAACAAAAAGGAGGATTTAAAATGAAAAATATAATCGTAGCATGTGGTTCAGGAGTGGCAACTTCTCAAACAGTTGCATCAAAAATATCTAGAATGTGTGAGGATGAAGGCATTCAAGCAAATGTTGAAGCTGTTGATATTAAGTCATTAGATAGTGTTATAGGTCAAGCTGATATCTATGTTTCTATTGTTCCAACAGAAGGATTAGAAATAAAAATTCCTACATTAAGTGGTATACCTTTCTTAACTGGTATGGGTATTGATGAAGAATTTGAAAAATTAAAAAATTACTTAAATAGTTAATGTAAGCTCATTTATAACTAGGTATAGATTATGATTATAATAACAAAATACCTCCTGTTAATATATTTACCCTAACCAAACATAATAACAGAGAGGTATTTACACTAAATTAATACAATAACAATTACACAACACAATTATACTATAAATATTTCATACTTAAAATAATTTTATTATTCAAAATTAAAAATAATATTTATTTGAAGGAGGAATCATACAATGAGTGCTGTTATACATTATATTTTAGATTTAGGTGCAGGAATCTTTTTACCAATAATAATGATTACACTAGGATTATTAATTGGAATGAAAGCAAAAAAAGCCATAACTGCCGGTTTAACACTAGGTATTGCCTTTGTGGGCATGAATGTAATTTTAGGTTTCATGTTTGGTTCAATAAGCCCTGCTGCAAATGCTTTCGTTAAAAGCACAGGAATACAACTTAATGCAATTGACGTAGGTTGGTCTCCATGGGCTGCAGTTGCTTGGGCATGGCCTTATGCATTAGCAATGTTCCCTCTACAAATAGTAATAAATATTGCTATGTTAGCTTTAGGTTGGACAGATTGTTTAAATGTAGATATGTGGAATGTATGGGGGAAAATATTAACTGCTGTAATCGTTTCTGCTGTTACAGGAAGTTTAGTACTTGCTTTCCTTGTAGCTGCAATACAAGTAGTATTTGAATTAAAAAGTGCTGATATTACTCAAAAACAAACATATGAAATTACTAAAATACCTGGAATAGCTTGTTCTCACCCAATGGCACTTACAGCTGCTGTTTTACTACCATTTAATAAATTACTAGATTTAATACCTGGAATAGGAAAAACTAAAATTGATGCAGCAAAATTGAAACAAAAGATTGGTATATTTGGCGAAAATAGTACAATGGGATTCATCGTTGGTTCTCTTATTGCTGGATTTGGTGGATATGATGTCAAAGGAATCTTAACAACTGGAATTCAAGTAGCAACTGCTTTAGTACTATTCCCTATGGTAGCAAAATTATTCATGCAAGCATTATCTCCAATTGCTGATGCAATGAGTGAACTTATGAAGAAAAGATTTAAAGGTAGAAAATTTTATATTGGTTTAGATTGGCCTTTCTTAGCTGGACAATCAGAAATTTGGGTAACAGCTATAGTATTGGTTCCTGTAGAGTTAGTATTAGCAATTGTTCTTGCAAAATTAGGCTTAAGTAGCACTTTACCTTTAGGTTCAATAATTAACATATGTCTTGCAGTTCCACTACTTATTATTACTGGTGGAGATTTGATAAGAATGATCATAATAGGAATAATGGCTACACCTCTTTATCTTATTGTATCAAGTCAGTTTAGTCCATTGATGACAGATTTAGCTAAAAAAGTAGGAACAATTGACATACCTAAGAATCAATTATTAGCTTATTTTGGTATAGAAAGCCCTGATTTTAGATGGGCAATGGCACATGGGGCTAATATCATTAACGGTGATATTTTAGGATTAGTTGTATTAATCGGATATCTTGCTTTATTTGTATGGTATTACAAACACATGAAAAAGGTAGATGCAGAAATTGATAAAAAGAATGGTGTTGTATAAAAATACTTTATCCCATAACTGTCCACTCTAAAATTTTGCTTCTACAAATAAATATTAAGAGTGGACATGCTCTAGATAACTTCAATAACCTTCAGATGGGATACAAACCCATCTGAAGTTAAAGTTTAACTTTATATAATAATATAGATACAGAAAGGGAGTAATGATAATGTTAGAAAACTTAAAGAAAGATGTAGTAAGAATTGCTAAAGCAGCAGATGAAAGTGGTTTATGTAGACATAAATCCGGTAATTTTAGTATACGTGATAAGGAAACAGGTTATATAGTTGTAACTCCTTCTGCCGTTGCAAGAGAAGACTTAACTTATCATGATATTTGTGTTGTAGATATTAATGCAAATGCTATAGAAATAGAAACAAATGTAAGACCTACTAGTGAGTTATTACTTCATCTTGAAGCTTATAAGACAAGAGAAGATATTAATGCTGTAGTTCATACACATTCACATTTTGCCACTGCTTTTGCTGTATTATCAAAAGAAATTCCTCCAATAGTTTATGAAGCAGTATCTTATGGTGGTAAAGTTCCAGTAGCACCTTATGGAAGACCTGGTACTAGAAAGTTAGCTGAAAGTGTAATTGAACCATTAAAAGTTTCAAATGCTTGTTTACTAGAAAACCATGGTGTCGTTACAATTGCTAATGACATAGATACTGCTCTTTTAAATGCAAACTATGTAGAAGAAGTTGCAGAAGTTTACTATCGTACTCTTCTTATCAACAATGGAAAAGAACCTAAACCTCTTTCATCAGAAGAATTACAAAAATGGGCATATCCTTCAGAAATCAAATTAAACAAATAATAAACTATATTTCAAACTAATATTATCAAATATATGAATATTGGGGGAATTTAATATGAAAAAGTTAATTAATAAACCTGAAAATTTCGTAAAAGAAACAATAGAAGGTATTCTTTTAGCTCATCCAAATGATTTAAAAATGGCAAATGATAATTTTAGATGTATAGTAAGAGCAGATGAAAAGAAAAGTGGAAAGGTTGCAATTGCTACCGGCGGAGGTTCTGGTCACCTTCCAACTTTTCTTGGTTATGTTGGTTATGGTTTAGCTGACGGTGTAACTGTTGGAAATGTTTTTGCATCCCCAAGTGCAGAATGTATGTATGAAGTTGATAAAGCTATAGACAATGGAGCAGGTGTACTTCATCTATATGGAAACTATGGTGGAGACATCATGAATTTTAGAATGGCAGCTGATCTTTGTGAAATGGATGATATTAAAGTTTCCGAGGTTATGGTAACAGATGATGTAGCTTCTGCTCCAAAAGGTAGTGAATCTAAAAGAAGAGGTGTTGCAGGTCTTTTCTTTGCTTATAAAATTGCAGGAGCTGCTGCAGAAAAAATGTATTCACTAGATAAAGTTAAAGAAATTGCTGAAAAAACTGTTTCATACACAAGAACTATGGGGGTTGCCTTAACTCCATGTATTGTTCCTGAAGTTGGAAAACCAACTTTTACAATAGGTGAAAATGAAATGGAAATAGGAATGGGGATTCATGGTGAGCCAGGAATAAATAGAACAGAATTAAAAACATGTGATGAAGTTGTTGAAATAATGTTAAATAAAATAGTTGAAGATTTACCATACGTAAATGGTGATGAAGTTGCTATTTTAATAAATGGTTTAGGTTCAACACCTAAAGAAGAACTTTATGTTGCCTACAGAAAATCTCATGATATTTTGAAAAACTTAGGAATTTCTATTTATAGACCTTACCTAGGTGAATTTGCTACTTCTATGGAAATGGCTGGAATGTCAATCACTTTACTAAAATTAGATGATGAGCTAAAAGAATTACTAGATGCACCTGCTTATTCTCCATTCTTTCAACAGTTAAAATAAAATTTTATAACAGATATAAGGGGATGAGTTTATGCAAAATTTAGTTAAAGAAAACATAAAAGGTATATTACAAGAAATCACACTTGTGATGAATGAAGAAAAAACATATTTAACAGAATTAGATGCAGCCATGGGTGATGGAGATTTAGGTCTTACAATGTGTACTGGCTTTCAAACATTAACAAATGAAATAGATAATATTAACACAGATGATATTGGACTTTTACTCATGAAACTAGGAATGTGTATGAATTCAGTTGTTCCTTCTACAATGGGTACATTAATATCTACTTGTTTTATAAAATCTGGTAAATCCGTTAAAGGAAAAGTTACCCTAACATTAGAAGACTTTGTTAAAATGGGTGATGCAGCTGTAAATGGTGTAATTGAAATTGGTAACACTAAACTTGGAGAAAAAACTATGCTTGATGCACTTCATCCTGCTGTTATTTCTCTTAAAGAATCCTATTCTGAAAATAAATCTTTAGTAGAAGCTGCAGCACTTGCTTATAAAGCTGCCTCTTTAAGAGTCGAAGAAACTAAAAACATGAAATCAGTTCATGGTAGAGCTGCTTATTATGGTGAAAAATCTTTAGGAAGACCTGACTCCGGAGCCACTGCAGTAATGTTTATTTTTAAAGCTATTAACCAATATGCTGAAAATTTTAGATAAAATTACTTAACTTTAAACCATTGAATTCTTTGAAAAAATTTATAATTTCCTTGATGATAAAAAATGTAGTGTGATTTATATAAAAATAAATCACACTACATTTTTTCAATAAACTTCATGTGAATTAAAACTCCACCTTAAGCTTACAAAATTTCTTTATTTAAATGTAACCATATTTATATGATTTTCATCAGATAAATAAAATCCCTTGCTCTGTATACCGCCATTAGTTGTAAAGAAAATAATCTTTTTACTGTCACTACTCCATTGCACTGACTTATCTAATGAACCACCTATCTCTATATTTTTATTCAATGTAATTCTATTAGTTAATCTATGTCCATTGACTTTTGCCACATACAAATTCCATTTAGTATTGTTAGCATTTTCTTCTGTTTTATTCATATAAACTATTTTGCTACCATCAGGAGATAACCAAAATGATGCACAATAACCTCCTTCTTTTGTTTTTACAGTAGATACCACTCTAAAAAATTTCTTATTTGCGATATCATATGTATATATTCCATCCTCATCATTTATAGTTGCATTTAATATTATCTTCTTTCCTTCATCTATAAATCTATAATCACTACTTGGCATACAATTTTCTTTAAAATTTTTCTTTGTACGATCTACATATGGAAGTAACATTATTGGTTCGATTTTTTCACTTTGTACATTAACTTTAAATATACCTTGTCTTCTTAAATCACCTTTTTCTTCCTTTTGTTGTTCTCCTATAAAGTAAACATTTTTTCCATCTTTACTATAAAAACTATCATAGGACACTATATTAACTACTTCTGGATTAACAATTACTTCTTTTGTAGTACCTTTTTTTACATTATATAAAAATAATTTATTTCTACATTTTTTTTCTTCTGATTCACTAATATTGCTATGAAAAACATCCCTACCTTCAATTAAGTATTCTCCATCTTGAGACCAATTTCCGATCATTCCTTTTGCATAATTAATTGTCTTCCCACTCACCAAACCATATAAGCATTGTTTATCTCCATCTTCATAGTCTAATTTCTTACCATTTGGAGAAATACCTGCTCCTACAGTTCTCGTTAATATATCTTTTTCACTATTTTTCAAAGGCATCCTTTCTAACGTTTTTAAATTAACTCTATACACTTTTCCTGAAAGATCTTTATTAGTATCATCAATCTCTTTGTCTGTCATCTTTTGAAAATTCTTTTCTTTGTACTTTTGTAAAAATTCATTTTTGTCTAAACCTATTCCAGCTAAAATCTTATTTTCTGATGTAACTCCTAGTATTTCACTTAAACCTTTAATATTTTTACTTTCCCATTTTTGAACTATTTTAAGTGGTTTATCATCAATTTTTTCATCTTCCATAGCTGTTTCAGAAACCACCACCGGATTATCTCCTGAACTGCTAGCATAAGTTTTTGAAAAATAATTTAATCCAAAAGTTAATCCTACTAATACCACAGGTATACAAATTTTTACTCCTAACATTTTTGATTTTTCTTTCATTTTTTATTCGCACCCTTTCTATTATCTTATGCTTACAATTTTATATGTTATGTATTGCCTTTATTTAAACAGATGTTGCCAAATTGTAAACAAAAAAAGGAATTTTTATCTTAACCTTAGTTCCTAAATTCTCTTTACTTTCTATACTTATTTGCCCTTTATGAGCTACTACTATATTCTTTACTATAGAAAGCCCCAATCCACTACTTCCATTTTCCCTTGAAAAACTCTTGTCCACTCTATAGAAAGGTTCAAATATTTTATCTAATTTATCTTGAGGTATTCCTTTTCCTTCATCTTCTACAGTTATAAAACACATATCCTCATCAGATGTTACTGATACTTTAATTTTTGATTGTATTTTTCCATATTTTATAGCATTATCTATAATATTTATGAAAACTTTAACCATTTGTTCTTCATCTCCCAGGATATATACATCATCCTTTATGCTTTTCTCTATACTAATATAATATTTTTCTGATTTTATTTTCATTTCTTCACATATTTTGCATGCTATTTGAGATATATTTATTTTTTGAAAATCATGTTCTGTATTAGATTCTAATTTTGAAATATCCAGTAAATTCAAAACCATATTGTGCATTCTATCAGCTTCATATTTTATTCTTTTTACACTCTTTTTAAAAAACTTTTCATCATTAAATCCTTTATCGCCAATAATTTGAGTATATCCTGATATTATGGTTAAAGGAGTTTTCATCTCATGAGTTACATTATCAAAAAATGTTTTTCTGTGACTTTCCAATTTTTTAAGGTTATCTCTATCCTTCTCTATAGTTTCAATTTGTTCTTTTATACACTCTTTCATATTAGTAAAACTTTCTGCTAATTCTCCTACTTCATCTCTAGAATTTATATTTAATGAAACATCATAATTTCCTTTAGATATTTCCTTCGAAACTTTATTAAGTTTAATTATTGGTATTGTAATACTAGTAGTTAATACTACTGAAAATAAAAATATCATTCCAAATATAGCTAACATAGATATTTTTATAAGTTTTAATAAGTATTCCCCTGATTTAAATATATCTGAATAATCCTTTATGTATCTAACTATTCCAAACTTATTATTATTTATATATATAGGATAGGAAAAACAAACAATATATCTATTTTTAGATTTTAAAATTGAATATGAAGATGTATTTTTTATAGCTAGTTTCAAATCTTTTTTATTATCTTTTATGTATTCTCCTTGCCCATCCCCATTTTCATTATCATAAATAAATACTTTTCCCTTTTCATAAGCAGTATCAAATAAAAACTTTCCATCTTTAGAGTACATAATAACTCTATCATCTAATTTTAAAGATAGAGCTGATGCCACATCCCCTACTTTTTGATTAAATGTTTGTACATTTTCATCTATATCATTAAGTTTTAAATATTGTCTTATAAAAAAAACACTATCCCTCTGCTGATTTAAAAGTTCCTTTGTTACTACCTTCTTATTGTTTTCTATTACTATTTTATTTGTTACAAAACTAAGTAAATTAAAACCTATACAAAATATACATAAAAGTCCTACTATAAATTTATATCTTATTGATAACTTCATATATTAGTTCCTTTCCAAAATTTTTTATACTATTACTGCATCTTATACCCTACTCCAAATACTGTTTGTATTATTGAATTTTCTGCAGTTTCTCCTAATTTCTTTCTTATTCTTTGTATGTGTACATCTACTGTTCTACTATCTCCAAAAAAATCAAATCCCCAAATTTTATCAAGAAGCTTTTCTCTAGAAAAAACCATATTTCTATTTTTAGCTAATAGATATAAAAGCTCATATTCTTTAGGTTTTAATTTTACATTATTTTCTTCTTTAAATACTTCCCTACTCTCTTCATATATTTTTATATTATTTCTAAGAACTATTACATTGTTTGAATTACCTTGTTTATCATCTTCCATCTGAAATTTCTTAAGCTCTTCCATTCTTCTTAAACATACTTTAACTCTTGCTATCACTTCTCTTATATCAAAAGGCTTAGTTATATAATCATCAGCACCTAATTCTAAACCAAGCACCTTGTCCACAATATCATTTTTAGCAGTAAGCATAATTATAGAAATTTTATATTTACTAGTTATCTTCTTACACACTTCATATCCACTCATACCAGGTAACATTAAATCTAATATGACTAAATCTACATTATTATCTTCAACCATTTTTATTCCTTTTTCTCCTGTAGAAGCTTCTATTACAATATACCCTTCTCTCTTTAATGAATACGATAAAATATCTCGTATACTTTCTTCATCTTCAACTATGAGTATTGTATTTTTCACACTATTTCCCCCTTAAAATACCTACCTTTACTTAATTATACACAAAAGTATTGCCAAATTGTAAACATAAATCATACCAAAAAAGTCACACAGAGACGGTTCATAACTTCTTTCTTTATTTTTAATAAAAAAGTTATGAACCGTCCCCTACTTTTATGTTTTTTTATTTGTACACTTATCTAAATTTCATGAATAAAAAGTCCACTTCTAAGCTTAGGCTCAAACCACGTAGACTTAGGTGGCATAACCTTATCTGCATCAGAAATATCCATAAGTTCATCAATTGTAGTTGGATACATTGAAAAAGCTACTCCTTCATTTCCTGCTTTTTTTTCTAATTCTTGAAGTCCTCTAATGCCACCTACGAACTCAATTCTGTCATCTGTTCTTGGGTCTTGTATATTTAGTATTGGCGTAAGTAAAGTATTTTGAAGAATTGATACATCTAAGCCCTCTACCAAATCCTCATTAAAAGACCCTGGCTTTGCAGTTAGCTTGTACCACTTTCCTTTTAAATACATTCCAAATATATTTTTTTCTGTTGGTTTGTATGTTTTATCTCTAGTATATACTTCCACTTTGAATTTTTTAGAAATCATTTTTAAAAGTTCTTTTTCACTTAAGCCATTAGTATCTTTTACTACCCTATTATAATCCATAATGCTTAAAGCAGATTTAGGAAAAATTACAGATAAAAAGTAGTTAAATTCTTCTTCTCCAGTATAATTAGGATTTTCATCTCTTCTTTTCAATCCTACCTTTACCGCTGAAGCCGTTCTATGATGTCCATCTGCTATGTATAAATTTGAAATCTCTTTAAATATAGTACATATTTTATCTACAATGTTTTCATCTTCTATACTCCATACTATATGTTGTACTCCATCTTTTGCTGTAAAATTATATAAAGGATTTTCTTTTGTACAATTTTCTATTATAGAATTAATTTTTTCATTATCTCTGTAAGTTAAAAATATAGGACCGGTATTTGCAGAACATATATCTACATGATTAATTCTGTCTATTTCTTTTTCTTCTCTAGTATACTCATGTTTTTTTATTATATTATTCATATAATCGTCTATAGAAGTTACTCCAACTATTCCTGTTTGACTTCTTCCATTCATTATTAATCTATAAACAAAAATCATTGCTTTGTTATCTTTCTGTAAAGTACCCTCTTCTATCATATTATATAGATTTTCTTTTGCTTTCTCATAAACTTTCTTATCATAAATATTTATATTTTTATCTAAATCTACTTCTGCTTTATCTACATGAAGAAAAGAATATCTATTTCCCTTAACCATTTCTCTAGCTTCATCACTATTCATAACATCATAAGGAAGCGCCGCAACCTTATGAACTAGTTCCTTACTTGGTCTTATTGCCTTAAACGGCTTTAGCATTACCATTCTGTACACCCCCTAAGAATTCTTTTTCTACAATCTTTACTATTTCTTCTCCGATTCTTTCTTGCGCTTCTTTTGTAGTTCCTCCTATGTGTGGAGTTACACTTACTTTAGGATGATTTACCAAATCTTCATTTGGATTAGGTTCATTTTCAAATACATCTAATCCTGCACCTGCTATTTCTCCTTCATTTAACGCATCAAGAAGTGCTTTTTCATCTATTACTCCGCCTCTTGCACAATTTATAATATAAGCTTCTTTTTTCATGATTTTAAGTTCTTCTTTTCCTATTGTAGCTCCTTCTTTGCTGCAAAACGGAATATGAAGAGACACAAAATCTGCTTGTTTTAAAACTTCTTGTAAATTGCAATATTTACAAGTTTTATATTCTTTTAACTCTCCTAATTTATCATTGTAAATTACTTTCATTCCTAAAACTTGTGCTCTTTTAGCTACTTCTTTAGCTATTCTTCCAAAACCTATAAGCCCTAAAGTTTTTCCTGCAAGCTCAATGCCTTGATATTTTTTCTTTTCCCATTTTCCTTCTCTCATAGTAAGGTTAGATAAATAAACAAACCTTGATAATGCAAACATATGAGCTATAGTTAATTCTGCTACAGATACACTACTGGCATTTGGTGTATTTAAAACCTTTATATTATTCTTTTCTGCATATTCTACATCAATATTATCTAGCCCTACTCCACCTCTGACTACAAGTTTTAACTTTTTAGTTTTTAAAGCTTCATCTATAAGATTTTTTCTAACTTTAGTAGCTGATCTTACTATTATTACATCTACCTCTTTTATTTTTTCTTCTAATTCTTCACCAACATAATGTTTATCTATAACCTCAAGCCCCATTTTTTTAAGTTTTTCTATTGCTTCTATTTTCATTCCATCATTAACTAATATTTTAATCATAAAGTACGCCCCCTAATATTATTTATACTATAATTTATTTGAATATAATTTATATTTGGAATATTTCGAAAATATGTTGTATACCAATAGTTACAACTATATTTTTTAGCTATTTAACTCAACTTTCACAATAAAGAAATTTAGTTATTTTTCCTAAGGTAAAATTTCCTTAATTATTCATTATTAACTATTAATTGTATTTACAATATCTTCTATATTATGTATAAGTTCTTTCAAATCTTCCAAAGTACAATCTGCCATATGAGCTATTCTAAAAGTTTTTTCTTTAAGATTTCCATAACCATTTGATAATTGGAATCCTCTTTCTCCTAATTTTTTATTTAAATCTCCAATACTTATTCCTTTTGTATTTTTTATAGCTGTAACAGTATTTGAAAGATATCTTTCATCTGCAAACAATTGAAAATTTTCTTTTGCCCAATTCCTTACATACTCTGCCATTTCTTTATGTCTTTTAAATCTATTATCTAATCCTTCTTCTAACATATTATCTAATTGATAATCCAAAGCAAACATATGACTTAAAGAAGGTGTAGATGGATATTGATAATTTTTCTTTTGAATACAATCATATAATTTTAATAAATCTAAATAAAATCCTCTATTCTTAACAGTTTTAGCTCTTTCAACTGCTTTTTTTGAAAATGAACATATTGCCATTCCTGCTGGAAGTCCTAACGCCTTTTGAGTAGAAGTTATACATACATCTATTCCTAATTTATCTACTTCTATTTTTGTTCCTCCCATAGAACTTACAGTATCTACACACCAAACTATTTCTGGGTATTTCTTTACAACTTCAGCTATTTCTTCTATTGGATTCATTACTCCTGTTGAAGTTTCATTGTGAGTTATGAATAACGAATCATATTTGCCTGTCTGTAATACTTCAGCTACTTTAGTTGCTTCTACTGCTTTTCCCCATTCAATTTCAAATAAATCTGCTTTAACATTATTAGCCTTAGCCATTTCATACCATCTATTGCCAAAAGCTCCTATAGAAAATACTGCTGCTCTCTTAGCTGTGCAACATCTTATAGCACCTTCCATAAGACCACTTCCAGATGAAGTAGATAACATTATCTCTTTCTGTGTATAAAATACTTTTCTCAATTTATCACTTATTGATTTTTGCAACTCTGATGCTTCTTTAGATCTATGTCCTATCATTGGTGTTGACATTTTTTCTAATACATCCTGTCTCACTTCTACTGGTCCTGGAATAAATAATTTTTTATGCATTGATTTTCCTCCTTTTTTATATAAAAAAAGAGTCAATTATCCCTATTGCAGGGACGAATCAACTCCGCTTTGCCACCCTAATTAGTTATTTTATAATCAATATATGCATTTCTGTATAATTAAATATACATTTTTTTGCATAATTATGTTAAGGTAAATAATAAAAAAGCGCAAGCATCCTCCACTTAGGGACGAATGAACTCGCGCTACCACCCTGATTGATTATTAAAAATAACCCTCTCATTTAATATATCGGTACCCACCGTATTACTCATCGTAATAAGTCTCCAAGTCGGATTCACATAACTTCAGATATCAGTTTTCACCACCCACTGACTCTCTTAAACTTCAGGTATGTTACTATTCTCTTCATAGACTAATATTTCGTTTTTTACATTGTATACTTAAAATAATATTCTGTCAAGTATATTTATACATTTTTTTATAACTTTTTCTTCTGTCACATGCAACCTATGCAAAATTGATATAAATGAGGTACGCTTCACAACCTTTTTTCCTTAATTAAGAGCAAAAATTAGTGAATGTACTCGATTTTTTATTTATATTTTTAATAATTGAAGTAATTTTTTATATTTTAAATATATAGTAACATAAAAACAATTAAGAATATTATTTTATTTCTGTAATTATACTAAATTTTATTTAGAATATGTCGATATATATATTAACTTGTAATTTAATTGTAAGTATGTAATATTAAACAAAATATATTTTCAAAGTACATTAATAATACACTTAAAATTAACACTATTTGAAATATAGATTTAAATAACTATAAAATTGGGGGTGTAATACGTGAAAAAAATTAGTACAAAGATATTAGTTTTAGTTATTTTTATATCTCTTACCATAGGTTCTTGCATTGGGGGTTTTAGTATTTATAAATCTGTACAGACAAATCAAAAAAGTATAGAGGAATTGGAAAATGTACTTAAAGAAGATTATGATAAAACTATCAAAAATGAAGTTAATACTATATTAAGTATACTTACACATTGCTATGATAAATATAAAAAAGGTGAAATAACACTTGAACAAGCTAAAAAATTAGGTGCCAATATACTAAGAGAAGCTAGATATAATGGAGAAGGTTATTTTTGGGCTGATACTCCTGAAGGACTAAATGTAGTATTACTTGGATCATCTATTGAGGGTACAAATAGATTTAATTCACAAGATAAAAGAGGTAACTATTTTATTAAGAATTTAATAAATAATGGTATGAAAGATGGAGGGGGGTATACAGAGTATTACTTTCCCAAGAAAGGTGATAATATTGCTTTACCTAAAAGAGCATATACTGTTTATTTTAAACCCTTCAATTGGATAATTGGTACTGGAAACTATATTGATGATATAGATAAAGTTATTTCTGAAAAGAAAACTTCATTACAAAAATGGTTACAAGCAACTATAATTGCAACAGTTATTTTTATAATTGGATTTGTTGTATTATCCATTGTTTTAGCTATATATTTAAGTAAAAAAATAACTAATCCTATTTTATTGATAACAAAACTTATTGATAAAACATCTCAGTTAGACCTGAAACACCATAAGGATTTTGAAATTATATCAAGTTATAAAGATGAAACGGGAATTATAGGAAAATCAGTTATTAATTTAAGAAAAGAATTAAGAGATATTGTAGGAGATATAAATAATAATTCAACCGAAGTTAAAGAATACTCACAAAATATTTCTAGTTCTGTAGGTGACACAGTTCAATCTATTGAAGCTGTATCAAAAACTGTAGAAGAACTTGCAAAAGGTGCCTCTGAACAAGCAATGGATTCTCAAAAAGGAACAGAAAAACTTAGTACTCTTGCTGATGAAATTGATATTGTTAGTAATAATGCAGATTTACTTAAAGAGTTTTCTAATAAAACTCAATTAATTAATACACAAGGTATACAAGCAATGAAAACATTAGTTTATAAACTTAAGGAAAACAATGAAGCAGTATCAAGAATTGTTGAAAATGTAAATATACTTTCTGATAAATCTAGCTCTATTGGTGAGATTATAAATACAATTGAATCTATAGCTGAACAAACTAATCTTTTAGCTCTAAATGCTGCTATAGAAGCTGCAAGGGCTGGTGAGTCTGGTAGAGGATTTGCAGTTGTAGCTGATGAAATAAGAAAGCTATCTGAACAAACAGCTAACTCTACTGGTGAAATTAAAAATATGATTGAACAAATTCAATCTGAAATTAACAATGTTAAAGTTAATATGGATAAAGGAAAAACTACTATGAATGAGTCAAATATTTCCATGAATGAGGCTGAAAAAGCATTTAAAACTATAGGACATTCCATTGATAATATGGTAGAACAAGGAGATAATTTGGTTAATACTATAATAAAAATAGATAAAGATAAAAATGTAGTAGTAAACTCTATACAGGGAATAGCAGCAATATCAGAAGAATCTGCTGCAGCAACAGAAGAAGTATCTGCATCTATGGAAGAACAATCAAGTTCAATGCAATGTATAGCTGAAATTACAGAAAAACTTCAAGATATAGTTAATAAACTAGATAGTATAGTACATAAATTTAGTATTTAAAAGTAAAAAAAATAATACTTTGAGTAATAAAGTGTAAAAATTAGATATATTCTGATTATACATTTTAAACTATCATGGGATTGATTACCATACAATAGACTTGTTTAGCAACGTTTTTCTAAGTTTGTATTATATAGTATATAAATTTATCATTATACTTGAGGTGATTTTCATGGGAAAAGTACTTTTAAGTATAGACTGGGATTATTTTATCCCTATAAAATCAGAATGGTGTGGTTCTTATTTGGAAAATAAGAAAAGTATCACTAACCTTTGGTATAAAAGATATTTAAAAAGTAAAATGCAAGGTATAGATATACAAAAGTATATGTATGTTGACAAGGGAGCTAAAAGTTTTTGGAGTACTATAAAAAAAATATTTGGTATTTCTAAAAATGTAAAGCTGTATATTTCTGATTCTCACAAATTATCTTATTATATAGCTAAAGAATATAAATGTGATAAAGTATATTCTTTTGATGCCCATTCTGATTTAGGATATGGAGGTCTTAAATCTCTAGAATTTGAATTGAACTGTGCAAATTGGCTTGGAAAGCTTTTGAAAGGAAAAATAATAAAAGAAGCTAATATAGTGTATAGTAAATATTCTAGAGAAACTCCAAAAGAATTTTGTGAAATAAACAATAAATTCGATGTTAATTATTATAATAAGAAAGAAATAATGTCATGTAGTAACATACCATTAAAAGATGTACAAGCAGTACATATATGTAGATCAGGTGCGTGGACACCACCTTGGTTGGATGATAAGTTTTCTAA
Organism: Haloimpatiens myeolchijeotgali; assembly: GCF_042688525.2. Taxonomy (GTDB): domain Bacteria; phylum Bacillota; class Clostridia; order Clostridiales; family Clostridiaceae; genus Haloimpatiens. Next base: position 2,886,892 of record NZ_JBHWAB010000001.1, read on the forward strand.
ATTTGTACATAATTGTAATATGAATTATAAGGTAATTGATTGCCCGGTTAGAAAATGGAACATAAAAAAATTAAATTTATCTCAACAACTTGACTATTTATATTCATAAAAAATAGGAACAGTATAAGAAAAGGAATCTTTTGGTGGAAAGAATGATTCAACTTTCATAGATGAAAAATAGCCGCTACGAGAAATGATATATTGCTCTGAAACCTTTCACTTCGCTAGACAGTATTTTTGTCCTACAAAAGTTGAATTAATTATTAATTCTTAATTATCCTTAAAAGATTCCTTAATCTTATACGTTTTTAATTGAAAAGCCACAAAAATGTATTATCAAGTATAGCACCCCGCCCGCCTATGGCGTGCTTGTCATTAATTTTATTTTGATTCGTATCAATAAATTCTTTAACAATTTGAGGCATATTATCGTCAATTAATATTATAGGAGATGATGTAGAAGCCGCTAATGCTGATGTAGATAATGCGTCTGGATAATCCTTAGCACAGGCAAAATATACAGTATTTAAATCAAACTCCCCTATGAATCTATTTAAAATAGATATATTAGTAGCATATCTATCTATCCCATAAATCCTTTCTGGTGAAGGAAATTGATTTAGTACTTCATTGCTTATTACACCCGTTCCTCCAATTACGTATGCTTTAGTTATACTGTTAGAAATTACATATTCCATAATTGTGTCTGGTACAGCATTTTTGTCAACAAGTAATATAGGAAGTTGTTTATATGCCGCTAAGGAAGCAATTGACAATGCATCTGCAAATCCATTTCCATAGGCAACTACTACTTCGTTTTTATTTCCTAATTCATTAGCAACAGCAGCAGAAGTTGCATATCTGTCTGCACCAAAAATTCTTATAACTTGTATATTCTTTGATAGAAGATTGTCTTCTATATTTTTAGAAACAGCTCCAGTTCCACCTACAATAAAAATTTTAGTTACTTGTAATCTATTAAGTTCATTTTTGATGGATAAAGGTAAAGTATTAGTGTCAGTTATAAGAATTGGAGCGTTATATTTTTTAGCAAGAGGAGCAGCACTTAATGCATCAGCATAATTTTGACCTACAGTTAAAATTGCTGTATTTGAGGTTGTCCATCCCGCTTGTGATATTTTAGCACTGGTTTCATACCTATTTGAGCCAGAATAACGATCATATTCAGGTCTGCCAATCAAAGCACCATAGGCATCTACTATACCACCAGTAAATATTTTTCCAGCTAAATCATCAAGGGGCTTAACTGTTAACATTATTCTGGATTTTATATCCACAGGGTTAGTTATTCCATTACTTAACAATAAAGCAGCTACTCCAGATACATATGGTGCAGCCATAGATGTTCCACTAGTATACCCGTAAGACCAATTGTAACTGCCATTTAACGGAATAGTACTTAATATATTTTTACCAGGAGCAGCTACATCCACTGTTGTGCTTCCGTAATTTGAGAAAGAAGCCAGATTTCCAGTATTATTTATTGCAGCAACAGTTAGTATATTATTTAAATTAAAAGAAGCTGGATAGCTAGCAATTAAATCATTGTTGTTATTTTCATTTCCTGCTGCAGCTACAAATAATGTTCCACTTTTTTCTATAGCATCTTTAAGAGCTGAATCATATTCTGTTCCTGCCCAACTTGCATTAATTATTTTTACACCTTTACTTTTAGCATATTCTATAGCCTTGATTGCATCGGCAGTAGTTCCTTCATCTGTACCTAAAATTTTTAAAGGCATAATTTTTATATTAGGAGCAACCCCTACAATACCAGTATTATTTTGCGCTGCAGCTATAGTTCCAGCAACATGTGTTCCATGAAAGATTTGTAAAGAACTTTCATGAACTATATTATTATTATCATAAAAATTCCAACCATTAATATCATCAATATATCCGTTGCCATCATCGTCTATACCGTTGTTAGCAATTTCATTTGGATTAGTCCAAATTCTATCTTTTAGTTCTGGATGATTAATATCTATACCAGTATCTATAACAGCTACAACAACATTACTGCTTCCTTTAGTAATATTCCATGCATTTTTTATATTTATATCTACACCTTTTAATCCAGTTTTAGAACTTATTACTTGTCCATAATTAAATAATCCCCAAATATTATCAACCATAGCATCATTAGATATACTATTAGTTTTATAAATATAATTAGGTTGAACTAGCTCAATATTTTTATTATTCTTTATATTTTTTATAACCGCATCAACATTAATATCATCCTTAAATTTAACAAGTTCTGTATGCGGTGATAATTTTTTCGTTATACCATTGCTAATAGCCTTAGTATTTATAGACTTTGATTTGTTTTTATATTTTATTATTATTTCATTAGACACATATTTAGGATGTTTTTTATTAGAATTTAGATTAGATGATTCAATAGCATTTACAGATACAAAGTTTTGAGAAAAAGAAAATAGTATTGACATAAAGAGAGCAATGTATATTTTAAAATGATTACCATATTTTTTAAAATTCAAATGCATCACCTCGCTTATCTTTGATATCACAAAAATAGTTGCTGCGGAAAATGATATATTCATATATTATAAGTGTACTTAGAATTATATATTAGTGAGTGTGTATTGACAATATATATAAACAAGGTATATTTAGGAAAATACCAGAGTTAAAATGTTATATATAAATAAAAAAATTACTATAAGTAAATTCCTATAGTAATTTCCAAATAAATTTAATTTTATCTACTTTATTTTACACCATAAATAGCGTAGTAGTCTTCAATTCTTTTTTTCATTTCATCATCAATTAAAACTGTTCCATTGATTTCACGATTATAAAGATAATCTACTACTTCTTTCATTGTAACTATGGCACAAGTTTTCATACCAAACTTTTCTTTAAGTTCAGTAAGTGCTGATTGTTCTCCTTTACCTTTTTCCATTCTATCTACAGATATGATAAGACCCATAACATTAACATCAGCTTGTGATTTTAAAATAGGCATAGTTTCGTAAATGGAGGTTCCAGCAGTAGTTACATCTTCAACAATTATTACTTTATCATTATCTTTAAGTTTGCTTCCAAGTAGGATTCCTTTATCTCCATGCTCTTTAACTTCTTTTCTATTTGAGCAGTATGATACATCTATATTATATAGGTTACTTAAAGATATAGATGTTGTTACTCCTAAAGGAATACCTTTGTAAGCAGGTCCAAACAAAATATCAAAATCTTCATTAAAGTTTTCTTTTATAGCACAAGCATAAAAGTCACCTAATTTTGCTAATTGTCGTCCTGTTTTGTAGTTACCTGTGTTTACAAAGAAAGGAGTTTTTCTTCCGCTTTTTGTAACAAAATCTCCAAAAGTAAGTACACCAGATTCTATCATGAATTCTATAAACTCTTTTTTGTAATTTTCCATTATTATATCTCCCTTCAATAATTAAGTAAATTGGTAAGAATAAAGTTTTTTTATGTCTTTTATAAAGTTGAGTTAATATTTAACTCACTTAATTTTTTAATACCGTTTTGTTCCATAAATTTCTCAATTCCTTCAATTATATCGATGCAAGCATATGGATTTACAAAATTAGCTGTTCCAACTTGTATTACACTAGCACCTGCCATTAAAAATTCTACTGCATCTTCCCATTTTTCTATACCGCCCATACCTATAACTGGTACATTTACATTTTTACAAACTTCATATACCATTCTCAATGCTATAGGTTTTATAGCTGGACCTGACAACCCTGCAAATACATTTTTAAATACTGGTTTTCTTTTGTTTATGTCTATAGCCATAGCTTTAAATGTATTTACCAGTGAGATTGCATCTGCTCCTGCTTCTTCACACTTTACTGCCATATCTACAATATTCTCAGCATTAGGGGATAATTTAACTATTAATGGTTTTGTACAAATTTTTCTTACCTCTGAAACAACTTCATAAGCAACATTTGCCTTTATTCCAAATGCCATACCTCCCTGTTTAACATTTGGACAAGATATATTAAGTTCTATCATATCTACATCCACATGATTTAATTTTTCTATACCTTTTAAATAGTCTTCTAAATTATTTCCTCCCAGGTTTGCTATTATATTTGTATTAAACTTCTTCATATTTGGAAGTTCTTTTTCTATAAATGAATCTACTCCTGGATTTTGAAGACCTACACTGTTTATCATACCTGCTCTAGTTTCATAAACTCTTATTCCATCGTTTCCTTCTTTTTTATTTAATGTAAGACCTTTAGTACACATTGCTCCAAGTCTTGATACATCATATAATTTGCTATATTCTTGACCAAACCCAAATGTTCCTGACGCTGAGATTACAGGATTTTTAAAACTAATTCCGCATAAATTTACAGAAGTATCTACTCTATTCATCTAATATCAAATCCTCTCCATTAAATACTGGTCCTTCGCTGCAAACTCTTTTATTTCCCTCGTTAGTTTTACATGTACATCCCAAACATGCTCCTATACCACATGCCATTCTATTTTCCATTGAAACATAAATCGGCACTTTTTTCTCTTTACACATTTGTACTACTTTTTTCATCATTATTTTAGGTCCACAGCAAACTACAATATCATACTTACTTGGGTCAAAAATATCTGTTATATATGAGTTATCCACATGAGTACAATTATTTTTCTGTGTATAATTCTTACAATTATTCCCATTTGCATATTTTTCTGTGGAAATGTATAAGTTATTAACATTTTTTTCCACATTATCCACAGCATATACATAATCGCAAAATCCTGCATAAAAATCTACACTACAATTTTCAAGTCGTTTTGTAAGAAATGTAAGAGGTGCTATTCCGATTCCTCCTGACACTAATGCTACTTTTCCTTTTAACTTCGACCTATCAAAACTATTCCCAAGAGGTCCTAATATCTGAATCTCTTCATCTTTTTTTAGTCTTGATATAAGTTCCGTACCTCTGCCTACTACTTTATATAAGAAGGTAATACAATTTTTTGACACATCATATACACTTATAGGTCTTGGAAGTAATGGCTCTTCATTAGTTGTTTTTAACATATAAAATTGTCCTGGTACTGCTTCAGAATTTCCTTTTATTGAAACTTTATAAATATCTTTACTTATCTCTATATTCTCTATAACTTTTTCTACGGAACAAATCATTCACTTCATCCTTCCAGCTTATAATTTTATTTCCTTTAATATATCATTCTTCATGTTTAATACTGCTTCTCTTGCACATTCATCAAATCTTGCTTCTCCATTTTCACATTTCTTATATGAAAGTAATATTCCTCTTGAAGAATTTACAACTCCACCATTTCCATTCTTTAAGTATACTGCTACATCTTTTGCACCGCCGCCTTGAGCACCATAACCTGGTATTAAGAAAAATGTCTTATCAAAACTTTTTCTAATCTTCTTTCCTTCATCAACATGAGTACATCCTACTACTGCACCAATTGAACTGTATCCACATTCTCCTATATAATCTTCCCCAACATTTTGAATTTTTTCTCCTACTATATCATATACTTTTCTATTTGCCTTACTATCTATATATTGTATATCTTTTGCTCCTTCATTTGATGTTCTAAGAAGTGTAAATAATCCTTTTTCCTTATTTTTCACATAACTTAGATATGGTTTTATGCTGTCCATTCCCATATATGGATTTACTGTAATGAAGTCACTTTCAAAATCTCCTTCAAAGTGTGCTTTTGCATACATCTCTGCAGTTTTTGCTATATCTCCTCTTTTTATATCCGCTATAGCTATTGCACCCTTTTCTCTTATATACTCTAAAGTTTTTTTGTATATCATAAGTCCTTTAATCCCCATAGCCTCATAATATGCTATTTGAACTTTATAACAAGATACATTATCCAAAGTTGCATCAATTATTCTTTGGTTAAATCTAAATACTGCATCTTCTGCATAATTATATTTATTAAAAAAATCTTTTGGTATATATGAAACATCAGTATCTAATCCTACACAAACATGCCCTTTTTTCTGTACACTTTCATATAATCTATCTATAATCAATTCACTCTCTCCTTTTATCTATAAGTTATTTTAGTTATTAAACTGAATAAACAATCTTACCTTTTTTCATTGTTGTTAAAATTTCTCCGTACACTTTTTTTCCTTCAAAAGGCGTATTTTTCCCTTTTGATACAAATTGTTTAGAAGATATTTCGTACTCTTTATCCAAGTCCACAACTACTAAATCTGCATCATATCCTATCTTTATTTCCCCTTTATTTGCTCCCATTATCTTAGCTGGATTTTTTGACATGATTTCTATAAGTTTATTTAAATCTACATTATTTTTCTTAACTAATTCCGTATAACATATCGAAAAGGAAGTTTCTATTCCTGAGATTCCATTAGCACCTTTTTCTTTATCTTCTCTGCTGTGTGGTGCATGATCTGTTCCTATTGCATCTACATAGCCATCTTTAATAGCTTTTATCAAAAATTTCAAATCCTCTTCTCCTCTTATAGGAGGATTTACTTTATACTCATTATCAGTGAGTGCAATATGATGTGGTGTTACATCACAAGTTATATTTGTACTTGTTTTTTTTGCATTTATAATATCATTCATAGCCTCTTTTGTACTCACATGAGTAACATGAAGATCGCATCCTGTTACCTTAGCTAATGTAATGTCTCTCCAAGTCATCATATTTTCTGCTAACCTAGTATTACTATCTTTTAGGCTATCACTTTCTTCATGAGCAATTATAGTTAATCCCTTTTCTTTTGCTTTTATCATTGCATCAAGCATAACTTTGCTATCTTGAACCCCTTTTCCATCATCAGATATAAACTTAACACTTTCCTCCAATTTATCTAAATGATTCAAGCTAACTCCATCAAAATTATTTGTTATTGAAACTACTTGATGAACATCTGCAAGATCTATATCCTTAGCTTTATTAATAACCTCTTTAACTGTTTCCATACTACTGCAAACTGGATTTGTATTTGCCATTAAGTTTACTGTAGTATATCCCCCCTTCACTGCTGCTCTACTTCCACTTAAAATATCCTCTTTATAAGTATATCCTGGATCTCTAAAATGACTGTGTATATCTACAAATGCTGGTAATAATGTTTTTCCTTTTGCATCATACACTTCACAATTTTTTTTCAAATCCATTCCTAACTCGCATATTATTCCATCTTTTATATAAACATCACCTTGAAAATTTTGTGATGCATCAATCACACTTGCATTCTTTATTAGAAATTCCACAAAAATCCCACCTTTATACATATTAGTTATGTTATGATATATTTATCTTCATAAAATAAGGGCACTAAGTATTATCATACTCATTAGTACCCTTTTTTATTTCTAAAAATCCTAAAACTCTAACTTATACGCTTCGTCACAATATTCACATCTATATTCTGACTTTTCTTCATCTACAAGATAAAATTTATGTGGAATATATTTTTCTATAGATGTTATACATCTTGGATTTTTACATTTAATTAAATTTTCAACTTTCTTTGGTAAACTCAATTTTATTTTTTCTTTAATTTTATCATCTTCAATTATGTTTACTGTTATATTTGGATCCATAAGTCCAAGCATATCAAAATTTATATCAACAACATTTTCGATTTTTATAATATCTTTTTTTTCCATTTTCTTGCTTGAAACCTTCATTATAAGTGCTACTGATCCATTTACCTTATCAAGTTCAAGGTAATTGAATATTTTTATTCCCATACCAGCCTGTATATGATCAATTACTATACCATTCTTTAAACCATCTACATTTAACATTATTTATCCACCCCCAAAAGTTTTGAAATTAATGCCATTCTTACATACATTCCATATTTAGCTTGTTTAAAATAGCATGCTCTTGGGTCATCATCTACTTCATAAGCTATTTCATTAACTCTTGGTAGTGGGTGAAGAACTATCATATCTTTCTTAGCTTTTTCCATTTTTTCACTATCTAATATATAACTGTCCTTAAGTCTTATATAATCTTCTTCGTTGAAAAATCTTTCTCTTTGAACTCTTGTCATGTAAAGTATATCTAATTCATCTATTACATCCTCTAGTTTTTCAACTTCTCTGTATTCAATATTATTTTTTTCTAGTACTTCTTTTGTTATATAATCTGGAACTTTTAATTCATTTGGAGATATTAAGATAAACTTATTATTTTTATACCTTGACATAGCTTTTATTAAAGAGTGAACAGTTCTTCCAAACTTTAAATCACCACATAAGCCTATAGTTAAATTTGATAAGTTTCCTTTTATACATCTTATAGTTAACAGATCTGTTAATGTTTGAGTTGGATGCTGATGACCACCATCACCTGCATTAATTACGGGAATATCAGACTTCATAGCTCCTACTTTTGGAGCACCTTCTTTGGGGTGTCTCATGGCTACGATATCAGCATAACAAGCTACTGTTCTAACAGTATCCATTACACTTTCCCCTTTGGAAACTGAACTTGAACTAGCTTGTGAAAAACCTAATACCTGACCTCCAAGTCTTAACATTGCTGCTTCAAAACTTAGTCTTGTTCTTGTACTTGGTTCATAAAAAAGTGTTGCTAATAATTTACCATCACATACATGAGCAAAATCTTTAGGATTTTCTATAATTTTATCTGCTGTTTTAAAAACCTCTTCTAATTCTTCTGTAGTAAAGTCCATTGGATCAATTAAATTTCTTCCTTTTAACATATTTACTTTTCCCCCTTTTCAGTCTCTCTGGACTAATTTTAAAGGTATTAAAAAATGCCTTCCATATAAGGAAGGCATGAAATCACACTTTTTTAGATTTATTAAAGTATAATTTTAAGTATACACCTGCTTATCTCTGTAAGCTAACATGTATAATTATACTTATTATGCTATTCACTGTTACCTTCCCAATCTCACAGGATCAGTTTTAAAGGCTCTATTCAAATTTGCTTAAATGTATATTACCACATATTTTTCAATTAAACAAGAGTTTTTTTTAAAACTATAATAATTTTATCTATAATAGAATATTTGCTTTGAATCATAACCTAAACATTTAAACTTAGAACTCAAAAATTCAATCTTATCAAATTTTACTTTTATTCCATTTAAAAGTGCTGGAAGCTTTTCTAGATCTTCTATTTTTAAACCTCTCATATTAATTATCTTTTCATATTCATTATCTTCTGGATATATTATTTCAGCATTTCCTCTTATTTGCATACCTGCAAGTTTATCCATCCCATCATATTTATCATATACTGTTATACAAACTTTATCATTTAACAATATATTTGCAAATTTTTTGCCTCCCTCTGATAATATATATATGCAATTATCCTCATACATATACTCAATAGGAGTTGCTCTTACCCATTCTCCATGTCCAGTGGCTAAACAACATGTATTATGTGCTTTTAAGAATTCTTCTATATGTTTCTTTAATACATCCTTAGGCATAGTTCGAAGAAAACCTTCTCTTATTTTCTTTAATTGTAATGAAAATTTAACTATGTCTTCTACTCTACTTTCATCTTCGATTGATTTACAATGCACTATAGAAGTACCTAAAATCGTCTGCATTTTTTTCATAGCTCTAATTCCACTTTCTCTATTTACACCAGTGCATAAAAGTCCTATTTTTTTATTTATTAACCATGAAGCATTTTTTATAATAAAATCCAATATTTTTTTATCAGGATTTTCATTTTCTACACCTGATGCTATTACAAAAAAATCGTAACCTTTATAGTCCTCTTTAAATTCCTGTACATTACAACATCTAGCTGGACCAATTACTAATAACATTTGTTTTACTATCTTCTCTGTTAACCCACTTTCATTCTCATAAATAATCAATGTTCTTTGCATAAATTTCACCCCTTTTATAATTTTTACTATGAAATTTTGTATTGTTTAAAATGTTTTTTCTTATATAAAAATGCGTTTACTGGACATATATGCAGACATCTTTGACACGATATACATGAAGAATTAAAAGTTATTTCTCCATCTTCTATGTTTATGTTACCTGTTGGACAATTCTTTGCACACGCCCCACATTTTATACATCTATTATAATCTATACTTATTGTTCTTTTAGCCCAATTTTTTGCATAAATATTAAATAATTTAAAAATGGGATAATAGGCTTTAACTTTAAATCCAGAAACTTTTTCTATAGATTTTTCACCAAGTAAAAATATCTTTACTATATCTGCAATTCTATGTTTCGCAGTTTCACAGATTTGTTGTTTCTTATCTTCACTTGCTTCCTTAAATCCTACAACATAGTAATTATTAGGCATTGTTATAGGCTGTTGAATTTTAATTTCAAATCCTCTTTGTTTTAAAATTTTACTCAAAAACTCAGTCCCTGTACCTCTATTAGATGCTTGTGTTGAAAAAATCATACACTTTTTATTATTCCCAAATTTTAAATTTTTCTCTATCCATTTAATATATATATTAGGAAAAAACTCTGCATGAATAGGTGCCCCAAAAATATAAAAAGAGTATTCTTCCTTTAATTCATTATGTTTAACTATATCTATAAGATCACATTCTATATTACTTTTGCTAAATTCCTTTTTAAATAATTCAGCTACATACTCAGTATTTCCAGTTGCCGAAAAATATATTATAGCTCCTTTCATTAACTACGCCTCCACTTCCGAAAAATTGTATATATATTAATTATACTACATAAATAAAGATTTTTATTTATGTTTTGTAAAAATTAACCAAATATTAACATGTACGCATAATGAACCAATTTAATTCTTAATTAATATAATAGATATTGTACAAATATTAGTGGAGGTAATTTAATGTATCAAATGCCCAATCCATATTATTGTAATATGTATAATATGAAAAGTTTAAAAAAATCTCTTAAACTAATTGAAGAAGCAGTACAAGACGAAAAAAATGATGAATTATTTTATAACTACTTAATTAGTATTGCTCCTACTAAAGAAGAAAAGGAAATTATTACTTCAATTAGAAATGATGAAATGAAGCACAATAAAATGTTCAGAAAAATTTATAAAGATATTACTGGAATGGACATAACAGCTAGCGAAGAAGTAGATTTTGAAAAACCCAAATCCTATATAGATGGAATTACAAAAGCTCTATTTGGTGAAATGAAAGCTGTAGAAAAATATAGAGTAATACGAAAAGGTCTCCCTACAACATACCATAGGGATATGCTTTTTGAAATCATAACAGACGAATTAAAACATGGTATTAAGTACAATTACATTTTATACTTAAGCTGCTGTAAAAAAAATAGAAGTAATACATTAGATACTACTTTTGATAATACATTACCTACAGACTTCCACACTGATTTATGTAGAACAATAAATTATCCTATGTATCAAAGATTTCCTAATGATTTAGTATTTTAAAAAAGTATGAAGTTAAAAAAGTTAATTTTTACAGCATAAAAATCTAACCTCCTATAAAGTATACTTAAATAAAGTTTAAAGTACAAAGTTTTTCTTCTTTGCACTTTAAACTTTTTATAACTTCTTTAATTAAGTTTTTTTATAACCTCATCTGCAAATTCAATAGTACTTGAATTTCCTCCTAAATCAGGAGTTAAAATCTTACCATCCTTTAATACTTCTACTACAGCATTTTCTATTTTCTGCGCACTTCTAAATTCTCCTATATATTTTAACATCATTATTCCTGATAATATTGCAGCACATGGATTTGATTTATACTGTCCTGCTATATCTGGTGCTGATCCATGAACTGGTTCGAAAACAGCTGCATTATCTCCAATATTAGCTCCTGGTACAACTCCTAATCCTCCTACAAGTCCTGAGGCCATATCTGAAAGAATATCTCCATAAAGATTAGGCATAACAAGCACATCATAATTTTCAGGATTTGATACTAATTTCATACTCATAGCATCAACAATTACATCTTCAAACTTAATATCATTATAATTTTGTGCTACTTCTTTAGCACATTTTAAGAAAAGACCATCAGAGAGTTTCATTATATTTGCCTTGTGTACTGCTGTAACTTTACTTCTGTTTTGTTTTTCAGCCATATCAAATGCAAATTTTACAATTCTATCACTTGCTTTTTTAGTTACAATTTTTATACTCTCCGCAGCTTCTTCCCCTACCATGTGTTCAATTCCTGCATATAGTCCTTCCGAATTTTCTCTTACGATAATTAAATCTATATTTGCATATCTTGATTTAATGCCTTCATATGTTTTTATTGGTCTAATATTTGCATACAAATTAAGTTTTTGCCTTAAAGCTACATTTACACTTCTAAATCCTTTTCCTACTGGAGTTGTTATGGGACCTTTAAGGGCTATTTTATTCTTTTCTATGCTATCTAAAACATATTGAGGAAGTGGAGTTCCATATTCATCAATTACTTCTGCTCCTGCTTTTACAACTTCCCAATTTATATCTACTCCACTAGCATCTATAACTTTTCTTGCAGCCTGTGTAACCTCTGGTCCTATTCCATCCCCTGGTATCAATGTAATATTATGTTTCATTATGTTTTCTCTGCTGCCAAAACATTATAATACTCTACAAGTATTATAATGTTGCCTGCTTTGACAAGCTTCCTCCCCTCTCTATTGATTTCATATTTTACGCTGCAACATACGTAATTTTTTCCGTCTTTAACTAATCTTGTTTTATCATATTTAAAAGTCCGCCTAATTTTATCATTTGCTTTTGTCTATCTGTAATATTTAATATCATTATATATTCTTTATTTTTTGTAACATTTTTTACCTTTACCATTCCACTTTCTACTTGTTCTTCTGCATTTTCTATTATAAGTTCATCCATCACATCAATCTCATCATAATCTTCAGGTTTTTCAAAAGTTAATGGCATTATTCCATTGTTTATTAAATTTGCCATATGAATTCTTGCAAAAGATTTTGCAAGTACTGCTTTAATACCCAAATATAAAGGTACTAACGCTGCATGTTCTCTACTAGAACCTTGACCGTAGTTTACTCCTCCTACTATAAAACCACCCTTATTTTGTTTTGCCTTTTCAGGAAATTCTTTGTCACAAGGAGTTAAACAATATTGAGAAAGATATGGAATATTAGATCTAAAAGGTAATAACTTAGCATTAGATGGCATTATGTGGTCAGTGGTAATATTGTCTACAACCTTTGTTAAAACTTTTCCTTCTACAGTATTATTTAAAGGTTTTGCAATAGGAAATGGTTTTATATTTGGTCCTCTTACTATATCTACATTTTCACCATCTTTTGCAGGAGATACAACTAAATTATCATTTATCAAAAATTTCTTAGGAATGTCTATTTTAAAACTTTCCCCAAGTTCTTTCGGTTCAGTTATACAACCTGTTATAGCAGATGCTGCTGCAACTTCTGGACTTACAATATAAACTTTAGCTGAAACCGTTCCTGATCTTCCTTCAAAATTCCTATTGAAAGTTCTCAAAGACACCCCATTTGTACAAGGTGATTGTCCCATTCCTATACATGGTCCACATCCACATTCTAATATTCTAGCACCACTTGATACTAAAGAAGCTAGTGCTCCATTTTGAGCTAACATAGTTAACACTTGTTTAGAACCTGGTGCAATAACTAAAGATACATTTTCATTAATAGTTTTTCCTTCTAAAATTTTTGCTGCTTTCATTAGATCTACATAAGATGAATTTGTACAACTTCCTATTGCTATTTGATTCACTTTTGTATTTTTTAATTCTGATATCTTAACTACATTATCTGGGCTGTGTGGACACGCAGCTAAAGGTTCTAACTCACTTAGATCAATTTCTACACATTCATCATATTCTGCATCTTCATCTGATTTTAATTCACTGAAATCTTCTTCTCTTCCTTGAGCTTTTAAAAACTCATAGGTTCTCTCATCACTTGGAAAGATAGAAGTAGTTGCTCCTAATTCTGCACCCATATTTGTAATAGTTGCTCTTTCAGGTACTGTTAGATTTTTAACTCCTTCTCCGCAATACTCAAATATTTTACTTACCCCACCTTTTACACTTAATCTTCTTAATAATTCTAATATAACATCTTTGGCAGATACCCAAGGTTTTAAAGTACCTTTTAAGTTAACTTTAACAATTTCAGGCATTGTTATATAATATTCTCCACCAGCCATAGCTACTGCAACATCTAATCCTCCAGCTCCTATAGCTAGCATTCCAATTCCTCCTCCTGTTGGAGTATGGCTATCTGAACCTAAGATAGTTTGTCCTGGAACACCAAATCTTTCCAAATGAACCTGATGACATATTCCATTACCTGGTTTTGAAAAATAAATACCATGTTTTTTTGCAACAGTTTGTATATATAAGTGATCATCAGCATTCTCTGGTCCTGTTTGAAGAATATTATGATCTATATATGCAACAGATTTTTTTGTTTTAACTTTGTCAATACCTAAAGCTTCAAATTGCAAATATGCCATAGTTCCTGTAGAATCCTGTGTTAAAGTTTGATCTATTTTTATTGCTATTTCCTTTTTAGCAACCATTTCTCCCTTTACAAGATGTTTTCCAATAATCTTTCTTGCTAAATTTAATCCCATACTTCAACCTCCGATTACTATTTTTAAATGCAACATTTTTTACAAATACATGTTATCTTAACTTACTCTCTCAACTAGCTCTGGCATAAACTTTTCAACTATAAGTTCAAGCTCTGTATTTCCTATCATTGTAGTTCTTCCATTTTCGTACTGCATATCAACCCATTCTTTTATTTCTGCTATTCTTTCATCTTTTTTACCAATTTTTTTATCTCCCTTTAGTTTATAATAACTATTTATCCATGCTGCTATTCCTGCAAGTCCTGAATATTGATTAACAGCTACAAGTACAGGTCTATTAAGAATTTTATCTGTATCAAATATATTATATATTTCCTCACTTTTAAGTATTCCATCAGCATGTATCCCTGCTCTAGTTACATTAAATTCTTTACCAACAAATGGAGCTTTTTCTGGAATATTATAACCAATTTCTCTTTTAAAATATTCTGCTATCTCTGTTATAACCTCAATTTTCATATTTTTAGTTGTACCCTTTATTTGTCCATATTCAAATATCATAGCTTCAAGAGGACAATTTCCTGTTCTTTCTCCTATACCTAATAATGTAGTATTTATAGAAGAAGCACCATACAACCATGCTGTAGTTGAATTAGTAACTGCTGCATGAAAATCATTGTGTCCATGCCATTCAATTTGCTTATGTGGAACTTCACAATAATAATTTAATCCGTGAATAATAGCTTGTACGCTTCTAGGAAGACATGTACCTGCATGTGAAACTCCAAGTCCCAATGTATCACAAGCTCTTATTTTTATAGGAATACCTGATTGTTTTGAAAGTTCCATCAATTTTTTTACAAGTGGAACTACAAATCCAAAGAAATCTGCTCTTGTAATATCTTCAAAATGACATCTTGGAATTATCCCATATGTTAATGCTTGTTCTACAACCTCTAAATATTTATCTGCCGCCTGTTTTCTTGTCAATTTTAATTTTTTAAATATATGATAGTCAGAACATGACATTAACATTCCGGTTTCTTTAATACCCATCTCTTTTACAAGTTTAAAATCTTCTTTGTTTGCTCTTATCCATGATGTAATTTGTGGAAACTCATATCCTTTTTCCATACATTTATATGCTGCTTTTCTATCTTTTTCAGTATATAGGAAGAATTCTGTTTGTCGTATTATTCCTGAGTTATTGTCAAGCTCATGTAAATAGTCATATATTTTTGTCATTTGCTTTTCTGTAAATGGAGACATTGATTGTTGTCCATCTCTTAAAGTAGTATCTGTAATCCATATTTCTTTAGGTAAATTCATAGGAACTTGTACTTTATTAAAAATTATTTTCGGAATCTGTGAATATGGAAATATATTTTTATATAAATTAGGTATTTCCACATTTTTTATAACCTTATCATTTAACATATTACATATCCCTCCATTCTTTTGTGATTTATGAATTTTATCTTGCGTAAAATTTCATTTGATTATTTTTAGCAATTTCAATTCTACACATTTGTTCTTATATTTTTTATTTTTATCCCCATGTTTTTCTTCTCTATATACTGAGTTTTGCACATGAATAAAATTCTTATGCTTTTAATTTTAACATAAGAATTTTATTCCTTCAAATACTTTTTGTGTGAAATTTGAATTTAAACAATTACAATATTTCATTTTTTAAAATTTTGAAATTTGTACGATTTGATTTTTCACTTTAAGATAATGGTTCATCATCAAAATTGGTATATTTAGATTCATTTTGTTTATTATGTTTTTGATCGTCTTGTGGTTTATGTCCATCATGTTTTTTGCCTTTTCTATGCTTTTCAAACATACGCTTTGCCATTTTTACCACTCCTTTTAATCTTCTTCTAACGGATCTAATGAATCAGGCATCTTAAATACTGACCTTGCACTTTCTTTATGTCCATGTTTTATATTTTTCTTCTTAAAATTTCCATCTTGCATTTTATTTTGTTTTGTTTTTTTCATTTTATTTGTCATGGTTTCACCTCTTTCTTACATAATATATAGTTTCCATAGTATTCTCTTTTATTCAAAATACATACATTACAAAAAAAGCATATGTAATTAGAAATACTCTTCTAATTACATATGCTTTCGTTAATCAATTAAGAATTATATTCACATCTTAATATACTCATGATGTACTCATCATGATATTTTCCTTCTCTAAAAATTTCTTGTCTCAAAGTTCCCTCTACTTTGAATCCACACTTTTCATAACACTTAATCGCTCTTTTGTTAAATGAGTATACATTGAGCTTTATTTTATTTAAATTCATTTCATTAAAAATAAATTTAATAAGTGCTTTTACCGCATCTGTACCATAACCTTTTTCTCTAAATTCTCCATTTCCTATAAAAATACCTATATCAGCTATACTATTTTTCCAATCTACTCTATTTACTCCACATCCACCTATATACTTACCTTCCTGTAATGTTTCTATTGCAAAACTATAACTATTATTACTAGATGATGATATTCCTTCAAACCATTTATACTCTTCTTCTAGAGTTAATGGAAAAGGAATTCCTGGAGTTAGATACCTTTTAACCTCTTCATCATTTATATATTTCCATGCTAATGGAATATCTTCTTTTTTATAGGCTCTTAATAAAATTTTTTCACCCCTATACATACAAATCCCCTTCTTAATTTTAATGAATTACTCAACTTTAAAATCTTTCAACTTATCTTTAAATAAGTCTCCTAATGTAACACCTTCATCTTCTTTATCAGTATATTTAGAGAAATCCTCTACAGGTTTATCTATTGCCTCTTTTATACTTAAACTCATTCTGTTCTTTTGTGAATCTATATCTAAAATCTTAACTTTCACTTTTTCACCTATTTTTAATTTTTCTGAAGGTTTTGCTATACGCTCTTCACTTATTTCTGATATATGTACTAATCCTTCTACTCCTGGTTCTACTTCAACAAAGGCCCCAAAGTTTGTAAATTTAACAACTGTTCCTTCTACAACTTCATTCACTTTAAATTTGTCTTTAACTTCATCCCATGGATTTTTACTTACATCCTTAAGTGCTAATGATATTCTATTTTTTTCTCTATCAAAATCTAATACATAAACTTCTACAACATCGCCTACAGATACTACCTTTGATGGATCAGTAACTCTCTTCCAAGATAAATCTGATAAATGGATAAGTCCATCTACTCCTCCTAAATCAACAAAGGCACCAAATTTCATAAGTTTTCTTACAGTACCTGTTCTTTTTTGTCCTTTTTGAAGACTGTCCCAAACTTGTTTTTTCTTCATTTCTAATTGTTCTTTTTCAATTTCTCTTGCTGATAACACAAGCTTTCCTTTTTGTTGATCAAGCTCTATAACTTTTACAGTAAGAGTTTTTTCTAAATAAACATTTAGGTCTTTTACATATGAAATTGAAAGTTGAGATGCTGGAATAAAGGCTCTTACTCCATTTATACTTGATGTTACTCCTCCTTTAACAACTTCATTTACTTTAACATCAAATGCTGTTCCTTTTTTAAAATTCTCCTCAATGTCTTTCCATACTTTTAGTTTATCAGCTCTTTTTTTAGACAAAAGTACATTTCCTTCTCCATCATTAATATCAACAACATAAACAAAAATTTCATCATCTTGTTTAAGTATTTCCTTAATATCTACTTCTTTATCACTTATTTCACTTTTTGGTATTATTCCATCTGTTATATATCCTATATTAACCATAACTTCACTATCAGTTACAGATATTACTCTTCCCTTTAAAAGATCTCCCTTGTGGATTTTTTTCATAGAAGCATCTACTTGCTGCATCATTTCGTTCATTGACATTTCATTTATATTATCTGTTGCCATAAATATTGTCTCCTTTCGTAAATTATATCTTTTATAATAGTTTTAACCATTACCATAATTGTAACACATTTATATCCTTAATTTAACCAAATTATCAGAATATATTTCTAAGTCAACTCATATTATCAACAATTTGTCAATTTAACATATTATATTAATATATATTTTATATTAAAAATCAAATAAGTATTTTGGGAAAGGAGGAGATTACTATTTACGATGATATTCCTCTAGGATATGAAATACAATTTGCTTCATTAAAAGAAGCCCTTTCTTTAATAGTAGAACCTGTCTATAAGGAACAAGAAGAAGAATTTCTTTATGAATACTTAATTGATAATGCCCCAAATGAAGATGAAAAAAATATAATCAAAAGTATAAGAGATGATGAAAGAAAACATAAAAATATGATAAGAAAATTTTATAAGTTTTTTACAGATAAAGATATTCCAGAATCAGAAAATGTAAACTTTAAAAAACCACAATCTTATATTGATGGAGTAAAAATAGCTGCATTAAAAAAACATAAAAGCATAGAACAGCATATAAAACTATATAAATTAATAATTCAAAGTCTTTCTAATCAAAATTTCATCAATATGGCTTTTGAAATACTTCA
Organism: Haloimpatiens myeolchijeotgali; assembly: GCF_042688525.2. Lineage (GTDB taxonomy): Bacteria > Bacillota > Clostridia > Clostridiales > Clostridiaceae > Haloimpatiens. The sequence goes on from NZ_JBHWAB010000001.1 coordinate 2,905,981, forward strand.
AGAAGAACAAAAACATGCTATTGAATATAATTTTATTTTAAGTATGCACTGAATATATATAAAAAATTAAACCAATAAATAACTCAACTTTTGAAGTTGAAAGATAGTCGCTGTGGAACTCTGAAAGTTGAGTTATTATTTATCACATATGTTAGAACACTCAATAATATATATTAAAGGTAAATATTATTAACTTAACTCAACTTTCGCAGTTGAAAAACAACCGCTGCGGTAAATGATATCTTGCTCAGAAACCTTTCACTTCAGTAACAAGTTCTAAGCTTTACTCATATTGAAAAAAGATTTTTTAATTAATATTCCATAGGAATCAGTAATTAAAAAATAACTTTTTTTCAAATTCGTAAAACTAAGAACTTGTAAACTTTGTTCAAATGTTTCTTACGCAATATATCATTTACCTTCGCTAGGTAGTATTTTTGTCCTGCGAAAGTTGAGTAACTTAATTATTCTTAAAAAGGAGGAATATTGTGAAAAATAATAATTATTCACCAAAAGATAGCTATGATTTTAAAATAGCTGCTCTTGATAAACTTAAAGATAATTGGTTAAATGCAATATTTGTATGTATAATTTTCACCTTATTAACAAATGGATTAAATTTAACATTAGAGACAACTCATTTCATAAATTACGGCTTTCATGGAAGCGGAAGGACTAATTTAGGTTCATTATTAAACCTGATTCTAGGTGGTCCACTAACTTTAGGACTTGTAACTTATCTTTTAAATTTATTTAGAGATAACAATTCAAAAATAGAAGACGTATTTTCTGGTTTTTCTAGTTTTGGGAAAAGTTTTGTTTTGAATCTTTTAATCAGTATTTTTGTATTTCTATGGACTCTTCTCTTAATAATACCTGGTATTATAGCAAGTATAAATTACTCTATGAGTTTCTATATTTTACATGACAACCCTGAACTATCAGCAACACAAGCACTGAACAAAAGCAAAGAAATGATGGATGGAAACAAATTAAGACTTTTTAAATTATGGTTAAGTTTTTTAGGTTGGTTTATACTTGGTATAATTTCATTTGGAATTGGATTCATATGGATAACACCTTATTATAATGCAGCATTAACTGCTTTTTATGAAGATTTGAAAATAAAAGAAGGAGTTTAAAAATACATTTGTTTTTTTTATTAAATTTTGATACTATGTTAATAAATTACTAAACTTTCGTGAATAAAAACAGTCGCTCCGGGAAATGTTATATTGCTCCGAAACTTTTCATTTCCCTTCGCTAAATAGTATTTTCTTACTACGAAAGTTTATTTAATTATATTGCTGTAATAAAGAAAGGAGGAAGGGCAATTGTATGCTTGCCCGACTAACAAATGAATATTCTCATTGCAGAAGATGAACAAGATATAAGAAATCTTTTAGACCTTCATTTAGTAAAAGAAGGCTACACCGTATTTCATGCTAAAAATGGTGCTGAAGCCCTTGAAATTTTCAAAAAAAATAATATAGATTTAGCTGTACTTGACGTTATGATGCCTAAATTAGATGGCTTTAATTTATTAAAAAAAATCAGAGAAACCAGTACTATACCTGTAATATTTTTAACTGCTAGAATTGATGATACTGACAAAATACTAGGTTTAGGTCTAGGTGCTGATGATTATATAACAAAACCTTTTAATCCAATAGAAGTTGTTGCTAGAATTGAGGCTCATTTAAGAAGATATTTTAGATACGCAAATGGAACTACTCAAAATGATATTATAACCAATGGAAGTCTTAAATTGGATAAAGAAACCTGTACATTATTCAAAAACGATGTACCTATAGAGTTAAATGCAAAAGAGTATAAAATAATAGAACTTCTCATAGAAAACCGTGGAAAAGTATATACAAAAAAACAATTATATGAAACTGTTTGGGAAGATATTTACTATGGTGATGATAATACTATAATGGTTCATATTAGTCATATTAGAGAGAAAATTGAGGATAGTCCTAAATGTCCTGTTTACTTAAAAACAATCAGAGGTATAGGTTATAAATTGGAGAAAATAAAATCATGAGAAAAAAAAGAGGTACACTTGCAAACCTACTTTTGAAAAATTACTTATTTTTATATTTTTTAACTACTGCAATTTTTATATTTTCAGTTATTTTTACTGTATCAGTTGGGAGATTTTCATTAAAAAATCTTAGTGACTCTCCTGTTACAGCTGATCAAATAATGAAAGATAACTATACTAATATAGATATAACAAAAGTATCTCAATATAATGGGTTTGTTGAAATAATTGATAATAAATATAATGTAGTTTATAGAAAAGGATTTTTCAAAAAAGATAGACCATCGAAATATACAAGTCAGCAATATCATGATCTATTAATAAACAACTTAAAAAGTAGTGATTATGACGATAATTATTACTATAGTTTTTCTTATAATAAGAATAAAGACTTTTTATTAGTATTAGGCATTCCTAAAACTCCTCCAAATGGAAACTATGATGAGTTTTATTCTAAACTAGCCATACTTTTCTTTATTGGTGTAATTTTTTACTTTTTTACTCTTATAATAGGTACTATAATTTTTTCAAGATTAACCTCTAAAAATTTTGTTACACCTTTAAAAATTATATTAAAAGGAGTAGATAATATAGCCCAAGGAGATTATTCTACAAGAATTCATTTAAAATGTAGAAATGAATTTTCAAATTTAAAAGATGCTGTAAATATAATGGCTTCAAAAATAGAGGAAGAGACAAACTTAAAAGAAAAAGCAGAAGAAACTAGACGAAGACTAATTATGGATATATCTCATGATTTAAAAACTCCTCTTGCTAGTGTTATTGGATATTCGGATTTCTTAGTAAATAATCCATCTCTTTCACTTCAAGAAAGAAGCAAATATCTACAAATCATACAAAGAAATAGTATACGGGCTAATGATTTAATTACTGATTTATTTGAGTTTTCTAAGTTTGAAAGTTATACTTTTAAATTACATCTTAAAAGTGAAAATATATGTGAATTTATGAGAGAAATTATAGCATCATATATACCTGAAATAGAAGAAAAAAATTTCAATTATAATTTTGATATATCAGAAAAAGATATTTTTATAGCTTTTGATTGGAAGAGTATGGATAGAGCTATAAGTAATCTTATCACAAATGGCCTAAAATATAATCCACCTAAAACTACTCTTAATATCTCTTTAAAACAAAGGTTTGGTAAAGCAGAGATAATTATACAAGATGATGGTGTAGGTATCCCAAAAGATATTGCAAAAGATATATTTAAACCTTTTGTAAGAGTTGATTCTTCAAGAAATTCTCAAAGTGGTGGTACTGGTTTAGGTCTTGCAATAACTAAAAAAATAATTGAAAAACATGATGGTACTATTACTTTAGAAACTGATAAAAATAAGGGTTGCAAATTTACTATTACACTCTAAACACAAAAAGAGTTTCAAAAACTTACTTTTGAAACTCTTTTTTATTATCAACCACGTTCCTGATGCTAATGTAAAACCTGCTCCTCTAGATCTTTTAAGGTAAATTTAAGATTAGCATAAGTTATATATAAGATAAACATGATATCTTATATATAGTTGAGAATCAAATCAAGAATTATGCAAGGAGGTAATGATGTGATAGAAATCAAAAATCTGTATAAAAAGTATAAAATGGGAGATGAAGTTCTTACCGTATTAGATAATATAAACTTAGAAATCAAGGACGGTGAATTTGCAGCTATAGTAGGACCTTCTGGTTCAGGTAAATCTACTCTTATGAATATGATTGGAGGACTTGACATTCCTACTAAGGGATCTGTACTTATAGATGGTGAAGATATAAGTAAATTAAAAGACAAAAAAATATCAAAATTTAGAAATGAAAAAATAGGATTTGTATTTCAATCTTTTAATTTAGAACCCACTTTTACTGCTTTAGAAAACGTAATGCTTCCCTTAATGTTTAGTGGAATAAGTGAAAAAGAAAGAAAAAAAAGAGCTTTAGAAACATTACAATTAGTTGAACTTGAAAATAGAAAAAATCATAAACCAACTCAACTTTCAGGAGGACAAAGGCAAAGAGTAAGTATTGCTAGAGCCCTTGTGAATGATCCTAAGATAATCTTAGCAGATGAACCTACTGGAAACCTTGATTCTAAAACGGGTGAAACTATTATGGGAATTTTAAGAGAATTTAAAAATAAAGGTTATACAATTATTATGGTTACTCACAATATGGAAGAAGCAAAATATGCTGATAGAGTTATTAAAATCCATGACGGAATGATAAAGGAGGATTAATCATGAAATTTAATGATTATATTAAAACTGCTTTTAGAAATTTAAGAAGAAGAAAAGCAAGAACATTTCTTACTTCCTTCGCTGTAGCTATTGGAACAATGCTTATACTTGTAATGGTAAGCTTAGGTGTTGGTGTTGAAAAGTTAGTTGTTGATTCAATAAAACAACAAGGGATGTTAACTGAAATTAACGTATCTAAAAAATTATCAGATACATTTAATTTCAACACTAATGTTAATAATAAACCAGAACAAAAAAAAGAATCTAAAGAAAAAGCAGAAAATTTTAATACAGAAAACTTAACTAAAATCAAAAATATAAAAAATGTAGAAGATATTGTAGTATCAAGTTCTACTCTAGCTTCTGAAACAAAAGTAAATGATAAAGTATTAAAAAATGTTAATGTTGAAGGATATGATTTAAATTATACAATCATTCCTAAAGCCAACATAGAAGCTGCAAGACTTAAAAATAAAGATAAAAAACTTGATCCAATAAGTTTTGGAAAACTCTTAACTAAAAATGATACTAATGGAGCTCTTGTAAATGAAAAATATTTATCACAATTAGGTATCAAAGACTATAAAAGTGCTATTGGAAAAGAACTTACTATAATAACTAAACTTTCTGATATGCCTGATGCACCTAATGCTAATCCTCTTATAAAAAAATTAAAAATTACTGGTGTTGTTAGTAATAAATTTATATCTTCTCCTAAAATCATAGTTCCATTAGAAACAGTGGCAGCTATGGAAAATTACATAAACATGGATAAAACTTTTTTTAGTAAAAACGGTATTAATAATATAAAAGTAATTGTAAAATCTTATGAGGATGTTAATCCTGTTTCTAAACAAATTGATAAATTAGGTTTTGAAACTTCTAGTGTAGATTCTATAATAAAAATAGTAAAAAAAGTTTTCTCTGTATTAGAAGGAATTCTTTCTATAGGTGGAATTATCGTTATATTTGTAGCTTCACTTGGAGTTATAAATACTATGACCATGGCAATTTATGAAAGAACTCGTTCCATAGGAATAATGAAAGCTCTTGGTGCTTCAAAATCAAACATTAAATGGTTATTCATAACAGAATCCGGTGCTATTGGTTTCATTGGAGGATTGATGGGTTTAATTTTAGGAAAATTAAATACTTTGATTTTAACTGGAGGTTTAAAATTGTATCTTACATCTAAAGGTGTAGAAGAGATACCAAATTTATTTGTAATACCTTTATGGCTTGTACTTGTTTCTTTAGGATTTGCTATTTTAATATCTGTATTAGCCGGATTATATCCAGCAGTAAAAGCTTGTAAACTTAACCCAGTAGAATCTCTAAGACATGAATAAAAAAAATGCGGCTATGCCGCATTTTTTATTTAGTTCCTTTTCTTATAACTCCATTTACTGGCTTATAATAATCCTTATATAAAAGTTTTCTAGAAATCTCTTTTCCATTTTGAGAAGCAACTCTATATACTTTTACTCTGTACCCTACTTTTGCTGGTGTATCTATAACTTGTTGTCCTTTTGGAAGAGAACTATCATAAACATAGTTTGTTTTGGGTTGAACAGTTTCATAAACATCACTAATGATATCATATTTTATATTACTTAAACTTGAATTAGAGTACACATTACATATTATAGTCTTATCTTTTGCATAAGCTTCTATATATACTGGATACTTCAATGTATTTTTAAATTTATAATCTGGTGCAGGATAACTAACTGTAGCATCTGCTCCCTTATTTACATAGCTAGAAGGGAAAGTGTGATGCATTCTTTGTACAGAAGACATATTAGCTCTTAATACTGCATTATATAATGTAGAAGATACTTGACATATTCCTCCACCTATTCCATCAACAACTTTAGTTCCAATAATTACATGAGCATTTTTATAACCTCTTTGTTCTGTTCTTTGACCAACTATCTCATTAAAACTAAAAGTATCTCCTGGCATCAACAATACTCCGTTAATTGCCTTTGTTGCAAGCTCAATATTTGTTGATCTTTCATAAGAAGATGTTTTATACCCAGTACTAAAAGTTACTATTTTTTTATTTAGTTTCTTAAGTTCTTCTGTAGTAGCTTTTGGTTCAACAACTTTAATTTCAGCAGTAACTTTTGCATCTCCACCTAATTCACCATTTATAACACTTGTGATATCTTTTTTCAATTTTTCTGAGTTTAAAGCTTGTCCGTTTTTTCCTGAAGTAACTTTAAATTGTTCTGATTCTACTTGTGCTTTACTAACTGATGCATTTAAAGGATTTTTATTGATATCTTTTTCCATTTGTTTAATTAATGTTTCTATATATTTACCATCATAGTTAAACTTTAATTCAAAATTTTGAGGTTTGGGTTTTTTTATTAAATTGTACTTCTCTTTAACTTCTTTATCTTTACCATAACTAAATGCTTTATTCACAATCTCATTTATATTATATCTAGCATTTAATTTAGAATAATTTATTGCATATTTTTTCTTTGGGGTATTAATTAATATATTCTTTTTTAAAACAGTATCACCATATTTTTGTGTTAGTAAATTAATAGCTTGCTGTTTTGTTTTTCCTGATAAATCTATATCTTGAATTTTTACTCCTGGATAAATAACATTAGCATATTTATCACATACAGAATTTATATGTATGTTTCGTGCTATAACACCTGTAACTACTAAAATTGTTAATAGAATAATTGTGGTTATAAAAAATTTCTTTTTATTTACTTTTTTCTTTTTGCTCTTCGTCTCGTTCCTCTTTCCATATCAATTTTCCTTTCTATGTTTTATAAATTATAAAAATTAACAATAATATCTTCTTTCTATTATATAATACTACTTTTTTTTTATAAATAGGTTACAAAATTGTAAATATACTATTTCTATAACACTAAACTTCATTTTTCTTATCCATACGCCATTTACTTTGTTATATTTATGAAATCATTGAAATAAATATTAATTTTAGTTATAATAGTTTTGATTAAAACAATTTAATATAATAACTACGGGGGTGCCTTTAGCTGAGAAGAGTTAATCTCTAACCCTTTGAACCTGATACCAGATAATACTGGCGAAGGGAAGTAGATATACACTTTATGAATATTTAATGTGCTGCTTTTCTTTGAAGCAGCATTTTTTTATTTATACAAAGTACACTAAAAATAAAATTAAAATATTATAAAAGTATAAATTATAACTAGGAGGTAATAGATATGAAAAACGTCTTAACAATAGCAGGTTCAGATAGCTGTGGAGGTGCAGGAATACAAGCAGATTTAAAAACCATGAGTGCATTAGGTGTCTATGGTATGAGTGTAATAACTGCAGTAACAGCTCAAAATACTGTAGGTGTCATTGATGTACAAGAAATTGATAAAAAAATAGTAGAATGTCAAATAAGATGTATTTTTGATGATATTAATGTAGATGCAGTAAAAATAGGAATGGTATCAAATAGTGAAATTATCGAAACTATAACAAACCTTTTAATAGAATACAAAGCTAAAAATATAGTAGTGGATCCAGTTATGGTATCAAAAAGTGGTTACTTTTTATTAAAACCAGAAGCGGTTGAGAAATTAAAAAAACTTATTTCAATATCACATGTAGTAACTCCAAATATTCCAGAAGCTGAAACACTAACTGGGATGAAAATTATCAATGAAGATGATATGAAAAAAGCTGCATTGTGCATTTCAAAAATGGGACCAAAATATGTACTTGTTAAAGGTGGTCATAGATGTAATGATGCTAATGATATTTTGTATACTGGAAAAGATTTTATAAAAATAAAAGGTTATAGAATCCAAACTAAAAATACTCATGGAACAGGCTGCACACTATCTTCTTCCATAGCTTCATATTTAGCTAAAAATTATGGCATAGAAGACGCCGTTAAAGAATCAAAAAATTATATTACAAAAGCCATTGAAAATTCTTTTTCCATAGGACATGGTGTTGGACCTGTAGGACATTTAGTTGAATTATATAAGAAAGCTGGTGTAGATTTTGAATAAAATAAAAAATTCATCTATGTTTCTACTTTGGATTGGAGCTTCCATTTCAATAGCTGAAATATACACTGGATCTGTTATAGCACCTTTAGGTATTTCTAAGGGAGTTTGCGCCATACTATTAGGTCACTTATTAGGAACATTATTATTAGCATTTGGAGGATATATTTCTTTTTCTAATAAGCGTACAGCAATGGAAACTGTACAAGACTCTTTAGGTTTAATAGGTTCAAAAATAGTTGCTTTTTTAAACGTGTTACAACTTTTAGGTTGGTCTGCAATAATGATAATTCAAGGCGCAAGAGCTATAAGCCCTATTCTTTCAATATCTTATAAAACTTCACTATTACTTGTTTCTGTAATAGTATTAATTTGGTCTTATTCATTCTTTAATTATTCAAAAAAAGTGAATGATATATGTGTTATTTCCTTAGTTATTTTATGTATATTTATGTTCTCTAAAATAGATTTATCACAATCCGTTGCACTTAGTGGTAATCTAAATTTTACTACTGCATTAGAACTATCAATTGCAATGCCAGTTTCTTGGCTTCCTGTAATAGGTGATTTTACTAAAAATGGCCGTACTAAAAGAGGAGTTTTTACTTCTAGCTTTTTGGGATATTTTATAGGAAGTACTTCAATGTTTATCTTAGGTTTTTTTATAACTATATTTACTGGAAAAGATATTATTGAATTTATGTCTTCTATTGGTATTATAGGCGGATTAATCATTCTTCTTTCAACTGTTACAACTACTTTTATAGACATATATTCTGCAGTTATTTCTTCAAAACAAATACTAAAAATTAAAACTGAAAATAACTATATAATTATTTATTCTATAATTGCTGCAGTTATAGCTTTTGTATTCCCAATGGAAAACTACGAAAATTTTCTTTTAACTATAGGAAGTATCTTTGTTCCTGTTTATAGTATAGTATTTTTAGATTATTTACTAAAAAATAATAAAAAGCATAGTTTCAATGTACTTGGAATTATTTCAGTTTTAATAGGAATGTTTTTATTTAACTATTTTAATAAAATTTCCTTTGGAATTCCAACTTTATTAACTATTTTATGTATATCAATTATTTATACAATTTCAACAAAAATATTGAATTCAAGAGGTGTTAATCGTGGACAAGCAAATATGTAATATTATAAAAAAAATTAGAGAAAAAACTCCTTTAGTACATGCAATAACTAATTACGTTACAATAAATGACTGTGCAAATATTCTTTTAGCTTTTGGTGCTTCTCCTGCTATGGTAGAAGCATATGATGAAAGTTATGATTTTGCCAAAATTTCTTCTGCAATTTATATAAATCTTGGCAGTTTAACTAAAGAACAGGAAACTGCTATACTTATGGCATCAATATCTGCAAAAAATAATAATGTACCTGTAGTTTTAGATCCAGTAGCATGTGGTGCTATTCCAAGAAAACTATCTGTAATAAATAAAATTTCTGAATTAGGTAAAATAGATGTTATTAAAGGTAATATAGGTGAAATTAAAGTATTGGCAGGACAAGCTTCTAAAGTTAGAGGTGTAGACTCTGTAGATGAAGGTGAAGGAATAATTGAAGCATGCAAAATTGTTGCTGGAAAATATAATTGCACAGTAGTAGCTACAGGTAAAGTAGATACAATCTCTGATGGAAAAAGAGTTGCTCAAATATATAACGGAACAGAAATGTTTACTAAAGTCACAGGAGCAGGTTGTATGTTAGGTGCTTTATGTGCAGGAGCTTGTGGTGCAGAAGAAGATAAATTTAAAGCAGTATGTTCCGCTGTGGCTTGGATGAATATTTCAGGAGAATTAGCTTTTGAAGGCGCAAAATTTCCAGGTTCTTTTAAAGTTAAACTAATTGATTATATTTATTCTCTTAATAAAGAAACTTTTATGCAAAAACTTAATATGGAAATCATTTAATAAAACAGGAGGGATTGAAATGAATATAGATTATAGTGTTTATCTTGTAACTGATAAAAGATTTTTAAAAAATATGACGCTTGAACAAGCAGTTGAAGAATCTATTAAAGGTGGTACTTCTATAGTACAGATAAGAGAAAAAGAAGCCTCAACTAGAGAATTTTTTGACACAGCAAGTAAAGTTCATGAAGTAACTAAATACTACAATGTTCCATTAATAATAAACGATAGAATTGATATAGCTCAAGCTGTTAAGGCTGAAGGAGTTCATTTAGGTCAAAGTGATATGCCAATTGAATTTGCTAAAAAAATTCTTGGTGATGATGTAATAATAGGAATCTCTTGTAATAATGTTAAACAAGCTTTACAAGCTGAAAAAGCTGGAGCACATTATTTAGGATTAGGTTCTGTTTTTCCTACAAGTACTAAAGAAGATATTTCTACTCTTCTAGGATTAGAAGGATTGAAAGAAATCACATCAAAAATACATATTCCTTCAGTTGCAATAGGAGGAGTAAATTTACAAAATGCAGAATCAGTAATGAAATCAGGCGTTAACGGTCTTTCTGTTATATCTTGCATACTTGGAAGTAATGACATAAAAGCAGCTTCTCAGCAATTAAGAGATTGTACAGAACTTTAAATAAGAAAATCACATCACGTTATGTATATTAGTAATAAGTAAATAAGGTATAAGCTTAAGGAATCTTTAAAACTTTCCTTTTCTTATACCTCTTATTATTTACTGCTGTATACACCTATATTAAAATATTATTTTTCTCTATTTTTGTTATTTAGTTATAGTAAATTTTTTAGTTTTTTCACTTAACTGCTCTGACATAGACTTTAATTCATTTATTGCTTGTTCAATTTCATTTATTGCACCATTTCGCTCTTCTACACTTGCACTTATTTCTTGTGATGCACTAGCAGTATGTTGAGTATTCTGTGAAAATTCATCCATAACTCTAGCCATTTCCTCGGCAATTGAAGATTGTTCTTTAGTTGATGTTGCTATTTTCTCTACATTTTTGTTCATATTCTCTACGATATCAAATATCTTATTAAATTCTTCACTCGTTGAATTAGTTTTTTCAACTCCAATTTCAACTTGTACTAATTCCTCATCCATAGCTGATGTAGCTTTTTGAGTCTTTTCTTGAATATCTTTTACAAATGTAATAATTTCTTCAGTTGCATCTTTACTTTGTTCTGCTAACTTTCTTACTTCCTCTGCTACTACAGCAAACCCTCTACCTTGTTCTCCAGCTCTTGCTGCTTCTATAGCTGCATTTAATGCTAAAAGATTAGTTTGTTCTGCTATTCCACTAATAATTGAAACCATTTCTCCAATTTTATTTGAAGAAACCTGTAAATCATTTATTACTGATGATACATTATTTGTAGTATGTTTGATATTACCTATAGCTTGTACTGCTTGATCTACTTTATCAGTTCCTGCCTTAGCTGCTTCTAAAGCACTATTGCTATCATTAGATACACTAGCTGTTTCTTTATATACAATTTTTGAATTATTAGCTACCTCTTCAATACTAGCTGCTGTCTCTTGGGCTGCACTTGCATTGTTTTGAGTATCCATTGCCACTTCATTAACTCCATTTACAACTTCTTCAGAGCCTTTACCGATATCATCCATAGAGGCATTTAATGTAGTCGCCATTTCTGATAATGATTGAGCATTTTGCTGAACACTACCAATAAGTTCTCTCAAATTATTTCCTGCTACATTTAATGCTTTCATCAATTCTCCTACTTCATCATCTGGAGTTTTTTTTGGCTTTAATCTTCTATTACTATCATCATAATCTTCAATTTTATAATCTAAGTTTCCTTCTGCTAATTGTTTTGCAAAAGCTGAGGCCTTTTTAATGTTATAAGTTAAATAATTGGATAACTTATTTGCTATAAAAATTACTAGAATTAATACAACTATACAAATTACATTAACTACACCTAATTGATCTAATATATTAGTTTCTTTTATATAATTTTTAATAGATGCTTCACCCATTCCTATACCAATAGCACCAATTACATCATTATCACTATTTTTTATAGGTTCTATATGTATTAAATATTTTTCCCCATTAAGGTTAACTCTTAAGTTATCTGACTTACCTTCATTAAATATCATATTTTTGTTTTCTTCATCTATATCTACACTTGATAAAGCGTTCCCACTTTTATCCTGAATACTACTAGAAACAACTTTATCTTTTTGTAAGAATAACAAATCCAATCCTAGATTTTCTTTTACATTAGATGCTACTTCGCTGTGATCTATAGGCTTATCTCCTTTATATATATCGCCGTCTTTTATATGCCATTCTCCAGGATATAAATCATCTATTATTTTTCTTCCCATAACACTTGATCTTTTAACAACATTATTTAATGCTTTATATGAAGCATTTCCAGCAACGTTTATTACCATTACACATACAGGAATCATAACCAAAATTACTACAAGCAAAAAGCTTCCTATTATTTTCTTTTTTAAAGTTCTTTTCATTTATTAACCTCCCATCTTTAATATTAGGTAAAATTGTATTTTTATAGATTTTTCCAAACACTAACTATTATACAACAAAATTCAAACTTACATATGTCTAAAAAGTAAAATTCCTTTAAATTTTTGTTAATTTTCAAAAAAATTCTAGAACTTCGCTTCAAAATTTTATAATTATCTAAAATTCATACTTTTCATTTTTATAAACTACTTTTCCACCTAATATTGTCATTAGTACTTTTACATCTTTTATATCATCATGCTTAATTTCAAATATATTATCTGATAAAACAACCATATCAGCCAATTTATTTTCAGTTATACTACCTTTTAAATTTTCTTCAAAAGACGCATAAGCCCCTTCACAAGTAAATCCTTTTAATGCTTCATGTACAGATATCTTTTGTTCTTTAAGCCAGCCTCCTTTAGGATAACCTTTTAAATCTTTTCTTGTTACAGCAGAATAAATATTAGGCAATATGTCAAAATGCTCTATAGGACAATCTGATCCACAAGTAACATGTATACCTTTATCTATCATAGTTTTCCAATTATAAGTATACTTTGCCCTTTCTTTTCCTATTCTTTTTTCCACTACATGTAAATCTGCATTTAAAAATATAGGTTGAACGTTTGCTATTATATCCATATTCTTAAATTTTTCAATCAAAAGCTTATCAGTTATTTGAGCATGTATTATACTATGTCTTGTATCTTTCCTTGGATACTTTTGCACAGCCTTTTGTATACTTTCAAGTACCATATACATTGCTTTATTACCTATACAGTGAACTGCAATTTGCATTCCAGCCTTGTGTGCTGTTAATATAATTTCATCTAATTCCTCCTGTGTAAAATTACAAATTCCACAAGTAGAACAATCATCATTATACTTATAAGATAAATAAGCTGTTCTTGCACCTAATGAACCATCACATATTAATTTTAAAGGACCAAATTTGAAAAACTTATCTCCTTTGAATTTATTATATTTCTTATCAATAAACTCTTGTAATATCTCCATATTTGAAAGACGGCATTGAGCATTTATTCTAACTTTTAATTTTCCTTCATTTTCTAATTGTTTATAAGCTTTTATAATCTTTTCATAATTTTTACTTGGAAGATAAGCAAAATCATCTGTATGAATAGAAGTTATTCCTTGTTTTGAAGCATTACAACAAGCATTTTTAATTATATCTTTAAGTTCTTCTAAATCAGGTTCAACAATAGCATCATCAATAATCCACATTGAATTTTCTCTGAAAATTCCTAAAACATTTCCTTTTTCGTCTGTATCTATTTCTCCACTTTGTATTTGTACTGAATCTTTATCAATACCTAATACTTCAAGTGCTTTATCATTGATTACTGATACATGATAACAAGCTCTTGTTATACATATTGGGTGTACCTTTGAAATTTTATTTAAATCATATTTATTAGGAAATCTTTTAACATCAAAATTTTCTTGATTCCAATTAATCCCCTGTACCCATTTACCTACAGGAATATTTTTAACTTCAATAAATTTTTTAACCTTATCTATTATATCTTCTACAGATTTACAATCTTTCAAATCTACTTTCTGAATACTTGTTCCATATCCAATTAAATGCATGTGACTATCTATAAAACCTGGCACAACTAATTTACCTTGTAAGTTTATAACCTTAGTATTGTTTTTTCTTAATTTCATTATTTCTTCATTACTACCTACTTTAATAATCATATCCCCTTGTACTGCCACCGCTTGTGCTTCCCTATTTTTTTCATCCATAGTCACAATTTTGCCATTATAAAGTATCAAATCCACCTTTATTCCCCCTATTCAAAATTACTAAATTTATAAAATTCCAAACATCTTAAAGCCAATAAATATTATGGCACTATCTGCTAATATATGAACTATCCATGAATTCACAAAATTATTAGACTTAGTATCTATCCAATCAAAGATAAATCCTACAATCATTAACGCTACTACTGCTAAAAATGTTATCCATAGCTCAAACCAATTCTTAAATATTGTAATATGATATAACGCAAATAATAAAGATGAAAATATATAAGCTGTCTTTTTATATTTTAATTTATATAAATTTAAAAATATAAAACCTCTGAAAAAAAACTCTTCTAAAAATGAATTACCAAATGTTATGTATAATCCTACAAAAATAAAGTTTACAGGACTAATTTTAGATTTTCTTTGAAGTTCAATGGCAATACTATCAAAATCTACAGCTCCTCCAAGAACACAATAAGAAATTATCACTACAACAAAACATATAATCCCTAATAAAATTCCTACTTTAAGGTGATGCTTGTCTATGTTTTTATAATTTAATGCCTCCTTAATTGTAACTCTCTTAATAAATCTTATGTATATATAAGGTATCATAGTAAATAATACTATTTTTGAAATAGTTTTAATTAAATAATTTGCTCCTATAACTTGTTCAATAAAATATAACAAAATACACGCTATTATAGAGCTTATAAATATATATTTTTTATCCATAAATTTCTATTTCCTCCTATGTTTGTTTTTCAATATTTTCTTCAATTTATTATATCATATTACCTATAAATAAAATTACCTATTATCAACAACTCAACTTTCACAGGTGAAAAATAAAAAAAACTCCAGAAAAGATTTTCTGGAGTTTTTAATCATATTTATTATGCCTATTTTTCTTGTGATGAACACATTTGGAACATCAATTGATCCATTTGTGAATTTAGTATATATCCTCCATCTACTCTCATAACTACTCCTGTTATAAAAGAAGATTCTGGCATACAGAAAAACCTTACAGCATTTGCTACATCTTTTGGTTCTCCTATTTTTTGAACTGGTGTAGCTTTTTTAAATGGTTCCTCCATTTGACTTAATGCTGCACTTGTCATATTTGTTCTTATAATTCCTGGTTGAACTGCATTTACTGTTATACCATATGGTCCTAACTCTTTACAAAGAGTATATGTCATACCTACTAATCCTGTTTTAGCACTACTATAATTTATACTTCCTGTAAATCCCATAATTCCTGCTAATGAAGAAGTTAAAACTATTCTTCCATATTTATTATGTTTCATTTTTTCACCACAAGCTTTTACAAAATTAAATGTTCCATATAAATGAGTTTTTATTAATACATCCCATTCTTCATAAGTCATATCTGTACAAAACTTTGGTTGCGTTGAATTTCCTGCATTAGATATTAAAATATCTATTTTTTTGTGTTTTTCATATATAGTATTAACAGCTTTCTCTACTTCTTCTCTTTTACTTACATCTACTTTATAACACTCAGCATATCCATTTTCATTCTCTATAGCTTTTTTTACTTTTTCGTTTTTAGCTTCATTTCTTCCAACTATCATTACTTTAGCACCATTTTTAGCTAAATCCATTGAAACACCTTCACCTATACCTGAGTTTCCACCTGTAACAATAGCAATTTGATTTTCAAACAACTTACTCACTATATATCATCCCTTTCTTTAAAAACAATAATAACTATACATTGTATATGTAACATATATTATATTGATTCGATATTTTTTCCATTTTTCCTTCCAAGTTCATCATAATTTTACAAAATATCAGAATAATATATTCTTATGATTCAATAACATTAAAAACTTAATTTAATATCCAACATTCATAAAACAAGAATAAAGACATATATTGTATAAAAAATTTATATATGATTATACTAATGTTACTTACTCAACTTTCATAGGACAAAAATATAATTTCCCGCAGCAACTGTTTTTCACCTTCAAAAGTTGAGTTACTTAAAAAGGAGGCTAATAAAATGAAAGCTAACGTTGATAAAGATACTTGTATAGGTTGTGGTCTATGTCCAGATGTTTGTCCAGAAATTTTCCAAATGGATGATGATGGTAAAGCAATTGCTTATAACCCAGATGTAACAGAAGACTTAGTTGATTCTGCAAAAGATGCTGAAGCACAATGTCCTGTAGAAGCAATAACCATTCAATAAATAAAAGCTGCCCATTCAAGGCAGCTTTATTATTAAGCACTTAATTTTTCTGAATTATTTTTACTATTATCATTATTATTTTTACTTTTCATTATGAAATATAAAGGCACTCCTAATACTAATCCTCCAAGTCCCCAAAGGATTTTTTCCATTGAAGATTGATATAATAACCATCCACTAACAACTACTGCAATTATAGGTATAACTGGTCCAAAAGGCACTGTAAAAGAACTTTTTAACTCTGGTCTCTTCTTTCTTAAAACTATAACTGCAAGACATGTTGGTACATATTGTGCAAATCTAGAAACAACACTTATAGCTGCAAGTTTTGTAAAACTTCCTGATAAAGCTATTGGAATTGCTAAAGCTACTGTTATTATAATTGCTACATATGGTGTTCCAGCTTTACTTTGTTTTGCAATAACTCTTGGAACTAATCCGTCCTCTGCAAGTGCTACACCACTTCTTGGAGTAATAAATGAAGCTGCAATATTTATTCCACCAATTGAAATAAGAGTACCAGCTGATACTATAGCACCACCTATTGGTCCTAAGAAAATTGATGCAGCGTCTGCAACTGGAGTTGAAGTTTCAGCAAGCTTAGGTCCTAGTGCTCCTATAGATACTGCTTGTATTAATAAATAAAATAGAGATACAATTATCATAACTGTTACTATTGCTTTTGGAACATTTTTTTCTGGATTTTCCATGTCTTCTGCTGCAACCGCAATAGATTCAAATCCTGTAAATGCATAGAATATTAAAAGTGCTGCTGCTCCAAAAGATCCTGCCTCATAATGTCCACCAGGAAACATTGGTGAAAAGTTTCCACCTTTCATAAAGAAGATTCCTATTGCAACAAACATAACTAATGGTATCAATTTTCCTAAAGTAATAATATTATTTAATGTTTTAGATATGTTTACACCTAATATATTTAAAATTCCAAGTCCCACTAATATTGCTATAACTATTATGTTTTTAGTTGTTCCTTCTGCAGCTGATGGCCACACTTTACCTAATGCTGTTGCAAATGCAACTGCCATAGCTGCCCAAGCAATTATACTAATAGCCCATTTCATAAATCCTACTTCAAATCCTACAAATTCACCAAAAGCTTCTTTGGCATACACATATGGGCCTCCGTTTTTCTTAAACAATCCTCCAACTTCTGCAAAACACATTGCAATACTTATTACTAAAAGCATATCAAATACAATAACCCATAAACTTGCTGGTCCTATTAATTTCATAGCCTTATTTGGTAACAAAAATATACCTGAACCTATAATTGCGTTTATACCTAAAAGTACTATACTCCAAAAGCCAAACTTTTTCTTGTCACTCATTATAATTCCTCCTCTCAAACATAAATATCATTTATGTAATCGTACACATATTTAATATAAAAACTATTTTTAAACTGCCATATTACTATTTACAGGCTTGTCTTATTAATGCTTTAAATATGTTCAACATATTCTCATTATCTTTTGCCATCATTTCTGGATGCCATTGTATTCCTATAACAAATTCTTCTCCTTCTTTTTCTATTGCTTCCACTACTCCATCTTTAGAAACTGCTGCTACCTTAAATCCTGGTGCTATATCGTTTAGTGCTAAATGATGAAAACTATTTGTAAGTACTTTTTCACCTAATATATCATATAGTTTTGTTCCTTCAGTAATCTCAACTGTATGAGTTGGTATATTAGATAAATGTTGTTGATTATGTTTTATGTAACATCCATTAATATAAGATAAATCTTGATATATAGTTCCACCATTGGCTGCATTTATAATTTGATGTCCTCTACAAATTCCAAGTATTGGTTTTTTCATTTCCATTGCCATTTTTATTAAAGCACAATCAAAAGTATCTCTTTTTGGTAAGATTCCGCCTAACTTTTGAGATGGTTCTTCTCCATATAACAACGGATTAACATCATGACCTCCTGATAATATTAATGCATCTACATTTTTTACTTGATCTCTTATTACCTCTTCATCATATACCATTGGTATGATATAAGGTACTCCTCCTGCTCTTACAACTGATTGTATATAATCATCGTTTACATATGCTCTTTCATATCCTGGAAACATTCCTCCTTCATCAACAATAATACTTCCTGATACTCCTATAATTGGTTTTATGTCCATATCTTCCAAGCCTCCTATTTAAAATTTTATATTCTTTTTATGCCTATATATCAAGCAATACTTATGCCAAAACTCAAATATAAATTTTCTCAAAAAAAATTATATCTTTTATTAATGTAAATTTTTAATTTCAAACCCTTGAATTTACTTGATTCCACTATAAAATCCTTAAAATATGATTATTGCAAATAAAAAGAAAACAAAAGCTTTAAACAAACTTTTGTTGAATAAATTCTAAAAATTTTATAAAATCATACATTTGAAAAATATTTATGTAAAGGTAATCATAACGTTTTTCTTACACACACCTTTGAATTTGCAATAAATAGGTTCAATAGGTCATACATTTACCTATTTGTATCCTATTTATAAACCTATTATATTTAACTTTTTAAGTTTTGTAGGAATTTTTTACCTTTATAGGTTATTTCACTACCTTTTCTTCCTACACTTGAACAAATTAATTCTAGATTTCTTAATTCAGTTAAAATTTTTCTTGTTTCACCTTCCGTTAAATAAAATCCTTCTTGTAATGCTATTTTAGTTATACAATTTCTCCCTATAGATTTGCCCCAGCTATTGGATTCATCTATAATTTTTAATACCTTTATGCATTTTGAAAAATCACATTTACACTTCAATACATCTATTTCCTTATTAAAATTATCTTTTATATGGGTTACATTAAAAGGTAAATTGTCTAACCTAACAACATCATTACACATAAGCGATATATATGATGCTGCATTTTGTAATTCCCTTATGTTCCCTGGCCAATCATAACTCATTAAAGCTTTTTTTACTTCTTCATCCAAAATTAATTTCTTATCTAAAAAAAGTTCTAACATACTAATTACGTCACTTTTTCTTTCTCTAAGAGGAGGAATATTTATTGGAAGTATATTAAGTCTATAATATAAATCTTCTCTAAATTTTCCTTCTTTAATCATATTTAATAAATTTCTATTAGTTGCTGCTATAACTCTTACATTTACATCTATTACCTTTTGAGAACCAACTCTCATTACCTGCCTTTCCTGCAGCACTCTCAACAACTTAGTTTGCAGCAAGACAGGCATATCCCCTATCTCATCTAAAAATATAGTGCCATTATTAGCCTGCTCAAAAAGTCCTTTTTTACCTTCTTTTAATGCTCCAGTAAAAGCACCTGGTTCATATCCAAACAATTCACTTTCCAATAAATTTTCTGGCATAGCAGCACAGTTAACTGCAACAAAAGGCTGTTTACATCTATTAGATTTATTATGTATTGATTGTGCCATAAGTTCTTTTCCCGTTCCACTTTCTCCTATTATCAATACTGTTAAATCTGACTTTGATATTTTCTTGGCTAAATTAACACACTCTTTCATAACATGTGAATTAGTCTTTAAATCCTGAAAGGTATATCTTGCCACCTGACCTTTTTCTCTAATTTTTTTACTTAAATTTTGTTCTAACTGTTTTATGTATGTTACTTCCTGAATGTTGTAATATGTACCTGTTTTTCTTCCAAAATGACTTATAGATGTCTTGTTAACATTAAAATATTTTCCTTTATACTTTATTACCTCATTTTCTATCAATTCTTCCTTTAATATTTTTTCAAATTCAAATTTTAAAAATTCCTTAATATTTTTACCTTCTATATTTTCTTCAATATTTAGCATTTTTTTAAAACTTTTATTACATACAGTAATTATTCCCTTATTAGAAGTAAACACAATTCCATCTCTTGAAAGATTTATAATGGTATCTAATTCTTCATTTTTTACAATTATTTCTTTATATTTATTCTTTATTCCATTATCTAAACTTATTATTTTCTCTGAATACTTTATAATATTTTTACCAATTTCTTTACTATCTAAGTCCAATGTTTCTGATATCTTCATAAAAGTAGATAAATCAATACATCTTTCATCAACATCTATAATTTTCTTTATATAACTAGGTACTCTTTGTATTTCTCCTGGAGTAATAGCTATTTGAATATTTTCATATTTTTTACTAGGGTCAAAAGGTATAAAATTTAAATGATTTATGCCTAATTGATAAAAAAGCGATGTAGTTTCTAAGGTAGTTTCCATATTATCATTTACTACTAAAACTTCTGTTGCCTCTGGTATAGAAAAAATTTTATAAATTTCATTTTCTCTTATAGTTCTTTGAATAACTATTATTTTCTGTTTGTTAGAAACATATTTTTTTATTTCAAGTGCTCTTTCTTTTATCATGATTAGTACTACATCATCTTCTATTTTTTTACCTTTTTCTAATTCACCAAAAGAATAATTATTAATGTCTACATATTGTTCAAAAACCCATTCTAAGTTTTGCCTCAAAAATTTAGCTACCTTAGAATTTTTATTATCTGTAACTACAGCTATAGACCGCATTAGCACACCTCATATCTTTTAAAGTACAAAGATTAAAGTTAAAAGAGCAATATAATAATGTTTTTCTTTATACTTTTTACTTTATTTAATCTTCCTTATTTCTTCTTTATACTTTTTACTTTATTAAACTTCCATTATCTTTACAACACCTTCAATAGTACTTAATTCTTGAATTACACTCGAAACTTTAACATATCTAGGTATTATTACCGTATATAAACTTGAGTTGTATACGTCCTCATCCTCATCTTCTATATTAAACTCTATATTTTTTACTTTAATGTTTTTCCTTCTAAAAAATTCTGCAGCATCTTGAATAAATTCTTTACTTACATAATATATCTCTAATTTAACTAGCTTACCTTTTTCAAATAATTTAGTTTCTAATCTTTTTAACGAAACTAATATAATTAAAACTCCTATAGCCGCAGCAGCACTTAAAAAGTAATATCCCATTCCTATTCCAAGTCCAATACATGCAACTGTCCATATACTTGCAGCTGTAGTCAAACCTTTTACAGCTCCTTTTTCTCTTATAATTGTACCAGCACCTAAAAAACCTATTCCTGTTATAACCTGTGCACCTAATCTTCCTATATCTACTTTTAATGCTGCACCTAATTCTGGATGTGCAAGAATTTTAGCTGTTGTTTTATCCACATCATAAATCTGTATCATTGAAATAACTGCTGCACCCACGCATACTAATATATGCGTTCTAAATCCAGCTGGTCTATTCTTAAATTCTCTTTCATATCCAATTAGACCTCCAATCAATATGGCTAATGCTAATCTAATAATAACCTCATATCTTTCCATAAAATCATTCCTCTTTTTACATAAAATCTTTTCTCTATATTTTTATTTTTTATTTCTAGATTTTTATTATATTTTATTGTATCACAAAGATTGAAAAAAAATATATGTGATTTTAACTATGTAAAATAATTATGACTAATAACCTTAAAATATTATATAATATGAATATAATTGATATAACTTTAATAAATTTTAAATTAAAATATGTGAAATGAGGTGCATTTAATTGTTTAAAATATTAATAGTAGAAGATGATCCTAAGATAAGTGAAATAATATCAGAAAATATAAAAAAATGGGGATTTGATGGATTACGAATTGAAGATTTCAGTGATATATTTAATACATTTGTAAAATATAATCCTCATTTAGTATTAATGGATATAAATCTTCCTTATTTTGACGGTTTTTATTGGTGTAATAAAATTAGAGAAGTATCTAAAATCCCTATAATATTTGTATCTTCAAGAGATACTAATATGGATATTATAATGGCAATGAATATGGGTGGAGATGATTTTATTCAAAAACCTTTTTCTTTAGATGTTTTAATGGCTAAAGTTAATGCTGTTTTAAGAAGAACTTATTCTTATTCAAATGTGGAATCAAATATAATTGAACATAATGGTGCTATATTAAATTTAAAAGATAATAATCTTATATATAATGAACAAAACATGGAACTAACTAAAAACGAATTTAAAATCATTTATATTTTAATGAAAAATAGTGGTAATGTGGTAAGTAGAGATAAAATTATGAGAAGTCTTTGGGAAGATGAAAGCTTTGTAGATGACAACACATTAACAGTAAATGTAAACAGACTTAGGAAAAAATTATCTGATGTTGGATTAGATGATTTTATCAAAACTAAGAAAGGTCAGGGATATATAATAATATGAAATTAAAAGAATATTTACAGGATAAAAAATTTTTATTTCTATTTTTTTTCATTCTAATGGGTTTTATATCTACAGTAATTTACTTAGATAATACCGTGAAAGTTAGCATAGATAATATTCTATATATTAATTTTGTAAGTTTTATATTCTTTTTATTATATCTATTTGGTGAGTATTTTTCACATAATAAATATTATAAATCTATGAATTATTTAATGAAAAATGAAACTGAAAATATAGTTAATACTTTACCTAGCCCTAAAACTAATGAACAAGAATTATATCACAAACTAATTTCTAATATATATGAAGATCAAAATAACAAAATTGATAATCTATACAAAGAGAAAAAAGATAATTTAGAGTTTATTACTTCTTGGGTTCACGAAATAAAAACTCCTATTGCTGTAAGTAGATTAATCATTGAAAATAATCTCGCAAACATTGAAGATAATACATTAAACAGTTTAGAAGAAGAGATAGATAAAATTGATAACTATGTTGAGCAAGCTCTTTATCACTCAAAAATAGATTCTTTCTCTAAAGATTATTTTATTAATGAAATAAATTTAGAACGAATTGTAAAAGATCTTGTAAAAAAACATGCTAAAACCTTCATAAATAAGAAAATACAAATTCAAATGGAAGATATAAATTTAAACATAACTAGTGATAAAAAATGGATCACTTTTATAATTAATCAAATTCTATCTAATTCTTTAAAATATACTGATGAAGGAGGAAAAATAAAATTTAGTACTAAAAAAAATAATAAAGAAAAAATACTTATTATTGAGGATAATGGGGTAGGAATTAGGCAAGAAGATATTGGAAGAGTATTTCACAAAGGTTTTACTGGATATAATGGAAGAAAAAATTCAAAATCTACGGGTATGGGCTTATACTTAGCAAAAAAACTTTCGAGAAAATTAGGTCATGACATTTCCATAGAATCTTCATATAATGAATATACAAAAGCAAAAATTCATTTTCCAAAGTTAACAGATTACTTTAATGTTGCAAATAAATAGAGGTGGATTTTATGAGAGAAAAAATCAGAGTATTTTTATTACTATTGGGTGTAATTTTTATTGGAGCAGGAGTACATAGAGGTGAAGTAATGACAGTCTTCATTAAGGCAATAAATATATGTTTGGAGTGTATTGGAATTGGATAAATTAAAAAGAAAATTAGTTCAAATAATAACAGCATTAGGGACTAATGGTTATTTAAAGGGATTTTTTAATGGCAAAATTTATAGAGGAAGTACAAAAAAAATATGTGTTCCTGGACTCAACTGTTATTCTTGTCCTGGTTCTTTAGGTTCTTGTCCTATAGGTTCTTTACAAGCAGTCATTGGTAGTTTAAAATATAAATTTTCATTTTATGTTGTAGGCTTTCTTATATTAACAGGGGCTACTTTAGGTAGATTTGTTTGTGGATGGCTATGTCCTTTTGGTTTAATACAAGAACTCCTTAATAAAATACCCTCTCCTAAATTGAAAGTTAGTCCCAAATTACAAAACCTTAAATATTTAAAATATATTATATTAGTTGTATTTGTAATCTTGCTTCCTATGTTTTGGGTGGACGATATGGGACTAAGTTCCCCTACATTTTGCAAATACATATGTCCTGCGGGTACTTTAGAAGGAGGTATTCCCCTTACTTTATTAAATCCTTCATTAAGATCTGCTATAGGATTTTTGTTTAAATGGAAAGTTATCTTATTAATAATTACTATAGTACTATCAATACTTATATTTAGACCATTTTGCAGATTTATTTGTCCTCTAGGTGCAATTTATTCTTTCTTCAATCCTATAAGTATATATAGATTTAAAATAGATACTAATAAATGTACAAAATGTGGAGCATGCAAAGTGCAGTGTAAATTGGATATCAATGTATATAAAAATCCAAATAGTTTAGAATGTATTCGCTGTGGAGAATGTATTTCTGCATGTCCACAACATGCAATTCAAAGTATTATTAGTTTAAAACAAGATACAAATATTACATCTGTTCAAGATATAAAAAAATGACATTTCTAACAGGCTGTTGATTTTTAAACAGTCTGTGTATTTTTTTGTGACAAAAATGTAAGTTTAAAATACTATTTTGTTAGGTAACACTATGGTTAGAACTGTAAATTTATTATAAAATAACTTTATAAGTTATTTTAAAGTAATATTAAATTTAGGAGGCTTTACAAATGAATAATGTATTAGTAGCTAAAAATTTAAAGAAAATATATGGTTCAAGAGGTAATGTATATACTGCTCTTTATGATATAGATCTTGAAATTAAAGAAGGAGAATTTATTGGTATAATGGGTCCTTCTGGGGCAGGCAAAACCACACTTTTAAATATTATCTCTACTATAGATACCCCTACATCTGGTACAGTTACTATTGATGGAGATAATATAGTAAAAATGGATGAAGATAAACTATCTTCTTTTAGACGAAATAAATTAGGTTTTATTTTTCAAGATTTTAATTTACTTGATACTCTAACAATTAAAGAAAATATCATTCTTCCACTAGCACTTTCAAAAATTGACCATAAAGAAATTGAAATACGAGTAAAAAAAATAGCCTTTAATTTAGGTATAACTGATATATTAAATAAGTATCCCTATGAAGTTTCTGGTGGACAAAAGCAAAGAACAGCAGCTGCTAGAGCTATCATAAATAAACCATCTCTTATATTAGCAGATGAACCAACAGGCGCTCTTGATTCTAAATCATCTCAAGAATTATTACAGTGTTTAAGCGATTTAAATGAAAGTGATAATGCTACTATAATGATGGTAACTCATGATGCTTTTGCTGCAAGCTATTGTAAAAGAATATTATTCATAAAGGATGGTAAATTATTTACTGAACTTGTAAGAGGTAATTCTAGAAAGGTATTTTTTCAAAAAATACTTGATGTTTTAAAAACTCTTGGTGGTGACAATAATGACCTTATTTAACATAGCTTTTAAAAACATAAAAAGAAATTTCCATGACTATTTTTTATATTTTGTATCAATGATATTCAGTATAATGATATATTTTACCTTTACATCTATACAATATAATAAACAGGTTTTAAACTTAGTAGGCGAAAGCATGAAAATAGACAGTACCTTGAAAGCATCTGCAGTTGTAATTGCTATATTTGCTGCAATCTTCATATGGTATTCTAATTCATTTTTTATGAGAAAAAGAAAAAAAGAAATAGCTCTTTATTCTATGATGGGAATTAAAAAGAAACAAATTGGAAGAATGCTTTTTTATGAAAATATTGCAATGGGAGCAATTGCTCTTATTATAGGAATACTTGTTGGAAACTTATTTTCAAAAGTATTTGTAATGCTTTTGGTTAATTTAATGGGATTTTCTACATCAATAAAATTTACAATTATTCCAAAAGCTATTATTAAAACTCTTATTACCTTTGCTATATTATTTTTAATAACCTCAATTCATGGATATACCATAATTTATAGGTTCAAACTTATTGATCTTTTTAAAGCAGAAAACAAAGGTGAAAAAGAACCAAAAGCCTCTATAATTATTGCTCTATTATCTATTATTCTAATAGGAAGCGGTTATATATTATATCTTAACTCTTTTAAGACTGATTTTTTATTTGCAATATTCACTACCCTAGCACTTGTAGTAATTGGAACTTATTTATTCTTTTCATCCTTTACAGTTTTCATGGTACAACTTGCTAGAAAAAACAAAAGAAAATACTATAAAGGAATAAACATGATTGGAACTTCTCAACTTCTATACAGAATAAAAGCTAGTTCAAGGACTTTAGCCACTATTGCAGTACTTAGCGCAACAACATTAACTGCTATGGGTATTACTTCTAGTATATATTATGACTTTCAAACTAAACTTAATATTCGCTACCCTTTCACTTATGTCATTGGAAATACTAATGACACTTTAAATTCAAAAATAGAAGATACAATAAGCAAATATCCAAAAAATAAAATAATAAATTCTGTAGATGCTGCATTTATTAACATAAATGCATTATTACCTAATGTATCTAAAATAAATACTAAATCTAAAACTATAAAAAATAATATTCATATGATTTCTGAAAGTAAATTTAACGAAATAGCCAAAGCTAGAGGACTTAAAGAAATTGTTAAACTTAATAATTCTAATGAATCAATATTGTTTTATGAAAATTTCATTAAGGGTTTTATGAAAAGTTATATTGATAAAAATATAGAAATTAATGATAATGGTAAAAAAAGTTCTCTTAAAGTTATAGATTTTAAACCTTATGCATTACTCAATAACTATACACTTGTAGATGAAACTTTAGTTGTTAAAGATGATGTATACAACAAATACTACAATAGTAAAAATGTATATCGCGTAAAAGCATATGTTACAGATAATAAAAAAGATAGTAAAAATCTAACAAATTCTATAAGGAAAATCGTTGGTAGAAAAACATTTTTAAAAGATAAGCCTTGGATAAGCACATTTTCATCATATTATGAAAGCTATTCTTCAGGTTTGATGATTAATGGTTTATTAATATTTATCGGCAGCTTTTTAGGCTTAGTTTTTCTTTTATCTACTGGCAGCATTATATTCTTTAAACAATTATCTGAAGCTAATGATGATAAATCAAGATATACAATATTAAAAAATATCGGAGTTAGTAAAAAAGAAATTAAAGCTTCTATAAGTAGACAAATGTTAGTTGTATTTGTATTACCTTTATTGTTAGGTATTTTACATAGTCTTGTTGCTACATCTATCTTAAGTAAACTACTAAATTTAAATTTATTGATTCCTATTACCATAAGTGTAATATCATATACAATAATTTATATGATTTATTATGTATTAACTGTAAATTCATACTACAAATTAGTAAGCTAAACTAATTATTCATTCAACTTTCGCAGGACAAAAATACTGTCTAGCTAATCAATATATCATTTCTCGCAGCGGGTATTTTTCATCTGCGAAAGTTGAATTAACTATCAGCTTCTTTTTAAAATTTCTGTTCTGTTCTTGATATAATGTCCTCTTGAGTTGTTGAATCTAAAGTAATAAATTGTGCACAGTATCCTGCTACTCTAACAATAACATCTCTATATTTTTCAGGATCTTTTTGAGCTTTTCTCAATGTTTCACTTGAAATAATATTAAACTGTATATGCCAACCTTTTAATGCAATAAATGATTTTATAAGAAATATAAATTTATCAAACTGTCCTTCTCCTTGTAATAACTGTGGTGAAAATTTAATATTAAGAAGTTGTCCACCTGTCATTAATATGTTTGGAAGTTTAGTAATTGACTTTAATACTGAAGTAGGCCCATTAGTATCAGTTCCTTGTGTAGGTGAACCCCCTTCTGCAGCTGCTGTCCAAGCTTTTCTTCCATCTGGAGTTGCACAAGTTACACATCCCATTGGTACATTAGAAGAAATTCCAGATGTAGATAATCCATAATTCCCACCAATTGGTCCTTTTTCGTATCTAGTATTTTTATATTTGTTTATTTGTTTAATGTAAGTATCATATACTTCTTTCGCAATATTATCTACATATTCTATATCATTTCCATACTTTGGAGCATTATTTAATACTTTTCTTATTTTTTCTCCATCTACACCTTGAAAATTATTTTTTAAGGCATTTAATATCTGTTCAGTTGTAAAAATCTTATCTTTATAAATTACTTTTTTCATGGCTGCAAAGGAGTTCGCAGCATTAGCAAGTCCAACCTGAAGTCCTGAAATTATATCATATACTGCTCCACCTTCTTTTATTGCTTTCCCTCTTTCAATACAATTATCAACTAAAGAAGAACATAATATATCTGGAAATTCTTCTAAATGTGTATCTGCAATTTTATCTAAAGATACTGATAATTTAGTATAATATTCCATATTCTTTTCCCAAGCATTCCATAATTCTTCATAAGTTTTAAAATCAGTTAGTTTTCCATTACCATTAAGCAATGTATATCCTGTTCTCTCATCATAACCATCATTTAATGTCAATTCTAAAACTTTTAATAAATTCAAAAATGTCATTCCTGTACATCTATATCCCCATTTACCTGGAACAGCTACTTCAACACATCCAACCATAGTATAATTGTATGCATCTTCATATGTTACTCCCTTATTTAAAAGTGCAGGAATAATTATCTCATCATTATGAAAAGCTGGCATTCCAAAACCAGTTGAAACAACACTAGCACATTCTCTTATAAATTTTTCTGGACTATTTGAATGTACCCTAGCTGAAAGATTAGGTTGAGTTAATTTTGCTTCTCCTACACTTTCTAAAATTAAATAACTTAATTCATTTGTTGCATCAGAACCATTTACATTAGACCCACCTATCGTTACATTTTGATATGTTGGATATCCAGCTCCGTATCCTGAATGAGATGTAGGTCTTATTTTCAATATTGAATATAATTTTATCCATAAACACTCTAATAATTCTTTTGCAAATTCTCTATCTACTACTCCATTTTCAACATCATTTTTATAATACTTATATAAATACTGATCTACTCTTCCAAGTGAAGCTGAATGTCCATTACTCTCTATTTGAATTACTAACTGTATAAACCATATCAATTGAGCTGCTTCATAAAAACTTGTTGGAGGTTGTGCTGGAACCCTTTTACATATGTTTGATATTCTTAAAAGCTCTTTCTTTCTATTTTCATTGTTTTCCTTATGTGCAAGTTCTTCTGCAAGTTTTGAATATCTATTAGCAAATTCTATAACAGCCTTATTTGTAATTATTATTGATTGTAAAAATGCTCTTCTTCTTATTCCATCATTATCACTTATATCTACTTTTTCTAATTCTTCTTGTGCTTCTTTTATTACACCATTTAAACCTATTCTTAAAGCCTTTTCAAAATCAGGAACTATATGTCCATCTCCAGATGTCATATTTCCTTCTCCATGAATAGCCTTGACTTTTGATGCCTTTTCAATTTCTTCAGGCATTACTGCATAACACTTACTTCTTAAAGTTTTACCCTTCCAGTACTTAACTATATCCATAAGTTCATCTATATGCTTCTCTGGTAAATAAAAATTATCTCCTTCTCTTTTGTTAAAATTCCCTTTTTCTTTTAATTCATCTTCAATCCATTCTACAGCATATTCTGGAAATACTGGTGCTGTTCTTTGTTCACAAGCTTGATTTCCTACAATTAATTCATCATCCTTAATGTATATTGTCATATTTTTAAGTATTTTTTCTACTGCTTTTGCTCTTTTTATATATATTGGTTGTGCCTCATTTTCCTTGTAAGCCTCAGTTACATACCTTGCTCTTTCTATACAAACCATTGGAGTTTCAGATAACACAGATTCTCTTAATTTCTTAATTCTTTTACTTGTAATTTCATAAGTTTTCATCATAATTTTCTAACCTCCTATAACACATTTTATTCCAAATCCTTCAACAACCTTTTTCAAAGAAGCTAAATTATCCTTTGAAGGAGTTTTAATTTGTTCTAATTTGTATTCTTTTTGTAACTGTCTATATTTTTCTTTTCCTAAAGAATGATATGGCAATAGATGTATCTCCTTTATTCCATTTTCCTTTGCGATTTTCGATGTATTCTGTATATTTTTAACACTATCATTCAATCCTGGTATAAGAGGTACCCTAATAATAATGTTAGAATGCAGCTTAGATAACTTACTTAAATTATTTAAAATAGTTTCATTTGAAACCCCTGTAAGCTTTTTATGATTTTCACAATTTGTATGCTTTATATCAAACATAATTAAATCCGCATATCTTGAAATATTAAAAAGTGTATCCCACTTTCCAAATCCACTAGTTTCTATAGCTGTATTAATATATTCTTCCTTGCATTTTTTTAAAAGTTCTACTACAAACTCACCATTGATTAAAACTTCTCCACCAGAAACTGTTACACCACCTCCTGATTTTTCATAAAATATTCTATCTTTATTTACCTCTTCAATCACATCAGTAATTGACATTGTTTTTCCTACTAAATTTAATGCTCCCATTGGACAAACTTCTATGCACTCTCCACAAACTTCACATTTTTGTCTATCTACCACTACCCTATCTTTTTCAATTTTCAATGCATTATTACTACATTCTTGTACACATCGACCACATAAAATGCATTTATTCATATTGTAATAAACTTCATTTTCTCTCTTTTGTGTTTCAGGATTACTACACCATAAGCATTTTAAAGGACACCCTTTTAAAAAAACTGTAGTTCTAATTCCTGGTCCATCATGAATAGCATACTTTTCAATTTCACATACTGTTGCTTTTATCATTTTTTATCACCTTTTATTAAAAATATAATTGTTTTTTATCATTTATTATTATTTGGTTTTGTTTATTATCATTTTATTTCATTTTCGCCATTTAGTCAATGCTTTTTCTTAAATTCAATCTAAATTTTCACAATTATCAAATTTAAAATATCTTTCCACAAAACCGGTAACTATATAAACAAAGGTAGTGCATTTTATTTACCAATTAGTTATACTATATTTATTAATCATTTATTTTCGACTTTGCGCGTTTGGGGAGGATAAAAACATGTTTGCTGAAGAAAGATTAAATAAAATATTAGAGTTGTTAAAAACTGAAGGAAAAGTACTTGTAAAAGATTTGAGTATAAAATTCAATGTTTCTGAACCAATGATAAGAAAAGACTTACAAAAATTAGAAAAAGAAGGGCAAATAAAAAGAACCTATGGTGGTGCAATTTTAAAAAGAAACCTAGCAGAAACTACAAACATATCAAACAGGATGATAAAAAATTTAGAATTAAAAAAGATGATTGCACATAAAGCCTTCAATCTCATAAATGAAAACGAAGTTATATTTCTTGATATTTCAAGTATAAACTTTATACTAGCTGAAATAATAGCCCAAAATAATAAAAATATTACTATACTAACTAACATGGTTGAAATAACTGCATATTTTAGAAATAATTCAAACACAAATATCATATGCATAGGTGGAACCTATAGTAAAAATCTAGGAGGTGTTGTTGGTTCTGCGGCTATTGAAAGTATTTCTAAATATAGAGCTGACAAAGCATTTATAGGAAGCTGTGGTGTTAATCTATCTGACTGTAGTATAAGTAATTTTGATCTAGAAGAAGGAAATACAAAAAAAACAATAATTAATTGCAGCAAAAGCATTTATCTATTAATGGAAAATGAAAAATTTTATTTTGACGGTGCATACAAATTTGCCCACTTAAAAGATATTAATACTATAATTACAGAAGAAAATCCTAACTCCAAGATATGCGAAATATTAAATAAAAACAGAGTTGACTTACTCTAGGTTTGAAAATTCACAGTATATTACATAACATTTTTATATTATAAAATGAAGCTTATTGCCTGTAGTAAATATCTATATGGTGTATAGGATATACTATAACAATTAAGAATTAATTTGACTTTCACAGGTGAAAAATGATCGCTACTGAAAATGATATCTTGGCTAGAAACCTTTATCAATTGATAAGTGACAAGTTAAGGATGTTTTTCTTACAGAAAAACTTTTATTAGATATAGTAATAAAATAAGTAAATTTTGTTTTAAACAAAATATCCAATTAAAAGCTTTCTGCATTATCAGAAAAGTATCCTTAACTCTCAACTGTCCTCTATCAACTGTTAACTATTTACACAATATATCATTTATTAGAGTTTAGGGTTACTATTTAGTGAACTAAAGACATTCCTGTTCTCATACACCTTTTTATTTACTGGATCCATACACCACTTATGCCAAAACCACCTTTACAAATTTTCTTTTTCCTACTTGAATTACATCTCCATCAGCTATTTTAACATCCTCTAAAGACAATAATTTATTACCGTTTAATTTTATAGCCCCTTGTTCTAATAATCTTTTAGTTTCTCTATTGGTAGATGTAAACTTCATACTTTTTACTATATTTATTATATCAACTTTTCCATTTTCTACATCTTCAAAATCAATTTTAAACTCTGGTATATCTTTTGGAATATTACCCTTTTGAAATACAGATTTAAAATGCTCTTCTGCTTTTTGCGCTTCAGTTTCTCCATGGTATAATCTAACTATTTCTTTTGCTAAACTCATTTTTATATCCCTTGGGTTAACTTCTCCATGTTGAAGCTTTTCCTTAATCTTTTCCAATTCATCAGGATGAATATCTGTTACAAGTTCATAGTATTTTATTATCATCTCATCTGGTATGGACATAACTTTTCCATACATCTCTGTACTGCTTTCATCAATTCCAATATAATTTCCTAAACTCTTACTCATTTTTTCTATTCCATCGGTTCCCTCTAAAATAGGCATAAAAATTGCTATCTGTTTTTCAAGTCCATACTCTTTTTGAAGAGTTCTCCCAACTAAAATATTAAACCTTTGATCTGTTCCTCCTAATTCTATATCTGCTTTTATAGCTACTGAATCATATCCCTGCATTAATGGATACATAAATTCATGTATTGCTATAGACTGTTGTGCTTTAAATCTTTTCTTAAAATCGTCCCTTTCCAACATTCTAGTTACTGTATATTTTGCTGCTAAGTTAATAACATCTTTAAAATCAAATTTTGAAAGCCATTCACTATTAAAACATACCTTTGTTTTTTCTGGATCTAATATTTTAAACATTTGCTTTTTATATGTTTCTGCATTTTCGAGTACTTCCTCTGTTGTAAGTTGTTTTCTTGTTTTAGATCTTCCTGTTGGATCACCTATCATTCCTGTAAAATCTCCAATAATGATAATAGCTCTGTGACCTAAATCTTGTATTTGTCTTACCTTTCTTAGAACTACTGTATGCCCAAGATGTATATCTGGTGCTGTAGGATCTAATCCTAATTTAACTGTTAATTGTTTATTATTTTTTTCAGCATCTATTAACTTTTGTCTTAATTCCTTTGTATCTATTATTTCTGCTGCTCCTTTTGAAATTATTTTTATTTTTTCATCTATACTAATATTATTTTTTGTCATATCTGTTTTCATGGAGATTATCAAACTCCATATCCTCCTTTTTATCAATTAATAATTAATAATTAAAAATTAAAAATGAATGTTGATTTTTGCTTTAGCAAAAATCTTTAATTATATTAGTTATTTTGGCCTAAGGCAAAATTTCCTTAATTACTAATTATTCATTTTTAATTATTAATTCAAATTTACATAAACTATATATATGAATTCACTTAGTTTTAACCTACTAAATTTTTAAAAAAAATTTATAATTTGTTAAATAATAAAAAAACTCCCATCCTCTAGTAAACTAGAGGACGAGAGTATATCTCGTGGTACCACCTCAATTTATTAATACTTCACAGTACTAACCTTTTCGAGTACGACACAAATGTGTTTATACTCTAGCATTTTAACGGGTGCAGGGAACCGGCATCAGCCTACTAACACTAAACAAAAATTAATGTGCACAATTAAATATACATTTAGTGATTTTGGTGTACAGCTCAGAGATGTATTCAAAATCCTTTCTTCACTCCTTTCCACCTATCGGAGCTCTCTGTAAAAGAAAACGAATTTCTACTCTTTCTCATCACAGCTTTTATTTGGAATATTTTTATATATTGTATCACTATTTTTTTAAAATTTCAACCAGAATTTTTATTTTTCTCCTTAAAACAAAACATCCCCTAATTTTTGTTTCATATATTTTCTTATAAAAATAACAAACCACGTTGTAAGAATAATACCTTTAATTACACTAGTTAAACTAATGCTCCACCATACTCCATTTAAACCTAATAAATTTTCTGATGAAAGAATTAAAGCTGCTGGCACACGAAGTCCTGTAAATAATATACTTATAAATGATGGTGGTATAGTTTTTCCAAGTCCATTAAACGCTCCTGCAGTTGTTATCTCTATACACATAAAAAATTGAGATAATCCTAAAATTTTCAAATAAACTACTCCATATTTGATAGCTTCTTCTTCTGGAATAAAAATAGAAAAAATAGGTCTTGCTCCAAAAATCAAAAGGCAAGATGCTGCTATTCCTATAACTGAAACAATTTTTATAGCTGTAAAATATCCTTTATAAATTCTTTTCCACTTTTGTGCTCCATAATTTTGTCCTACAAAAGCACTAAGAGCAGTAGAAAATCCTCCTGCTGTCATCCATGATATAGCTTCAATTTGTGACCCTACCTTTTGTACTGCTATTGGTATATGACCCCAATGAGAAATAATTCTAGCTAACATCATAGAAAAAAAGCAAAACAATGCATTTTGTATAGCTACTGGAACACTAAGTTTTAAAATACGTTTTATATAATCAATATCTGGTAACTTAAATATATTTAAATTTGAAAATAGTTCTTTTTTTGATCTTATGTTATATATAAAAGTTAGGGTTACAATAAATTGAGCTGTAATAGTTGCAATTGCCGCTCCTTTCACTCCCATTTTTGGAATAGGACCTATCCCAAAAATAAGTATTGGATCAAGAATTATATTTGTAATTAATCCTATAGTATTAATAATAAATGGTGTTTTACTATCTCCATATCCATTAAAAATACCTGTAAAAACTGGATTAATAAAATAAAAATTTATCCCTATAGCAATGATTATCAAATAACTTACAGCCATATTTACAACATCACTGTTTCCTAAATTAAAAAATCCTATTAAATTTTTTCTAAACAATATAAGGAAACATCCATATATAATTCCTAAAATTATGTTTAATTGAATAGTATTACGAATATACTTTTTAGCTGCCTCTATATCATTCTTTCCAATTGATTGAGATACACCAACCTCAGCTCCTACTTTAGATAAAATAATTATAGACATTCCCATCCACGTAAAAAATCCTGCAGTACCAACTGCTGCCGATGCTTTACTTCCTATTCTTCCAATCCAAATCATATCTATCATATTATAAGCCATTTGAACGAATGATGTACCCATAATCGGTAAAGCTAATTTTATTAAAGCCTTAAAAATATTTCCTTCTGTTATTTTATTATCCTTTATCATCTCTCTTCAGCCCCCAATTTATTACTTAGCTTAACTCTAGCAATACAAAATATTATCTAGCGAAGGGGAATGATATATTGCGTAAGAAACGTTTGAACAAACAATTTTTAGACCTTAGAATTACTTTGTGAAGCGAAAGGTTTCCGAGCAATATATCATTTCCCGCAGCAACTATTTTTACTTGCGAAAGTTGAATTAATCAACTTTCTCTTACCATTTTATTTATTTCTTCGCCTATTATTTTTATACCTCTTTTTATTTCCTTCTCACTTACTCTTGAAAAACCCAGTCTTATAGTATCTTTTCCTTCATTATCAGTATAAAATATATCTCCTGGCATAAATATAACTCCTCTTTCATAACATCTATCTAACAATTCCCTTGAATTAATATTATCAAGCTTTATAAATAAATACAGACCTCCATCTCCTAATATGAATTTATTAGGAATATGTTTTTTTACTAATTTTTTTGTTAATTCATATTTATCTTTATATATATTCCTCACTTTTTTTACATATCGTTCGAAACTACCATTCTTCATGTAATGATATAAAATAGCTTGATCTAAAACTGACGTATGAATATTTCTGCTTCTTTTTACACTTTCTAGAACATCTATAAGTTTTTTATCTCCAAATATCCATCCTATTCTCATTCCTGGGAAAAGTATCTTTGATAAACTTCCTATGTACAAAACAGAATTTTCTCTACCACTTATAGCTGTAATTGGTGCTATATGTGTACCTAAATGTTGAAGTTCTTCATTGAATCCATCTTCAATTATTGGTACGTTGTGCTTTTTTAATACATCATAAATATTTTCTCTTTTTTTATATGACATGACAATTCCAGTAGGATTATGATAAGAAGGAATAAGGTATGCTATCTTTACATCCTTATACATATTAAGTTTTTTCTCTAGTTCCTTTAAATTTATGCCGTCTTTTCCTACAGTAATTCCTATTATATCTAGATTATGAAGTTTCATTAATTTTATAGCAGTATTGTGTGTTGGATTTTCGCATATTATTTTATCGCCTTTCTCTGTAATTGAAGATAAAACTATGTCAAATCCCTCAGTAAATCCATTAGTTATTAATATGCTTTTATTATATGTATTAACTCCTTTTTGCTTCATATATTCCATTAAGAAATCAATTAAAGACTTATACCCTTTAGCATAACCATAATTTAAAATTTTTTCACCTTCTACAGCAATTACATCTAAAAATGATCTTTTCATTTCTTCTACATCAAATAAAGTTTCATCTGGAGCTATAGTTTTAAATGAAATCATACCCTTTTTATATAATTTTTCATGTTTCATAATATCTAGTTCTTCTGCTTTTTTTGAATAATCATTTACATTTTTATGCCAATTAATATCCCATTCACTTTTTACGTTTATATCTATTTCAGATATAAACGTACCTTTACCTTTTATAGTATAAACTAAGTTTTCACTTTCAAGAAATTCATAAGCTTT
The DNA here is from genome assembly GCF_042688525.2 of Haloimpatiens myeolchijeotgali. Lineage (GTDB taxonomy): Bacteria > Bacillota > Clostridia > Clostridiales > Clostridiaceae > Haloimpatiens. The sequence continues at coordinate 2,943,633 of NZ_JBHWAB010000001.1, forward strand.
TAAAATAGTACTTCGACCAACTTTTAACATTAAAGCAAGCTCCCTTGTTGAAGGAAGCTTACTGTGAGAAGGCAACATACCACTTTTTATCATCTCTTTTATTGAATTATGAACTTGAATATAAATAGGTTCCTTTTTATTTAATTTTATATTAAAAAACATAAAAGCACCCCATTAAACTTTAATTACTAACTGAATTTTCACAAAACAAAAATACTATCATTTCCCGCAGCGATTGTTTTCAACTACCAAAATTGAATTACTAAATAATCTTTAATACTATTTTTATTCTAAAGAATATTCTATTATTTTATCTAATAATTCACTAAAATTCAACCCATAAGCTGCTGCACTTTTTGGTAATAGACTATTTTTAGTCATACCTGGAAGAGTATTAATTTCTAATACATATATTTCATTATCTTTTACTATCATATCAATTCTAGCATATACCTTCAACTTAAAGCTATCCCAACATTTATATGCAATTTTTTCAACTTTTTTCATCTTTTCATCTGTAAGTTCTATTACTTCTTCTTTTGCTCCATCTTCGTCATATTTTGAATCATAATTAAACCAACCATATTTAGATTTTATTGAAAGTATAGGCAATACCTCTCCATTCAACATACAACAAGTTATCTCATCACCATCTATATATTTCTCTATTATAATTTCTTCATCATATTTAAGTGCTTTTTTTATCCCCTCTTTAAATTGTTTTTCATCATGAGCAATAATAATTCCAATACTAGACCCTCCATTATTGGGTTTTACAATCACAGGATATCCTATTTCATTAATTTTACTATAATTTACTTCGTCTTCATTCTTTATCTTTACCCACTCAGGAGTTTTTATATTTTGTGATACAAATATTTTTTTACTTATATCTTTATTCATGCATAATGCACTAGCTAAAACTCCGCATCCAGAAAAAGGTACTCCCATACTTTCTAGTATAGCTTGAATTCTTCCATCTTCACCAAATTTACCATGTAGTGCAATAAAAGCAAACTCTAAACATCTAACTCTATCTATAAGTTCATACTGTGTATTTATCGGTATAGGCACAACCTCATATTTATCTTTATCTAAATTATCAATAATTTCATTTCCTGTAAGAAGTGATATCTCCTTTTCAGATGATACTCCGCCCATTATAACTCCAACTTGCATATTTGAACCTCCCTATATAACTTTTTTAATTATCCTTAATTTACTTGTCTATTTTAAATTTTTCAATTAACAAATACAAATTTCTTATTAATCCGTCTTAATTTATTTTATTCTTTATATTCCCATAAAAAAAGAACCACTGCATCACTAATTTAATGTTACAGTGGTTCTTTTTCATGAGTTTTCTGTATTAAATGTCTTATATAATAAACTAATAAAGTGAAAATAGGAATTATTATCTGTTTTTATACAGCTTCCATACCTTTTAGTTCTTGATAAAACTCTACTTTTGCAGCATTATAATAAGGATCTATAAAAATACTAAGTATTCCTAAACTTAAAATTTCAAGTATAAACCATCCAATGAAAGTTATCCAAAGAGTAAACAACCTTGACTTATTCCCCTCCATCATTTCCTTGCTTAAATCTATAGCTTCTAAAGAACTTAATTGTGGGTTGTCACACAAAATATAAAATGCCATAGAGTATTTTATTGTTGCTATTATTCCTGGAACTATGAGCAATAATGTCCATAATAAAATAAAAATATCCATTACTAAATATAAAATAAAAGTCTTAATAAAAAGCCCACCATCGGTAAAAGCACAAAATAGATCTCCTATTTTTACATCTTCACCTCTTGATAACTTTAAAAAGAATTTACTTAGTCCAAAAAGCATAGGTCCTGTTAATACAAGTTTTGTAATATTTATTGCTAATGATGAACCTCTAGATAAATTTAATATATAAAAATCATTAAAATAATCTGGAAATGAAAATAAATTAACATATATTTGCTCATAACTTCTTATGAAATCTTGTATTACCGTACTTGAAATCAACATAAAAATCAAAGTTGCTAATATTGCTATACCCCATTTACCTTTTAATTTTTCTAGTCCTAGTTGTTTTAAATCCCTAGAATCCATTGCACCTATATACATAAAATTCCCCCTTAAATAATTCATAACTCAACTTTCTCAGTACATAAATACTGATTTGAAATTTTTATCAAATCATATATTAATTTTACTATATTTTATCATATATGTTTAATTAAGTATATATTTTCCCATTACTTGACTGAAAATTAACTTTTTTTCATATTATTATTTAAAATGAGCAAAATAAATTATGTACCACATACAACATGAAAGGAGAGATTATTATGCCAAAAGATAGTCAACCTGATAATAAAAAAGCTAGAATGGAAAAATGTAATTATCAAACACCTATAACTAGAGAAACCGCCAAAGGTAATCCAACATCAAAGAAAATTTCCAATGGTCTTAGAAATAAATCTAAAGGGGAAATATCATAAAAATCTAAAACAAAACTTACAGCCTGTGGTAACTATTTATATAGTCTATAAATAGTTACCAGTTGATAGAGGACAGTGGACAATTAAGGATACTTTTCTACTAACGTAGAAAACTTTTATGATTGAAGCTGCATTTTTTCTATAATAGCTTTTACTTCATCTATAGTCATTTGTGGATTACTAATAACTACTGAATAATGAAATCCATCCTCATTCCAGCCTATTGACCTAAGTATTTTATTATCAATAGAAGTTGCTTTTTTTCCTCTTAAAACTATCTCTTTTTCATCTGAAAATACTTTCACTGGTTTTTCATCTTTATTTAATTCTTTAATTTTATTTATACTCAAATTAAATGCAGGTAAATTATTTTTATTATATTGTTCTGTTAACTCTATTAATTCCTTAGTTTTCTTATCTTCCATTACTGTGATTTTATTAAGTGTTACATCTTTACCTTTATAATATAAAATAGGTTTATTTATTAGTTTTGCACCTTCTTTAAGAGTTATTTCTCTTTGAGTAGGACCCATTTCATTTATATTTTGTATTTTTATATTCTTAGGTATGTCTATAGTAAATAACTTTTCATCCATCTTAGGACTAAAATCTAATTTAGTATAATTAACTACTGTTTTAAAATTACCATTTTCATTAATACATTTTACTACAAACCATTTATCCTTTGTAATCCAAGCCTCGAACTTTCCAATCAAAGCTCCTTTCTCTTTTGGTTCACAAACTATATGATAAGTATCTATTCCATCTACTTCTTCTTCACCTAATTTCTTAATTTTATGTGTATCTTTCATTCTGTTTAAAAAATTCATCATTTGAGTTCTAGAACTTTGTCTATTAACAGCCTCATTAATAACTTCTTTGTCATCAACAACAAAAGCTAACTTTAAATTTTTATCGTAACTTAAAATCTTTTTACCATCATTTACCGAAACGGCCTCACTTTTTCCACCCTTTGTAGTTTTAACTTCAATACGTGTTTTTTTGAGTTTACTATCATACCATTCTTTAATATTTGTACTTGAAATTAATTTATTATTTTCATACATGTCACATTTTGATTCACCATAATAAGATGACATTTTTTCATTTTGTTCTATAGCCTTAGCCACAACTTGTTTTGGGAGTAAACTTGTTTTTTGATTAGAACATCCTGCAAATAAACTTACTGTCATAACTGACGCCAATATACATCCTAAAATTTTTCCTTTTTTCATATCATATTCCTTCTTTCTAAAATATTAACGTACTTTTTTACACTTTAAATAATGTCTCAACTTTCACAGTAAAAAATACTCCTTAGCGAAGGGAAATGATATATTGCGTAAGAAACATTTGAACAAAGTTTACAAGTTCTTAGCTTTACGAATTTGAAAAAAGTTATTTTTTCAATATGAGTAAAGTTTAGAACTTGTTACTGAAGTGAAAGGTTTCTGAGCAAAATATCATTTCCCGTAGCGGTTATTTTTCATCTGTGAAAGTTGAGATAATGTATAACAACTTAGTCTATTTTATTTCTTTAATCCAACAGGCAATTATTGTACCTGCCTTTTCATTAGAAAATCCCTTAATTTTTCCATTATGATTTTCTATTATCTTTTTACATATACTAAGTCCTAAACCTACACTTCCATTTTTACTTTTATTTCTAGATTCATCTACCTGATATAGTGGTTTAAATATATTTTCAATATCCTTATTTTTTATTGAAGTTCCTTCATTCCTAACTAATAATATAGCTCCACCTTTTCTCCATTTTTCAAGTTCACAACAAAATTCTTTTGTTATCCAACTTGGTAGTTTTTTATCTTTTGAAAAAGCTCCAATATATATTCTTTTACCGTAGGGAGTATGTCTTATTGCATTACTCATAAGGTTGTCCACAACTCTTATCATATTTTTCACATCAACCATGTAAATTCCATCTACACTACATTCAGTTAAAAGTCTTATATTCTTTTTAATACATAACTGTTCATAATCAGATACAAGCATTTCAAAAAATTCTTCTCCATCTACTTCTACAAAATTCAATTTATTTTCATCACTTAAAATAGTATAAACTGAAAGGTCTTGCAGCATTTGATGCATGTAATCACATTTATTAAGAATTATAGATAAATATTCTTTTCTCTCATTATAATTTAATTCTTCATATGAACATAAAGCTTCTGTATAAGCTCTTATAGATGTAAGAGGAGTTTTTAAATCATGAGAAATAGCTGCTGCCATATATTCCTTCTCTTTCTGCTGCCTATTTACTTCTTCCCTTGCCTTTTCTATTTCACAACTCATTTTTTCAAAGTTATCAATAAGTTGTCCTATTTCATCATTAACATTATGCTTAATTGATTTAGGATGATTTCCCTTTCCGAAACTTCTCATTTCATTTATAAGTAATTCTAATGGATGATTTAACCTTTTGTTTAGTAACATTATTACTAAAATGAATATAGTTAAAACTATAAATATAAACAATACTATAATAATCAAACTTCTCTTATTTACATTTTCTATCATGTCATTTCTAGCTATTATTATTTTGTAAAATCCTATTAATTCATTTTTATAGAATACAGGTTTTTTAAAGCTATATGCTCTATATCCTTTTTCTAACTTGTATAAATTTGAATAAAGCATACTCTCACTTTCTAAGATATTATAATATTCCATCTCTTGAGAAGAGTATACAACCATTCTATATTTGTTATATAAAATAATATCCACATTATTTTTATCTTCAGACTTTACAATATTAATTTTCTTCAAAGATTTTTCATACAACATATGATTACTTAAAATGCTGTCATATTGGCTTATTTTATTGTTTACAGATAAATAATCATCAAATTCTCTTTTGCTATCATAACTTTTTATCCACATATAAAGAGAGTATCCTAATATTAAGGGGGTTATCATAACTATTAGATATGATATGATAAGCCATTTTTTTAATTTCATAATGTTTGTTCTCCTATAAACTTATATCCTATCCCCCAAACTGTTTGTATAAACTTAGGATTTTTTGTCTTATCCATTAACTTATTTCTAAGTTGTTTTATGTGTACTGTTATAGTATTGTTTCCATCTACATCATTTTGTCCCCATACATACTCATATAATTCTCTTTTACTAAATACCTTATTAGGATTATTAGCCATTAAAATTAAAATTTCATATTCTTTAGCTGTAAGACATATTTCTTCTTTATTCATCATAACTAATTTCTTATCTTCATCAATTATAAGTTCTTCATTAAATACTTTCTTACTTGTATGAATTAATTTATTTTTATCGTCACCATTATTGAATCTTCTATACCTCCTTAAATGTGATTCTATTCTCGCTTCAAATTCAACTAAACTAAAGGGTTTAGTTATATAATCATCTGCTCCTAATTTCAATCCCTTTACCTTATCTTCATCACTTTTTTTAGCACTAGTTATCAATAATGGTACATCACTTTCCATTCTTATAGCTTTACATAGTGTAAACCCATCCATTTCTGGAAGCATAATATCTACTATTACCAATTCATAATTGTCCTTTTTAAAATCTTCAAGACCCTCTTTACCTGTTGATGACCAATTTACAACATATCCTCTTCTTGTAAGATGTTCTTTTAATATGCGCGCAATTTCCAAATCATCTTCAACAATAAGAATTTTTTCTTTCATCTAGCCTTCCCCCTACATGTGTAATTATATATATTTTTGTTTACTTAATTAAAAAATTAATAAATTCTTTATATTTTATCATAATATTCCTTTCAGAGTTAAGTTTCAAATTATCATTACATTAAGAAAAACTCATTGTTTGAATGTATAAATAAAAAGAGTATAAGATTAAGGAATCTTTTAAATACAATTAATAATTAAAAACTCAACTTTCGCAGTTGAAAAACAACCGCTGCGGTAAATGATATCTTGCTCAGAAACCTTTCACTTCAGTAACAAGTTCTAAGCTTTACTCATATTGAAAAAAGATTTTTTAATTAATATTCCATAGGAATCAATAATTAAAAAATGACTTTTTTCAAATTCGTAAAACTAAGAACTTGTAAACTTTGTTCAAATGTTTCTTACGCAATATATCATTTACCTTCGCTAGGTAGTATTTTTTTACTGCGAAAGTTGAGTTATACATTATTAACTATTCATTATCTTTTTAGTAAAAGATTCCTGTGCTTATACCCTTTTTACTTATTGGCTGCAAAAATTGAATATTTAATTTGAGGCTTAAAATACTTGTTATACATAATTCTTAAGTTGTAATTTTCTAATGTTCTCTTCAATCTCTTTACTTTCTCTATTATCATACGGATTATTTATCAAAGCTGTCATAAACAAATATGGATATTCATTTTGTAAATATCTCATGTAAACAAGCCATTCATAAGACAGGAAACCATATACTCTTTCCATATCATGTCTTAGATGTTCAATATCTTCCTTAGTTAATTCTCCAAATTTTCGTCTATTTTTTAATTCATCTTGTAAATGTATCATGGCTTGCAATAATTCTGTAAAAGTCTCATGTTCCAATAAAACTTGATTTTGTAGTAATCTTATAAAAAAGTCTCTTTTTCTCCAGATTAATTCAGTAAACTCTTTTAAATCAATGTCTTTTATATTTATTCTATATACATAATCTTTTGCATCTTTTAGTATTTTTTTATAATCCCCATCCATCCATTTATTATTTATTATATATTGTCTTCTTGTTTTTTCAATATTAGGATCTACTTTAGTAAAAATTTTTAATACATCATTACCAATTTCATCAAAAAATATACCTATTATCATATTTAACTTATTAAACATATTCTTTTTTTCTCTATGTTCTATTAATCTATCAATAATTAATGTTACAACTAATATTTCTATTGGTATAAAAGCAAGATCTTCTGTCATAAACATAAAAATATGATGTACATCTCTAAATATTGCATAATTTAAAGCATATAACAAAGCTGACGTAATCAATAATATTATACCTAAAATTATCTGATCTTTACGTTTTTTCATAATTCCACCTTCCCCCCTTATTGAATCAACATTGAATTCGTTTACTAATAATACATCAATTTAATACTAATATATGTTTAAATATTTCTCTAATATTACAAATGTGTATTATATAAAAAATGTTTTTCACGATATTGTCATGTAATATGTCCCTTTTTACATAGTAATTTATACGATATCATTCTACTATATATTTTACTAAAATTCAATAAGTAAATGAATAATTGAAATTAATTTTATTCATTTTTTCTGATTTAAATATAATTTAGGAAATCATGAACAAACGATAGATAAATTTGATATATAACTTTTTTCTATGTTTAATTAGTGATAATTAAAGATCTTAAAACAAATCATTAATTGATTTATAATTATTTGTTGCATATTTCATATGCGTATTATGCATTTTACAGTAAATTAAATAAAAAAATTCTTAAAAATACTTTTTTGAAATAATAAATATGTACTAAAATTAAAGGGACTGTCTCAAAATAGATTTTAAACACAATATATTAATAGCTTCATTTAAAAACAATCAATATATTGTATTATCTTTTTATTTTGAAACATTCCCTTTGTATTACTGCCCTATACTCACTACATTACTAAATATAAAGTTTTCCTATCTCATCTGCAGCTAATATTGCAGCATACACATCATCAGGAGTAACTTCAAATGGCATATTGTGAATAGTTTCTCCTTCTGCACAAGATGCTTCTGCTACTTTTCTTATTTCTTCTTCTTTCACTTCATCTATATTCATTTGTTTTAAAGTAATTGGAAGTCCTACTTCTAAACATAATTCAATTACTTCCTCTATTTCTTCTATTGGTGCATTTTCTAATACTAATTGAACTATAGTACCAAAAGCAACTTTTTCTCCATGATATAAATGGTGGCATTGTTCTAGTACTGTAAAACCATTATGTATTGCATGAGCACCTGCAAGCCCACCACTTTCAAATCCTATTCCACTTAAATATGTATTTGCTTCTATAACATTTTCAACTGCCTTTGTACATACATTTTTCTCTACTGCTAATTTTGCTTTTAACCCATCTTCTAATAATGTTTCATAACAAAGCTCTGCAAGAGCTAAAGCTGCTTTAGTCATTTTTTCACCTGTCATATTTGAAGCATTTGCTTCAAAACAAGCTTTTGCTTCAAAATACGTTGCTAAAGCATCTCCAATACCTGCTACTAATAATCTAGCTGGAGCCTTAGCAACAACAGCAGTATCTACTAATACAACTTCTGGGTTTCTAGGCAATACTAAATATTCACTAAATACCCCTTCTTCAGTATATATAACTGAAAGAGCACTACATGGAGCATCTGTAGAAGCGATAGTTGGTACAATAACTACTGGTGTTTTAGCATAATAAGCTACAGCCTTAGCTGTATCAAATATTTTACCCCCACCAACTCCAACGACAACATCACATTGATTTTGTTTTATAACTTCCACTAATCTTTCTATTTCATTTTTACAACACTCACCATTAAATTTTTCAAATAATATTTCTGCATCTTCGCCTTTAAAACTTTCTTCTATAGTACTTTTACTTCTCTTTATACCATTTTCACTAGCAAGAAATAAGAAAGATTTTCCTAATGATTTAGTGTGACGGCATATATTTTTTAATTCGCCTTTTCCTTGTACATATTTTCCAGGAGCTATTATAATCTTAGCCATTTTCAATCACCTCTTAATATTTTTATACTTATATTTTTATACTTAGCTAATAAATATATGCTAAACAGACCAATGCATAAAAACACTATTTTTTCTGTATAGTAACAATAAGCAATGTTAGATTGTTAAATTTTAGTCAAGTCAATGCATAAATATCCTCAGTAAAAATATTGTATAATATACCTAATTATTTATGTGCCTCAAGTAATTTAAACCATTTCTAATAACTTCATTATATTATAAATATTCTATATCAGTCAATATTTTTTATATATAAAATCTAGTAGTTGTTAATTTATTAACATATTTTTGAATACTTTACACTATATTCTGAAATACATAAGTAATGGCAAATGGTAAATAACAAGTTACAAACATAAAGAGATCAGAAATAAAGAACAGTTAATAGTTAAAAGAAAACAAAGGCATACATTGCATAAAAGACCTTTCACTTCGGTAAGAAATTCTAAACCTTTTTCAAATGTTTTTTACACAATATATGCTTTTTCAGCCTACATAAGGTAGGATTTTCAAAAATAAATACTAAATGTTGATCTTTGCTTTATTAGAAATCTTAAATATTATATAATTAGTGATTTTGCTCTAAGTGAAAATTTCCTTATTTATACTTTATACTTTTTATACTTTATACTTTTTATGCGTTTTTCTTTAATACACTAATATCTAAATCTTGATACTTTGATAAAAAGTCTAGAAGACATTTCAATATATCCTGCTTTTCTTTCTGTGAATTTGTTTCTAAATTTATTGGCATAACAGGATCATGCAATGACAATCTCATTAAAAACCAAGCATCACCACATTTTACTCTTACTCCTTCATAATTTGGTACTTCTATTTTCCATCCTTCTTTATTAGTGCAATATTCTTCTAAATCATTAAGTATCTTTGTTCCATAGTCTTTAAAATTTTCACATTTTATTTTTATTCTATATTCAACACTCACATTAGCTTCTTTTAAATCTTTTATAAGTTCATGTAAATTCTCATTTTTTTCATGTTTAAGTTTTGCCATTTTTACAAGTATCTTGGAAATTAAATACGCACCATCATCTAAAAAATAATTTTCTTTTAAAGCTGCATGGCCTGATGTTTCTATAGCAATATGACATTCTGCACCACTTTTATTAAGTCTTATTGCCTCATTTATAACATTTTTATATCCTCTCTTAAATCTATGATGTTTTCCACCATGTATATCTTCTATAAATTGCTTTAACCCTACTGATGTAACAGAATCTGTCACTATAGTTGTTTTTGGATGTTCTTCTAATATAATTGCAGAAATTAATGCTATTAATCTATTTCTATTGATCTCATTTCCATAACTATCTACAATTGCTGCGCGATCTACATCCGTATCAAATATTATTCCTAAATCAGCCTTATTTTTAATAACAGCTTCTTTTATTGAATGCATAGCCTCTTCATCTTCAGGATTTGGAATATGATTTGGAAATCTTCCATCAGGCTCTATAAATTGGCTGCCAAAAGTATTAGCCCCTAATTCTTTTAAAACCTTATTTACGTAAAATCCACCACATCCATTTCCTGCATCTACTATTATTTTAAAATCTTTAAGTGGTTGTAATTTATCTACCTTACTATTTACCCCTTCACGTATTTTTTCTACTAGGACTTTTGCATAGATAGAGATAAAGTCTATTGTGTTAGCGCTTCCACACTGTTTATTTACTAAATCAGCTTCGCTCTTTGCTATATCAACTATTTGCTTTAAATCACTTTTTTCTATTGCGCCTTCTTTTGTAAATAGTTTTAATCCATTTCTGTTAAAAGGTAAATGACTTGCTGTTATCATTATTGCACCATCATACTCATAGCCTTCTAAAACAGTAGACATAAACATAGCCGGAGTAGATGCTAGCCCACAATCATAAACATTTGCTCCATTATTTGTAATACCATCAATTATAGCATCTTTTAATTTTTCACCTGAAAGTCTTGAATCTCTTCCTACTGATATTTTTAAATCTCTTTTATCTATTTGTTTCTTATTTGATAACCATTTCACAAAAGCTGCACCTAATACTTTTACCATGTCTTCTGTTAAATTTACACTTTCTCCTTCAACACCTTCAAGTGCCACTCCTCTTATATCGTTTTCATTGATAAGTTTATCCAATGGATTTAACAAATTAATTCCTCCTCCGTTATATGCTTAAATATATAAAATTCTAAATAAAACATGACTAAGGATATGTGAAATATATTTTTAATTATACCCTTTTTCATATATAAATATCAATATTGAAAGTTAAAATTGTACATTTGTTCTGCATACTAAAGTAACATTTTTTTGAATCAGCTTTTACACACTAAATACTGCAAAATATAATTGATATCTAACTTCTTCTCAAGCTCTAACTTCTATAAAAGATATATGTTAAGTGTTAACACTTAACAATTTAAATATATTTTTCATATTATTGTTATGTTTTTACTCTTTCATACGATAATTAAATTGTGTCTTATTTTGAATTTTACAGAATAAAAATAATATTTATCCAATGACTAACTACTCTAAAACTCTAATCTTCTATAAATAAAAGATAAGAGTGGACACGTTTCTAGATAAGTTCAACTAACTTTCAGATGAAGTTACTAACTTCACCTGAAGCTATGTTTTATTTGACTTAAAATTTAAGTTACTACTGTTACATACATGGGACTTTAATTTTAAGCTCCATGACTATATACTTTCAATATAATATTTTTACTATGTTTATCAAGGAGGGAGGAAGCTGGCTTATTAATAATAAAAAGTCAGCACCATAAATGAGTAAAGAGATAGAAAATTTACTTACAAGTACCTTAAAAGAAGGTATGATATTAGCAGAAGATTTGATTTTAAACAACGTGAAGCTCTTAAGTAAAGATACCATTTTAAATGCTAAAAGCATAGAAAAAATCCGAAGTCTTTACCCTGTCTCATTTGTACCTATATATAAATCACAAAATAATGAAGATGATGAGAGCTCCGATGAAACTTATGTTAAAAGATATAAAGAAACAGAAGCTATTCTTTCAGAATTTAGCACACAAATGAAAACTATTTTTAAAAACATAAATCATAAAGTGCAGCCAAACATGAACCATGTACGAGTTTTATCAGAAAATATATTAACAAAAATGAATGATCATGGTATGGTTATAAAAAATATCGTAGATCCTATAAAATTAGATGAATATCTTTACAGACATTCTGTAAATGTAGCTGCTTTAAGCTCTATGCTAGGAGGATGGCTTAATCTAAAAAAGAGAGATTTAGTACTTCTAACACATGCTGCAATGCTTCATGATATAGGTAAAGCTCAACTTTCAAAAGAAATTTTAAATAAAACTACACCGCTTACAAAAAAAGAAACAGATATCTTGAAAAAGCATCCAATAATTGGATATAATCTTATGAAAAAGGTTCCTTATATAGATACTTCTATTCAATTAGGAATACTTATGCATCATGAAAGAATAGATGGTTCTGGGTACCCACTAAAACTTAAAGATACTCAAATTCATGGATTTGCTAAAATAATAGCAATTGCTGATGAATTTGATAATATGACTTCAGATAAAAATAGTAAAAATAATCACTGTTCACTATATGCATTACAAAATATTAAGGACTTATCTTTTAGTTCATTAGACACTAAATTCTGTTCTGTATTCTTAAATCATGTTTCAAATTATTATATAGGTGAAAAAGTAAAATTATCTAATGGAAAAGTCGGTAGAATATTAAAAATGAATATTAATACTATTACAAAACCATTAGTTCAAATTGAAAATAGCTTTATTGATTTATCTAAAGAACATAATTTATCAATAACTGATATAGTATAAAAGAATAAAATTAATAAACTCTGAATGAAAAAATCCATCCAGAGTTTATTAATTTTATTCATGTTTTGAATTATATGCCTCTAATACTTTATTAAATTCTTGTCCCTCACCTATAGACGTGTATTCTATTTCATTACCTTTTTGTTCTGCCCTATATGCGTAAGCATCCTCTGAACCTTTTGAAGATACAATAACATATTGCTTGTTATCTACATTAAGCATATCAATTATGTCTAATTCTTTTTTATTACCATTTTCATCTAAAATTGTTACTGTTTCTGTTTTATTCATAGCAATCGCTCCTCTTTTTTTATTCACTATATAATTTGCGTAATTGCTACAAAATATATTCATTCTTATTTACTTAATTACTCAACTTTACCAATATAAAAATACTGTCTAGCGAAGGAAAATGATATATTGCGTAAGAAACATTTAACAACAATTAAAAATTAATAATTAAAAATGAATGTTGATTTTTGTTTTAGCAAAAATCTTTAATTATATTAGTTATTTTGCCCTAAGGCAAAATTTCCTTAATTATTAATTATTCATTATTAACTATTAATTATCTTTAAAGTAAATGGTTTCTAATCAAGATATCATTTCCTGCAGCGGCTATTTTTCATCTGCGAAAGTTGAATTAGTTCTCAATCTTTTCTTTACTAAATTCTGTTAAATTATCAATACTTAATGTTAGATTGTCTATAACCTCTTTAGCTAGCTTAATATTTTTGTTTTGGGAACCATTTGCTACTTCTAATGTGGTATCAGAACCATTCACAATCTTTTTTAAATATTTACAGTATTCCCTATGAAAAAATTTAAGCTTACTTGAATATTTTAAACTTGCAATCTGTTTTTCATACTCATGTAAATTTGAATTTTCATTTTTTATAACTTTTATATTTTCCGCATCTATTTTTTCACTTTCAAGCACTTTTTTAATATTATCCACAGAAGTTTTAATTTTTACCGTATAATCTTTTATTTCTCTACCATATTGTATATCAATCTTGTAACTATTAAGCTCCTGTTTTGGTGATACTCCTTTTATAAATATATTATATGCAGAAACTCCCATCAATAAAATGATTAGAAAAATCACTAATTTTACAGCTTTCTTTACTATAGCAAGAATTATAAAAAGAACTATAAAAGCAGCTATAATATAAAACAAATAATTTGAATTGAACATTCTTATGTGTCCCCTCTCCCTGAATTACTTTAATCTTGTTCACACAATAATTCTACACTAAAAGTTACTAACTCTCCTTGACTCTTAGCATAAATCTTTCCTCCATGTAAATCAATAATACTTTTAGCTATAGAGAGTCCTAATCCACTTCCTTCATCATTCTGTGTTCTAGCCTTATTTACTTTGTAAAATCTCTCAAAAATTCTATCTAAATCTTCTTGTGCTATCTCTTTTGCTTTATTTGTAATTGAAATTAAAACCTTATCCTCTTTCTTCTTCATACTTACTTTAATTTCTCCTGGTTTATAACTATATCTAACTGAATTCATAATCAAATTTTCAAAAACTCTAAGTATTTTATCAATATCTACATTTACAATTAATCTTTCTTCACATAATACTTCTTCCGCTTTCAAATTATTTTCTTCAAAAATAGGATAGAACTCTTCTACAAGTTGTTTTATAAAATCATTAATACAAATAGTTTCTTTTTTTAAAGTAACTCCTTTATTAGATAACTTGGTATATTCAAAAAGTTCTTCTATTAAAACTTTTAATTTTTCACTTTTACTATTTACTATATCTAAATATTCTTCCATTTGTTTTTCATTTTCATATTTTTTATTTTTTATAAGAGTTAAATATCCAATTATGGATGTAAGAGGCGTCCTCAAATCATGAGATACATTAGTTATAAGCTCATTTTTTGTTTTTTCTGATCTTCTTTCTCTTTCCATTTTATCTTTGATTTCTCCTGCCATAAAATTTATATTACTTGATAACAATGAAAGTTCATCTCTTCCTTTTTGATTAACTCTATAATCCAAATTACCTTTTGAAATTTCACTTATTCCTAAGCTTATTTCTTCAATATATTTAACTTTTTTCTTAGTCAATAATAGAAAACTTAAAATAAATACAATTACAGATAACAATACCGCTTGTATAGATTTTCCATCTGGTTGATAACTTCTTATTGAACCTTGAGGTACTCCATTTAATATTAAATATGCTTTCTTATCCTTTAACTCAATTGGG
Organism: Haloimpatiens myeolchijeotgali; assembly: GCF_042688525.2. Lineage (GTDB taxonomy): Bacteria > Bacillota > Clostridia > Clostridiales > Clostridiaceae > Haloimpatiens. Next base: position 2,958,993 of record NZ_JBHWAB010000001.1, read on the forward strand.
TATACTCCAGTAAATTCTCTTGCTGTCCCTTGATATGTGTCATAATAGGAATCTTTGTTTTGTACCCATTCATATTGCTTTACATTAGCTGTATCCATTGCATTTTTAAATACAGTATACATATCAATCTGAGAAGCCTGTATATCACCAAATTTGTATAATACTTTTCCATTTAAATCTGTAATAATAATTTTTTCATATTCTCGTTTATAGGATTGTACTCTCTGTTTTAATTTCTCCTCATATGACATTGTTTCCCCACTATCTTCTTCATTACTTTCTTGATTATTTTCTTTTTGATTTTCTCTATTTTCCCTCGACATTTCTTCTTGTGTTAAATTACTTATTTGCTTTCCTATATCTGCAATATCTTCTCTCATTGATGAAACACTATAGCTATAATCTACTACAGATGTTCTATTTTTTTCTAAGAGAAATGGGTTAGCAAATCTAAAAAATATTAATGCTATTAAAAAACATACACCTGACGTTACAATTAACTCCATTCTAATATTAGAAGTTATTTTTAGATATATATAAGAATACAATCTTTTCATTTTATGATAGAAATTTTTTATAAGACCTTTTCTCTTCTTCTTTTTCTTTAAATCTTTATCTTTATTTTTGATTGCTTTATCCTTATCCTTGTTCTTAAATTTATTTTTTAACTTACTTATCAATTTTATATCCAACTCCCCAAACAGTTTTTATGTATTTAGGTTTTCTAGTGTCTTCCTCTATTTTTTCTCTTATTTTTCGTATATGAACCATTACTGTATTGTCATTTTCAAAAAACTCTTCTTTCCAGACTGCCTCATAAATTTTTCTTATACTGAACACTATCCCTCTATTTTCTGCTAAAAGTTCTAATATTGAAAACTCTGTAGGAGTCAATTTTATATCTTTACCATCTACTAATATTTCATGAGTATTAGTATTAATCATTAGATCTTCTATTTCCATTACTCCTTCAGTTTGAATATCTTGTTCATCTGCACTGTTATTATTAAACTTTTTATATCTTCTTAGTTGAGATTTAACCCTAGCTATGAGTTCTAAAGGATTAAAAGGTTTGGTTACATAGTCATCTGCTCCTGTAGTAAGTCCTAATATTTTATCCATATCTTCACTTTTAGCAGATAACATTATTATCGGCATTTCTCTTTCTTCTCTTACCTTCATACAGACTTCAATGCCATCCATATTAGGCATCATTATGTCTAATATAATTAAATCCACCTCATTATTTTGTAAAACACTCAATGCCTCTATTCCATCTTTAGCTTTTATAGTATTGTATCCTTCATTTTTTAGGTATATTTCTATAAGATTCCTTATTTCTTTATCATCATCTACAATAAGTATGTTCTCTTTATCCATACATCTATCTACTCCCTCATATCATTATAAATATACTAATCTATAAAAAGTATATCACTTGTACTATTGAGTTCCAATGTAAAATTCACTAATTGTACTAATAATTTGTACAATTTAACACATATGCTGGAGGTATATTTATAATTACTCGTTTACATTGTATTTCAGTAAAAAATTGTTCTATAAAATTTTTCTTTACTAATGAATACTGAAAAGTTATAAAATTTCCCTCTTTAGATAAAATTTCTTTTGTTATATTTAATATATTAATTGACATATCTTTAGGTAATGATGTAAAAGGAAGTCCTGAAACTATATAATCTGCATTATTAAAACCAAAATCATTTAAATATTCTTTAGCATTTTCAGCTGAATCATTAACTATATAAACATTTTTTTTATTTTTAAATTTATCACGAATTATGTCACAAAGTTTCTTATTATATTCAATAACTATTAATATAGTATCATCCTTTTTTCTTTCAACTAACTTTTCTGTAAACACACCTGTACCTGGTCCATATTCTATAATACACTCTGCTTTTTCAAACTCTATATTTTCTACCATTTTATTTGCTAACTTTTGAGAACTTGGTAATACAGCCCCTACTTTTCTAGGATTACATATAAACTGTTTTAAAAACTTTACACTCTCCACTATTCCTCATCCTCTCATATAATTTACTCTAATTATATGAGGTACTCCTTAAAACTTTATTTTTTATTTCTTAAGAATATCTTTTATATTTCTTAATATTTTCTTAAAATAAAACTAATTATTGTATTTTATTATGATAAAATGATTATTGTATAACTAGGAATGGAGATGATTTTTGTGAAAATAGCAGTTATGTCAGATATTCATGGTAATCTATATGCACTTGAAAATGCTCTTAAAGATATAAAAAAAAGAAATGTAGATACTATTGTGTGCCTTGGGGATTTAGTAGGTTATGGTCCTTTCCCTAATGAAGTTATAAATCTTATTAGAACTGAAAATATCCTTAATATCAAGGGAAATTATGATGCTTCTGTAGTAGATAACAAGTTCAGTTATATTAGGGATACTGAAATAAATAAATTTTCACTTCCTTGGAATGTAGAAAATCTTACTGAAGAAAATAAATTGTACTTAAAAAATTTACCTACAGAAATTACCTTAAACTACAACAACAAAAATATAAAATTCGTACACGGAAGTCCTAGAAAAATAAATGAATACTTAAAAGAAAATTCAAAAGAAGCACAAGAAGTTATGGATATATTTGAAGGTGATTTACTTATTTGTGCACATACTCATATACCTTACATAAAACAATATGGTAATAAATTATTATTGAACCAAGGCAGTATTGGTAAACCTAAAATGGGACGACCTAATTCAACCTATGCAATTATTGAATTAACTGAAGATAACATGCATGGAGAAATAATAGAAATTTCTTATGATTACTCAAAAACTATGAAAGATATGAAAGATAAAAATTTTCCTGAAAGAATCATAAAATCTATTGAAACAGGAATTGAATAAATATTTATGTCACAAATCATATATTACCAACAAATAAAAAGTATTGGTTATATAATTATAGCCAATACTTTTTCTATTTTAATAATTCTTCAAGTTTTTCAGAACTTATAGTGACATTATTTATTTTATAATATTTACTTATTTGTAAACCTTGTGTACCTGAAATAGATAGTTTTATATGATTTTCGTCATATATTCTAATAGCTAATATAGTACCATCATCATCTGATACAAAAGCTAACCTATATATACTATTAGATTTTCTACTATCTGCATTGCTTAATTTATCATTATTTTTATATTCTGTAAGATTTAATTTATTTAAATAATTAAATATTTTTGAACTTCTTTCTGAATTTTCATTTTCAATAATTTGTGGATTACTTTGATTTTTATTTGGTTTAGTTCTAGAAACAAATATAGTATTAAATTTTTTATTCTTATAATATTTACTCATTTTTAATTCATAGAATGTACCTTGTTCATGGTAAAAAAATTTAAAAACAATAATAGGTATACAAATAATGAGTACTAATAAAATTATAAAAAGAAATTTCTTCCTATTATTCAAATATATCAACTCCTAAAACTATTTAGTAGTTAAAACTAATTAAATATTAACATTAAATAATTTTACATTCAATATATTACATAAAACCCAATGAACTATTTACATTTTTTATGAAATCAATATACATCAATCTAATTACTTAACTTTCTCAGTATAAAAATACTGCCTAGCGAAGGGAAATGGTGTATTGCGTAAGAAACATTTGAACAAACAATTAGTAATTCTTGGTCTAAAAATTTATTATTACGTTAAGAAAAACTCATTGTTTGAGTGTAGCGAGTTTGAGTTTTTTAGTAATAATAAATTTTTAGACCTTAGAATTACTTTGTGAAGTGAAAGGTTTCCGAGCAATATATCATTTCCAGCAGCGAATATTTTCGCCTTGCAAATTTGAATTTTAATTATTATATTTTAAATTTAGATACAACATTAGAAAGTTCATTTGAACTATCTTTGGCTAAATTTATTTGTTCAATTACACTACTTGATTTTTCAGCAATAGCCATTGATTTATCATTAATCGTATTAGTGCCTTCTGCCCCTTCATTTGTAGCTAAAGTCACACCATCTATTGTTTTTAATATACTTTCTATAGATTCTGATACTTCATTTAATCTATTGCTAAATTCAACTACTAAATCATATATAAATACTGCATCTTCACTGTATTGATCTCCTGTATTAATTAAAGATTTATAATCTTGTATTACCTTAGTATCCATGAATTTTAAAATTTCTAATGCACCATTTGAAAGATTCTCAACAGCTAATACAACTTTATTTGTAACATTTTGTATTTCTGTAACTGTACAATTAGATTGTTCTGCTAATTTTCTTATCTCATCTGCTACTACAGAAAATCCTCTTCCAGCTTCCCCTGCTCTAGCCGCTTCAATTGCTGCATTTAATGCTAATAAATTAGTTTGTGATGATATTTGTAATATAGTATCTGAAAGAATATTTATCTGTTCTACCACCCTAGATTCTTCAATAGCTCTTTCTAACTTTTCTTTAGCTTTTATATATATTCCATCTGCTTCATCCTTAGAATCTACTGCATTACCTTTTAATTGTTTTGCTCTTTCATTGATTTCTTTTGCTGACTCAGTTCCTTCTTCTATTTTATGTGTGATTTTTTCAATAACATTTGAAATTTCACTTGCAGATGCATTCATTTCTTCTGTAGATGCTGCTGTTTCTTCCATTCCTGAAGCTATTTCTTCTGTAGTAGAAAGAACATTTTCTACTCCTTCATTTAAATCTTCCATATCTTTATTAGCCTCATTTATGATTTTTACAGTAGTATTAGTATTATTATTTACTTCAACCATTATATGTCTTATATTTTCTATGAATTTATTTACAGTTAATGCCAATTCTCCAATTTCATCATTAGATTCTATATCAATCTTTTGTGTTAAATCTCCACCTTGTTTACATAAATTCTCAAGTTCTTGTTTTAGTACACCTATAGGTTTTAAAATTCCTTTAATCAATAATAAAGATAATGTTATTGAAGCACTTATAGCTATAATAATTATTATCAAAAACATAACTTTTGATTGGGCGTACTCTATATCACCTGCATTACTAGCTTCTTTTGCTTTTTGATTATTATATTTCACTAATTGTAAAGCAGCGTTTGAAGCAGTATCAAAAGCTTTTTTTGATTCATTATTCATTATTTCCATAGCTTCTTTTGTTTTTAACTCTCTACTCAGCCCTATCATTTTTTCATTTAATTGAAGGTATCTTGACCATTGATTTTTTACCGTATTAAATATCTCTTTATCATTTTCTTTATTTATAGTTTTTTCATAATTCTGAAGATTTCCCTCAATTTGTTGATTTTTAATTTTCATTTCTTCTTCTTTTTGATTCATTTGTTGCTTTGAAGTAGAAATAATATGTTCATACTCTAATATTCTAAAATCTGAAGTTAAAGTATTTACATTTTCAGAATATTGAATTCCTAAAAGCCAGCCATTAGCTATTTCAGTAGATTTATCGTTTACTTTGCTAAGCATTTTATTAGAATATATACCTATTCCTATAATTATAATAGTTAATATTGCAAATGTACTTATTAACTTCATTCTAATACTTTTTTTCATAAAGCTCCTCCTAAAACTTATTATTTTGACTTTTGTAATTTAATTTTTATTAACACTTTTTAAATATACAATTATATTTATCGCCCCCTACATTTTAATTAAATATTACATATTTTATATATTTATTAGAAAAAATACACTATATATCTTTTTTCGTCATTTTATTCTTTTTATTTACATCATATACTGTTTTACTACTATTTTCAAGCAAAAACAAAGCTAATGAATTTTTTATTTCACTAGCTTCGGTTTATTGAATTTTTTTCTGACCATTTTATTATAGAATCACATGCTTCATTTATATTATCTATATTTAAAGTCAAATCATATTCATATTTCTTTTCTCCATTTTTATACATAGGATCATAGTACTTTATCATTAACTCTTTTGCTACTTCTGAAAACATTTGATTTTTTACCATTTCTACGTACTTTTCTATTCTATCATGATTTACATATCTTTCTAATTTATAAAGTGATTCTATTATCTGTTCTTGACAATTTTCACATTTTGTATATTCTTCAACTATTATTTTAGCTCTATAATCAATATCTCCTCGTATCAAAATATGTTTTCCGCTCTTCATATTATTGTAAATGGAATCTGGAATAAGTATTCTACCAATTCTTTTACTTTCACCTTCTACAAATACATAATTACTTTTGAGATTTTTAAGTTTTTCATATACGCTTGATTCAAATTGTTTTTGAGAATTACACTTTCCAATACCAACACTTCCAAGTAATGATCCTCTGTGATTAGCATAACCTTCTAAATCAAGTACTTCAAAACCTTCTTTTTCTAATTTTTTTAATATTCTAGTCTTACCTAACCCAGTATTTCCATGAACAACAATATAGTTAACTTTTTCATTTACTTTAGGAAGTTCACTATTTATAAACGCTCTATATCCTTTGTATCCACCCTTTAATTTACAAGCTTTTACTCCTAAGCTCATCATAAGCATTGTTAAAACAGAGCTTCTAAGTCCACCTCTTGCACAGAAAAATACTATTTTCCCATACTGTTTTTCTAATTCTAAAATTTTATCATATATTTGTGGTAATTTATTTGATACTGCTTCCACACCCATTCTTTTTGCTTTTTTAACACTTTCATTTACATACACAGTACCAACTTCTTCTCTTTCCTTATTATCCAATATTGGAACATTCACTGATCCAGGTATGGTATATTCTTCATGTTCTTTTGGACTTCTTAAATCTACTAATACATATTTCCCATCTAAATCTTTATAGTCTATATCTTTAACCATCATGTCCTCCTATAGTTTTTAATGTAAATTTACTTTATCTATTATACATTAATTTGTTTTAGAAATTAACACTTTTTTATATTAACTTAATTTTTGGATTTTACTAAAAATTTATTGTATATATGTTATAATGTAGAACTTTAAACGTTTAAATTTGGAAATAATTATTTGATAATTGCATAATTATTTATTTATAATTGCATATATATCATGTTTATGATAAGATATTCATAATTCGTAATTGATTATGCAATACTTCTTCGGAAATTATTCATTTTATTTTCAATATTTAAAAAGAGAAAGGGGCAAATATATGGATAATAAAAGAGAAAATTGGGGATCAAAATTAGGACTTATCCTTGCAATGGCTGGAAATGCAATTGGATTAGGAAACTTCTGGCGATTTCCTTATCAAGCTGCCAAAAACGGTGGAGGAGCATTCATGATACCTTACATTATAGCACTTTTATTATTAGGTATTCCAATAACTCTAGTAGAATGGATGCAGGGAAGACTAGGAGGACGATATGGACATGGAACTGTAGGTTATATGATATACTTACAGTCAAGAGAAAGGTTAAAACCAAAAAAAGCAATCATACTAGGGTCAATATGTGGAATGATAATAATTGGTGTTACTCTTCTTGTTAATTCATACTACAATCACATCATAGGTTGGACATTAGGGTACAGTTTCTTATCTGCAACAGGTGGTTATGCAGACAAATCAGTATCAACAGCTCAATTTTTCGTAAATTATATTCAAAATCCTAAATATGTATTTCTATTTTGGATAATAAGTTTATCTTGTTTAGCTTTTGCAGTAACAAGAGGTATTCAAAAAGGTATTGAAGCTTGGGCAAAATTAATGATGCCTGTATTATATATATTTTCTTTTGTACTTATAATAAAAACTTTAACTTTAGGTACTCCTGTAAAACCAGATTGGTCAGCTTTAAAAGGCCTAAGTTACATTTGGACTCCTAGATGGGGTGATTTAAATTTCAAAACAGCTCTAGCTGCAAGTGGACAGATTTTTTTCACTTTATCCATAGGTATGGGAATCATTCAAAATTATGCTTCATATTTAAAGAAAGATGATGATATCGTAAATTCTGCATTATGTACAATTTCTCTTAATGAATTTGCTGAGGTAATTCTTGGTGGAACTATCGCTATCCCTATAACTTACGCTTTTATGGGACCTGAAGGTTTAAGTCAATCTATAGGACTTTCTTTTATCTCTCTTCCAAACATATTTAGAACTATGGCTGGTGGAAAAGTACTTGGAACTCTTTGGTTTCTAATATTATTCTTTGCAGGATTTACTTCTGCAATAGCAATGTATAACTATTTAGTTTCCATATTTCAAGAAGAATTTGGCTTCTCTAGATCTAAATCTTCTTTATTAGTATTTACAGCATATATTGTGGTTGGACTTCCAGTATGTTTAGAACCAATTTTAACTAAAACAGCAACTCTTTCATATTTCACAGAACTAGACAATTGGGTTGGAACTTATCTTCTTGTAGTTATGGGATTAATTGAAGTTATTGCAACAGGATGGCTTATGAAAGGAAACCCTATTGATGAAATAAATAGAGGGGCTTATTTTAAAGCACCTAAGTGGTTATATACTGTCATGATAAGATTTGTAACTCCTATTACAATAATAATTATACTTTTAGGTTCTACTATAGATTATATAAAGGAAGGTTATTTTAAACTTATTCCTAATTTTGTTAAAGATACACCTAATTTAGTACCTTGGGTTAATGGTGCAAGACTTGTACTTATATTCATATTTATCTTAGGTTTTATTGGAACTTATAGAAGCATAAAAAATAAATATTCAAAAGAAATTGAAGAAAATAAAGTATTGATAATAAAATAATTAGGAGGATTATCTATGAGTAAATCTGGAATGCTATTTATGGGTATAATATGGTTAAGTATATTATCATCAGTAATTTTTACACTAAGATCTTTATTAAAACATCAAAAATAATATGTTTATGAATCTAAGAAAGTAGGTGATACTTTGAAAAGAAATATTGCTTTTTATTTTACTATACTCTCTGCATTATTTTTAGCATTATCCTCACAATTTTTAGGATTTATATTTCCTATAATCTTTATTATTCCTATATACATGACCTTAAATGGATTAAAAAGTTATAAGAAAAGTGGTTATCTTCTTGCATTAGCTTTGCTTCCTATATTTTTATCTCTATCAGTAATTTGGATAAAATATTTTTTAAGTATAGTTAATAATTTAAATAACGAATTTGTTAGATTAAGTACTTCTTTTCATATATCTTCTACTACTGCTAAATTTATTACTATAGGAAGTTTTTCTATTAGTATTATAATGTTAGCATTATCTATAATTGTATTTTTAAAATTAATGAAATATAGAAAATCATTTCAATAAGATAAAGAACAAAAGCACATATTCCATAAAAAAAGTTTTCCAAAATCATTTGGAAAACTTTTTTATATTTTACTATATTCCATAAGTAATAAATGCGTAGAGATATATTTATGGATAAATTCAACTTAGTAAAATATGTTTGCCACCATAAATGCAATATTGCAACGTAATAATTTCATTTATATCATATTCTTTCAACCCATGGTGCCAATTAATCGTTTATCTATCTGATATGTCATAATCGTTTATTGATTTTCCATTTTTTATTAAAAAGTCCATATGTTTTTCTAATTCTGCAATTTATTTTATTCATTATGCTATTTTCTGAAAATTTTCCTTGAATTTAATCTTTTATTTTGCTATACTATAATACATGCTGTACTTATTCTATTATAATAAACGAAATTCTTTGCCAATAGAATTTACTTTAAATTGGCAATACACATAAAGTACATTGATACATAAAATTCATTATACATAAGGAGGTCATTAAATGAAAAAATACAAAAGCTTAAAACTTTCTACAAAAATATTAATAGCAATGGTATTAGGAATGATACTGGGACTTTTATTTAATAAAGAAATTGCAATATTACCAAATAGTATATATACTCCAATGGAAGCATACTTTTTTGCACCTGTTGGGAAAATATTTATAAATGCAATAAAAATGCTTGTAGTTCCAATGGTATTTGTTTCTTTAGTTAATGGAATTTCTCAAATAGGTGATTTGAAAAAACTAGGTAGAGTAGGTGGTAAAACAGTAGGTTTTTACCTCATCACAACTTCAATTGCTATTACTATAGGTTTAGGATTAGCATTATTAATAAACCCTGGAGCTAACGCTTCACTTCCAGCTGCAGATATTGCTTTTAAAGCAAAAGAATCTGTTCCTTTCACTGAAATATTGGTAAATATGGTTCCAACAAATCCTTTGAAAGCTATGGTTGAAGGAAATATGCTTCAAGTTATAGTATTTAGTATACTTTTAGGAATGGCAGTTACAAGTATAAAGAAAGAAAAATCTAAAATTATATTAAGTTTCTTTGATGCACTTAATGATGCTGTTCTTAAAATGATTGATTTTGTTATGAAATTAGCTCCTTTAGGAGTATTTTGCTTAATTTCAAAAGTATTAGCCACTCTTGGGCTATCATCAATTTTAAATCTTGCACTTTACATGATGACTATACTTCTTGCACTAGCTCTTCATCTAATATTTGTTTACACTGGTGCTTTAATGATATTTACAAAACTAAATCCAATTGTATTCTTTAAAAAATTCTGGTCAGTTATGACATTAGCATTTAGTACTTCTAGTTCTAATGCAACATTACCTGTTACTATGGAAACAGTTGAGAAAAAATTTGGAGTTAATAAAAGTATATTAGGATTTACTTTTCCACTAGGAGCAACAATAAATATGGACGGTACTGCTATAATGCAAGGTGTTGCTACTGTATTCATAGCACAAATTTATAATATGAATTTAACTATTCCTCAATTATTGACTGTAATTTTAACAGCAACACTTGCTTCAATAGGTACAGCTGGCGTACCAGGTGTAGGTATGATTACCCTTACTTTAGTACTTGAATCTATAGGTCTTCCTGTTGAAGGAATTGCTATGATTATAGGAGTTGACCGTATATTAGATATGTGTCGTACAGTTGTAAATGTAACAGGTGACACTGTTGTAACTCTTGCAGTTGCTAAAAGTGAAAATGAAGTCGATGAAGAAATATTCTTCGCTAACGAAGAAAGCCTTCAAGTAAATTTTAGCGAGTAGTACAAGAATTCATTAACTCAACTTTCGCAGGTGAAAAACAATCGCTACGGAAAATGATATATTGCTCTAAAACTTTTCACTTCTTGCCATAAGTATATGCAACCAGTAAATAAAAATAAGTATAAGAATATGAATCCTTCACTTCCATAACGTGCTCTAAGATTCCTATTCTTATACAATTTTTATTTACTGGCAATATGCATTTAGGTAAAGTATAAAGTACAAAGTTTAAAGAACAAATAAGGAAATTTTGCCTTAAGACAAAATACATGATCTAATGTTCTTTTTTTAGTTTCACATTCCAAATCACATTTTCTTTTTTCTTCACAGGACTTCTTTTTATACACCAATGTCCTATAAATTTAACATTATTATTATTTTTGTTTATTAGAGTTACTAATGCCTCTCCATATGTAAGGCTATCATCATATTTTATAGGTTCAACTTGCAATAGATCAATGTTTTCGAGAGATGTAGAAATTTTACCACACAAATGAACTATACTACATTCAAGCTTATCTTCTATTCTTTTTAATATGTTATATGTAATTTTACCACTAACTTCTTTGTATACTTTAGGTCCAACAATATCTATAGTTCCTACTGGGTCACCATAGGATATAATATTAGCTCCTCTTTTAATTCCTTCTAAAATATATTTTACAATACTATCTTCAACAACTTTTAATAACTTTTCAGCTTCATCTTTATTTTTTCTCAATGCTTTATAAAACACTCTAGGTTCCATAAGTGAAGATACAATAGTAAAAGATCCTTCTACATTTAAACAAACTATCTCACCAGCTTGTCTTAATTTTTCAATAGACTTCAGCACTTCTCCTATTCTACCTTTGGTAAAATCAATTTCTTTAATGTTCTTAAAATCATCGATACTTTTAATTAAATATTGTGAAACTCTTGGTCCAACTTTATAATCTCCGAGTTTTATATTTCCTCCAAAAGCCTCCGCTTCTACTGTATTACAAAACGGAACTCTACAAATTGCATCTTTCTTATATTCCTTTAATGCCCTTGATAAAGTTGTTATATACTGAGTTTTAGTATGCGCCTCTGGAAATTTAAGTCCTGTACTTTCTACTACCTCATATGGTATTTTTTCAAACTCATCACTAACACATTTAAATTCCACTTTATTTTTCAAGCAATCACCTCTATTTATTTGAAAATAATCAAAAATCTCAACTTTCGCAGTACAAAAATACTGCCTAGCGAAGGGAAAGGTTTCTGAGTAAGATATCATTTCCCGCAGCGGCTATTTTTCATATGCAAAAGCTGAATTAAAAATTTAATTCTTTTATGAAATGCTTTTGAAAGTCATCATCAGTAGATAATTCTAAAATTTTTATATCACCTTTTAATCTCTGCATTTCACTTAAACATCCCTTATTTATAAGAGCTAATCTTGCACCTTCTACAGAAGAATTTCCTACAAAAGTTACTTTACCCTTAAAACCTTTTGGTATAATTCCAATAGTTTTTATACTTTCTCCATTAATATGATATCCAAAAGCACCTGCAATTACAGCCTCTTCCACTTCATCAATAGAAATCCCTATTTCCTTTAAAAGCATTGTTATTCCAGATGCAATAGCACCCTTTGCAAGCTGTATTTGCCTTATATCCTTTTGAGAAATATAAATTTTATCTGTTAAATAAAATTTCTTATCTACTAATCTATCTTTTACTCGTTCGTCTAAATTCTTATTGAGCTTTCCACTTTTAAGTATTATCTTTCTATTAACCAAAGCTGCAGCTATATCAATAAGTCCACTACCACATATTCCTTTAGCTTCACAATTTCCTATAGTTGTATAAGAAATATTAAAGTCTTCACTTATACTAAAAGAATCTATAGCTCCTTCTTCTGCTCTACATCCACAAGAAATGTTCATACCTTCTAACGCTGGACCTGCCGCAGTAGATGTCGCTGCCATTTTACCTTTGGAAATAGCTACAATTTCCCCATTTGTTCCTATATCCACAAATATTGAAGAATGTTCCTTGTTTTGAAAATCTGATGCTACAACCCCTGCCAAAATATCTGCACCTACATATGCAGAAGCACAAGGTAAAATTGTAACAATTCCATTTTTATTTATATTTATACCTAATTTATAAGCATTTGAATTAAAATAATTCAAGAAAACTGGTCTATATGGAGCTTTGGATAAAGATATCGGTGAAACTCCTAAAACTAAATGCATCATAGTTGTATTTCCTGCAATAACAACATTATATATATCATTCAAAGTATATTTATTTCCTATGATTTTATTTATACTTTTATTTATTTCCTTAATTATAGTATCTTTTAATTCTTTACATCCATTTTCATTATTCATACAATAAGTTATTCTTGTTAAAACATCTCCACCAAATTCAGTTTGAGGATTTAATGAAGAAACCCTATTTATTACCGTTCCGTCTTGCAAATCTACTAAATAATATGAAATCCCCGTTGTTCCTATATCTATTGCAATTCCTAATATATTATCAATTTTATTCCCTGCATCTAATAAATTATTTTCATTAACAACTCCATAAAGATTATCATAATATTCCTCTTCCTCTATTTTTCCTATTTTCTCATATAGATTTATAGAAGAAATAATATAATTTAAATTTTCTACATATGGAGAAGCTTTCTTTTTTTCTATTTTGGGCAATTTAACCACTCTTACTGGACTATCTATATCTACATCTATACAATATCCTCTATTTATAGTTTTTAGTTTTTTTGAGATTTAATAAGTTCTACTTCTACATTTCCTTTAATTTTTGCAAGACATGCTAATCTTTCATTTTTACTTTCATCTATAAATTTCTTTTCTTCATCCGTTGGTGGATATAAATCTCCTACAGCTATAACTTTACACTTGCCACATATACCCATGCCGCTGCATGGAGTTTCTATTTGCAGCTTTGCCCTTTTAATACAATTAAGTAAAGTAGTATTTATATCTGCATCAATTGTTATACTTTCATTTTTAAAAATTACTTTAGCCATTTATAAACTTTCCTTTCCTTTAACAAAGTCTGTCATAGCTTTTAAATTTTCAATTGGTGTTGCCATACTTAAGCCACAAGCAGGTGAAACTATATCTACTCCTGAATCAATACAATTTTTTGTTATTGAAATTATTTTTTTCTTTGTTCCTGTATGAAGAAGTTGAGTATTAATATTTCCCATAAGTCTTGTTTTTAATTTTGACTTTGCTAATCTCATATTTACAATGGAATCAAAACTTACCGCATCTGCACCTATTTCATTCAAACTTTCAATTATATTTTTTGTATTACCGCAAATATGAATAATTACAGGTACATTGAATTTATGCATTTCTTTAATAAGTTTTTTATACATTGGAGATGCAAATTTATCAAAATTTCTTTTTCCTAATATTTCTCCAGTAGCAGTTGGATCAGCTACAGCAATAACATCTGCTCCTGCTTTTACAAGCTCTACAGCATATTCTATAGTATAATCATTAACATAATCTATAAATTCATAAGCTTCCTTTGGACTTTTTCTAAACATTTTTATTAATCCTAAAGGATCTACTACAGAAGTTGCAGTACTTATGGCACCTGTTATACTTCCTGTTACAGGTATATCATCATTTTTAAGTCTTTTTACAGCTTCTATAACCGCTGGCATTCTTTTGTCCTTTAAAGGATTAACTTTATAATTTTTCATTATGTATTCTAATTGATTTTTATTATATTCTGTTACTCTAGGTTCTACAATTTTACTTCCAAAATCCAATTCAACACCCAATGGCTCTGCTTCTACAGTCATACAAAATGGAACTCCATAATTCTCAAAGCCGGTTATCTCATATACTTTTTTTGCAGCTTCTACCATAGAATCTACATCTACATTGTGATTTTTACTTATATTTTCTACAACCTCTGTAACAGCTGCATTCATCATACCTCCAGGACAAATAACTGGTGGTCTATCAACTTTTTGTCCATTTAAAGCTTTTAACAATCTATCTTTTTGATTCACAACATTCACCACCTTCTTTTTATTGAAAATCAAGTTACCAAATATCTCAACTTCCACAGTAAAAAAATACTTCTTAGCGAAGGGAAATGATATATTGCGTAAGAAACATTTGAACAAAGTTTACAAGTTCTTAGCTTTACGAATTTGAAAAAAGTAATTTTTAAATTACTGATTCCTACGGAATATTAATTAAAAAATCTTTTTTCAATATGAGTAAAGCTTAGAACTTGTTACTGAAGTGAATGGTTTCTGAGCAAGATATCATTTCCCGCAGCGGCTATTTTTTACCTGCGAAAGTTGAGTAAATATCTTTCAACTATCTTTTTATAGGGTAGCTTCCATAAATTTTTGCAGCGTTCATTAACGCTTGAATATTTTCTATAGGTGCTCCCATTGGTATTTGACATCCAGTACTTAAAATAAAACCTTTTTTGCTATCATGAGCTTTATTAATACATTCTCTTGCTTCATTCATAACATCCTCTACAGTCCCATTTTTCATAGTATCTACAGGTTTTACATTACCTACTATACAAACTCTATCCCCTATTAAATTCTTAGCTTCTTCCATATCTTCTGCATTATCTATACTTAAAGTAGTAATTCCCGTTTCTAATAAAGATTCCCATATCTCTTTACTTTTACCGCACATATGTATACTAGAACCCTTTCCTGTAAGTTCTCTCATTTTACCTATACACTTTTTCTCATAAGGCATAGCAAACTCTCTAAACTGTTTAACACTTATCAAACTTGAAGAAGCTACTGGGTCAGACATACATAAACCTACTCCTATATCTGCAAAAGCTTCTATTATTCTAAGATTACTTTCTGTTACAATTTCTAAAAGAGTATGAAGTTTTTTAGGATACTTTATTAATGCCCTTAATAATTTATCTGTTCCTACTACTGCAGCTGCTGCACTAAAAGGTCCTGCAATATCACTTCCAACATCAACTAAATCTCCTAATTCTTTTTTTACAATTTTTAAAGCCTTTATACATAAAGGTAATTTTCCATCTTTATATGGATCTGCTGGTTCTAAATTATCAGCTTCTCTTATATCTTTTAAAACAGGTTCTTCTAAATAAGATATACCATTTTCAGGATAACCCACCTTACTTCCTAAAGCCTCTGCAACCCCTCTTAGAGTAGTCCCTACCCCTACACTATCAGGTCTTATCTTATTAAATAAAAACATCTCTAATTCTGCCATTCTTTCTGCTGAATGATAATATTCATGAGTAGTTATTCCCATAAGTGGTGCCATAGTTACTCCCATTTGAGGCATACATAAAATTCTATCAATTTCTTCTCCCTTTGAAAAAGCTTCCATTCTTTCTTTTGGTGTCATTTGATCTGGCTTTATGTACATAAATATTTCCCCCTATGCTCTTTGTAAACAATTCACAATTAGTCTTTATTTAAATGTAAAAGTTTTGCACATTTCATTTTTTTAATTCATAAGTTCTTTGACTTTTTTTACCGCTTCAGTAGCATCTACTGTATAAAAATCCGCTCCAATTTCATCTGCAAACTTCTGAGATACAGGTCCTCCTCCAATCATAACTTTATATTTATCTCTTATATTTTTTTGTTTGAGTTCATCAACAACCTTTTTCATGCCAGGCATTGTTGTAGTCATTAAAGTAGACATACATATAATATCTGTATTTTCTTCTTCAGCTTTCGCAACAAATTTTTCAAGAGGTACATCTCTTCCTAAATCGTAAACTGTAAAACCAGAAGACTCCATCATAACCTTAACTAAATTTTTTCCTATGTCATGAGTATCCCCTTCAACAACTCCTATAACTACTTTTACAGGGTTGTCCATTATTTGTCTATCCAAATGTGGTTTTAATATATTAAGTCCTTCATTCATAGCATCAGAACATATAAGTACTTCTGGTAAAAAATATTCTTCTTCTTCATAAAGTCTTCCTACTTTATCCATACCAGCTATTAATCCGTTTTTTATTGTTTCATAAGCAGATATATTCATCTCAAGAGACTTTTTACATAACTCTGCTACTTCATCCTCTTCCATTTCTATTACTGATTTAGATATATTTTCAAATAAGACTTCTTTCTCCATTTAAATTCCTCCTCTATAGTCAAACCTCATGAAATCCATTACAATATTTTATCCCATATTATGTGGTAAATCCAATATAAAATATTTATAGATACTAGCTTATTTATTTGAAATACTTATAAGGTATTGATAAAAACAAAATCATATAGGTTGGATAATTATAAATTCTACAAGTAAGATGGAACTATAAGGAAGTAATCATTTACGTTATTAATTTTGGGTGTAAAAATTTATAGTATCTTAGACAACATTTTTATATTGTAAAATAAAACCTTTTGCCTATTGTAAATACGAAATATAAAGTACAAAGAATAGATAAGAAATAACTTTGTACTTTATACTTTACTAAATACATTTTTAATTATTCATTATTTTTAAAGAATTACTATTCTTATACTGATTTTTATTTACTGACTGCATACACTTGTGCCAAAAAATCACTTTTTTAAAAGTGTTCACTTATATCTTTTTCAATCCTTTTTATATCTTTCAGCCTCAAATTTGTTTCCCTCATAATTTCTTCATGACCTACTCCATCTATAAGCATTTGTCTAGCACGTTCTTTTGCACCTTGACGTTTTACATCCATTGAAATATCTCCTTTCCTTAAGATAATAAATTCGTACTAATTAGTCTTTCCCAGGAAATATTTTTTATCCTATACATATATAACATTAAAACATGAACTAAAAAGCAGAATATTTAATATATCATATAATTCTTTATATTTAATCAATATCATTAAGTTCTAATTTAATTTTACGTAAATATAATGCTGTTGCATTAAATTATCAGTTAGAGTAAAATACTAAGATAAAGTATAAACTCACATAATGATAAAAAGAAAGGACATGACTGTTATATGCCTAAAATTGGAATGCGAAACATAAAAACAGCTGTATCCGTTTTTATATGTATAGTTATATTGAAATTAGTAAATAATCCTTACCCATTTTATGCCTGTATTGCTTCTGTAATTTCTATGCAAAGTTCTGTATCAGGTTCTTTTACTGCAGGTAAAAATAGAATGATTGGGACTTCGGTTGGAGCTTTTATAGGCCTTTTATTTGCACTTATTCAACCTGACAATCCATTTCTATGTGGCCTTGGTATAATAATTGTAATATTTACATGCAATGTTTTAAATAAAAAGAAATCTGCAACTATAGCATGTATAGTATTCATTGCAATAAGTACAAATTTAAAAGGTGTACCTCCTCACATATATAGTAGGGATAGACTTTTGGAAACTTTCCTTGGAATATTTGTGGCTGTTTTAGTAAACTATTTTGTTACTCCACCTAATTATATAAATAAACTACGTAAGTCTTGTAATGAATTAGTAGATAATGTTTTTATTTCTTTTGGAAATCTTATAAGACATGACAATGAAGCAAATTTATCAAAAATAAAGAAACAAATTCAAAATTTAGAGACATCATTAAATTCTTATTTATCAGAGATAAAAAGTAAAAAAAATAAAAATGTTAAAGTTGAAAAAATAAAAGAAATATTATGTATTTCTATTAAAGCTTATGAACATCTTGTATTAATTAATCAAATTAATAATGAATGTACTTTAAATGGAAAGAATTTTTATAAATTTAAAGAATTGTATAATCCTCAAATGAAAAGTTCTACTTATACAAGTAATGATTTGAATATTGTTTATAATTATCATACTGAAGAATTGTTAAATATTTTATATGATTTAAAAGAACTAGACATAAACTCTGAAATTCACAAAGCAAGCTAAAAGCTTTCTGCCACAGCAGAAAGCTTTTCTTAACAGGTCCTATTCCACTCCTATTACTTCAAGGTTACCATTAAAATATTCACTTACTATATCTTGAGGTACGATGGTTGTTCCTCCAATAGAAAATACATTAGTAACACTAGAACGGTGTGACACAGTAAAATCAGCAATTGTAGGATTGTATGCTTTACTTGTAAGTACAATTGGTGAAGAATTTTTTGCTGCTAATGCTGCTCCAGATAAAGCATCTGGGAAATTGGCTCCTGATGCAACATAAACTTTGTTTAGACTAATATCACTAATGAATTCATTAAGTACAGCTACATTAGTTTCATATCTATCTTTTCCAGATAATCTTCTTTTATTTGAGATATTTTTTAATGTATCATCTGTTATTACCCCTGTTCCCCCTACAACATATACTTGAGAAGGATTTTGAGAATCAATATATGCTTTTACATTACTGTATACGCTATTTTTATCAACAAGTAAAATAGGCATACCTTTTATAGCAGCTATCGGTGCAACTGCTAATGCATCTGGAAAATTATTACCTGATACCAAAACTACTTTTTGAACACTTCCTAATTTTTGTGCTACTTTTACACATGTTTCATATCTATTTTTTCCTGCTAATCTTTCTACATTTATTCCCATACTTTTTAATTGATTTTCAATATTTGAGGATACTACACCAGTTCCCCCAACAATAAATACATTTTTTACTCCTAAATCTATTAAAGTATTTTTAGTTTCTAATTTTAAACTTTTACTATCTGTTAATAAAATAGGAGCATTGTATTTTTTTGCTAATGGTGCTGCTGCAAGTGCATCTGGATAGTTTGCTCCTGATGCTAGTACAGCATAATTAGAGGTTGTCCACCCTTGTTTTGCTATTGCTGTAGACGTGCCATATCTATCAGCTCCATATAATCTGTTAATGCTAACTTCTGAATAAACCTTATGATTTGCAAACACTAAAAATGCAAATACTAAAACAATACTACTTATTATTTTTATTCTTCTGTTCATTATTTTCCATTGCCAAAAATCTTACTATATGTTTGGCAATAATTCACCTCCTCCTTTGATTCTTTATCTTTTGTATAGAAGACCTATATCAATTTTAATTTAACATTCAAATTAAGTTTATACTTCATTTCAATACTAATTAAAATTATTTATGACTTTTAAAAATTTTCTATACAATAAAAATTTCTAACTTAAGTACATTATAACAGAAAATAATCAAAATTCTTTGGGGTAAAATATGCCAAAATAATAATTTTAAGAACAATGCACATATTACATAAAAAACTTTTTATATATAGTATTTAAAAATTCTTCTTCATTTACATTCTTAAAATCTTTTCTAACATCAATTACTTTATTTTTTGATATCAATACAAAAGATCTTTTTTTACTATCTGAATAAACTTGAATCTTTTTAGGTAAATTAGTACTCTCTATTCTCAAATCATTATCCCTTTCATTATATATACTCATTAATCTATTTTTATGTAATTTAATTATCAAAGGATATTGACTTTGAAGAACAGTATAACTTAAACTTGTATTTCCATTACCATAAATACAATCTAGTCTTTGAGCTAATATACTTTTATCAAATTTAACATAAGGATCTACATTATCACTTTTTTTATAACCAAGATCTATCAATGTCAAATTAGTTTTATCAATCGGAGTCCTATTTTTACTATTTTGAAAAATATCACTAACAACTACTCCACCTGTAATAGCTAATATTAAAAATACTGAAAGTAATGTACTGCTAATAGTTATTGCCACATTAGTGTCTTTTGAATATCTTTTTTTATTAATAAAACTTTTAACACAAATAGATATTATTATAGGTATACATATCATGCTCAATAAAAAAACTTTAAATACCGCATCAACATTTTCCGTAAATGCTACAACTTTTAATAATCCAAGAAACATTATTAATATGTAAACTTTTGATAATATATTTTTTATCTTTAGTTGTTTATAAGTATTATATGGCATAAACTTATTTTCTTTTAACTTCCATTTAGCTTTTATAAACCAAATAAAAAAGCTAATAATCTGTATGCTGTTCATAATTATATAAGAGAACATCAACACTATTGATCCAATACATAAATTAGATGATAATGTATAATCTAACCTTCCTATAAATAATAGTGTATGCATATTAAATACAAATGCCAAAATTATCACAAATTGAGCCCCTATACTATATAATGAAGCTTTAAAAACAGATTTAAGTTTTTCCACTTCATCAGTATGAATAGAGATAGTTTCTTTATTGTTCTCAGTATAAAAAATTTGGATTTTATCTACCTGACATACATAATTCCAACCTGCAGCCTTACAATATTCTCTGTACTCTAAAGCCTCACAACTATCTTTATGATCAAATATAGAAATTTTATTAAGTACATCTACTGAATATTTTATTTTTTTAGGTTCTATTTTTTTAAATTTAAAGAAAAATCCTTTGGCCCATTGCAACAACCATCCCTTTTCTGCCATTTGTTCAAGGTATTCTTCTACAGCAGTACATTCATAAGGTAAATACTGAAAAAAGGTGATTTTTGAATCTCTGTTTATCATATTTCTCCCTCCATGTATACTTCGCCATCATTTACCATAGTAATTAACCTTCTATACTCATCTAATAATATTTCTTTTCCCTTATCAGTGATTATATAACTTCTTTTTCTCCCTTGTATTTTTGTTTCTATTATCATCTTTTCCTTTTCAAATTTACCAAGAAGCGTATATAGAGTTCCCGGTCCAACTCTTACACGACCTTTAGAAATATCAATTACAGACTTCATAATATCTACACCACATCTTTCTTGTAATAAAGAAATTAGTATGTAATACATTGGCTCTGTTAAATTTTGAAATTGCTGCCTTGCCATTTGTTATCACCTCTGTAATATCGAGTATCGATATTTATATATTCATTTTATTATCGATACTCGATATTGTCAATATTTTTAATTATGATAATAAATTTATTCAACTTTGGCAGTAAAAAAATACTGTCTAGCGAAGGGAAATGATATATTGCGTAAGAAACATTTGAACAAAGTTTACAAGTTCTTAGCAAGATATCCTTTCCCGTAGCGACTGTTTTTCACCTGCGAAAGTTGAGTAAATTTATATACTGCATAAAACCATTCTAGCTGAAAATATCTAATTTACCCAATAATAACAAGCAAATCATTTTTATCATAATATATATTACATAATGCATTATTTTAATGACAATACTATTAGATTTAAATACTCTATTATATATATTTTAAAAATTTAATTAATGGGGAGAGTGGATTTAAATTGACTATAGATAAAATTCAAAAATGTAACACTTGTGATTTTTTTGAATCAGAAATAAAAAAATGTAATTATGATATTAAAAATGAAAATTCAAATATAGATTTTAATTCAATTTCTGTATCTGTTCTACCTACAAATGCAAAGTGGTCAGATATGGAGGGTTTTACATCATATAAGTTTGGTCCTTTCCATTTTAATTTTATAAATGAAAATAACGATACTATAGCTGGAATATCATTTTATATATATTATAATTGTCATGGAAAATTTAATTCTTCTGGTCACTATTTAGCTGGAGTAACTGTTGCTCCACAAACAATTTTCGCTAATCCTGGTTGCTACTTTTCTTGTAATGTTACTGCTAGTGATCCATTGAATTTTGGTACTGTAATAGACCCAATAGCTGGCATAAATTTAAACGTACAGATGCAAGTTAAAAGTTATAATAACTTGATATTAAAAAGACATCATAATTTGTTGACTTCATATACTTCCAATGATGGCCTTAATATAATAAACCAATATTTAATTGTTTGTGTTCACGGTGATAGTAAAGCATACGTAGTTACCGGTTATCGTTATTAGATTTCCATAAAAAATGAGACTAAATGATTATCATATCTAGTCTCATTTTTCTTATCAATTTCTATCCTTAATGAATTTAAATTCTCTTATCTATAATTCTTCTTATTTTACCAGTACGTCCAACTCGTTCTATTGTACAAGGTGCCAACAGCTGAACATTAATATTATTAATTAAATTTTCTCTGTAATCTTTTCCTATACTTTTTATATTAGTTTTTAATAAGTATTGAATTTTTTTAGTTAATTGTTCATTCTTAGTAGGTATGTTTTCATTTTTAGTTTCTATCTTAAATGTAACATCTCTCATGTTATCTACATTTTCAACAACTATTTGAAAAAATGAAGATACTTCTTTTACATCTTTTAAAGTATCATATACATCATTTAAATATATATCTGATACATTAAACCTTACAACATCATCTGTTCTTGATAATAGCTTAAATTTTTTAGATGTTCTACCACAAGCACATGGACTATTAACCCATTGTATCTTATCACCTATTCTATATCTTATTATTGGATGAAGAGTTTTATTTAATGCCGTTACTATTGCCTCACCATTTTCATCACTTTCTAAATAACACCATTCATCCATCACATGGTGTTCGGTTCCTTTACAAGATTCACATTGAAAACCAATAGGCCCTATTTCTACTGCAGCATAACCAAAAGAAGCTATAACCTCTGCTCCTAAAATCTTCTTCACATATTCTTGGGATTTTTCAGAGATGTGCTCCCCTGCATAATAAACTTTTTCTATTTTTATACTTTCATTTAATTTCTCTATTTCTCTTGTTAACAATATAATATTTCCTGGAAGTCCTATGATTACATTTGGTTTAAATATTTTTAAATATTCTATAGTTTCCTTTTCTGATTGATTAGCTGTAAGAGATAATATTTTGCATCCTACTTCTTCTATCCCCTTGTTAACTGCTGAAAATGCTGTCCAAAGTGCACCTGCTTTCATATAATTAGCAACAAAATCCTTTTCATTAATACCAACAGCTTTAAAACCTTTTCCAAAAGCTTTTTCAGAGTCCTCAAACTCCTTATTAGAATATGCTACATACTTCATTTTACCCGTAGTTCCACCAGCTGAAAATACATAGCACTGCTTCATTTCTCTTGTTAACATATGGTTGCTTTTGTCTATACTATTATTAAACATATACTTTTTTTCTAAAATGGGAACTTTTTTAAACTCATCCAAACTTTTTAAAGGAAGTTTAATATTCTTATAAAACTCCTTATAAAAAGGTGCCTTCATAGCCTCTTTTAATAAAACATTTAACTTAGAAAGCAAAATTTCTTCCTTTTTCTTTTTCTCTATAAATTCCAATCCAAAATTATTATCCTCTAAGTCTTCTTTGTTTATATATTTTACAAGTAAACTAGCCAAATGTTTTCCATCATGTGCCTGAGATTCATCATTAGATTCATTCATAGATCCAGGTTTACAAAATCTCATTACCCCATATTTCATAAAATTCTCTATAATATCCTGTAGTTTTTCCTTAGATACTACCCCTAAAGTAGACATATAATATTTTAACTCTTTTAAATTTCCTTTAAATATATCCTGATAATTCTCAACTATATTCACATATACAGTTCTATTTAAGGGTGAATTTATAAAATCATTGCTTTTTTGAACTATTATAGTATGGGCAGCATTCTTACCTTCTATAACTCTACAATTATTATTAAATTCATTCCATTTTGCTATTTCTCTCTCTTTTCTTATTTCTAGAGCAGAATCCAATGTCAACTTATTTTGTGGAAACTCCCTAGCTAAGTTTTCCAAACTCTCTGTCAAATACTCAATAAATTTTTCATCTTTATTAGAACTTTCTATAAATATATTTTGACAGCTTGTACAAGCTCTTTGTTCCCAGCATACTATATCCTTTGCAAATCCCTTTGCTGCATTTATTAGTTCATTATCCTCCAAATTATTACATACAAGTCCAAAGCTTATCTTAGGACCAAAGGAGTAAATATCTGTTTTAGCAGAAAGTCCATTTTTATAATTTAAAACAGCCTTTTCTCCTCCGAAAAGTAATATAGCATCAAAATTATTCTTAACTATTGTTTCTACATTTTTATTATTACTTCTCCAATAAGTCATAGCAATATATGGTACTATTACTTTATCCTTATCTACTTCCATTAGTGCTTCATAAAATAATACAGGAAATAAAAAATCTTCACTAGAAACTTTTAATATATTCACATTTTTAGTAATTATTCCAATTACTAGAGAATCTATAGAGCCCAAAAAAATATTGCCTGCAGCTACATGAAGTACAGATCCTATAGGAACTACTCTATTAGCCTTAGAGCATGTGTCATTTATAAAATAATCTAAACTATGGTAATTACCAATACATTGAAGCCTTTTTTTCAAAGCGTTTATACTCAACATCTCTGGTATTAATTCCACTGCTTTTTTGACCATATCAACAGAATAATTAGTTATACCTGGCATTTTATTAATCAATTCCTTATAATAAAAACCTTTTTTATCAGTAAGTTTATTTGCAGTATCCTGTAACACTTGTAGTATCTTATCTATAGGTATTTCTCTGAATTGCTGAGACTTTCTATTAAGTATATCTTCAGCAAAATATCTATTAGCTAATTCTTCAGATAATTCATCCTTCAAATTTAATTTTTCCCCAAATAATATATGTTTAAATTGACTTAATTTCATATCGTTAACCACTCCCTATTTGCTCTTACTCAAAATATCTTGAGCTTTAATAGCACATCCTTTATGTTTTTTGATTCCTCCACGTCTTACTTTTTTTATATAATCTCCTTTTATACCGCATTTACACTCCTTACCCAATACCGCAATATCTGTAGATAACAAAGATAAATTTGGTTCCGCAATATTATACGGCGTTAAAAGCTGAAGCACCCCTTCTTCTCCATAATCCTTTTTTTCTAAGGTTATAGGATCTCTTACCAAAACTTTACTATATATTGGCACATGCAAATGCCCTTCAGGGCATGAACAATATGGCACTCCATGTTCTGCCATACCATATGTGTCTCTTATATTATTAGGATCTAACCCTATATTTTCTTGCATGTAATCTAGGAAATCTTTTAATTCCATGCTTTTACCAAGATGATTCTTCCATCCTCCTCCTGCTATAACAAATGATTCTTTTTTCACTTTAATTCTCCCATACATCCTTCTTATATCTTCTACCATTTTATACATAAATGCTGGAAAACCTAGTAAACGTACTGGTGCTTCTTTACTTAGCTGAACAAATTTCTTAGCCCATTTTTCACTATCAAAGAAAAATTTTCCCTTAGTTTCATCCCATTCAATCATCCAGTTTGTAGATATTGCAGGTGCTAACTGTAATATTTGATCATCACTCCAACTTGTACCTATGTTTTTTGCATTCTTAATGTCATAAGAAAACAAGAAATAGTGCACTGGAGTTTTACTTCTAAACCCTACAGCATCGAAAGCATTAAGTGACAATTCTTCAAGTCTTCTAAGAGATCCTTTATCAAAAAAGCTTGAGTCTTCTGTCCATTGGTTCCTGAGCTTGTCAATATCATATCTAAATCTTCTTCTCTAAAATTACAAAAACTATTAAGTTTCATAGTTCCCACAAAAAGAAAAGGTATTTTATATATTTCTTCTACATTTTTTACATGATTTATATTGAATTTATTTTTTTCTGCTAGATATTTTATATATGGCTGATTTTTCAATTGAAATTTATAATTTTCAATCATACTATTTAAAAATAATTGATCTGTTTCTTTAGAAAAATTAAATGCTCCTTTTTTTGCACATAACTCATCAATATACGAAAATTTCATACACTCATTCTCCCATTCTCTAAATTATCAATATAACAATTTCTAACATAATTTAATAACCTTTGTCCCATTTTAGAGCTCATGCTTATATTTTCAAAATCAACTTTATCTTGAATATATTGAAGTATTAACTCATCATCTTTATTATATGAGGGCATAATTCCTGCAAAAATAAACCCCTTATTCTCCATATATTCACAAACATAAGGCGTAAATTTATCGTTTAACTTAATTCTTAAAACCATAATCTTTTTTCCCTGAGCCTTTAATTTATTTATTGTTTTTGAAATTTCACTTAGTACTTCTCTGCCAAATTCATCCACAAACATCACAGCTTCCATCTTTTCTTTAGAAATCACCCTAATCTTACCTGCCGGTAAATCCCTCATATTTACTTTACCTATATCTTTAAATTTAAATTCAATTCCCATATTGTTATAAATTTCTTTAATAATATCCATGTGTTTTATAATTTTATAGAAACTTTTTCTTTTGAAAGGTTTTTTTAAATATCTATAACCTAATAATAAATTTTCTCTTTTATCTATTTCATTACATATACCTTTGAAATTTAATGATTTAATTCTAGACAAAAGTAATGCACATTCTTTAAATCCATTTTTGCTAGCTGATTTTTGAGAATAATTATGACTTGTAACAGACCTTACAAATACCGATTTAATCTTCTCATGCTGACATATTTTTATTACCTCTTTTGTTAAATCTTTGAGATAACCTCTCCCCCTGTAAAAAGGATGTATGAATGCACAAGACAATTCATATATAGGTAAATTATTTTCTTTCTCTAATGCAATATGTCCAACTACTTGTCCATCTTTACCAATGGCTACATAAGATATTATCTCTCCCAACTTATTTAATTTAATAAGTTCTTCTTGAGAATATATATACCTATGAATATATGATTTTCCATAAGCCCTATAGGCACACTCTACTACCTCCTTTGCTTCTTTTTCTTCCATTTTTTTTACCTTAAATTCTTTATTTATATTATTTTTATGAAAACCTGTACAATTTTTAAGCATACAGTACCCTCCACACTATTTGTGCATTTTTGAAACTTCTATTACAGTTTTATGAATATCTTCCATATTATCCTACACTACTTCCAATAAATTTGCAATATTTACTTCATTTGTAAATGATGTTAAATAAATTATTTCTTTTTTTGTAAACATGTAGTTTCCTTTGTAGAGCAAAAATTAAAGCAGCAATACTACTTTTTGAATAGTATTACTGCTTTTAGTCTTACACTATCTTTGTTGTCCACTCTTCACAATTCCATACATCTGTAACTATATCTCTATAAAACTCAGGTTCATGGCAAACCATAAGAATGCTGCCTTTGTAGTCTTTTAGTGCTCTCTTTAATTCATCTTTTGCCTCTACATCTAAGTGGTTAGTAGGCTCGTCCAATATTAGTATATTAGTCTCTTTATTAATTATTTTACATAACCTAACCTTTGCTTTTTCTCCACCACTTAACACTACAACTTGACTTTCTATATGCTTTGTAGTAAGTCCACATTTAGCAAGTGCTGCTCTCACCTCATATTGAGTAAATCCAGGGAAGTCCTGCCATACTTCCTGTATACATGTATTATAATTTGCCTCTTTTTCTTCTTGTTCAAAATAACCTATATACTGATAATCTCCTAGTTCAATTTCACCTTCTAATGGTTTTATTTCCCCTATTAAACTTCTTAATAAAGTGGTTTTACCTATACCATTAGCTCCAACTAAAGCTATTTTTTGTCCTCTCTCCATTAATAAGTTTAATGGTTTTGACAGCGGCTCATTATATCCTATAACTAAATCCTTAGTTTCAAATATTAATTTTCCTGAAGTTCTTGCTTTTTTAAAGTTAAATTCAGGCTTTACTTTTTCCTTTGGAAGTTCTATTCTCTCCATTTTATCCAATTTTTTTTGTCTAGATTTTGCTCTACCAGTAGTGGAAATTCTAGCTTTATTTCTAGCCACAAAATCTTCTAATTTTTTAATTTCTTGCTGCTGTCTTTCATAAGCTGACTCTAATTGTTTCTGTTTTTGTTCCTTTATTCTTAAGAAATTATCATAATCACCTACATATCTATCCAGCTTTCTATTATCCACATGATAGATTAAATTAATTACACTATTTAAAAATGGTATATCATGTGATATAAGTATGAAAGCATTTTCGTAATTTTGAAGATATCTCTTAAGCCATTCTATATGTTGTTCATCCAAATAGTTAGTAGGCTCATCTAATAATAATATATCTGGATTTTCTAAAAGTAATTTTGCTAAAAGTACCTTTGTTCTTTGACCTCCACTTAATTCTGATACATCTTTATCTAAACCTAT
This sequence comes from Haloimpatiens myeolchijeotgali, assembly GCF_042688525.2. Taxonomy (GTDB): domain Bacteria; phylum Bacillota; class Clostridia; order Clostridiales; family Clostridiaceae; genus Haloimpatiens. The sequence goes on from NZ_JBHWAB010000001.1 coordinate 2,988,140, forward strand.
ATCTCTAAGTCCAAGTCCCCCTGCTACTTCTTCTATCTTTGCATCAATAACATAAAAACCATTATTATCTAATAAATCCTGTATAGTTCCCATTTGTTCTAAAAGTTTTTCTAGCTCTTCAGGAGATGCATCACTCATTTTTTCTGTAATACCCATCATTTCTTCTTCTAAATCAAACAAGTATTTAAAAGCACCTCTTAATATATCTCTAATTGTATTACCCTTTTGAAGTTCTGCATGCTGGTCCATATATCCTACTCTAACTCTATTTGACCACTGTACCTTTCCTTCATCAGGCATTAATTTTCCTGTTATTATATTCATAAAAGTAGATTTTCCTTCTCCATTAGCACCTATTAATCCTACATGTTCTCCTTTTAATAGTCTGAAGGAAACATCTTCAAAAATAGCCCTATCTCCAAATCCATGACTTACATTTTTAACTGTTAATATACTCATACATCTTCTCCTTTGTATACAATAATATAATGGTATTGCCTGTAGTAACTTGCACACTATTATATAGACTAGCACAAAAATACTGTATAGCGAAGGGAAATGATATATTGCGTAAGAAACATTTGAACAAAGTTTACAAGTTCTTAGCTTTACGAATTTGAAAAAAGTTATTTTTTAATTACTGATTCCTACGGAATATTAATTAAAAAATCTTTTTTCAATATGAGTAAAGTTTAGAACTTGTTACTGAAGTGAAAGGTTTCTAAGCAATATATCATTTCCCGTAGCGGCTATTTTTCATCTGCCAAAGTTGAGTTATTTATCTTCTCAGCTAATTCATTTAGGTATGTCCATCTTTCCATTAATTCTTCCAATTTGGTTTCCAGCTCGTCTTTTTTCTCTAAAAGTTCCTCAAGCAAACCATAATTACTTCCTCCAGTGCCCAACTTCTTCTCTACCTCTGCCAATTCATTTTCAACTTCCTCTATTACTCCATCTATTTTTTCATATTCTAACTTTTCTTTATAAGAAAATTTCAATGTTCTATTTTTATTTTTTTGCTTATCAACTTTTTCATTTTCGTTTTCTTCAGATTTATCTTTAGATGTTTTACTTATATTAGCTTTATTATCATTATTAAACTGTTTATTAGTCTTTTGAATAAACTCAATGTACTCAGAATAATTTCCAGTATGCTCTAAAATTTGTCCATTTCCCTGAAAAGCTAATATCTTATTTGAAATTTTATCTAAAAAATATCTATCATGAGAAACTGTAATTACAGCACCATTAAATGCTTCTATATAATTTTCTAATATATTTAAAGTTTCAATATCCAAATCATTTGTAGGCTCATCTAAAAATAATACATTAGGTGCATCCATAAGTACTCTTAATAAATATAATCTTCTCTTTTCTCCACCTGATAATTTTGATATAGGTGACCATTGAAGTTCACCTGGGAACAAAAACTTTTCTAACATTTGAGAAGCACTTATAGAAACCCCATCTTTTGTTTCTATATACTCTGCACCTTCTTTTATATAATCAATAACTCTCATATTAGGATCCATTTCCTTATATTCTTGAGAAAAATAACCCATCTTTACTGTTTCTCCAACAGCTATATCCCCTCTATCGCTTTTTAACTTTCCACATAAAATATTTAATAATGTAGATTTTCCGGCGCCATTCTTTCCTATAATACCTATTCTGTCATCTTTACTTAATATCAAACTAAAATTTTCTATAATTTTTTTATCTTCAAATTTTTTGCTTATATTATCTACTTCTATAACCTTTTTGCCAAGTCTTGTACTTGCTACAGATATTTCTACATTTTCATCTTCTACATATCCTTCTTGTTCTACTAAATCTTGAAATCTATCAACTCTTGCCTTTTGCTTTGTACCTCTAGCTTTAACCCCTCTTTTAATCCACGCAAGTTCTCTTCTTAATAAATTTTGTCTCTTTTCTTCTAAGGATTTTTCAAGTTCTTTTCTCTCTACTTTTGATGTTAAATAAACACTATAATTTCCTTCGTAACTATATAATTTACCTCTATACAATTCTATTATTCTATTAGTAACTCTATCTAAAAAATATCTATCATGTGTAATCATTATCAATGCGCCTTTTCTACTGTTAAGGTACTCTTCAAGCCACTTAATTGTTTCATTATCCAAATGGTTAGTAGGCTCATCTAATATTAAAAGATCACAAGGTCTTATAAGTGATTCTGCTAAAGCTATTCTCTTTCTCTGACCGCCTGAAAGATTTCCTACTTTTTCATTAAAGTTATTTATACCAAGTTTAGTAAGTATAGTTTTTGCGTTACTTTCAATCTGCCATGCATCTACTGCATCCATCTTGTTACTTAATTCCATTAATTTATTTTGAAGGGACATATCCTCTGGATTTTTCTCTATTTTACTTATTACATCTTCATATTCTCTCAAAACCTTCATTATTGGAGAATTGCCTTTAAATATCTGCTGAAGAATTGTTACATTATCATCAAAATTTATTTTTTGCCTTAAATGTTCTATTATTATCTTATTTGCTTTAGTTATATTACCACTATCATAATTTTCAATGCCTGAAATTATCTTTAGAAGAGTAGATTTTCCTGTTCCATTGATACCTATAACCCCTATCTTCTCTCCTTCGTTTATTCCTAATGATATATTATCTAATAATATTTTCTCTCCGTAACTTTTACTTAAGTTTTCAATAGTTATTAAGTTCATATGACCTTTCCTTTCTTAATAGTGAAAATTTGAGAATAGTATATATAAAAATTATGTACTTATATTATAACTTATTTTTTGTTAATTCAACTTTCAAAAATAAAAATAATCGCTGGGAAAAATGATATTAAAGAAAAAAAGCACCCATCCGACCAAAAATAGTGCTTTTCTCTAAAATTAATTATTAATTTGCTCAACTTTCGCAGGACAAAAATACTATCATTTCCCGCAGCGACTGTATTTTCAACTACGAAAGTTGAGTTATTTAATTTGTAATATATTTTAGCAAATCTATATATTCTCATAAATGATTATTTTTTTGCTTCAAAAATACAGGCTCCTGTAGTTATTGATATATTGCCATTTTCTCTAATATAATCTTCTATATATTTTGTTAATTGTTGTCTTTTTTCTCCTACAAGTACAGTACTTCCTTTTATTGTAGAAGCTTTATAAGAAACTACAGGTTCAGCTTTATCTACTACAATTTTCCCTGACAAAATATCTTTTTTAACTTTATCAAAATATTTTGTCAATAGTAGTTGTCCACTTTCACTATCAAATCTTTCTCCCATTCCATTGTTACTTAATCCAATTTTAGGATCAAATTTTTTCATAAGTTCATTTAATTCGTACATAGCATCAGGTGTATTTGTGGTTGCGTAAAATAAACCTCCCCTAGTAAGAACTCTTTTTATTTCAAATAAAGCCTTTTCTATATTGGGAACAAGGTATAACATGTGTCTTGCAATTACTACATCAAAACTCTCATCTTCATATGGAATGCTTTGTATATCAAATTCTTTATACATAAAATTATAATTCAGTTCTTCCAATTCTTCTTTTGTACTTTTCAACATTCCTTTAGAAAAATCAGCTAACGTGATACTCCATTCTTTATTTAGATATTGTCTATTTTTAGACCATAATCTTCCTGTTCCACAACCTATTTCTAATATTTTTGCTTTCTTGGGAAACCTCATTTTGCTAAAACACCAATTATCCCAATCTACTTTATTAATATTATAGCTGTGAAGATTACATCTAGAGTTTAAATTTTCGGCTGTTTTATACTGCTTTTTAGCAAACTCACCAATTCTCAAGTTTTCCCCTCCTATATCCTATGACGTATTTCAAAATATTTTGATTCAATCCCATCTTCAACAAATGTATCAACTTTTACAAACCCAACCTTCTCTAATAGACCTATTGATCCATAATTATTAGAATATGTAAATGCTCCAATTTTTTCTATATCAAACTTATTAAATACTTCCTTTACAAAAGCTTTTGCTGCCTCTGTTCCTATGCCTTTACCCCACAACTTCTTTTCAAAAATCACAATACTTAGCATGCACATTTTTTCATTACTCTCATCTATACTATAACACCAAATATCTCCAACATACCTACCTTCAAAATAGATTACTTTACCGTAACTCAAAGCATCTTCTGTAAGCGACTCTTCAAATAATATTAATGCTTCTTCTAAAGATTTAGTACTAAAGGGAAATAATTTTTTTATTTCTTCATCTTGAGTCCTTTCCCAAAATATCTTAACATGATCTTTCATTCTTGTTTTCAACATTATTTTCACAGCAATCATCCTTCCTATAAAAAATAATTAATAATGAAAGAAGGGGCTGTCGCATTAAGAAATATATTGTAGTATTTACTCTTAGTGCAACAGCCCTTTTTTCTAAGTCTTGTTGAAACAAAACTTTTTCCGCAGTAAAAAAATACTGCTTAGCGAAGGGAAATGATATACTGCGTAAGAAACATTTGAGCAAACAACTAGTAATTCTTGGTCTAAAAATTCACAGTATATTAGACAACATTTTTATATTATAAAATAAAACCTTTTGCCTGTGGTAAATATCTATATAGTGTATAGGATATCATTGGAACAAAGTCTACAAGTTCTTAGTCTTACGAATTTCAAAAGAGTTATTTTCTGATAACTAATTCCTTTGGAATATTTGTAAGATATCTTCTTTTGAATATGAGTAAGACTTAGAACTTGTTACTGAAGTGACACGATTCCTAACACTATATAGATATTTACTTCACAGGCTCTAGATACTTATTATCAACACAATTTTTAGACCTTAGAATTACTTTGTGAAGTGAAAGGTTTCTAAGCAAGATATCATTTCCCGTAGCGACTATTTTTCATCTACGAAAGTTGAGTTATTAATTTTCTTTGCCTTCCCTATGCATTCAAAAGTTCATTTTGCTGCTCTTCAGCAAACTGATTTGTGTAAAGATTATAATAATATCCTTTTCTTTTGATAAGTTGTTCGTGGTTACCCTGTTCAATTACTTTACCATTTCTTATAACCAATATCCTATCAGCTGAAACAATAGTAGACAATCTATGAGCTATAACAAAACTAGTTCTTCCTTCTAACACCTTATTTATGGCATTTTGAATAATTCTTTCAGTTTCAGTATCTATAGATGAAGTAGCTTCATCTAATACAAATACAGCAGGATTTGCAACTATTGCCCTTGCAAAAGATATTAACTGCTTTTCTCCAGTGGATAATTTTCCTCCACCTTCACCAACTTCTGTATCATAAGTTTTTTCCATTCTCATTATAAATTCATGAGCATTTACAAGCTTTGCTGCTTCGATTATTTCTTCATCTGTTGCATCTAATCTTCCATAGCGTATATTATCTTTTATAGTTCCACTAAATAAATGTGGACTTTGAAGAACATAACCTAAATTAGCTTCCAGCCATCCTATAGATCGAGTCTTGTAGTCTACTCCATCAATTAATATCTTTCCATCTGTTGGTTCGTAAAATCTACAGGCAAGATTTACTATAGTACTTTTACCTGATCCAGTTTCTCCTACTAAAGCTATAGTTTCTCCACTCTTAACATCTAAATTAAAATTTTTCAAAACCTGTTTTCCGTTCTTATATGCAAAAGATACATTTTTAAAAGATATATCTCCTTTTATTGATTCCCAATTTTCATATTTAGGATTAAATACATCTCCATATTTTTTAATAATATCTTCAGTATCATATATATCGGCATCAGTTTCTATCATTGATAAAATTCTTTCTGCTGAAGCTTGAGCATGCTGCATTTCTGCTAAAGTTGCAGCTAATTGGCTGACTGGTTCAAAGAACTCAACAGTATAAGTTATAAATAAGACCAATGTACCATAACTTAAAGTTTGCATCATAACACCTTTTCCACCATACCATAATGCAAGACCTGTACCTATACTTCCTAATGTAATTACTATAGGTAAAAATAATGCTGAAAATACAGCTGCTCTTACTGATGAATTTCTCATTTTTTCTGTATCAAGCTTAAATTCATTTAAATTTTCCTTTTCTCTTACCAAAGTTTTTGTAGTCTGCGCACCAGTTATACATTCATTAAAATCATTAGTAATACGTGAGTTTACTTTTCTAACTTTTCTGTAAGATCCTAATATTCTTTTCTGAAAAAAACTTCCTGCTATAAATACTACTGGAACAACACACAAAGTAATGAGAGTTAATTTTACGTTATGATAAAGCATTACGAAAACAAATCCAACCATCATTGTGCTTGCCCACACCAAATCAATTAGTCCCCAAGACACTATTTCACTTAATCTATAAATATCTGAAGTCATTCTAGACATCATCCAACCAACTGGAGTAGTGTCATAATAAGAGAATGACAACTGCTGCAATTTTTCAAATCCAAGCTTACGAATATGATACGCAAGTCCTGTTTCAATTCCACCTGCCAATGATACCAATAGTTTTACATTAATACTCTGAATAGCTATAAAAATTAGGTATACTAAACCAAATTTCCAAAGACCATTTGTATCTCCAACTACTACATAATTATCTATAGCATACTTTGTAAGATATGGAATTATAACATCTATACCTGCAACTCCTATCATTACAAAAGCAAGAGCTATAAGCTGCTTTTTAAAACCTGCAGCATAATGTAATAATTTTTTCCACAAACTAAAGTCAATTTTTTTATCTTTATTATTAAAATCCTGTTCTTTAAAAGAACTCATATTTTCACCCCGCTCTCGACTTCTTTTATTAACTTACTTTATTATCTTCCTTATAATCATCATCAATTACACTTTGAATTTCCCAAATACGTTTATATAATCCCTCTTCTTTTACAAGCTCAGAATGAGTTCCGTTTTGTACAACCTTACCTTTATCCAATACAATAATTTTATCTGCTTCTTTAAGTGTTGAAATACGGTGAGAAATAATAAATGTTGTAACATCCTTACTTCTCTTTGATAGTGCCTTTCTTATAGCTTTATCAGTTTCAGTATCTACAGCACTTAATGAATCGTCAAAAATCAAAATAGGACTGTTATTTATAAGAGTTCTTGCTATAGCTACTCTTTGTCTTTGACCTCCAGATAAGGTTACTCCTTTCTCACCTACTAATGTGTCATAACCTTTATCAAAGCTTAATATTACATCATGAACTGCAGCAATTGAAGCAGCATCATATATTTCACCATCTAATACATCTTTCTTAGCTATACCTATATTATCTTTTATAGTTTTTGAAAATAAGAATGGTTCCTGTAATACTATACCAACATTTTTTCTCAACCATTTTTTATCAATATTTTTAAGTTCTACTCCATCTATTTTTATAGAACCCTTTTGATAATCATATAGTCTGCAAAGCAAATGAACTAATGATGATTTTCCTGATCCAGTATGTCCCATGATAGCAACAGTTTCTCCTTTCTTTGCATCAAAGGAAACTCCATCTATAACTGGATTATCTTTATCGTATTCAAAATATACATTTTCAAATTTTATATTACCTTCAATTTCAGGTTTTACTTCATTTTCACTAGGCTTTTCAGTTTCTAAATTCATTACATGATGGATACGATTTAAGGCTACAACCATTTTTCCCATATCAGATAATATTCTACCTAATTGTCTAACTGGCCATAAAAGCATTCCCTCATAAGTCATAAATACTACTAATGTTCCTAGAGTTATACTTCCATTAATTGTAAAATAGACTCCTGCAATTAAAACTGCTCCAGTTTGAAGCATACATAAAAAGTCTGAAACTGCCCAATACATACCTCTTAATGAATACATCTTATAACTTAATTTTCTAAATTTAGAATTTTTCTTTTCAAATTTATCTATTTCATATCTTTGTCTTCCAAAAGCTCTTACAACCCTAACTCCTGATAAATTTTCTTGAAGCACAGTAGTCATCTTTGCTTCTGATTCATCTGTTTCTTTAAATAATTTTTTAATACTTGTAAAAAATACAAATGAAAATATGAATATTATTGGAACAGCTGCCATAGCAACAATGCTCATTTTAACACTCATTGAAAACATTATTGCGATAGTAAAGCAAAGTATAAAAACAGCTCTTCCTATTTCAACAAATTGTAATGCTAAAAATCTTCTTATAGTATCAACATCTGAAGTACATCTTTGTATTAAATCTCCTGTTTCACATTTAACATGATAATCATATGGTAAATGTTGAATATGATTATATAATCTTTCTCTCATATTTCTAGCTATATTTTCTGAAGCTACAGCTGACCATTTACCTTTAAAAAATAGAAATATTCCTCTAAAGCTTGTAACAATTATTAATAATAAAGCACAAATCCAAAGATTTTGAGCTAATACAGATTTTCCTCCAAGCTGATTTATAAATTTCATACCTACATTTGGAAGTTCTATAGGTTTATTACCTATAATAGAGTCTATAGTTACTCTTATAATAAGTGGAGCTAATGTTTTAAAAAATGTAGCAAAGCCTATGCTTAAAATAGCTCCTATATATAAAGTTCTGTTTCCTTTCATAAATTTCCAAAGCGACTTTAAGGTCTTCATAGTGACCCTCCCTTCGTATTTCAAATATACTTTTTTCATAGATAGGGAGAAATACTATCTCCCTATCAAATTTTTACTTATCTTGGCATTCTAAAGAAACGCATGAAATTCATTGTTACACATTTGTGATCTTTAATTTGATTTTTTACCTTTCATGTGTCATCTAGCAACCTTCTATCCTTGTTCTTTAACCAAAATCTTATCATGGTAAAACCTCCTTATTTTTTTTAATATAAAAAAGCCGTAGAAATTAATCCTACGGCTTTTTACGCATAAATAATATGTAAATAATTCAAAATATATTACACATATATTTTTATAAAAATAAAAATGCCATAGGTTGTTGCACAACCTATGGCACATAATTGCAAATTTATACTTAAATTTCGGTAAAAAATACCATTACAATTCTTCACATAGGTCGCGCGTAATATTAAGTTTTGCTGCATTGACTGCACTTGCAAATCCATTAATTCTAAACTTCCCACAAAATACATTAACCATTAAGTTTAACATTTACACGACCTCCTTTTCTTTATTTTCTAAATTAATAAATTTCACAATATTTAGTATAAACTATATTTTAAAATTTTACAAGAGTAAATTTACTATTTTCTTATAATTTTCGCATCTTATGATTATATACCTTTTATTTAAGTTATTTCCTTTTTTCTAAATTTTATTCTTTCTATATTCATAATATTACTAGTAAACTTAAATTGTTACTTTTAAATATTCTTTGTTCTTCTCAATTTTTAAAAGTTAATATATTTTAAACTTTTATTTATAAAGACAAAATTCATTGAAGTATTGAGACTTTATTTGATATAATTTTCGTGATGAATTAATACTAAACATAAGAAAAACGTCAGGGGGAAAACAATGTTTAAATTACTTGCTTTAGATATGGATGGAACAGTATTAAATAATAAAAAACAAATTTCAGAAGAAAATAAAATAGCAATAAAAAAAGCTCAGGAAAAAGGTGTAACAGTTGCTTTATGTACTGGCCGTTCTATTGGAGGTATTCAAAAATATCTTGAAGAATTAGACTTAATAGGAGATAACAACTACTCCATAACTGTTTCTGGAAGTTGTATTTTAAATAATACAAGAAAAAATATAATCAAAAATGATACTTTAAATAATGAGGATATCAATTATGTAAATAATGTAGCTAAAGAACTCGACTTAACTTTAAATGGTTATGCTTCTGATAGACTTTATGTACCATCTGCTAACTTCTTTAGCTATATTGATTCAATTGCAAATGATCTACCAATGGAAATTGTAGATTTCAAAACTATTGGAAATGACTTTGTAAATAAAATAACTTTAATAAATGAAGATATAAGTTTGAAAAAAGAATTTAAAAAAATCGAAAATTTTTTTCCAGATTTAATAATACCTGAGGTAGAAGTACCTTCAAAAGAAAATTTTAATAAAGATTTGTTCAACGCAATGTCTAATCTACCTTCAAAATTAACCCAAAACTATACAATACTGAAGACTTCTCCTTATACTATTGAGATATTAAATAAACACTCTAATAAAGGTACTGGAGTACAAGCTCTTGCTGAGAAATTAGGTATTAAAAGAGAAGAAGTTATATGTATAGGTGATTCTGGTAATGATGAACATATGATAGAATATGCTGGTCTTGGAGTTGCTATGGGAAATGCATTTCCTGAAATAAAGGAAATTGCAGATTATATTACTTTAACTAACGAAGAACATGGTGTTGCACACGTTATTGATAAATTTATACTAAACTAAATTAAAATTTAAAATATTATTTTATATAAATTCAAAGTAAAAACATATATTGAACAAAAAACTATGAAAATCATAGTTTTTTGTTCAATATAAAAAACTTTCTTAAATAATTATTTATTTAATTTATTCTTATCAAATATAAACATGTCTTTATCATAACTTTTGTTAAATTCGATTGTGTAATTTGCTGAATAATCCGAGTCTAATTTACCATCTATAAAACATTTTTGTTCTTCCTTCATAATAATTCCTGTTTCTGCATCATACCAATATTTTGATATACTTTTAGAAGGTTTATTATCTCTGGTGAAATTTTCAAATGTGTTTTCAGAATAAAGTACTTTTTTACCTTTATAATTAATATACTTCATATCACCTCCAAGTGCATTATTATAAAGAGTAAAATATCCAAACGGATAGTACCCATATCCATTATTTTTTTTACTAAATTTCGTGGTTTTTTGGGTTTTATTTTTGATTCTATCATAAAAATTATTAGTATCTTTTTCCTTAGAATATACGGTAAAATAAGTTAATTTTCCATTTTTATATTCTTCACTACGATAATTACCATTTGAAAAATATTCTTTTACCTCTGTTTTTGCATCCTTTTTTAGTGGATTATTTATTTTTGTAAATACATAATATCCTTTTGAGCAACTATTCATAGCCTTTTTATTTAATTCCTTCATTATAGATATATTATTTAAAAACTTATCTTTTTGTTTTTGAAAAATTTTTTTTGCTTCTTTCGCTCTTGCTTTCTCTAATATTTTATTAATTTCTCCTTCGTTTTTTGCAATAAAATTATCATAATATTTATTAAATTCTTTATCACTATTTGATTTTAAATTATTAGCTAGTCCATTGTTCTTTTTATCGGATGAATTAGTATTTACTTTATTACTAGATAAATTAGAACATCCAGAAATAATTACAGTAATTCCAATTAAAATACTTAGAATACATTTTTTATTAAATCTCATATTTTACCTCCAAATTTAATTTTTATCATTATTATGCTTAAATTAATTTTGTCTATTTTTTTCATAACTTACCTTACACTATCTTTAATTTATCTTTGTACTGTCCGTTATTTCCTATTTTTATTAAATATATCTAATATTTCTTCCTTTTTTAGCACAGGTATTTCTATGATGCTCTCCGCATTATTTTTTAATTTAACCTTAAGAATTTCTCCCTTATCATTTACCAATATAGATGTAGGAAATGCTCCTACAAGAGAAACTAAGTCATCCCATAGTTTTTCATCTGGAATTATATTTGTATATGTTATATTATTTTCTTTTAAAATTTTCTTTACACTTTTTTCATTATCTTTTCCATCTTCTACAATTCCAATTATATTTACATCTTCATTTTTAATTTCATTATATGCACCCTGCATATTAGGCAATTCACCTATACAAGGTCCTCACCAAGTTCCCCAAAAATTTATTAACGTTAGTTTCTTATCTTTAAATATTTCATTTGTAACCCCTTTTCCATTTGTATCCTTACACTTAAATTTAGGAATACTTTTCATCGTATCAAAAGATATACCTTCTTCCGAATCTTTACTCTTATTATCTTTTATTTTCTCACCTATCTTATTATTTGAATTTGTTGTATTCTTTTTTGACACTGTACTGCAAGCCTTAATAGATGTACTTAAAATCACACAAATAGATATAATCAAAAAAATTTTTTTCATTATAATTATCATCCCTTCTCAAATATTTTTACATATTATTCTTTATTTTTAGTTAAAAAATTTACTTTGATAGCATTTTGAGGACATGCTTTTATACATTCACCACATCTGATACATTCTAAACTATTTGGTTTTTTATAAACTTCTATATCTAATTTACATTTAGAACTACATATTTTACAATTTGTACATTTTTCACTATCCACTTTATAACTATAAATACTAATAGGATTAAATAATGAATAAATTGCACCAAGCGGACAAATAAATCTACAAAATGGTCTAAATATGATAATTGATAAAATACAGTTGATAATTAATATAGTAACTTTCCACTTAAATAAAAAACCTAAAGAAACTCTTAAAGCTTTATTCATTATAACAAGAGGTATTCCCCCTTCTAAAGTACCTGCTGGACATATATACTTACAAAATGCTGGATCACCCATACCTACACTATTTACCCAAAACATCGGAAGTATGATTACAAATACTAATAAAATAACATACTTTAAATACTTTAAAATTTGAAGTCTCTTAGAAATCTTAACTTTTGGTAAAGATATTTTATACAATAAATCCTGTACTAATCCAAATGGACACAACCACCCACATATAAATCTACCAAATAAAGCACCAAAAAATATTAAAAACCCTAATATATAATATGAAAATTTATAGTTTTTTCCTCCTATCACAGACTGAAGTGACCCAATTGGACAAGAACCTAACGCCCCAGGACAAGAATAACAATTTAATCCAGGAATACATATTCTTTTTGTATTCCCTTTATATATTTTTCCTTGTATAAAACCTTTTAAATTTGCATTTGTTAATACTGCTGCTGTAAATTGAACTATCTTTCTTTTGAAATTACCCAATTCCAATACACTCCATTCATAAATTAATAGCTTTTTTCAAAATTAAATTTACTTCATTTCTATATGTGCCTATTGAAATTAGTACAATTCCAAGCAACATCAAGCCTATTTGTAGTTTACTTTTCATACAACTATCACTTCCTTTCTAATAATTTTTTTGTACACCTTCTATTTTTATAATAATATATAGGTGTATAAAAAATTTATCTAACTTGTAACAAATTTGTTTCTATTATCACTGCTTTTATATCATTTTCTAAGTACTGTTTGTTTTATTACAATAAATTAGTAATTAAAAAGAGTGAACTGTCGCACTAATTTTTTTAGTACGACAGTCCACTCTTTAACTTATCACTTGATAAAAGCTTAGAACTTGTTACTGAAGTGAAAGGTTTCATAGCAAGATATCATTTCCCGTAGCGGTTATTTTTCACCTGAGAAAGTTGAGCTATAAACTATCAACTGTCTTTTTTCCTTTAGTAACCTTAACTTTCTTGCCTTTAAACACAATAGCAAGCTTTATTATGTTTTTTGTTTGTATTTCTAATTATGATTTTTTAAATAATAAAACACCGGTAATCCTAACAGTGTTATTCCTATTCCTATAAATGAATTTAATGGTGCATTTAGAATTGTACTTACTAAAATATATGACCCTCCTAAAATCCCCACTAAAGGTGTAATAGGATATAAGGGAACTTTATATGGCCTTTTTTCTGGAGATACTTTTTTTCTTAAAACAAATATCCCAAATACTCCTACAACAAAGAATATCCACAATACGAACATAATTAAATCACTAAGTGTATCAAAACTTCCTGAAAAAATATATATTACTGCTAAAAGTCCTTCAAGTAATAATGAATTTGTAGGTGTTTGAAATTTTGGATGAGATTTGCCTAAATATTTGTGCAAAGGAATTTCTTTTCTTTCTGCCATAGCAAAAGGAACTCTTGCACCAGTCATAAGATATCCATTCATAGTACCAAATACTGATATCATCATACCAGCTACTATTAATGCGCCACCTTTACTACCAAAAAGTTTAACTGCTATATCTGAAACAGGGTTCTTAGAATTTATAATTTGTTCCATCGGTACTACATTAACTAAAGCAATATTAAATAAAACATAAACACCCATTACGCAAATAACTCCTAATATTATAGACTTAGGAAGATCTCTTTTTGGGTTTTTCAATTCTCCTGCCATATTTGTAACACCAATCCATCCATCATATGCCCATAGAGTTCCTAAAATAGCCGCTCCTAAGCCCATACTTGTAGATGCTTGTTTTACTGCTGTAAAAGTAATATCATGACTTTGTCCCTTTATAAGACCAAATAAAATTATTGCAAATACAGGAATTAACTTTCCTACAGTAGAAATTGTTTGTATGATTCCACCAAATTTTGTAGCAATTATATTCATAACTATTAAAAATATTAAAATTCCACCTGCAGTGAATTTTTGTTGTATATCATTTAACGGTACAAAAAATGACGCAAAGCCAGCAAATGCAATTGCCAATGCTGCTACTGCTGCTGGATAGGAAATTACTGTTTGTACCCACCCTAATAAAAATCCCCATATATCTCCAAATAACTCTCTTAGGTAAATATATAAGCCGCCCGTTTTAGGTATTGCTGCTGCTATTTCAGCAATTGTAAGTGCTGATGCTAAGCTAATAATTCCTCCAGCAATCCATGCAATTATTCCTAATGCAGATGAACCTGCATTGCTAAAAACCACTGCTGGCTTTAGGAAAATACCTGACCCTATAATCATTCCAATTACAATTGCCATAGCTTCAACTAAATTAATGCTCTTCTTCAATTTTTCTTTTGTCATCTTCTTCCTCCAGTGATATGTTTTTTCTTTTGTATTTCGACTTTATTTTACAATTTTAATATTATTTAATTGCATTTTCAAGTTTATATTTAAAATAAAAAAAAGGTTAGTATTTTTTATACTAGCCTTTAGGTTCTTTTTTTAAATTCATGTGAACATTTTTTACAAGTTACTATTAAGTTTCCTTTATGTCTAGGTAATCTAAGTTTTTGTGAACAATTAGGACATTTTACTATAACATATTGTTTCCTTTGTTTCATTTTATATTTTAAACTATTAAGCTTATATTTCAAACTTTCAAAAATTCTTTTTTGTTTTAAACCATTTATTTTATAATTTAATTTTCTCATAAAATCTTCAAAAGCTCTTTCTTCCATCTGTCTTCTATATACATTACGAGAAAATCTTCTATAGAATGCATATATTGCAATACCAATTCCTATGAAAATTGTAGGTCTAAAAATTAAAAATGGAATACTTAATAAAATTAAAGTTTTAGAAAAATAATCCCATCCATATGTTCCTTTTAGAAAATCATTTTTCATAACATCACCCCTAATATCTAATTTAAATTATTAATTATACACTCAACCTTCATTATATAAGTCATATACTGGATAAGACAACTATAAAATTAAAAGTATAAAGTATAAATAACAAATAAGGAAAATTTTCAAAAGCAAGCTTTTGAAAATCTATTAATTATAAATCAAATAGAAGTTTTTCTATAAGAAAAACATAATTATTTGTTCTAATTATACCATATTCCCTATACTAAATATTTAAATTAGTGTAACATATCTGTAAACTTTCATAAGGAAAATCAAAAGCATATATTACATAAAAAACTATCCCAAAAGTATTAGAGCTCAAACTTTAAAACGCCCTATCCTCTTTTACTTTTGGAATAGTTTCTTAGTATATTTAAATTCTTTTAAAATCTACTACTTTCTTCTCGCAAAATCTACAAATCTGAATTTGTCTGGTCTGTGTCTAGATTCAGTATATTGAAATAAGCTTACATCATCTAAATATACATAATTTTTTACAACTACAACCATATCATACTTTTCTAAATCTAAAAATTTTTTATCTTCTCTAGTAGCTTTTTCTACTGTAATTTCTTTTTTAGCAAAACTGATTTTAAGACCTAAAGCATTTTCAATATACTCATATATTGAATTCTCACAAATCTCTTTAGTTAATAAAGGTACAAGTTTTTCATTAATAAAATCTTTATCTAAAATAATCTTTTCCTTACCTATTTCTCTTACCCTTATAACTTTCCAAACATCATTGTTTTTAGATAAATTTAATTGTTTTATTAAAAATGTATCTGGCTTTATTAGATCAAGTTCATGAACAATAGTTTTTGGTTTATACCCCATCTTTTCAGCCAATTCTTTGAAACTTATAAGTCCTGAAACAGGAAAATCGAACTTATTAATATCTAAGACAAAAGATCCTTTTCCCTTCATTTTTTGTATATATCCGTTTTGTGCTAATAGATTCAATGCTTTTCTTATGGTATCTCTAGACACTTCATATTTCTGCATCATTTCATTTTCAGATGGAAGCTTTGTATTAGCTTCAATTTTACTACTTTGTATTTTTTCCACAATTTCATCGTAAATGCTTAAGTACTTACTATTCATATTTTATCACCTAGCATATTTTATCATTTTGTAGTTTATTTCTCAAGGTGATATACAATAGATTCGTATGGTCTTAATTTAATCTTTTTAAATTCTTTTGGTGAATTTTCATAATTTGAAATTAAAACTTTACTTTTATATCCATCAAATTTTAATTCTGAAGGTAATTCAAAAGTTGTTTCCTTGCCATAAAAATTATTTATCACTTCAAGTCTCCATACCCATCTTTATTAGAATCATTAAATGACTTAGGATAGATTTGATAAACTACACTGTTTTTAAAATCTTTCATTATTTCAGCTCCTTTTAAAATGTAAAAAGGGAGAAACTAGCTCTCCCTTTGTTGTTTTCAAAACTCAGTTTTATATATTTTTCTTTGCTCCTAATTTACTTTTTGAAAAAACAATTGTTAGGGCAAATGGTACTACAATTGCTACTACCATTGCAATAACAAATGTACCAATATGTTGTGGTTGAATTGATAATACCCCTGGTAATCCAAATAATTAAATTTAATAAGTTTAGAATAAATAAATCTAGACAAATTAAAGCACAACAAGACAGAAATAAAATTTCATTTTTTGATATACTTTAGTGAAGGTAGGAAATAATTAAGGCTATTATAGGGAGGACTTATTAGATGGTGGAGTATTATAAAATTAGGGGAAAACATATTTATACTGAAATTTTAGGAGAGGATTCGTCTCCAGTATTGTTATTTATTCATGGTGGACCTGGTGGAATTGGTGTTGCAGATTTTATTCAATATCAGGGGGATAGATTATCAAAGAACTTTAAAGTTATAGCTCTAGAGCAAAGGGGAGTATGGAGATCTGAGGCTATTTTAGATGAAGAACATATTTCATTAGAAGATATTATTGAAGATTTTGAAGAATTAAGAAAAATATTACATATAAATAAATGGTCACTACTTAGTCACTCATTTGGGGGGTATCTTGCTGTTCTTTATGCTAATTTATACCCTGATTCTATCGAATATATGATATATGAATGCCCGTCTTTTGATTTTGCACTTTCAGAGCGTTCTATGCTAAATGCAGCTGCTAATGAATTAATTAAATTAGGAAATTTAGCATTGGCAGAAGATTATTTTAAAGCTTTAAGAGAAATTACAGATTATAGGGAGATCAATAGACTACTTATGAAGGTGTTAAACGATCTTGGAGCTAACTGCAATAACTATATGTGGTTTGGAAATGATAAGCAAATTATTGACAGAATAGCTATGAGTACTAATGATGCTAAGAATTTATGGAATAAATCTGCTAAAACAAGAATTAAATTATTGAAAGATTGGCGGGTATATAATAATGTATTTACTGAATTATCAAATATAAATAAGCCTTCTTTATTGATTAAAGGTAAATATGATCCAATAACTTGTAAAGTACAAACAGCAGAATTTATGAAGCGAGTGCAAGACAAACAAGTGGTTACATTTAATTTTTCTGGTCATTATGTTAGAATTGAGGAACCTGATAAGTATTGTGAAGTTATAACAAGTTATATATATAAGAAGATGAAATAAGTGTGATTTACATTTTCGCAATGAATGAACTTATTTTGAAAGGGGATGAGGAAGGTGGAAACAATTGTAATGCTTAACAACACACTTGAATACATTGAAAAAAATTTGTATACAACACTTAATATAGATGACATATCAAAATTTGCATGTTCATCCCGATATCACTTTCAGCGTGTTTTTCATGCATTAACAGGATTTACAGTAACTCAGTATATAAAAAATCGCAGACTGACCCTTGCCGCAGAAGAGTTGGTTGCAACAAACAAAAGAGTAATTGATATAGCATTGAAATATGGTTATCAAAGTCCAGAAGCATTTACTAAAGCTTTTAAAAGACTGCATGGAATATCACCATCAGCTTTAAAAAAGCTTAATGGAAAAATTAAAGCTTTTCCCAAAATCTCTTTTCAAATATCAATAAAAGGAGAATATGAAATTATTTATAGAATAGTTGAAAAAGAATCTTTTAAAGTATTTGGTGTAGAATTTACAACAACTAGAGTTAATGATGCAGCTTATAGAGAGATACCAGAATTTATTAATAAGATTTTTGAAAATGGAATATATGATAGAATTAATCAAGTATTAGGTAATCCTGAAGGCAGTTTATTGTATGGTTTTCATTATAATTTTAAAGAAGACGGTACAAGAAAATATATGATGGGATATGAAATGCTTAAAGCAGAGATATCAGATGAATTTACGATACTTCAAGTACCTAAACTTACATGGGCAGTATTTGAAGGATATGGAACTATGCCAGATAACTTGATTATACATAATATATGGAGACGTATATACTTTGAATGGTTCCCATCCTCTGCATTTGAACAAGTGGAAGGGCCCTGCATTGAAAGAAACTTTTGGAATGATAAAAAACATGGTGAATACAAATGTGAAGTATGGATTCCTGTAAAAAGAAAGTCAATTAACTCATAACTTCCTCATTAGATATTACAACTAATAAAACTAAATGATTTTTAAAATACTGCAAAATTCAAATTTGAATTTTGCGGTGTTCTTATGTCATGTTTTTCTTATTTAATGCATTAAATAAAGAAATTACTTGATTCACAATAGTAGAGAAGTATACAATAAAAAATTTGTAAAATTTACATTGATACATTTTAGAATTAGAAAAAAGGAGATAGCTAACTATCTTCTTTTAACATAATCAAAACTTAATTATCAAATCTATCTACTTTAAAGAGTCTTAAGTCTTCACTTTTTTCTCCCAAAAATAATTTACTAAGCATCATTCCTCCTAAAATAGCAAATAAAATACCATTTGCACCATATCCAAGACAATACCATAGATTCTTTTTATTTGGATCCGGACCTAAGAATCCTAAATTATCTTTTGTTGAAGCAAAAGCCCCACAGTATTTAAATTCAATTTCTACATTTTTTATTTTGGGAAACATAGCTTTTAAACGATTTTCTAATATAGAGTACTTTTGGTATGCTACCTCTTCTTTAAGCATTTGTGGCCTAAATTCTATATCCTCTCCACCTATTATTATTCTATTATCACCAGTTGTTCTTAAATAATTATAAGGGTCACTATTATCTCTTATAAGAACTCTATTTTTCCAGCCATTAAAGTTTTTTATAGGCTTTGTAGCTATATTAAATGTAGTAGTCATAGTTCCAAAATTTCTATTAGTGAAAATTCTAGTATCATATCCTGTGGCTACTATTATAATTTTTCCCTTAACCTTATATCCATAATTAGTTTCTACCTCTACTCCTTCTTTTTCATAATTTATTTTTACTACTTCTGTATTTTCATAAACTCTAACTCCATTAACACATGCCACATCTAATAACTGATGAGTATATTTATAAGGATCTAGCTGTGCTCCGCCTAATTTGGAACATACTCCAGCTTTCAAATCAAAACTAAAAGGATTATTTTTTTCATCTATGAATTCTACATCAAGTCCGTTTTCTTTTCTTAATTTGTATTCTTCATATATTTCTTTTTTTTCTATATTTTGAGATGTATACAGTAATGTATCTTTAGGTTCATAATCACAGTTATTACCATATTTTTTTATAAAATTATCTATCTCCTTTAAGGCCTTTAGCCCTAATTTATAAGCCTTTATTCCGTCTTCCACTGAAATAGCTTCTGTAAGTACATTTAAATTTTGATCTAACTCATACTGAAGTAATGAAGTTGTAACGCTGCTGCTTCCAAATCCAACTCTACTTTTTTCTAAAACAACAGTATTTATATTATTTTCACTAAAGTAATAAGATGCAATAGCCCCAGTTACTCCTCCACCTATTACTATAACATCTGTTTCTAAATCTTCTGTTAAATAAGGGTACTGTTTTGGCACTTTATTAATAGCAGTAAATATAGGATTTCCTTGTACATATTGTATATTCATATCATTCACCTATCCTGATAATTTTATGAAAAAAAAGTATTTTGTTCTTTATACTTTTTACTTTCTATATATCCTCCGAAAATTTAAACACATAATTATTATACTTACTTTTCAATAACTTTATACTCATATAATAATTGTATTTGTCTAATTATATAGAACGATTATATATATCCATTTACATTATATAATAACTACAATTACACACTGAAGTAAAAAAATTCGCAGCATAAAAGCTGCGAATTTTTATCAAATGGTTATCACCAATAAGAAAATTCTTTATTCCTATTTTATTTTATATATTTACTCAACATCAAGAGTTAATTTGCCTTCTCCATATACGCTTTCCCAATCATTTACAAACTGGTCTACACTCCAGTCAGTTAATGGATGAGCTAGTAACTTATCCATTATTTCTGCATTTATAGTTACTGATTGAGCACCTGTAAGAGCCACTTCATGAACTTGTTGAACATTTTTAAATGAAGCTGCAAGTACCTTAGCATCTATATTGTGTAATTCAAATAATTGAACGATTTGAGCAACTACATCTACTCCATCTCCACTTATATTGTCAATTCTATTTACATATGGTGCTACAAATTCTGCTCCTGCAATTGCTGCCATAAGAGCTTGTTCTGCTGTAAAAATAGCTGTTGCAGTTATTTTTATTCCTTTTTCTTTTAATATTTTCATTGCTTTTATTCCCTCAGGAATAACTGGAATTTTAATATATAAATTACCTCCAATAGTTTCATTCAAATATTCTGCTTCTTTAACTATATCTTCTGCTTTCTTACTTAGAGATTGTACGTGAAGCATTTTATCTTCACCTATTATATTTCTTATATCTTTTAATATTTGTATAAAACTTCTATTTTCTTTAGAAATAATTGTAGGATTTGTTGTAACTCCACTCATTGGATATAAATCAAAAGCTCTTTTAATTTGTTCTAAATTTGCAGTATCTAATAAATATAACATTATTATCACCTTTCCTTTTGTTTATTTTATTTATAGATTTAATTTGTAATCTGTTATACACTGTTTAATTCCTTCATTTGTATCTTTAAATTCAATACCATACTGTTTTAATTTATCAGTATTAAGACGTATATCTCTTGGATTTTCTTTATACTTTTCACTATCCTTAAAAAGCAATTCATCTATTCTTTCAGAAAGTCCCATTTCCTCAAATATTAGCTTAACAACTTCATATCTGCTCAAATCATTTTTACTTCCTAAATGATAGGTGCCATATGGTATTTCAAATATCTTATCAAAAACTTCTACTACTTCCTTAGCATAAGTCATTCCTCTATATTCATTTACTGGTGCTTTTATTTTCTCTCCCTTTAATATACTCTTAACAGTATTCCACATTATGTTTGCATTTATATTTAAACCTCTTTCTGGAAGATCAAAAAGCCATGTAAATCTTACTATCCAAAGTTCTTCTATTATTTCTTTAAGCAAGTTTTCTGCTTCTAGCTTATTTTGTCCATATACTGTATTTGGAACTGGTTTATGAAATTCATCATAAGGACCACTTTCAATATTTCCATTAAAAACTTGTTCAGAACTTATGAAAACCAATTTAGCATTTACTTCCTTACAAGCTTTTGCTATATTTAGGCTTCCTTTAACATTTATTTTGTATGCTATATCTGGATGTTCATTACAATAATCTGTTACAGCTATAGCAGCAGCATGTATTACATAGTCTGGATTAAATTTCATTATAGTATCCAATACTTGTTTTTCATCTGTAACGTCTAATTCTTTCTTTCCTAAAGATAAAATTTCGTACTTATCCTTGTAATGTGATGCAAATCTTGTACAAAAAAATCCATTACCTCCTGTTAATAATACCTTTTTCACAAGCTACCACCTTCTACCTTATAATATTATAACTACATTTATTTGATTGTTTTTTATTATATTCCCCCAACTACAACCTTTAAACCTGACTTTTCCATCTTATCTTTTATGTCATTTATTTCTTTGTCAGTTGGAGTTTTTATATCTTTTAGAGTATAATTTTTACCTAAATATTCATATTTATTACTTCCATATTGGTGGAAAGGAAGTATATGAACCTCTTTTAAATTAAGTTCTTTCACGAACTCTATTATCTTTGTTATATTATCTTCATCCATAGTATAATTAGGAATTAACGGTATTCTAGGTATAACCTTTTTATTATTCTCTACTAAAGATCTTATATTATTTTTGATTATGTCTATATTAGCTCCAATTAATGTTTTTGCTTTTTCTTTATCCATAATTTTCAAATCAAACAATATTAAATCTAAATATTTTGCCATATGCAGTAATTTCTCACTACTTCCCTGCCCAGATGTTTCTATGGCTGTATTTATTCCTAATTCTTTAAGCTTTTTTAAAAGTTCTATAGCAAAATCAGCTTGGCTTAATACTTCTCCACCTGATAATGTTACTCCACCACTGGATGTATTATAAAAAATCATATCTTTCTCTACTTCTTTTATTACTTCTGGTACAGTCATATATTGTCCAAATTCAACTATAGCACCAGAAGGACATTCATCTGTATCCATACTACAAGTTTTGCAGCCTATGCATTTTGCTTTTATTTTTACTTTTTCCTTTTCAAAACTTTGAGATTCTGGATTACAGCACCATGGACAATACAAAGGACAACCTTTGAAAAATACTAATGTCCTAATTCCTCCTCCATCGTGTATAGAATATCTCTGAATATTAAATATTAATCCTTCCATGTTAAGCACATCCTTTCAGACCTCTTATAGACTGTGCTCTGTTCGTCTTATGATGTCATCTTGAATTTCTTTACTAAGTTCCACAAAGAAAGCACTGTATCCGGCAACTCTTACTACAAGTCCCTTATACTTTTCTGGATGTCTTTGAGCTTCTCTTAATGTTTCTGCTGAAACTACATTAAATTGAATATGCTGAATTTTAAGTTTCATATATGCAAGAAGATAATTTGCCATTTTATTAATACCTTCTTGTCCTTCTAAAGTTTTTGGATTAAATTTTACATTAAGCAAGCTTCCATTTGTATTTAAATAATTATCCAACTTACTTACACTCTTCAATACTGCAGTAGGTCCTAGTCTATCTTTTCCAACCATAGGGGATAAACCTCCATCTGCAAGTTGATCTTTATCCTTTCTTCCATCTGGAGTTGCTCCTACTGCTTCTCCAAGAGGAATATGAGCTGACACTGTATAAGCACCTGGTGTAAAAATACCATCCCTTACATTTTTATATTTTTCAAGAGCTTTTCCATAGTAACTTAATATATCTGATCCTATATTATCTAATTCGTCATTGTCATTACCATACTTATCATATTTATTTATCAATCTAATTCTTAGCTTTTCGTATTCTTCGCCTTCAAAATTATTCTCTAAAGCTTCTACAAGTTGTGAAAGCGTAATTCTCTTTTCTTCAAATACAATCTTTTTAAGTGCATATAATGAGTCACTTAAATTAGCAATTCCAATTCCTTGTACACCAGAAAAATTATATTTAGCACCACCTTCTGTTATATCCTTACCCTTTTTAATACAATCATCTATTAAACAAGATAAAAGTGGTACCGGTGCATATTCTCTATGACCTAAATCTACTATGTTTGATCCTTCTACTACAAGTGCTGCATATTTATCTATCTTATCTTTGATTATATTTATTATATCCTCAAATCTAATGTGCTTGTTATCTTTAACTTCTTTTAATGTTACTTCCATTATTTTTAACAGATTAAACATTGCTATATCGTGAAGTCCATAAGTTTTTCCAGGTATTGAAAGTTCAACACAACCTACAATAGCATAATCTCTAGAATCTTCTAAAGTTACACCTCTATTTAAAAATCCTGGAACTATAACTTCATCATTAAATATTTGTGGAACCCCTGTACCAAGTCTTATTGTTTCAACAGTTTTATTTAAGAAAGGTCTTTCTATAAATTCATTAAGTCTAACTGCCAAATTAGGTTGTGGTAAAAGTATATCTTGATAAGTATCTAAGCACAAATAAGAAAGTTCATTTACTGAAGAACGTCCTCTCTCTGTAAGACCTCCAAGTGCTATAGTATATCCTGTTGGAAAACCTGCAAAATATTTTGCACTATTTTCACTTCTTATAAGCACTACATCATTTGTCTTTATCCAAAAACATTCAAGTATTTCTCTTATTTTTTCAATAGATACTCCATTTTCAATATCATTTTTATAGAACTTATACATATATTGATCAAAACGACCTAATGATAATGAACTTGCATTAGATTCATATTGAGCTATTACACTTATATACCAAAGTATTTGACATGCTTCATAAAAACTATCTGGCTTTTCGTAAGCAACTTTTCTAGCTATTCTAGCTATTTCTATAAGCTCATCTTTTCTCGTTTTATCTTGTTCTTCTTCTGCATAATCTAATGCTAATGCTTCATATCTTAAAATATGATTTTGAGCTGCTTGTAAAACTATTAAAGCTGCTCTATAAAAATTATTCTCTTTATTTTGATCATATTTATTCTTAACTTCTTTTATAATCTCTTGTAATCCCTTATTCAAAACATTTTCAAAGCGCATTATAATATGGCCTTGTCCTTTATCTGTTTGATTAAGTTTAATTATTTTATCGTTTACTGCATCTTTTACTTCACCTTTTATTCTATCATTTATAAAGTTCTTCATTGCTTTACCTTGCCAATATGGATAAAGAACTTCTCTATATGTTTTCTTATCTTCTTCCGAAATATAAAATTGGTCTTGTGGTCTAGTTTCAATTGTATCTAACTCATTATATATCCAATATGGATCCATTTCAGGAGATACAATTCCATTTCTAGGTTTTACAGTTCTGTTTCCTGCTATCAACTCTTCAGGTCTTATAGATATTTTTACATTTTCTAAAATATGAGCTGTAGCTTTTGCTCTTCTTATAATGGAAGGTTCCCCTTCAGTTTGTTTATGGCTTTCAGTATATAAAAGCGCTCTTTCTATAGATACTTCTCTTTTATTTGCAAATAATTGTTCTTTTAATTTTCTTACTCTATCACTAAGCATACAAAACACCGTTGCCAAAACTTTATAAAACTCTATAAGTTTGTTTAATTCCCTGTTCAATGTACTCCATTTTGCCGAAGCTACTTTGGTTTGTATAGCACTCCAAGGGCTTAACTTCGGATACAACGAATCCTACACCTCAAACATAACTGTCTAAGTAGTTATGCTGAATATCTGCTCAAATTTATTGAAGCATTATAATCTCTATCAATTACTGCTCCACACTTTTCACAGACATAAGTTCTTTCAGATAGTGATAAATTAGTCTTTTTATGTCCACACTTACTACATATCTTTGATGATGGATACCATTTATCAGCTTCAATAAATTCAATTCCATAAAATTCACATTTGTATTGAAGTTGTTTTTTAAATTCATACAATCCCTGCTTAGCTATAGCTTTAGATAAATGACGATTTTTCATCATACCTTTAATATTAAGTGTTTCCATAACTACTCTTGATGGCTTGGTTTTCACTATCTCAGTAGTTGATTGGTGTAAGTGATTGTTCCTAATATTAGATAATCTTCTATGAAGTAATCTAATTTGCTTTTCAAGTCTTATAATGTTGCTGGTTTTGACGAACTTCCTCCCTTCTCTATTTAATTCATATTTTCTTGATATTTTACGCTGCAACCTACGTAATCTTTTTTCTAATTTCTTAACTAATCTTGTTTTATTAATATTTTTAAAAGTCATTCCATTAGAGCATATAGCGAGGTCTTTAATACCAACATCTATACCTATGCTTTCATCAGTTAGTTCCACTATTGGATTTTCTTTTTCAACACCTACAGATAAATACCAATACTTACCGTCAAAGCTTACTCTTGGATTAGTATATTTAACATTCATGGGTACTTGCTCTGATGTTTTAATCCAACCTACTTTTTCAATGAGAACCATTTTACATTTAACTTTTAGCTTTGATGTATCATTATAAAATGATGGTCTAGCTTTTCTGCGACTTTTAAATCTTGGTTTATCTGCTAAACCTTTAAAGAATTTTTTATATGCATCACAAGCATCTTTAACAGCCTGTTTTGATACATTATTAGATACTTCTTTTAACCACTTATATTCTTGGGTTTGCTTCATTATAGTGATTTCTTTTCTCAATACACCATCACTAATAAATTTACCACCATTTTTATAATTTTCTTCTTGTTTTGCAAGTGTCCAATTATATATAAATCTTGCAGTACCAACTGACTGCCATAGTTTTTGTTCCTGCTCTATACTTGGAATAATTCTAATCTTCTTTGACAGTATCATCTTTCAATAACTCCTTAATCATCTTTTTAGCTTTGTTGGCTCTTTTACCTTGAAATCTACAACTAAAAACTGTAACAATTTGAATTAAATCCTCAACTAATTCTTGTTCTTCGCTTTTCTCTGTATTATCTATGATTTCAATAGTCGTTCCATATTTATTACATAGATTTTCTATAAGTTCAAATCCAAATCTTATTAATCTATCCTTATACAAAATTACTACTTTTTCAACTTCTGAATTAGTTATCATGTCTATTAGTTGATTTAATCCCTTTTTATTGTAGTTAATTCCACTTCCTATATCGGTTATGATTTCAAACTGATAACCTCTAGCAAACATATATGTTTTAACATTTTCTACTTGTCTTTCAATGTCATCTTTTTGCTTATGAGAACTAACTCTACAATATCCTATTATTTTCTTATTTTTAGTTTTAATACCCTTAATTCCTAAAAATGATTAAGTTGCTCTTGAGAATAACATCTATATCCTGTCGGTGCAACAATCAAACAAGGTTATATAAACATCTATAATGTTTTGTTAACTGTTACTTAGCCTCTCTTTTTTTATTATTCTTCTGTTTGTTTATTATTGTTTTGTATTATTGTTTCTTGTTTAATATTATTGTATAATTAAAATAAGAAAATTGCAACAAAAAAATATAAAAATAAAGAAGAAAGTTTAATTAAAATTTCTGTTATAATATTAATAAAAACTACTACAAATATTAAGGGTGATGAAATTTTGTTTGCACAAGAAAGATTAGAGGAAATACTTAAAGTTTTAAATAAAGATGGAAAAGTTCTTGTAAAAGATTTGAGTAAAAGATTTGATGTTTCTGAAGATTGTATAAGAAAAGATTTGAGAAATCTAGAAAGTCAAAATCTATTAGAAAGAACCTATGGTGGCGCCATACCACTTCGTAAATCTGCTCCAAATCAAAAGGTTGAAGCAAGAATTTATGCTGATGTTGAATCTAAGAAAAAAATAGCTGAAAAAGCTTTTAATATTATTAAAAATAATGAAACTATTTTTCTTGATATATCAACAACTAATATACTTTTAGCGCAAGAACTTGCAGAAAGTAATAAAAAAATTACTATTATAACTAATATGATTGATATAGTAAAAACTTTTTCAAATAATAATATAAAAGTTATATGTATTGGAGGGGTTTTTAGTAAGGATTTAGACGGATTTACTGGTTCAATGGCTATTGAAAATATATCAAAATATAAAGTAAATAAAGCTTTTATTGGAAGCTGTGGGGTAGATATATTTGATAAGAGTATTACTACTTTTGATGTAGAAGATGGAAATACTAAAAAGGCCATTATTGAGAGTGGAAAGGAAATATATCTTGTTATGGAAAATAAGAAGTTTTATATGGATGGAGTATATAAATTTGCTACTCTATATGATATTAATACTATAATTACTGAAGATACTCCTAAACAAGATATATTAAAAGCTTTAAAAAAGACTAATACAAATATTTTGTAATATCCGCTTTCGCAAATGAAAAATAACCGCTACGGGGAATGATATCTTGCTTAGAAACCTTTCACTTCACAAAGTAATTCTAAGGTCTAAAAATTGTGTTGATAATAAGTATCTAGAGCCTGTGAAGTAAATATCTATATAGTGTTAGGAATCGTGTCACTTCAGTAACAAGTTCTAAGTCTTACTCATATTCAAAAGAAGATTTCCTGAAAAATATTCCAAAGGAATTAGTTATCAGAAAATAACTCTTTTGAAATTCGTAAGACTAAGAACTTGTAGACTTTGTTCCAATGATATCCTATACACTATATAGATATTTACCACAGGTAAAAGGTTTTATTTTATAATATAAAAATGTTGTCTAATATACTGTGAATTTTTAGACCAAGAATTACTAGTTGTTTGCTCAAATGTTTCTTACGCAAGATATCATTTCTATTAACTATTTTATTATTGTAGAATATATGTTTTTAACAGCTTCTTTAGTCATTTCAGTAGTATTTAAAGCTGTACAACCATGAATCATAGTATCATCAATCATGTTGTTTAATGTTTGTTCATTAAAATTATCTACTTCTATAAACTCATTTACTTTAATATCTTTCATAAGTTTATCAACTTTATCTATTAAAATTTCTGTACATTTTCCTGCTTCTATATTTATTGTGTCAGGATTTATATAATTTAATATATTTTTAAATTTATTCTTTAAACTTTTCTTATTATATTCCATCATAGGAATTTGTAAAACTCCAACAGCTAATCCATGAGGCACCTTTAAATGTCCTGATAAAGGACATCCCATTGCATGAGGTAATGTTGCACCACAATGGCTCATTGAAATACCACCTAATAATGCTGCTAATGCCATATTATTTCTAGATTCTAAATCTCCTGAATTTACTGCTGTAGGCAAATTTTTAAATATCAATCTAATAGCTTCAAGAGCAAATAAATCAGTAAAGGCATTTTCTATTTTAGATGTATATCCTTCAATAGCATGTCCTAAAGCATCTAGTCCAGTATATGCAGTTACTGTACTAGGTAACTTCTTCATGAAATTTGCATCTATAACTGATATTCTTGGATATATACTACTTGAAGTTATAGAATCCTTAACATTATTGTGAGTAATAACTGCATATTGAGAAACTTCTGATCCTGTACCTGATGTTGTTGGTACTGCAATTATTGGAATAGGACTATTTTTTATTGTTTTTTTCATATCCCCTCGTCCATCTAAGTAATCATAACAACTACCTTCATTTACAGCCACCACTGAAGCTCCTTTTGATGTATCCATAGAACTTCCTCCACCAAAAGCTATAATCAAATTACACTTTTTCTCCTTACAAAACTCTCCTGCTTTGTCTACTAATGCACACTTAGGATCTGGTTCAACTTCATCAAATATCTCAAAAGGAATTTTATTATCTTCTAATATATCTATGATTGGATTTATAACTCCTATTTTTACAAGGACTTTATCTGTTATTATTAATACCTTATCACCATTCAATTCCTGTATATATTTGTGTAAATTATTTATCTTTCCAGTACCAAATTCTATTCTTGTATCAAGAAAGAAACTAAATTGGTTTAAGCTATTCATAAAAATCACCTCTTCTATAAAAACATCTATTTGTTAATAGCTTCTTCTAATTCTTTAATTGATTCAAATACATAGTCAGCTTTGATATCCGATTTTTTATACATATCTTCTGTTGTTTCTCCTGACATAACAAGTGTAGAGGTTATTCCTGCATTTTTTCCTACTGCAATATCTGTGTAAAGTCTGTCACCCACCATAGCTATATCTTCTCTTTTTAGATTATACTTTTCTATTACTGCATCTATTATATATTTTTCAGGCTTTCCAATTACTAATGGTTTCTTGCCTGTAGACCCTTCAATTAACTTAATCATCGAACCAGTATCTGGCATAAATTTATTATCCTCTAAAGGACAATTAAAATCTGGATGAGTAGCAATATACTCTACTCCTTCTCTTATTAAATCACATGCTATCCACAATTTTTCATAAGTTAAAGTAGTATCAAAAGCTAAAACTACAAAATCAGGCTTTTCACTTCTATCTTTAATTAATTTAAATCCAGCTTTTATAAATTCCTTTTCCAAAAGAGGAGTAGCAAGCAAAAATACCTTTGCACCTGGTTTTAATTTATTTAAATAGATTATTGTAGCTTCTCCTGATGAAAATACATCTTCTGCATCCACTTCACAGCCTAACTTGTTTAACTTTTCTTTATAGGCATCCTTATTTTTAGATGAATTATTTGTTAAAAATAAAAACTTTTTTCTCTGTTTTTTAACTGTATCTAAGAACTGTAGTGATCCATCTATAAGCTTGTCTCCTAAATAAATAGTTCCATCCATATCTAATAGAAAACATTTAATATCTTTTATATTCACTCTAGTTGACCTCCCAAACAATTTGCAAAACTTTTATCTCATTTTTATTGATTTCTAATTCTATATTTATACCACGTTCGTCCCTCTTCCATGATATTTCTCTTTGCTCATAATAGTCTTTTATACTTTTGATATCATACTCATTATCTATATAAATTCTTATTTTCTTCTTGCCATTTATAAAGAAAGAATTTATTCTATTTGAATTTACATAATTAGTTATAATAAGCATTTCTTTTTCTTCATTCTTTAAACTATGAACATCAACTTCTTTTTGAATTCTATTAGTATATTCTGTATAAATGTATGGTCTAATTTTCTCTTGTTTAAATATATCGTCTATTATATCCCACATCAAATAAGACTGTTTTTCAAGATAAGCTGCATCTGCATGAGTAGCAAAATATATAGCCGTTCCTTTTCCAAATTTATTTACTGTAGCAGCTGGTGTATCATCAAAGAACCTAGCAATTACATTTACATTTTCATCTAATATATCTAATCTTTCCTTATGCCAGTAACAATCATAATTTTTATTTTTATACGTAGCCTTATAGTCTCCTTTAGCCCAAACTTCTACTGCATTTACCCCAAATACATTTTGAAGATTAAAGCATGGAATCTTGTGATTATACCATCCATGTTCTCCGATCATTCCACATCTTGCAGTACCAATTAATATACCGCCATTTTCTACGTATTTTTGTAAATTTTTCGCAGTATTTTCTTTAATCAATGTTAGAAAAGGCATACATATTGCTTTATAGTCTTTTGCATATCCACTTTCTAAATGTTCAGGTGTTATAAAATCTATATTAAAACCTTTTTCCCAAAATATCCTATAAGCCGAACGTATAGCATTTTTTAAAAATTCCTCTTGGCCTACTCCATTTATAACAATTGAATTCTCTTTTGAAGTAAGTATAGCAATATCACCTTTAGAAGTTCTTGACTTTAATAGATATTCACTATTCTCATCAAGAAATTTACCTATTTTTTCACAACCAATATTTCTATCTGTTTTATTTCCATCTAAATCAACAATTCCGCCCCAATGAAGAGGTTGAAAATCCCATTCTCTCCAGCCTTGATATAACATAAATTTAGCATCATGTCCTAAACACTCAAAAGCATTTCTCATTAAATCACTACTATTTGTATTTCTATCTGGTCCAAGCATCCATCCATTTATAGGGCCACTTTCTAATTCATGAATCCAGTAAGCTTTTCCAAGTGGTTTAGCTATGCTTTTTGCATGATCAAGAAACAAAGAAGAAAATTCTGGTCTTGATTTTAATTTATCTCCGCTACCTGGATATAAATCATATCCTATATAATCAACTTGCTTTGCCATCTCAAATTGATCTAATCCCATTAATGTTCCAAATGCATCAAAAGATTTCATGTAAAAAATATTTGTTGTTGTAGGATGTTTCTCGTCCATTGACTTAACAATATGATTTTGCCATTTTATAAAGTTAGTGAAATTATCCATCCAGAACAATCTCCAGTCCAACCATCTTGTAACAGAACTCCATGCAGTTGGTTTTACATAAGGTGGCTCCACTTGACTCCATTTAGTACAAACTGTATTTGTAGCACTCCATCTCCAAGCATAATTTAAACTATCTAAAGTTTTATATTTTTCCTTCATCCAATGTCTAAATTTATTTTTAGAATGCTCACAATAACAATATATATCTAATCCCCCATTTTCAAGAGGCATAAATGGAAATCCAACTTCATTATGAAGTTGATATGAATCTAATGCATTATGATTTTTATATCTCTCAACTAATGTCCTTATATATCTTTCTGCTTCTTTTAAATAACCTGGATTATCAATACAAGCCCAAGTATAAGAAACATTATTATGATATTGCTTACCTGAGTTGCTAAGTATATTTGAATCAGGATATTTTTCATGAATCCAATAAGGAGGTGATGCCGTTCCTGTACCTAATAAAATTTTCATATCTAATTCTTCGCATAAATCAAAGAATTCATCTAAAAAATCAAAATTAAATTTACCTTCTTCAGGCTCAATTCTATCCCATGTATTAAAAAGCTCTGCAGTTCTTACTATGTTTATTCCAGCCTCTTTCATAAGCAATAAATCTTTTTTCCATTCACTTTTGTCATGTATTAACGGATAATATCCTCCACCATATGGATATTTATTCATAGTCATCACCTCTCCTATCTGTTCTATTCCTTACATAAAATAGCTTCAATATTCATCCATTTACATAAAACTTCTAATTTATCAACAATATCTTCATATACTATGGAGTAATGGTGTTCAATTCCATTTTCAACTATACATCTCAATAACTTTTCATTATCTGCATCAAATTTTATATCTGCTTGATTTCCTGTTAAAACTCTATCTTCTTTTACTCCTGTTCCAGGTGCTATTAATAACTTATATTTTTCATCGTCTTCCTTAAACTTACACATTACAAGTCTTCCTTTATTCATCTCAAATTCAACAGACATTCCAATTCCGTTTTTTATAGTAGGATGCTGCGTAAATTCAATTTTCTTTTCATCACAAGCTAATTTGTATGGAGCACAACCACAATGCCAAAGTTTCACTGTTCCGTTATCATTAACATTTACCAAATCAGCAAAGAAAACAGACTTATCTGTAAGAATATTCTGAATATACATTGTGACAAGACCTGGTATGTCACCTTCACAAGATGCCATAATCCCTTCTGAATTGAATTTTGATAACACTGTACAAGGAGCAAAATTATATAAACTTTGCATTTCTGGCCAACACTTAATAGTAAATGCTTGTACATTGTTAGATTTTATAAACTTTTTAATTGCTAAGTATACCCTAGCTGTTTTTTCTAATGCTTCACTACTTGATGTCACCCTGCCAGTTTTATTTATTTCCTCTACTACCTCTTTTATAATGGCTTCATCTAATTCTTTTACATCATTCAAAAGTTGTGCTAAAGAATAATATACAATCTCTGGCCCTATTTCTTTTCTAAATCTCAATTCATCCACATTTGATAAATAGAACCCAGGTGCTCTTCCCCCTATGATACAAAACTTTGAATTTCTAAGTTTTTTGTTAACTTTTAATGCTTCTATATTATCCTTTATTCCCTTTTGAACTTTTGCATCTTCTACATTACCAAAAACATAGTTAAATGAAACCTTATACTTATATAAAAAACTTGTAAACATATTAAAAGCTGTCATAGAATTTAATGCTATATATTTAAATTCGCCTGCCTTAGGCTCTGGTAATCCCCAAAGTAATATAGGAGTATCTTTTAAATTTTCAATAATCTTTATTATGTGATTTCCATCAGAAAAAGTTCCATTTTGAATTATAAGCAAATCTATATTTTTCAATTTCATATCTTGTACAACTTTATTTGTAACTGATGCATCCACAATAACTTCATCATGAGAAATTAAGTTTATATCCTCTTTTTTTAACAGTTCTATAGATTTATCTAGAGTCTTTTTTGCAATATCCACTCTGAAATTTGGATATCCAAAGCAAATTAATCCAACATTTAGCTTCATATTCTCCCCTCCGCCATACATACTTTTATTTTTTCCTCAACCTTAGCCATCATAGCTTGTCTTGCTTTTTCTATAGCGGACATCATATAAATTCCTTCATTCTCTAAAACTTGGTTTTTAAATGCATTTGTAAACTCATTATCTATTTCTGTGAAAAAATTAACTTTAGATATACCAAGTTTTACTGATTTTTGTATATCTTCACAAGGTATACCTGTACCACCATGAAGCACCATAGGAATATCTATGCTTTCTTTAAGTTCTCTTAATCTATCAAAATCCAATTTAGGTTTTCCTTTGTAAAATCCATGTGCATTTCCTATTGATACTGCTAATGCATCTACTTTAGTTTTACTTACAAAATCTTTTGCAAGATGAACATCTGTGTATATAGCTGTATCGCCTTCATTACTTTGACTTGCTTCATTTCCCATTATCTTTCCTAGTTCTGCTTCCACACTAATATTTAACTTACTGCAAATATCAGTAACTAATTTTGTATTCTTAACATTTTCTTCATATGAAAGCTTTGAACCATCAAACATAATAGAAGTAAAACCACCCTTTATTGCTTCATAACAATACTGTAAAGATTCTGAATGATCTTCATGTATAGCACATTTTCCATCATAACTTTTAGAAAAAATCTTTATGATATCTACTATCTGTTCATAGTTTATATTTTGATTTTCAAGCTGCATAGGTGCTACCTGTAATATTATAGGAGATTTCATATCGCTTGCCTTTTCCATCACTGCCATTACTGTTTCCATGTTACTAACATTTATAGCTGGCACAGCATATCCCTTTTTATAAGCATCTACTAGTAATTCCTTCATTGATACAATATCCATAAGTATTCCTCCAATTAACTTTATTTATCCGATGTCTACTTTATCCTCTAAAGAAGGCAAGTTAAGCAGTGCTGCCACCTTTGATAATTTTAACTAACCTTCAAATGGAGTATAAACTCCACCTGAAGATAAGTTTCATTTTATGGCAATAACTTAGGAAAACATGGTGCATCTGTTTCTTTAGCCCAAAGCCTTTTTAATTCTTCATCCATTTTACAAAATGATAATGCTATTCCACCCATCTCTTGAGTTGTTATAAAACTTCCTACTGCTGGCTTAAAGGTTTTAATTCCTTTTGAAGATAAAAACTTATTAACTTCATTGTAAAAAATCATAAGTTCCATATAAGTTGTTTGTCCGCATCCATTAACAATAACAGCTACTTCATCACCTTCTACATAAGGCTTGTCTTCAATTAATTTATTACACATTACCTCTACAATTTTTGAAGCTTTACCAACTTTAATAGTATGTGCTGCTGCTTCTCCATGTACTCCCATACCAATTTCCATTTCATCTGGTTCAATTTCAAACATCTTTTTGCCTGTTATAGGAGATGTACCTGGAATTGTTGCAACTGTTAATGTTCTTGTATTATCTCTTACCTTCTCTGCCATCTTTACAACTTTATCAATAGAATGTCCTTCTTCTGCATAGCTTCCTGTTATTTTATAATTAAATAGTGTTCCTGCTGTACCTCTTCTTTCCTCTTCCTCACCTTTTGGTGCTGAAGCTATATCATCATATAAAATAACACCTTTTGTATTTATATCATCTTCTTCTGCCATATCTATAGCCATTTTGGAGTTTATAACATCACCTGCATGGTTTGATATCAAAACAACTACTCCCATTCCTGTATCTGCCTCTTCTATAGCCTCTAGAATAGTATCTGGACCTGGCGCTGCAAAAATACCACCATATGCATTGCAATCTAACATATTATTACCTACAAATCCTATGCATGCTGGCTCATGCCCTGAACCATTTCCAATTATCACTCCAACTTTTTCTTTTTTATTTTTTACTGCAATAACATTTGCTCCTTTTAATTTCTTTAATCTATCTTTATATACATCAACATATCCTTCAATGGTTTCCTTAACCATATCTTCAGGTTCATTCATAAACTTTTTCATGCTATCACTCCTAACTTTTGACTACAGAAATTAACAACTTTAATTATGATAAATATTATTAAGTTATATTATTTATTACCAAATATTCTATAATATCTTTTAAATTTTCTGAATATTTTACTTGTCTATATATTTATTAAATGTCTTAATTAAATAATAGAAAGACGTTGCTCCTGCATCTTGATGCCCTATGGCCTTTTCTTGAAGAAATTTTGATCTACCTCTCTTTGCAATTAATGGAATAGTAGATTTTACACCCTCATCTGCTTTTTTCTCTGCTAATTCCATTGCTTCTTTTAATGATAAATTATTTTTTAATGATTCTTTTAAGCTTTCTACTGTTGGGGCTATTGCATCAACCATAGTTTTGTCCCCAACCTTAGCTCCACCTAATTCCATAATTTTATTTTGAGCACCTTCAAAACCATTAACTATATTACATAGTCCAATTTCTTCTTCACCTTTACAAGCTTTTGCAATCTCTGTAAAAACACTTCCAAATAACGGACCAATTGCTCCTCCTAATTCTGCGATTAAAGCTCTACCAAATTTTTTAAAATATCCATTTACATCTTCATCTAAATCACTTATTTTTTCTGCTCCTGCTTTAAAACCTCTTGCCATTGTTACTCCGTGATCTCCATCACCAATAACTGAATCATATTCTGAAAGTTCCTCCATTTTTTCTTGAAAAACTTTACTTAACACTAATAATAATTCTTTTACTTCTTTAGGTTTTAATGTGTTCATAATCATTCCTCCATCCATTTCAGCGTATACACATTAATGTTCCTTATTTGATTTTCACTACTCGCTTGTCAATTTCCTCATAAATTCGAATCCTTCTTTTACAGCAGTATATCTATCCTTTTCAATTTCTCTCCATATACATACATCTTTTCCCACTTCACAATTTGGTACAACAAAATTTTCTAGAGTAATCCATCTTGTATATTCTATTTTTCTTAAAGCACTTATTACAGATTTCCAATCTATTTGACCAGTGCCTGGAACTCCTCTAGTATTTTCACAAAAGTGAACATGATATATATTTTTGCCGCCTTCAATTATAGCTTCATGAAGGTTATTTTCTTCTATATGAGAATGGAATGTATCAAAATGAAGTTTTACA
Organism: Haloimpatiens myeolchijeotgali; assembly: GCF_042688525.2. Taxonomy (GTDB): domain Bacteria; phylum Bacillota; class Clostridia; order Clostridiales; family Clostridiaceae; genus Haloimpatiens. Next base: position 3,025,539 of record NZ_JBHWAB010000001.1, read on the forward strand.
TTTTCACATCCTATTTCATCAATTATTTTATTTCCTTCTTTAACAGTATTAAGAAAATAACTTTCATACCTATTTAATATTTCAAGAGCTAAAGTTACACCTTTATCTTTTGCATATACTGCTGCCTTTTGTAAATTTTCTATGCTGTATTTTATACTTTCCACAGCTTCTATTCTAGACTTTTTCATACCCCAAGGAGCATAAAGTACTCCTCCTAAACAATCACTTTCTAATTCATTACATATATCTATACATTTTTTTAAATGTTCTAATCCTTTAATTCTTACTTCTTTATCTACAGACGATATATCTATAGCTGGATTTAATCCTGTTCCACATGTACACATTAAATTATTTTCTTTTAACAATTTTTTTGCTTTTTTCACTTGAAATTCAAAAGGATCAACTAAAGGAATTTCAACCCCTTCATATCCAATATCAGAAGCTATTTTTACATATCTTAAAACATCTTCTTCCCAACTTGTTGTAAATGTTGAAAGATGAATTCCTAATTTCAAATTAACTCTCCCCTTTAAATTTGGTTTGCAGTACAAACCTTCTTCAAATTTTAGCTTTACTTATGGTTATGCACCTAGTCCAAGTAACTTCATAATATTTCCTACTATAATAGCCCATAGTGAGAAATCATTACCTCCAAATGCTTGAACAAAATCAGAAACTGTATGTTGTAATATTGGTATTGACAATGCTTCTAATGCTATTAATGCTACACCACATACCACACTAGCTATTATTGCTCCTCGTCTTCCTCCTGTGGCATTTGCAAATACCGCTGCAGGTGCTACATCAAAGAAACATGCAACAGTTAAAGGAATTACTGCATAACCAAATGCTCCTGTAGATGCAAATACTACTATAGCAATAACACTTGATATCATACTCACTACAAAACCTATAAGAACAGCATTAGGTGCATATGGGAATATCATAGGACAATCAAGAGCTGGTATTGCATCTGGTATAACTTTATCTGCAATTCCCTTGAAGGCTGGAATTATTTCACCAAGCATTAATCTTACACCTGTAAGTAATATTGTAAGACCTGCTCCAAAAGTTAATCCTTGTATCATTGCGTATACAATCATATTAGCTATAATATCATTTCCTGGTCCAAAAGCTTCTGCTCTAACTGATGAGCCAATTATTAATCCTACAACTACATATACTATAAACATTACAAGACCTGTAGTAATTGTTGTTTCTCTTAAGAATTGTAATGACTTAGGTATACGCATATCTTCAGTAGATTTTTCTTTATTACCAAACCATTTACCTATATATGCTCCTAATAAACTTAATCCAACAGTAGTATGTCCTATTGTAAATGAATCATCTCCTGTTACCTTTTTTACAAAAGGTCTTATTAATGCTGGGGATATAATTATATAAAGTGATAATAGTACTGTAGCAAATATTATTAATGTAGTTCCTTTTAATGAACCTTCAACTCCTACAGCTACAAATATAAATGACATCCAAAAGAAGATATGACCTGTTAAAAAGATATTTTTAAGTTTAGTAAATCTAGCCACAATAAGATTGATAACAAAGGCTAAAACCATAACCAATCCAATTGTTGATCCATACATTTCTACAAACTTACTAAATCCCATTGGATTAATAGCATTGCTTGCTGGAATTGAATACAACTTAGCAAAAGCTTTTGCTACAGGATCGATTGACGCAACTATTATGTCAACTGCTTTCATAAGAACGATAACACCAATTATTGTCTTACAGGTACCTTTTACTATTTCACTAAAGCTTTTTCTTTGAAGTAACAGTCCTATAAGTGCAATAATTCCTAAAAATAATGGTGGCTGCCTAAAGATTTGATTAACTAAAAAATTTAAAAATTGCATATTTAAACCCCCTTGTTTTTTGGTTAGGCTATGTTAATTATTTATTTTTAACACAGCCTATTTTTTATCCTAATAGTTGTTGTATAATATTTAATCCTTTTTCTTCTATTTCTTTTTTATTCATAAAATTATCAATTTGAATGACTGGAACACTTACTTCTCCTTCTAATTGTTCATGCATTTCTTTAGATGTAAAAATTAAATCACATTCTGTTGATGCAGCTGTAGCAACATCTGCTGTAAATACTTCCGCTTTCATTCCATTTGCTTTTAATACTTCATCAATCTTCATCTTTAATAACATACTACTTCCTACACCAAATCCACATACAGCCATAATTTTTAAATCTTTCATGTTTATCACTCCTTATATTAATTATCAATATTTTTTTCATATTCTATTATATTTGTTATTACCTGGCCTTTGTCAACAGCATTCGTCAAAAACTGAATATTTTCTTCTTTTTCTAAAAAATTTGCTAAATCTTGCAATGCCGTTAAGTGACTATTTTTGTTTACTGACCCAAAAGCGAATACAATAGACACTGGATCTTTATCACCAGAATTAAAATTCACTGGTTCTTTTAAAGTTATTAAACTCATGCAAGGTTTTTTAACTTCCTCACTTGGTCTAGCATGTGCAAATGCTATTCCTGGCATAATCACAATATAAGGTCCATATTTTTCTACTGCTTCTACCATAGACTCTACATACTTATAAGTAACACAGTCATTATCTACTAGTAGGTTACCTGCTTTTATTATTGCCTCTTTCCAATCTTTTACCTCAACATTTAACTCTATATCTTTTACAGTCAATATATCTTTAAGCATAGGGTCCAACTCCTTATCGTATTTTTCCTCATCTACATTTATATTATTAAAGTGAACAAATTTATTTATTTCACTTTTTTTCACAATATACTGCCTTACTTTTATCAAATCTTTTTCATCTAAAAAAGGACTTACTTTTATAACTGGAATATCATCTATTTTAAAATCTACAGTGGATAAAATTATATTAACTTCTGAAACATATTTATCTAAATCCTTTATTGAACAAGTAGCTACTACTTTAATTTCTGGTACTAATTTTTTAAGTCTTATACTTAAAAGCTGAGATGTAGCCAATCCACTAGTACATACAACAAGAGCTTTTACCAGATTACCAGAATTATAATTTTTTTCAAAAGCAGCCCCTAAATGCATTGCAATATATCCTATTTCACTTTCAGGCACATGTTTTTTTAAATAAAACTCAATAATTTTACTACATTTTTCTGCTGCTTGATAAATAAATGGGTATCTTTTTTTTATTTCACTTAATAATGGATTTGTTATTTTCATGTCATTTTTCAATCTATATATTGCTGGTTTTAAATGCATTAATAGTGCTTTTTTTAATTGCTCATCTTTTTTTAGATTTATCCCTATTTCTCGCTGTGCTACTTCTATTATTTTATCGTTTATATTAATTATTTCATCTTCAATGGATAAATTTATTGTTTCTACTTTGTTTAATAAATCTATATCTTCATATAACTTTGCTCCCATTAAATGTAGTGCTATATTTGCTATTTCACTATCATCAAATGTTATGTTAAATTCTTCTTCTATACGTTTTGAAATATACGTAGCTACAATGAATTCTTTTTTTTCTTTTATATAATTTAACCTTTCATCTTCCATCTCTATTTCATATTTATTTTTCATTCTTTTTATAGCAATTAATATATGAATTGAAAGAGATGTATAAGCATCATCTGCTAATTTTATATTCATATATTTCTCAGCTTCATTTAAAATATCAAATATTTTAGGTATATTGTTTATATTTATGAATTTTATATTTGATGATAAATAATCTATAATTTTTAACTCACACTGTTTCTTTTTATCCAATAATTTTACAATATCGTTTACATTGAGTACATCTCTAATGTAAGATATGATAGTTTTTCGTATTTTACTTTCGCATCCTTCTAATTGAAATCCAACTTTATTTTTATAAACAATTTCTATATTTTCTGGCTCTAATTCTTTTTGTAAATTTTTTATGTCATTTACAAGAGTAGATTTACTTATTAAAAGTTTATTACATAAATCATCAAGCTTAACAAAATCCTTACTATAAATGTCTATAAAAATCAATTTCTCACGTTCTTCTTTAGTCAATACTCTTTCTTTTGGGTTTATTACTTTTAATTTTTCTATTAACTTTTTTCTCTTTGGTGTATCTTCTATCTTTACTCCCTTATTTGTCTTTTTTATGAGTTTAACTTCATTCTCTTCAAGCCAAACTTTAATTTTATCTAAATCATATCTTATTGTTCTAGAACTAACAGAAAATTTTTCAGCAAGCTGTTTTATTGTTATATACTCATTTAATTCTAATAATGTGGTAACAATATTTTCTTGTCTTTTTGATAATGTATACATAAAACTTGCCTCCGTTTCAATCAAGGTACCTTGTGATTTAATTATAATTCTATTTCAACTTTAATTAAATAATACATTCTTTCAAAAATTGTGGCAATATTATTATTTTTTCAATTATTAAATAAAATATTGCAATATAATGTAACTTAACTTTTGCATGACAAAAATACTGTCTAGCGGAGTAAAATTAAAGTTTGAATAAAATTTATCAAACATTGACGAAATTATTAGTATTTTGAACTAAATAGTACTCTATTTAACTATATGCTTATATACGTTTACACAAGCCTATTTCTCAATTTAGTAATAAATTATTTTTTTTGTTAAAATTACTACAGGTAAACCTTTTAAGTAAAAATTATTAAAGGAGGAATTATTTTGGAAAAGACCTTTTATTTTGAAGAAAGAGAGAGCGGTTTCACACCTCTTCTTGCTATTGAAGAAGCTTCAAGGTGTTTATTATGTCATGATGCCCCTTGTTCTAAAGCTTGCCCTGCAGGTACTAACCCTGCAAAATTTATTCGTTCACTTCGCTTTAGAAATTTAAAAGGTGCTGTTGAAACAATACGTGAAAATAATGCATTAGGAGGTATCTGCGCAAGAGTCTGTCCAACTGATAAATATTGTGAAAGCGCTTGCAGTAGATGCGGTATAGATAAACCAATACAAATTGGTAAATTACAACGTTACTTAACTGATTATGAATCAGCAATAAATATGGAAGTTTTAACTCCAGTAAAAGCTACTAAAGAAAAAATAGCTGTAATAGGCTCAGGTCCTAGTGGTCTTGCTGCCTCTTCTAAACTTGCACAAATGGGATACAAAGTTACTGTTTTTGAAGAAAGAGAAAAACTTGGTGGATGGTTATCATACGGTATACCACCTGAAAGATTACCTCAAATAATTGTAGATAACGAAATACAATATATTAAAAATTTAGGTGTTGAATTCAAAACAAATTATAAAGTTGGAAAAGATGTAACTTTAGATGAATTGAAAAAACAAGGATTTAAAGCTTTCTTAGTAGCAGCTGGAATGCAAAATAGTAGAGGGCTTGACATAAAAGGTAAAGATTTAAATGGTGTATTAAATGGTACAGAATTTTTAGCAGAAGCTAAATCTAAAAACGGTGAAACAAAAGTAGGTAAACATGTTATTGTTATTGGCGGCGGAGATGTTGCTATAGACTGTGCTGTTACTGCAAAACTTTTAGGTTGTGAAGATGTAAAAATAGTTTACAGAAGAACACTAGAAAAAATGCCTGCTGATGAAAAAGAAGTTTCTTATACACAAAAATTAAATATACCTATCTTTACAGGATTTAAACCTTCTGAAATTATAGGTGAAAATAATAATGCTTCAAAATTTAAAGCTGTTGGTATGTTTGATAATTCTACTATTGAACTTCCTTGTGACATGGTTATATTTGCAATAGGTCAAACAGCTTCAGATGTTAAATCAATTGCTTCAGTAGAAACTAACGAAAAAGGCATTGTAAAGACTACTGATTACAGAACTAATGTAGAAAATATATTTGCCTGTGGTGATATAGCAGAAGGAGATAAAACTGTTGTATATGCTGTTAAAGAAGGTAAAGAAGCTGCCGTAGCAATAGATAATTATTTTGAGAAAGAAGGTGCTAGATAATGAGAACTAGAGATCTTTCTATAGACTTCTGTGGAGTTAAATGTGAAAACCCATTTTTCTTATCATCTTCACCAGTTGGAAACTGCTATGAAATGTGTGCAAAATCTTTTGAAACTGGTTGGGGTGGAGTAGTATTTAAAACTATAGGTTTCTTCAAACCTAATGAAGTTTCTCCTCGTTTTGATAATTTAAGAAAAGAATCAACTTCTTTTGTTGGATTTAAAAACATGGAACAAATAGCTGAACACTCTTTAGAAGAAAACCTAGAGGCTATGAAAAAATTAAAACAAAACTACCCTGATAAAATAGTAGTAGCTTCAATAATGGGACAAAATGAAGAAGAATGGGAGAAGCTTGCAAAACTTGTAACTGAAATTGATTCTGATATTATAGAATGTAACTTCTCTTGTCCACAAATGACAAGCCATGCCATGGGAAGTGACGTTGGTCAAAACCCTGCACTTGTTAAAAAATACTGTGAAGCAGTAAAAAGAGGTTCTAATCTTCCTGTACTTGCTAAAATGACACCAAACATTGGAGATATGACTGTTCCTGCCATAGCATCTATAGAAGGTGGAGCAACAGGAATTGCTACAATTAATACAATAAAATCTATATCCGGTGTAGATCTTGATAAAATGATAGGACTTCCAATTATAAATGGAAAATCTTCTATTTCAGGATATTCAGGAAAAGCTGTAAAACCAATAGCTTTAAGATTTATACAACAATTAAAAACTAACGAAAAACTTAAGAATATACCAATAAGCGGTATCGGCGGAATTGAAACTTGGGAAGATGCTGCAGAATTCTTACTACTTGGTTCTAGAAACTTACAAGTTACAACTGCAATAATGCAGTATGGTTATAGAATCGTAGAAGATATGATAAGTGGACTTTCTCATTACATGGATGAAAAAGGATTTAATAAGCTAGATGATATGATTGGACTTGCTAATAGAAATATAATCCCAGCAGAAGATTTAGATAGAGACTATATTGTTTACCCTAAATTTGATGATAATAAATGTGTTGGCTGTGGAAGATGTTATATATCTTGTTATGATGGTGGACACCAAGCATTAGATTGGGATGCAAAAAATAGAAAACCAGTTTTAAATAAAGAAAGATGTGTGGGATGTCATTTATGTTCAAATGTATGTCCAACTCAATGTATTTCTAAAGGTGATATTGAATTTAAAAACGGAGCTAAAGAAAGAAAAATAATTCTTTAGTATAATATAATGCGTAAAGCCTATGACGTAAAATGAATTTACTCTATATTTTCCTACACACTATATAGATATTTGTAACAAATAATAGTTTTTACGTTATATTATATAAAGGTTTCTTAATATATTGTAAGTTTTTAAATCAATTTTTACTAAATAAAATCTTTTTGAAATAATCAATAGTAATAACTATAGATAAAATTCCTTTCTCGAATTTATACAAAATAGCAAGTTTTTTGCTTCAGCAGAAAGCTTGCTATTTCTTTACCATAAATATAAACCAAAAACAATCGCTCCGGAAAATGATATATTACTCTGAAACTTTTCACTTCAGCAACAAGTTCTAAACTTTTTTCAAATTCGTAAAGCTAAGAACTTGTAAACTTTGTTCAAATGTTTCTTACGCAATATATCATTTTCCTTCGCTAAGCAGTATCTTTTTACTGCAAAAGTTGAGTAAATAATTAATAATGAATGGAATTTTTCCTTAGGAAAAAATAAAATATAATTTAAGATTTTTGCTAAAACAAAAATCAACATTCATTATTCATTTTTAATTTTTAATTTTTAATTTTCTTTTTAATTATACAATCTTAATTTTTTAAACATATAAGTAGCTCCTGCGGTGCACCATAGGCCAACCATGAAATATCTAATCAAATCACTAAATCTACTAACTGGAAGAACCTTTTTAAACAATACCATAACTACTGCAACTACAACTGCTCCCAATAAAACTTTAATTACTTGCTTTAAAAGTTTGGTTTTTACCTCAAATTTAACATATTTATCTTCAATCACATATCCTATAAAAAAGCCTAAAAATACTCCAACAGCTTTTGCATAATCCCTGCTTTTAAAGAATATAAGTCCTATAAGTGCTATAATGACCAAAATAAGAAATACTCTTTTATCATTATTTTTGTCCATATAATCAAATAAATAATTAGCTGCCAAAGCACTTATAATACCGAAAATTATTCCACCAATCACATCCTTAGGCCAATGAACTCCAAGATATAATCTTGAAATTGCTGTCAAAACAATCATTATAGTTCCTACTATATACAACCAACTTCTTTTAATATTTATCATGAGTGAAGTCCAAAATGTAGTTGTATTTTGAGTATGTCCACTAGGGAAAGAATATCCTGTAGCCGTGTTTGTCCTTAAAGACCTTATCCCTTCTTTTCCTATAGGTCTTGGTGCTTTAAAAATATCTTTTAACATACCATTGAAAACTACGCCCAAGCCTAATGCAAATCCTAACTTATATCCAAACTTCTTATTTACACACCAAAATACTACTAATACAAATAAGATAGTAAAGTACTGTTCACCTAACATAGTTACTCCTGTAAAAAAACTATCTAGAAAACTATTTGAAAAAGATTGAATAAATTTTATTATTTCCATGGTATCCTCCCTACATGCTTTTATTTTCTTATTGTTGTGTAACTAATTTTTCAAATATACTCTTATTCTTTCTTTCCTTTAAAACATCCTTTAAAATATTAGGATAATCTGTAATAATGTTATCCACTCCTAAATTAATCATGTTTTCCATGTCAAGTTCCTCATTAATTGTCCATGCATGAACTTCTCTTCCTATTAAATGTGCTTTCGTGATAAACTTTTCATTAATATTTGTAGCTTCTACACTATAAAAATCAACATTTAATTTTGATATATCACCAAAAACTACATACATAATATATCCTATTTTGATTGATGGATTTAATTTACGTACTTTCTTTAATACATCATAATCTAAAGAAGTAACAACACAATTCTTTGTAAACTTATGTTTTTCAATTATTTTCACAACATTTTCTATTAAATGAGATTCATGTCCATTTAATTTAATCTCAATGTTTAGCTTCATTTTCCCCCGCACCTTGTTTATGGCTTGCTCTAAAGTAGGCATTCTTTCACCCTTAAATTTGCTATCAAACCAACTCCCTACATCTAATTTCTGTAGATCATTATAATTTATATCCCAAATATTAACATCTTTTCCTGATATCCTTTTTAGATTACTATCATGAGTAAGTACTACTTTTCCATCCTTAGTTTCTTGCACATCAATCTCTGAATAATTCGCTCCGCTTTCCATAGCATATTTCAAAGCACTTAATGTATTTTCCGGTGCTGCAATAGAATTTCCTCTATGTGCAGTTATGCTAACTTTATTTTTTTCATCATCTTCATAGTATAGTAGTAATGAAGATATAGTTGTAAACACTAATACTATTACTACTGCTGCAATAGCTAATTTATTTGAATGTTTATTCCAAAGTTTTTTAAAAGGTACTTTAAAGTCATAAATTTTTTTCTTATTATATTGGACTTCTATATTATCCTTATTTTTTACTCTTTCATAATAAAGTCTTGTTAATACACTAATATTAAATGGTAGTGTAAATAAAGAAGTAATCATAAAAATGATACCTGCTATTACAGAAAAAAAGGAAAGAACTATTAAAGATATAAAAGAATCCGAACCAAATTTTTGTATGCTAAAAGAAAGAAGCAAAAGGTATATTATAAAAAATATAACTGTAAAAATTAGTGATATCATATGAAAACTAAATATTATTCTAAGTATTCTGAAATACTGTCCTTTAACCAAATATACACTTCTTTTTAATGCCTTTGAAAAATTTTTTCCTTCTAATATAGAAACATGAAATGCAAAAATCCATCTAATTAATAAAAAATACACACATAATATTACTACTACTAAAAGAATTATTCCCCATGAAGTATTAATCAAAAAATCCTCAATAAATCCTGGTATTTTCAATTGTCCAATTAAACTAGAACTTGCCCCTATGCCTGTAAAGGGTACAATTACTGCCATATAAATTAATATCTGTATTCCACCTATGCTTAGGATTTTGGGAATATTTTTTGCCACATTTATAAGTACTGTTATTATATTTGTTCTATCATTAAAATAGGTTTCTTGTGATATGACAATTAATCCTCCTATTTCTAACAAAACAGCTATGCTAGAAATAAGAAATAGTATTATTATAGTTATGAATCCAGGTATGCTAAATGCAAATTTTACAAGTTCTTTGTTTGTAATTACTTTATATCCACTAATCCATATAAAATAATTCATAATTAAAGATATAAAAGGTAATATTATAAAACTTGTTAACAGTTTATATATTCCCTCATATTTTAGATTTATATAAAATCCTTTTTTTAAATCTTTCAACCCTTCTATCAATAATCTTCTAAAAGATAACTTACTATTATTTTTCCATATTTTCATTAGTATTTTATATCCTTTCTTTAGTTGAAATTATATATAAACTTAGTAATCAACTTTAGCAGTATAAAAATACTGACTCATAAATTATTTTACTTTGAAAATATTTTATTATACCTTTCAAGTTTTCTTACAGGATATAATTCTTCATCTTCTTTCATATATTTTTCAAGTTCAGGGCTAACCTCTACACATTTAATAATATCATCTAATGCATCCTCTAATAAATTTTTCTTTACATAAAAACAAGCCCTATTATAGTATAAAAACCCTGCCTCTGGATTATTGTCTATTCCATCACTTATTATTTGAATTGCCTTATCAAAATCTCCTTTTTCCTTATAATATACAGATAAATTTAAAAAACTATAGGGATAATAAAAATTTTGATATATAGATTTTTTATAGTACTCAATTGCCTCATTTTCATAACCTAACTTATTTAAAATTACTCCCATATTAAACAAAATTCTAAAATGTGTAGAATTAATTTCTAATGCTTTTTTCATATACTCAAATGCTAATTCATTTTCATTTAACTCTTCATATATAGATCCTAAATTAGCGTTTGCCCAAAGATCCTTAGGCTGCATTTCTATGACTTTTTTATAATTTACAATTGCTTTATCCTTTTGTCCAATTTCATCATATATATTTGCTAAAAAGAAATATGCTCTATCATATTTTGGATCAATTTCAATTGCTTTTTTATAATATTTTACAGCCTCATCATACTTCTCTTGTTCATCATATACAACAGCTAATCCATAATATGCCCTAGCATCCTCAGAATCAATTCTCAATACTTCTTTATACTTCTTTTCTGAAAGAGCGTAGCACATCATTTCACAATACAAAATTGCAATATCCATTATAAGCTCTACATCTTTCTTACCTTCTTCACATTGATAAGCTTTTTTATAAAATTTTATTGCCTTAATATAATTTTTTTCACTTTTAAAATTGCGTGCAATACTTACATAATTATCAAATATATAATCTTTCTTCATACAACATTACCTTTCTTTCAATGTATAATTTGTAATGAATGATACACTTCATTGTTCATTATGCATTTTAAATTAATAATTTTATTATATATGTGTTTCTTACTATTTTTCAACTTATAATTTTGCAAAAGAAAAAGGTACATATTACATGAAAACCTTTCACTTCAACAAGAAATTCTAGCGCAAAATACTAAAAACCCCTCAGTTCAGTATTAACAACTGAAGGGTTAACTATAAATTAAAAACTTTTTTCATAAAAAATCAATTCCTTATAACAAAAATATTGAAACTTGAAAAACACAATATTTTTTTATGTATACTGGTTAGTTAATTACTTTGACCAATGACTTGGTCGAACTAGCATCATAGGTAGCTTTGTATGTAAATCTCCTTTAGTTGTATTGATCTGAGCTTGAGTAAGAAATATGCTATTTGTAAGATTAGCTCCACTAAAATCAGCATCTCGTAAATCAGCTCCGATGAAATCAGCTCCACTCAAATCTACCCCTCTAAGGTTTGCCGCAATAAGACATGCTCCCCTTAAATCTGCACCTCTAAGATTAATTCTTCTCAAATCCGCACCAAAATAGTCTAATCCACAATGACTTGTTTTCCTATTTCTTAAAGTACCATTCTTTCTACTGCAGTATTTAGTACGTATCAACTCGCTGGTATTTTTAAGCAACATGTTAACCTTAGTTCTATGAGCTTCCACATCTAATGCTAATAGAGACTCAGCATCAAGAATGGTAAGATGTTCAGTATTATCTATTAATGAACTTATCTCCTCTCTAATACAGTGATCCTTTTGCAGCACAAACGCTTCTGAAAGATACCACAGCATTTCATGAAGCTGCCTCATAATCAGAAATACCTCAAACATTTGGTTAGCAGATTCGGGGGATTTTCGCCAGTCATGTCCACCATAAGTAACTTGAGCTACCTTTTGACCAGCACCAAAACAGTCATAAGCAGTACACCCCTTAAGACCTTTTTTTCTAAGATTTTTATGAACAGAACAAGTAAAGTCAGGTTGTAAGTTTATACAGGGCTTACCGGCGTCTTTATTTGTTGGAAATCCATCACAAGATGAAAAGTATAATGCTACACAGCATAAACCGAAACATTTTTCACAATTTACTCTCAATTCTTTATTACGCTTATCTTCATATGTATATGTCATATTCATTTACCTCGTATTAGAAAAATATAAATAATTTTTACTTTTAAATTATATCATACACAACATGTATTTCAATGTATTATTTTTATTCATAAAATTCGCTTCCAATTAGTTATCTTTAATTTTGAATGATTTAATACTCTCATCTAATCCATTAATCATGCCGTTAAGATTAGAAATAGATTCCGTTACCCTATCTACCCCTTCTGATTGAGTTTCCATAGAAGCTGCTACCTCTTCAGTTGATGCTACATTCTCTTGAATATTACTTGAAATATTGCTCATAGTGTTATTAACTTGATCCTTCAATCCATTCATAGTTTCAACTTTATGTGTTAATGAATCCACATAACTTATAAAATTATCATTAGTATCTTTCATTTCTTCAAAAACAGAAATATTACCTTCCAATGATTTATTAGCTTCATCAACTAATTTTGTAGTATAATTAATAGTTTTTCCATTATTCTCTATAGAATTTTTTATTTCATCTATAATAGTTTGTATTTCATTTGTAGATTGTGAAGATTGTTCTGCTAATTTTCTAACTTCATCTGCAACTACAGAAAATCCCTTTCCAGCTTCTCCTGCTCTTGCTGCTTCAATAGCAGCATTTAAAGCTAATAAATTAGTTTGTTCTGCTATTCCATTAATTGTATTTATAATATCATCTACCATTCTTGATTTTTCAAAAAGCTCTTTTAAATTTTTTTCCATTACAGAAGTAGCTTCTATATTTTTATCAAAATCTTTTCTTAACTCACATATAGACTTTATACTATTTTGATTTTTATCTTTCATATCTACAGATACTTTTTTCATCTGATTTGATTCTGTATATATTTTTTCAATTTCCTTATCCAATTTCATCATAGCATTGTTAGAATTTATAACCTGTTCACTCTGATCACTAACACTTGTAGAAACTTGCTGCATAGCTTGAGATACTTCACTACTAGTAGATTGCATACTTTGTGATGACTCACTCAACACATTAGATATATTCTTCGATTCAACTACAGTATTCTTAATGTTCTCTAAAAGCTTACTTACTCTTTTACACATATCATTTAATCTAGATGCTATTATCTCAAGCTCATCATTTGTTGTAATATTTAAATCATCACTAAAATCTCCACCAGCAATTTTTTCAATGTGTTTTAAAATAGATGGAACATTCTTCATAGTTCTCTTAAGTACAAAATAAATTATTCCTAATAATATTGACAAACTTACTACAGCTACTACAAAAAAATTCCTTTTAAATCTCATAACTACATTATCAATCTCATCCTTATCTAAGAAAAGTCCAACTTTCCATTTACTCATAGAGTTAGTGTCATAACAGACATAATTATCTTTATTATTATATTTGTAAATAGTTATTTTCCTATTTTTTGTTTTCATTATATCTTTAGGTATATCTTTATATCTCTTATAACTTTTACCTAAATAAGCTTTCTTTATGTCACCTTTATTTTCTGTCTTATTCTTTGAGTCACTTTTTGAAGCCATTAACGTATTTGCTGCATATGGTTTATATAATACTGCACCATTAGAAGCTATAATAATTGGATATCCTTCATGTTTTCCTGAAAATTGTTTCATATATTCATAAACTTTATCTAAACTAACTTCAATAGCTATAAATCCTACATTTTCCCCTTTTACATTATTTACTCCTTTTACAATACTTATTTCTGTTGAACCATCTTCTGCTGTAGCTTGTGTTATATTTAATTTTCCATCTCCTAAAAAACCTATGTAATCTTTATAATCAACAGTTCCTTTTTTATTCCATTGAACTTGTCCACATTCTTTAGAATCAACATATAAATTATGATTTTTATCTGCTAACCATACCATTGATATATTTTTGCTGTTATTTTCTATTCTTTTTATGTTTTTTTGCAATTCTTTATAATCACTGTCTTTTTTTAATTTTCCTTCAAAAAAATCAATCATGATTTTATTATTGCTCATTTGTTCTACTGCAGCAACATTTTCCTTAATATATTGGTTTATGTATAATGAAATATTATCTAAATCTTTATTAATATTTTGAGAAACCCCTGTTCTAAGTAATTTTGTTACTAATTTACTCATACCAATCCCTACAACACTTGCCATTAACAATACAACTAAACTAATTATACACAAAACCTTTGTTGTAATACTTTTAGTTTTAAATATTCTCATTGTATCATCTCCTATTATTATTTCCTTTCAATTAACATATATAAAATTTCTTTTTTAATTATAAAATACATTTTTATACTTTTTATACATACTTGTATATTTTTATACTTTTTTGTATTTTATTCTATTTTTTTCTTCTATATTGTATCACACGCAAAAAAACTTATCAAAATTTCTATATATCAATATACGACAAATGAATTATATACATTATTTTTTTGACATTATTTTACTCTAGAATTGATATTAAATATGTATTATGTTAAATTTAATATTAAATCTATAATAAAATAGTTGCTTAGAAAAAAACTTTTTGTATAATAGGTATGTAAGATTAAAACTTAAGGTGAGGTAAAATATGAAGCACTTATTTATAATAAATCCTAATGCTGGCAAAAAAAATGGACTAAACTATATACCATTAATTGAAAAATATTTTAAATCTAATGATCTAGAACATGAATACAAAATTATAACTACTGAATACAAAGGACATGCCACAAAAGTTGCAAAAGAATATTCTTCAAAAGGAATTAAGAGGATTTATGCTGTTGGTGGAGATGGTACTATTAACGAAGTATTAAATGGTATTGTTGAAAGCAATAGTATACTTGGGATAATTCCTTGTGGAACAGGTAATGACTTCATAAGAAATTTAAGTAATGAAAAAGATGATATATTAAAAAAAACTATAGAAGGACAAGTAAAAGAAATTGATATTGCTAAAGCAAATGATAAATATTACATAAATATATCTTCTGTTGGATTTGATTCAGAGGTAGCTTATAATGCACAATTATTTAAAGGCAAAAAATTTATTCCTAATAATTTAGCATACTTAATTAGCTTATTTTATACACCATTTAAATTTAAACCACTGAAACTTAACATAACTGTCGATGATAGAAGTTTTCAACAAGATTCTATGCTTCTTGCTACATCTAATGGTAAGTGCTATGGTGGTGGTATATATATAACTCCTGAAGCTGATATAACGGATGGTTATCTTGATATATGTACTGTAAGAAAGGCTAAATTGCTAAGATTTTTAAGATATTTACCTATGGCTCTAAAAGGCCAACTTAAATCTATACCTGAAGTTACATATTATAGAGCTAAAAAAGTTCACGTATCTTCTGACAAAGAATTTTCTTTTAATAATGATGGAGAATTACTAAGAAGTAAAAAAGTTTCTTTTGAAATAATTCCAAAAGGTATTAAAGTTCTTGTACCAACAGGAAAATAGGAAATTGGTAACAAAACATATCTTAAATAAAGTATAAATATTAAAGAACAAAGTACAAATATGGACATTTTTCTTACAGAAAAATTTATAATTAATTGATTTTCAAAAGCTTGCATTTGAAAATCTTCCTTATTTATACTTTGTTCTTTTTACTTTTTACTTTATATTTAGCTTGTTCTATGCTTTATTTTTTACAAAACTTCAACTATCACTTAATATTAAATGTACCTAAAAATAGCTTGAATTTTAGCAGTAATTTTAACCTGTCCAGGCATTATAGGAACAGCTGCTAATTTCAAAGATTGATCTTGAACATTTTCATAATAATAGCTTTGCTCCTCAATACTCCATGGAACATCATCTACATTTACATTCAATGTTTTACCTATATCCAAAGCTTTTACTATAGCATCTTCTACAGCTATGTTTAAAGCCTTTCTATAATACTTAGACTTATTATATACGGTAAAATTAATATTACTAATTTCATTAACTCCATTTTTAGTTAATCCATCTACTATCTCCCCAACCATATCCAAATTTCTTATGGTTACACTTAACCTATTTGTAACTTTGTAGGATCTAAAAATTTTTTCTCCCTCAATATAATCATACTGCGCTTCCACGTTATAATAAGTTGTGGTTATATCTTTTTCGTCTATCCCCATACTTTTTAAATAGTTAATTACTCTAGTTGTTATAATAGAATTTTCTTTTTGCGCTTTTTGCAACACCTTATCTTCTGTTATTATTCCAAAATTAATAATTGCTGTATCTGGTTCTACTTTAACCGTTCCTATTCCATTCATTTTCATCTTTCCACTTTTTACTTCTCTTTGTCTATACATATAGGGAAAATCATTCACAAAATTATAATTCATAATAATAACCTCTTTGCAATTAATCCTACTTTTATGATATGTACTACAGTTAAGATTAATGACTTACTTTAATTTGCTCCTTCGTAATCATTTTTCCTTGAATAAACATAAACACTCCCAATATCATAAAAATATCTCCAACACTAATGCTCTTTGGTATAGGATAAGGTTTTTTTATATGAATAATATCACCTAAAAATGATAGTTTAGTAGAATCATCTGCCAACTTATGAGTTAAATCCTTTCCAGTTTTTAAAATTTGTAAACTTTCCTGGGAAATCATATTTTCAATTCCTCTCACATCTACTGGCATACGTCCCCCATTAACCATAATAACTAAAAAATTCAATATTACTCCAATCATTACTGACTTAAAACCTTTTTTCCTAATATTAATAAATAGTACTACAATTATTAAACTATAAGTAATCATATGTATCCAAAATATATTATTATTTATAACCTTCCAAATAGAACCTATCTCTTTAATTCTTATGAAAGACACAGTAAATTCAATAAGTGCTGCCACTACTATAAACCACCACTTATTTATGAATATATTAAATAAATTTTTTATTTTTCCCCCTCTTATCTTTCCTATAACAATAGGAAAAATTAAAGCTTCTATCATCATAAATGTATCAGCCCCCATATTAAAATTCTCACAGTCTATTTCACAGTAAAAAATACTGTATAGCGAAGTAAAATGATATATTGCTAAAAAACATTTAACAGCAATTAAGAATTAATAACTCAACTTTCGCAGTTGAAAAACAACCGCTGCGGTAAATGATATCTTGCTCAGAAACCTTTCACTTCAGTAACAAGTTCTAAGCTTTACTCATATTGAAAAAAGATTTTTTAATTAATATTCCATAGGAATCAATAATTAAAAAATGACTTTTTTCAAATTCGTAAAACTAAGAACTTGTAAACTTTGTTCAAATGTTTCTTACGCAATATATCATTTACCTTCGCTAGGTAGTATTTTTGTCCTGCGAAAGTTGAGTTAATAATTATCTTTAAAGTGAAAGGTTAATATACTGAATAAAAGCTTTTGCTGCAGTAGGGTGAAATTGTTTTCCTACTTCTTGTGATATAATGTCTATGGCCTTACTCTTATCCATAGCCTTTCTATAAGGCCTGTCCGATGTCATAGCATCATATGCATCGGCAATTGCTATGATATGTGATTCTAAAGGTATTTCCTCTTCCTTTCTTCCTTCTGGATAACCTTTTCCATCAAAACGTTCATGATGACATTTTATAATCACCATAACATCTGACAGATTTTTTACTTCAGATAATATCTTACTACCAATTTCCGGATGTTCTTTTATCTGTAAAAATTCATTATCTTCCAATCTTGCAGGCTTATTAAGTATAGTATCTGGAATACCTATTTTCCCTATATCATGAAGAATAGCTGCTATTTTAATTTTTTCTATTTTATATTCACTAAGTCCCATAGTCCTTGCAATACCTACTGCATAATCTGCCACTCTATAAGAATGACCATTTGTATATCTATCCTTAGCTTCTACTGCATTAGATAATGATTTAATAGTTTCAAAATACATATGCCTCATATCTACATAAAGTTTAAATGAATATCTAGCCAAAAGTAATGGACCAAAAAAGAGAATTACTGCAAATCCTCCATAATGTTTATATATAATAGCTATCATTATTCCTATTGGAGATATTGCAATGATGTTTAAGATTGCCCATGTATTTTCACACAATAGTTTCAATAAAGATTTGCCCTCTATAATAGACATTAATATAAAAAATATTAATGTATCTATTATTATATAAAATAATATTGCTATAATTATACCGATTACATTAAATTCTAACAATTTTATATCTGCAAAATAAATACTGAATTTGTTATAAATAATACTGGCTGCAGTTAATGAAATAGAATATGCACTTCCATTAAATATCCTTTTATATGGGTTTGTATTAAATACATGTTGTATTTTTCCATCTACATTCTCAACAAATAACATCATAGAAAGAAATCCTATAATGGCTACAACACTAGATTGAAAAACTAATACTGCTCCAAGTCCAATGCCGAAACTCACTGAAATAGCTATAGTATCTCTTACTCTTATTCCAAGTGATTCTGCAATAATACCTAGAGCAGTAAAAAATATAATTGAAAATGTCATATCAAATGTAAAAGTCTTAACCCCCAAATATAAAGAAAAAACTCCTAAAGACATGACTAGAACCATATATATTTTTAATTTTATTGGCATACCCTTCATATACACACCCCTTTATGTAATTTTAGGCCGGCTAAAAATTACCTCCAGCTCCAGCTTGCGCCGCCAGCTAAAATTAATGACAATAATACCATTAATGCAGCATACAATTTGCTTCTCATGTGATATAGCCTCCTTTATTTAAGTACTCTGTTTCTTCGCTATCTTTACAGGCTATATCGCTTCGCTATTACAAACAAAATAATGCCGACCTAAAATATTAACTTAAATATCAACTTGAACAATTTTTCTATTAATAGCATCTAATGTTGCTTTTACAATAGCTTCGTAATCATCTTTTTTTACTATTGCTGCTCCTACTAATAGTTCTTCACCATAATTGCATATAAAAGTAACTGCTATATTCATTACTTCTCTCTTTGCTAAACTTATTTTTTCTATATCTTCAACTATAAAAACATTATTAGCTCCTAAAAAACTATGAACACAATCTAAAGTGGCTTGTCCTACTAAACGATATATATTGTTTTTAGAATTTGTACCTTTTACAATCGCTTCAACCTCTTTGTCATCTTTTTTCAATATTACTTTAACTTCCACTAAATTTCCTACAATAGAATATCCTATAGAACCTATTGATAATCTATACTCGTTGTCTATTTCATCTTTAGAATTAACTTGAGCTATACTAATCTTTTTGTGATCTATTTTAATGTGAAATTTAGCAGTTACCGCAGATTGAATATCTCTTGAAATTTGTTTTGCATTCCTTTTACTATATGCTAAAACATGAATTTCTTCTATTTGTCCATTATCATCAAGTATTATCTTTGATGACATAATATCTGGAATACTATTCATTGTACATTCTATGTCTTTAATCATTTCATTTATATTTAAATTCTCCATTCTCAAAGCCCCTTTAGTTAATAAATAAACGCAAAGTAATTTTATGTATCTATTTCGACATTTTTCTTCTTTTTCCTTCTATGTTTTTATGTTTTTTTAAATTTTAAATTAAAATTTACAAATTAATATAATACGAATTTCAAAAAAGTTATATAACTTTTTAGTGAGAAGTTTACAATTGATACTAACTGTTTTTCCCTTTTTCTTTTTGGTAACATATCCATCTATTAAAATCATAGATTATATTGTATAAAAATTTACAATAAAGTTAATAATTCCAATAGAATAAAATTATTAACTCAACTTTCGCAGTAAAAAAATACTGTCTAGCTAAGGGAAATGTTTCTAATCAAGATATCATTTCCCACAGCGGCTATTTTTCACCTGGGAAAATTGAATTATTAATTATCTAGAAGGAGGAGGGTTTTAAAAATGTTTAAATTTAAAAAAGCACCTTTGTTGTGCTTAGTTATATCAATTTTATTAATTTTTCCAACGGGATGTAAAAATTTAGAGGCTAATAAAAAAACACTGCCTACTAATAAGACTAATAAAAACACAAAAGTAATGTGTAATTCACCAAACTCAAATAACAAAAAAAGTTCATCTACTTCATCAAACTTAGATGATAATAAAGCTACAAAATCAAATGTGTTAAATTCAACTACTAAAACCACAAGCACTAATATTAAAAATTCTAATTTAAATAAAAATAATAAAATAACTGCTATTACAGATAAGCAAATTATTGAGTTACTATACAATGGCTATAACACTATGAGGAGTCTTGAAAAATTTTTACAGTTAGATAATCCAATGATTGAAGATTCATCTTACACTTATGTAAAATTACCACAGAAAATAACAACCAATGATGCTTTAGTTCAATATTTAAATAAAGAACTTAATATAAATAAATATTATACTAATGATTATATGAAAAGATTGATAAACTACTCTTTTAATAAGAAATTTAATGGTGAATATTATATGTTAATTGGACAATTTGGAATGATTGAAAATATTAAAAATGCTAAGGTAACAGATAAAAAATATGAAAATAATAAGTTACATGTCACTATAAGTGTATATGATAAATATGAAAAAAAGAATTATAATCACAATGCTTCATTAATTTACAATGGTAAGACTTGGTTAATAGATACAGTTACTTTCTCTCCATGGTAAATGAACAAAACCATATATTGTAAAAAATTCCAACTCATTAAATGTGAGTTGGAATTTTAATTCTATACACTATATATTAAATTTTTGTATTTCTTGTTTTAAATCTTCAATTAGTTCTCTTGTATTTTTAGTATAAGAATTGATTTCGTCTATTCCTGATACCTGTTCTTCAATTGATGCTGTTATTTCTTCAGTATTTGCTGCTGCTTTTTCAGACACTTCAGCTATATTATCAAGAGAATTAATCATATCTTTCTTATTATTACTAATCTCTAAAGTATGTTTCTTTACTTTTTCAATTTTACGCGCAAGATTATTTAGTAATTGTGACATGTTATTAAAGATATCATTAGTATTTTTAATAGTTCCATTTTGCTCTTCTATTATATTAGTAAATTCATTCATTGTGTTCTGAGCTGTATTAGATTTTTGTTGTATATTATTAAGTATATCTTTTATATCATTTGTTGCTTTAGATGTTCCTTCTGATAACTTTCTTATTTCTTCTGCAACAACAGCAAATCCTTTTCCAGCTTCTCCTGCTCTTGCTGCTTCTATACTTGCATTTAAAGCTAATAAATTAGTTTGATCGGCTATACTAACTATCAATGCTATAATTCCCTCTGCATTGTTAGCATGCTCATTTGTATCTTGTATTACTTTTGCTATTTCAGTAGTTTTATTATTACTTTCATGTGTCTTATCATCTAATAATTTCATAGTCTCTATTCCATTTTTAGTTAATTTATTTGTATCAGAAGAAATATTAACCACATCTAAAACTAAATCACTAGACTCATTAATTTTATCTCCTAAGTCATTTGCCTTTTCTGATATTGTTCCAATATCATTAGATTCATCCACAACACTACTTGTAATTTCATCTAGATTCTGTGATACTTCACCTATAATTTTATTTAACTGTTCAGTCATACTTGTTATTACTTCAGAAGATTTATCTACTTTTTCAAAAGATGCTTTTATTTTTCCTAAAGCCCCTCTTATGTCATTCTGCATCTTATTAATAGCCTTTCCTAGAACTCCAAATTCATCTTCTCTTTCTAAAAGTTCTTTCGGTACTTCTCCTGTAAAATCACCACTTGAAATACGTTTTATATGATTAACTGTTAATAATAATATATTAATTAATTTATTTAAAATAAAATATACAGCTCCTAAAACTAGTATTAATGAAATTACAGAAATTACAATAGTATATATTGTTACCTTATTTATTTCTTTTGCTGCCTTTGAGATTGGAATATCTACAATGAGAGACCATGGAGTATCAATATTACCAATCTTAATAGGAGTATATAATCTATGAACATCTGTATTTAAATAATTAGAATGTGTTTTACATTCTACTTCTTGTCCTTTTTGAATTATATCAATAACTCCTTTTTCTTCTTTACTTAATTTTTTTCCCAATAAATTTTTATTAGAATGTGCAATATATGTTCCATTGTAAGATATTAATCCAATACCTAAATCATTATTATTTTCCATAAATTTATTAATATGTTGTTGAAATGAATCTAATTTCATATCTATCCCTATTACACCAACAAACTTTCCTTGATGAATTATAGGATATGCTATACTTGTTAATAGTACTTTTTTTCCATCTACATCATCTAAATATGGATTCATTACTATTGGTTTTTTATTACCTCTCATCTTTTCAAAATATTCACCTGGAGTAAAATCTGCTCCTACAAACTCATTAATAATTTCATTACCTTTTCTCACAAAAAAAGTTACATATCTTCCATCTTTCATCTGTCCCTTTTTTCCTGCAAAATCAGCGTCTTTTCCATCAAGACCATTTGTATCTGCTGTTATCCATACAGCAGTTATATCATTATTCTTTCTCAAAACACCCTTTTGTAAATCATCTAATTGATTCCTATTCACATTTCCATAATCTATCATTCCATCTAATGTTCCTGATATCGTTGATGCAATTTTTAGTGATTTTTCCATTGTCTCATCTATAACAACTGAATATTTGTATGATAAACTAGTTGACTCTTTATCTATTTTCTCATTAACTACTTCCTCCACATTAATCTTGGCCACAAACCCTACAATTGCAAAAATTACTACCATAATAATTGCAATTACTGTCATAATTTTGACTTTAATACTTTTTGATTTCATGATGAGTCCTCCTCCGACTTCTGTCAAATTACTTCAAATGTAATTATTTTATACATATAAATCAATTACATTTTTAATATTTTAAAAATACTTTGTATATCAAAGTATTTTTTGTATATTTAATATATTTTACATTAATTTTGATTTCCCTTCTTTTTTTACATATTTATATATAATTTAGTATATTTTATTCATAATATAAGTAAAATTTTATATTATTATGTAATATTTTATATTATTATCGAAAAGAATGCTTTTTCAACTATAGGAATTTAATACTTTTTTTATGTAGTAAAATTTATACTATAATTACCTAAATTACCTAACCTAAGATTATGATTTTATATAAGTTCAAAATATACTTGGTACATTTTTAGATTATTTCAACCCTTTTTTGCTATCTAGTTCTTTATTCAAATACTCATTTTTGAATTATTTTTAATTAAAAATTTCATTTTGAGTAAAAATTTTGTCAAAAAAGTATTGACAACTTATTTTTATAGGAGTATAGTAATTTACAACAACAAAATACCTTAAACAAAAGCATAGAAAGGAACAAGTACATAGAAAGCTATTTTACAGAGAATTGGGATAAGGTGAGAGCCCATAAAAAATATTCTATTGAAAATCATCCTGGAGCTGCAAGCTGAACTTTTAGTAAGCTGTGCCGGCATAGCCGTTATTTTATTAAGCTATAAATTTGAGTGGTACCGCGAGCATATTTCGCCTCATAGAGGAAATATGCTCTTTTTTATATATAAAATAATATGTATTTCAAAAACTATATAATTTATAATTGTTTAGGTTCATAAATTTAGAAAATTCAATTACTCAATCTAGCGTCAATGAAATATACTATAAATATAATTTCTATTTTTTGAATATTCATAATATTATGATAATGTCATTATATTAAAAACTAAAAAAACAAATATATAGAAAAATTTTTTAGAAAATCGGGGCACTAAGTGTTGAAATAAAGAATAAATTAAGGGGGTTTTTTATAATGAATAAATCTTATGTATTTTATCAAGGTGAACTAGTAGAAGAAA
This sequence comes from Haloimpatiens myeolchijeotgali, assembly GCF_042688525.2. Taxonomy (GTDB): domain Bacteria; phylum Bacillota; class Clostridia; order Clostridiales; family Clostridiaceae; genus Haloimpatiens. The sequence goes on from NZ_JBHWAB010000001.1 coordinate 3,050,091, forward strand.
GTACTGTTAATATAAGTGTAAGATGTAAAGCTCTAAACTATGGTCTTGCATGTTTTGAAGGTATAAGAGCTTATTGGGATGAAGAAACTAATCAATTATACGGATTTAAATTGAAAGAGCACTATGAAAGATTGCTTCAATCTTGCAAAGCTCTAAACATAAACATACCTTACACTGTAGATGAACTTATAGACTGGACTGTTAAATTGTTAAAGAAGAACAACTTTAAAACTACAACTTACATAAGACCTATGGCATTCAAGGGTTCTAATTCTATAGTTCCAACTCTTTTAGATGATGATAATAGATTAGTTATCTATTGCCAACCTTTGGGAAGTTACAGCGGAAAAGAAGCTCTTAAAGTTGCAGTATCTTCATGGACTAGATTAGAAGATAATATGCTTCCACCAAGAACTAAAGCATCTGCTGCATACTTAAATTCTGGCCTTGCTTCTTTAGAAGTAACTAGAAATGGTTATGATGAAGCTATATTTTTAACTAAAAATGGACATGTTTGTGAAGGTCCAGGAGAGAATATTTTCATGGTAAGAAAAGGCAAACTTATAACTCCACCACCTTCTGACAATATATTAGAAGGAATAACAAGGGATACCGTAATGATGTTAGCAAAAGAAGAGTTAGGAATAGAAGTTGTTGAGAGAAGTATGGCAAGAACTGAGCTTTATGCTGCCGATGAGTTATTTTTCAGTGGAACAGCTATGGAGGTAACTTCTGTTGTGGAAGTTGATGATAGGATTGTGGCAGATGGAAAGCCTGGAGAAGTAAGCAAAAAGATAAAGAAATTATTCTTTGATATAACAACAGGTAAAAATCCAAAATACGCACATTTTTGCACAAAAGTTTACTAGCAGTTAAAAAATAGTCGCTACGGGAAATGATATCTTGCTTAGAAACCTTTCACTTCAGTAACAAGTTCTAAGCTTTGCTCATATTGAAAAAAGATTTTTTAATTAATATTCCGTAGGAATCAGTAATTAAAAAATAACTTTTTTCAAATTCGTAAAGCTAAGAACTTGTAAACTTTGTTCAAATGTTTCTTACGCAATATATCATTTCCCTTCGCTAGACAGTATTTTTGTCCTGCGAAAGTTGAGTAACTAATTAAAAGCTTTCTGCATTAACAGAAAGGTATACTTAACTGTAAACTGTCCTCTATCAACTGTTAACTATTTATATATTTACCACAAACAAAAGGTTTAGAAAATCAATAAATTGGGGGCTTACTTATGAAAAATTTTCAAATGAACTATGGCGATAAATCTTTAGGATTTTCTTTAGATGAAAAAAATATACTACAAATTATAGAAAGTAATGAATATATAAACGATAAAAGCGAAGAAAAAGTTATTGAAGAAGCAATCAAAAATCCAATAGGAAGTCCTAGATTAAAAGAATTAGTGCATCCTGGCGAGACAGTATGTGTGGTAATTCCAGATGCTACTAGGACATGGCAAAAAACTTATAAATTTTTGTACAAAATTGTAGATGAATTAAATGAAGGCGGAGTAGATGACAAAGACATATTATTTATAAGTGCATTAGGAACTCATAGAAAACAAACTGAAGAAGAACATAGACAACTTCTCGGTGAAAAATTAAGTGCAAGATTTAAAGTTATGGATCATGATTGTTATGATAAAGATAATTTAAAATATATGGGACAGACTACCTATGGTACACCTGTGTGGATTAATAAAAAAGCTTTAGAATGTGACCATATAGTTTTGACTGGAGGCATAGTTTATCACTTTCTTGTTGGATGGTCTGGAGGTAAAAAATATGTTTTACCTGGAATTTCTTCTTATGAAACTGTAATGGCAAACCATGCACTTTCTCTTAGTCCTAAAATGGGCGGCGGTACTCATCCTAATGTAAGAAGTGGAAATATAGTAAACAATCCTGTACATGAAGACATGCTTCAAGCAGCAGCTTTTGTAAAACCTACTTTTATGTTTAATGTAGTTATGGGACCTGATGGAAACATTGCTGGGGCAGTAGCTGGTAACTATATAGAAGCTCATGCAAAGGGACGAAAATTAGTAGATAAAATCGATGGAGTACAAATTAAAGAAAAAGCAGATGTTGTAATAGCTACTGCTGGTGGATATCCAAAAGATATCAATTTATATCAATCCATAAAAACATTTATAAATGCCAGAGAAGCTGCCAAAGAAGGTGGTACTATCATAGCTGTAACAGAATGTAGAGAAGGACTAGGCGGCAATGAAGAAGTTCAAAATATGATTCTTAATTATAATACTCTTTTGGATCGTGAAAAAGCTCTTCGAGAAGATTACAGTATATCTAAATTTGTAGGATATTATGTATGTGAAACAGCAGAAAAGTTTAATTTTATATTGGTTTCAAAATTAGATCCTAAATTAGTTGAAAAAGCTAATATAACAGTTGTAGATAGTATAGAAAAGGCATTAGATTTAGTTAAAAAGACTAAAGGTGACAACTTAAGCGTACATCTTATGCCTCATGCTGCTAATACTTTTCCCAAATTATAAAATTAACATCTAAATTATTAATTATCTAAGTATTGTTTTTCTATGTTTTATCAATCTTATTTTCTAATTTTTTAATATACTTTTTAAGTTCATCTATTTGTTTTTGTAACTCCTCATTAGTATTTGAGGAGTTATTTTTTGTATTATTATTACCATTTTGATTTTCACACTGCAAATTTTGAACTTGAGCATTGATTGTCAAAATAATTTGTCCCAATGCTTCAAAAAAATTTCCCACAACATTTTGTTCTTTAGGATTTAATTTTTCAGCAATTATAATTCCTAATATTGTAGCTAATATAACAATTTCATTTGGAGTACATGATTCGAATTTTTTCATATATCATCTCTTCTAAATTACATTTATATTTAATTATATTCTTACTATAAATTCTAATTCAAGATTTTAAATATTTTTTAAAAACTCCTTTCCCCTATTTTGAGTAAAAAAAATATAAATGAGAAAAATACTATAGTAAAAATAAAAATAGATGTAGGAGGATTACATATGAAAAAATTTGTTTGTACAGTATGTGGATATATTCACGTAGGAGAAAACCCACCAGAAAAATGCCCTATTTGTAAAGCTGATGCAAGTAAATTTAAAGAGGTAAAAGATGACTTAACATGGGCAGACGAGCATGTAGTAGGTGTTAGTAAAGATGTTGACAGTGAAATAATTGATGATTTAAGAGCTAATTTTATGGGAGAATGTACAGAAGTTGGAATGTACCTTGCTATGGCAAGACAAGCGGATAGAGAAGGTTACCCTGAAATTGGAGAAGCTTATACTAGAATAGCTTATGAGGAAGCTGAACACGCTGCAAAATTTGCAGAAATTTTAGGTGAAGTTGTAAAACCTAATACTAAAGAAAATCTTAAAGCAAGAGTGGAAGCAGAATATGGAGCCTGTGAAGGTAAGAAAAAACTTGCAGATCTTGCAAAGGAAAAGAATCTTGATGCTATTAATGATACAGTTCATGAAATGTGTAAGGATGAAGCGCGACACGGAAGAGCTTTCAAAGGTCTTTTGGAGAGATACTTTAGATAAAGACTTCAATAAAAAATAGCAGATGAAATACGGCCGCTGCGGAAAATGATATTTTGCTTAGAAATCTTTCACTTCAAAGATAATTAATAGTTAATAATGAATAATGAATAATTAAGGAAATTTTTCCTTATGGAAAAATAAAATATAATTTAAGATTTTTGCTAAAACAAAAATCAACCTTCATTATTCATTTTTAATTATTAATTCTTAATTGTTATTAAATGTTTCTTACGCAATATATCATTTTCCTTCGCTAGACAGTATTTTTTTACTGCCAAAGTTAAGTTGATTAATTAATAATGAATGAAATTTTGCCTTAAGGCAAAATACAGAACCTGTAAAATAAAAAGTACAAAGCTTAAAGAACAACTAAGGATGTTTTTCCTACAGAAAAATCTTCCTTATTTCTACTTTATTCTTTGTACTTTATACTTTTTACCCTTTTTATTTTTTTTCATAAAATTATAGGAAAGAAAGCTCCGTTACTTGTTTTAGTGGTAATAGACTTTCTATTTGCTTTTAAAAGTTGAGCATCTAGTTTCAGTATATATATTTACTCCTTCTCCACTAACTTGTATGGAATCAGCAGTACAAATATTATTTGAGTTATAAATACAAGTACCAACATTACAGTTAATTGCTGTACAATTACTTCCACTTTGATTTACATTACTTGTAAGACTACCATAATTTTTAGAATCTAAAAAAGAACCACAGCAAGTGTCGCAATCTTTTTTTGCACTTTTACCACCTACATTTATGATGTTGGCATAACATGTATTTTCTTTATTATGTGAACAATTTGAAACATTACAACTAATCTTTTCCATTTTTGTACCTCCTTAATGTATTCATTAAGAAGTTTAACCAAATTAACTATAACATATGATAAGAAATTTATAGAAAACATAAGTATATTGATAATCCTCTATTTTATCAATCAATTTTGTTCCAATCCCACGTTCTCTTAGGTTTTTTTAATTGTTTTTTTATTTTCTTTTGCACTAACTTAAATATAATGTAAGATATAGCAAAAGAAATGAATTCCAATATTGTTGAATGTATAATTCGTTGTCTTGTTGCTGTTAAATCTGCTTGCAGAGATTTAATTATTTCAGGAGATAGATTTTGTTTCATTTTCAAAATATCATTTATTTGATTCACCTTAAATCCTCCTAATATTGAAACCAAACAACATATTAAAGCTAATACCGCAAATATTAATATTGCAACATTTGCAAAACCATTATTGCTTCCCTTAAAGTACACTAAAAAATTTTTAACAATAAATACTGTACAAATTGCCGTTAGTAAAAGACCTAAAATAATAATTAATGTTCCCATAACATTTGCCCCCTTATTATTTTACTTATATGTTATATATTATATAATATGTTATAAATTCCTTGTGTAGATAAGAATAAAAGTATATATTACAAAAAAAATTAAAGGCTATAACCTTTTACTTTATAGCCTTTAATTTTGCAATATCTGCCCAATTGTTAGCTGTCACTATCTCAACTTGAGATAAATCTTTTCTTATAGACTTGACTTCTCCTTTAATTTCAGCAACTTCATGTTTTAAATTTTCTTGTTGTGCTGAAATAACTTCTGTTTTATGCTCTAATGCTCTTAAGATTTGAGTGTGTTCTTCTTGAGTGGATTTTATACCTTTTATATCTTCTTTAGTTGACTTTATATCATTCTTCATTGAAACCATATCACTTTGCATCGATTTTAAAATTTCTAAAATCTCCTTCTCCATGATAACACCACCTTATAGAAATATTATATCATGATATTAGTACTATATCACCATATCATCATACTAATATTCTTAGCAATATTATACATTTTTATACGTACATACGTTCGGTTTTGATTTTTTCATTCCTATTCTTTTATTCATATAAATGGAAGTTAAATAAGTCAAACCTGCCATCACTGCTGCTATTACAATGTGAGTTGTAAATATATTAGTAGAGTCACTTAATATACCAAACAAAGGATATGCTAAAGCTGCAGATAAATTTGTAAGCAAACTGAAAAATGAAAGTATAGTTGCTCTTTTATTAGAAGGAATATTTTTATTTAAATATTTTCTTGTAACTGGAAGATACATTCCCCTAGCCATTTGCTGAAGAAGTATTGCAAAAACACCTATCCATATTTTTGTTATACCTAAAAGTAAAAAAGAAACTATTAATAATGATGATAAAAACATTAAAGTTTTTCTCTTAGTCCTATTCATAATCTTGTAACTGTTTTTAGAAGTAACTCCTGCAACTATATTAAATATAAAAAATATTACTCCAAAATAATCTACTGGTATATTTACTTCTTGAAAATATGGTTGATAGAAGAAAAATGCTGCTCTATAAAATATATAGAAAACCATTGAATACAAAATTACAGCCTTTACCTTTTCATTTGACAATATATATTTTCCACTTTCTGTTATTTGTTTTATATATGTCTCTGCTTTAGTGTCATGCTTATCTTCAATTGGTGGTTCAATAAATGTAAAACTAACAATTGCAGTTAATGCCATAAAAACAGCTGAAATAATCATTGGCAATTCCATATTTAGTTTATATAAAAAACCTGCTGCTATTGAACCTATTGCTTGAGCATAAAAAGAATATGATTTTGCTCTTCCTTCTATTCTTTGAAACTCGTCTTCTCTCTTTAATTTCTTTAAAGAATCATATATAAGAGCAATATCTGAACCTGATTTAAATGTACTTCCTAGTGCAAATATAATCTCTGCTAAAGCAAACAGATAAAATCCTCTTGCAAAAACATAAAGCATCAAACCAATTCCCCATAAAGAAGCTCCAATAATAACACTAAGTTTTCTTCCTATCCTATCTGCAATAGCTCCTGTTGGAACCTCAAATAACACAACAGATATAGCTGAAATAGAATTTATAAGCATTATTTGTGTAAAAGTAAGACCTTTTGCTTTTAAGTAGATTATTAATATAGGTCCTAAAATTAATAAATTTGAAAATATAGTATAAAAATAATAAGTCCTTATGTTTCTTTTAAAGCTGCTCTTTAATGTCATCTCAAATCCCCCCTCATAGTTAAAAAGTATAAAGTTTAAAGATGAAAAAATGGGAAAAATTAAAAAAGCCCAAAGAACTATCTCATTTAAGAGACTCGTCCTTTAGGCTTTTTTCCTAAAAGTGTAGTTAATGCTTAACTTTGTATCGCTCGGACCAGACATTATCTTCAATAATCGGAACCCTAGATACACTCCCTTGTATTAATTTTCCATATCTTCTTGTATATATTTGTATATTATATGCACAAACTATATTATTGTCAACAGTTTTTTGAAAAATAATTTATCTTATCACTTAACCTTTTTCATCTTTCTCTTTTCTCTGAAAAGTGAAACCCCATTATATAATGTTTCATCTTTATCTATAACATTTTTTGTGTTTGCAAGTACTTCATCTTCATTATGACATAGTGAAAATCTAGAAAAATTCATGTTAACCACTGCTTTTCCCGAAGTAGCTGAAGCTATTTCTATAGGATAATACATAGAAGTTGATATTGGAACTTCTCCTTTTATAGTTATTTTATCGCAATTGGCTATAGGATCTTCAAAGGTTCCATTCATTTTTAAAATATCTGACATAACTTTTCCTGAAAACTCTTTATCTACTGTTATCTTATAACTATATAAAGGTTCTAATAAAATATTTTCATTGTCAGATAAAGCTTTTTGGACTGCTCTTATTGCAGCAATTCTAAAGTCTCCACCATGGGTATGTTCAAGATGATATTTTCCATCAATTAATTTTATCTTTATATCTGTTACGCTGCTGCCTATTAAAGTTCCATGCTTCACAGCTTCAAACACTGCTTTTTCAATATTATTTTGATATTGCAAAGGCAAAATATCTACACTAAGGTTAGATACAAATTCTACACCTTTTCCTCTTTCATTTGGTTCTATTTCTACCTCTACTTCTGCATAATGTTTTTTAGGTTCAAAATGACAAAATCCTCTACTTACTTTATTTATAGTCTCTAAATAATTTACTCTAGGTTTTTCTAATTCAACTTCTATATTAAATCTATCTTTAATAATTTGTTTCAATACTTCCATTTGAACAAAACCCATTACGTTTATATTAATTTCATTTTTATCTTTATTCCAAGTAAAATTCAATTCTGGATCTTCTACATTCAAAATTTTCACAGCATTTAAAAGCTGTGAAAGTTCCTCTTCATTTTTTGCTGTGACTTTAGATATCAGTACAGATGCTGAGGTTAAGGAGGCTTGTCTATTTTTATGAAAATTATAAAATTCATTACCTGTCCCCACTGTTTGGTTCTGCACTGTTTGTTTCTGAATGGAGGATACTTGTCCATTCTGACTTGATATTTGTGTTTTTTCTTCTATAACATGATTGAAAACTGCTTGTCCATTCTGACAAGATTTATGCCCCGTCCCCAAACATTCATAACCTGTCCCTGATTTTTCTGTACCAATGATATCCCCTATTTTTCCGTTTTTCACTCCACAAAGTACTCCAATTTCCCCTGCTTGTAATTTTTCTACTACAGTATATTTTTCACCACTATACTTTCTTATTTGAGTAACTTTTTCTTCTGCTGCTTGTCCATCTTCATCTTCTACATATAAAGTGTCCCTAACTTTTATGGTTCCATTAATCACCCTCACATAAGAAAGCTTTCCTATACTTTCATCTATTTTTACTTTATAAATGAAAGCTGAAAAATCACCATCAAGATTTTCTTTTGCCTTAGGCAGCATATTACATAATCCATCTAACAAATTATTTATTCCTATTCCTCTAATGGATGAACCTAAAAGTACAGGATAAAGATCACAAGATTCAATATTACTTTTTATATGTTCTACAAGCTCATTTTTAGTAATATCATCACCATTTAAATATTTTTCTAAAATATAATCATCTTTGTCTGCTAATTTTTCAATTAACTTTATCTTATCTTCATCTTCACTTTTATTAATTTTTTCGAAATCAAAAACATCATAAGAATTCCATCTATAATATGTATCTTCTAACAAATCTACTATTCCATCAAAATCTTTTTCTAATTTATATGCTTTATGCAAACATAGAAAATCTCTAGTAAGATTTTGTTCTATTTCACTATAAATTCTATCTAAATCCGCTCCAACTCTGTCTAATTTGTTTATAAATATTAAAGTTGGTATCTTATTTTCTCTTAATAAATTCCATATAGTTTCGGTATGAGCTTGTACACCTTCTACGGCAGATATTATAAGTACTGCTGCATCTAACGCATTTAATGACCTCTTTAACTCAGATGAAAAATCTGTATGTCCTGGAGTATCTATTAAATTGATTTCAGTATCTTTCCATTTTAAAGTTGTTTGTTCTGAAAAAACTGTAATTCCTCTCTTTTTTTCTATTTCACAATAATCCATATGGGAAGAACCTTTATCTACACTTCCAATTTTTCTTATGTTTCCTGCTAAATACATTATCTGCTCTGTAGTTGTTGTTTTTCCTGCATCTACATGAGCAACTAATCCTACATTTATTATTTTTCTATTTTGTGATAATTCCATCATAATCACGACTCCTAATTTTACAGTTAATAGTTTGCTATTAAGAATTCACCTTCACAGGTGAAAATAATTTCTACGAAGAATGATATATTCCTCGTAAACCTTTCACTTATACTTATATTATATCCTAAAAATAAATTCTATTAAATGCACATCTCTCCGTAAGTGCACCATTTTATTTCAGAGAAGAATATAAAGGTTCATTAGTAGCAGGTCCTATCCTTTTAAGTTCATGGACTACTTCAGATATTGATTATATAGTTGAAACTTTTAAACCAAAAACATGTACAAAATCAAAACTTTTAGAAATCTTCAAATCAGTTCCTGTAAAGGAACCTCCTAAAAATTTCTATCTAGGACAATTGTTATATCATCTAATGTCTAAAAGTATGTATATTGGATCTCAGCATTTTTCAGTACGTGATATGTCAAAATCATTTATTGGACAGGATTTCAAATATAATGAATTTGAAAACAAACTAAAAGATAACAGTTACATAATTACAAATCAAATAGTTGAAAAAGTTGTATTAGGCGATATTAAAAATACTCTTAGACTATACAAAAAAGGATTGACCATACAAAATATACCTACTTTAAATAACTTAAATTACATATTTTTGAATAAAAAAAGTATAAGATTAAGGAATCTTTTAAAAACAATAAAGATTCCCATTCTTATACTGATTTTTATGTGCAAAAATTGAATAAAATCTTATTTGCTCAATTGTGGTAAAACTTGTTCAAAATAATCAAGAGATTCAGGATTTGCCAAAGCTTCTCTATTAGTAACTTTACGTCCATTTATAATATTTGTTACAGCACTCTCTACTTTTTTCATATTCAAAGTTCTAGGAATATCTGGAGTAGACATAATAATTGCTGGAACATGTCTAGGAGAAGCATTTTTCCTCAAAATTGTTTTTATTTGTTTTTTCAATTCTTCATCAAGTTCAATTCCTTCTTTTGTTTGAACAAAAAGAATAATTCTTTGATCTCCCTTATAATTTTGTCCGATTGCCAAGCTATCATTAATCTGAGGAATTTTTTGAACTTGATTATAAATTTCAGCTGTTCCTATTCTAACTCCTGATGGTTTCAAAATAGAATCAGATCTACCATAATAACTTATTCCACCTGTATCTGAGTGTATCATAACATAATCACCATGACGCCAAATACCAGGGTATACTCCAAAATAGGCATCCATATAACGTTTGTTATCAGGATCATTCCAAAATTTAATAGGCATTGGTGGAGCAGGTATCTCACAAACAAGCTCTCCTTGTTCATCTCTAACAGGCTCTCCGTTTTGGTTATAACAATTTATTTTCATACCTAAACCAGGACCTTGAAGTTCACCTGAATAAACAGGACTTATAGGATTACCTGAAGAAAAACAACCATTAATATCTGTTCCACCTGCAATTGAATTAAAATGTAAATCTTCTTTAATCTCTCTATAAATATAATCAAACCCTTCTTCAGAAAGTGCTGATCCTGTCTGTGAAATAGCTCTGAGCGCTGAGAGAGATACAACTTTTTTAGGTGAAAAATGTTGTGCCATAAGAGCATGTACATAACTTGCACTTAGTCCAAAAATAGTAGCTTTCTCTTCTTCTAATATCTTCCATATTGCAGATGTATCTGGATAAGATGGATTACCATCATATAAAACTATAGAAGCACCTGCACCTAAAGCTGCTGCTTGCCAATTCCACATCATCCAACTGCAAGTTGTAATATAAAGCATACGATCGCAAGATTTTAAATCATTTTGCAAAACTAACTCTTTTAATTGGTTAAGTAACAAGCCTGCCGCAGACTGAACCATACATTTTGGTTTACCTGTAGTTCCAGATGAAAACATTACAACAAGTGGATGTTCAGAAGGAAGCTGTTCAAATTGAAAATCTTGTGGAATACTCTCTGAAAGATAGTTTTCCCAACAAACATTATTAGGAACTTCAGATATTTTAGAACTGTCACCAGCATAATGTGAAATAACTACTCTCTTTATAGATTTAATTCCACCTACAATTTGTTTTGCATTTTTAAGAACATCAAAGCATTTTCCTTTATAAAAATATCCATCAGTTGTAAATAAAATAGATGGTTTAACCTGTCCAAGTCTATCTATAGCTGCTTGAGAACCTATATCAGTAGCACATGAACACCAAATAGCACCTACAGCAGAACATGCGAGCATAGCTATTACTGTTTCAGCCATATTAGGCATATATGCAGCAATAGTATCTCCTGGTTTTATTCCATCTTTTCTTAATGCATCAGCAAGTCTAACAACTTGTCCATATAATTCCTCATGACTAATTTCTTTCCTTATTTTACTTTCTCCTCGAAATATAATTGCAGGAGCAGAACTTGAAGAAAAGCGAAGTATATTTTCTGCATAATTTAATTTTGCACCTACAAACCAATTTGCGCCAGGGAACTTGGATAAATCATCAACAACAGTTGAATATGTTTTAGAACACTTTATGTCTAAATAATGCCATAGTGTACCCCAAAAATCCTTTGGAAAATTAACAGACCACTTATAAAGAGACTTATAATCACAAATCTTCAAACTAAATTTTTCATTTACATAATTAATAAAAGAATTCATATTTGTTGCTTTTATATACTCTTCAGAAGGCTTCCATAACAATTTTCTCATATGATCATTCACTCCCCTTTTATTTTTTTGCAATTTTCATACAATTTATCGTAATTATTCCTAAAGTCTCTGCTGTAATCGTTTTCTGCAATACTTCTATAATTATTTATTATCTTTTTATTCTAAATAACCATATAAGATAACATATTTTTTATAGATAGCGCTGCCTATAATATTAACTTTTTTATGTACCCCAAGTTTAGATAACATCAGAATCTATTGATTAATAACTTAATACATAAGTTATTAATCAATTTTTAGGATATATCACAATCTAAATTAATTATATCTTAATTGTAAATACGTGTCAATTTAAACAACATTTCACATTATGAAAGAGCAAAACACAGGGATTTCAACAGTCACCCTACCACCTTTAGTATCCGGTGAATTTTCTAGAATTAGTTTTCCATTATGTACTTTAGCAATAGAATCTGCTATGTAAAGTCCCATACCAAAATGTTTCTTAGAACTTCGGCTTGCATCTCCCATATAAAATTGCTTTGTGGCAGATTTTAAAGCTTCCTTGCTGAAGCCTTTACCACCGTCTGTAATGGTAAAACGAATATTTTTATCGTTACCTACTATATGAAGTTTTATTATTCCCTTATTAGGAGTATACTCTACTGCATTGGAAATAATATTCATAATACAGCGAAGAAATAATTCCTTATCCATTTTAATTTTCTGTGGCAAATTTTCTTTTATAAATTCAACTTTTATTTGCTTTGATATTGCAAGAGCAGTTAATTCACCGCTAATTTCTTCAACAAACGATTCCATATCCACTTTCTTTAAAGAAAATGATAATTCTGATTCTGTTTTGGAAATTCTATTAAGCAATATAACATATTGTTCAATTTGATTTGCATTTTTCAAAATGAATTTTGTATAACATTCCTGTTCTTCATCTAAGGATGTGTCATCTAAAAGTTCCGCATTACCTTTTACAATAGTAAGTGGTGTTTTAATGTCATGAGCTAGTGCAGAAATTTGTTCTCTTCTTGACTGTTCTAAATTCCACTGCTGTTCTAATGACCTTTTAAGCTCATTTTTCATATCTGAAAAAGATAATAATATATCGTTAAATTCCTTAATTTTAGACTTTCCAACATTAAAATTCAAATCCTGTTCCTTGATTTTTTCAGTAGCTTGCATTAAAGGTACTAGATTAGACTTTAATTTTTTAGCAATAATTAATGTAATAACTATTGTAGAAATTAGACATCCAATAAGCAAAATTGTAATCATAAAAAATTCAGGTTTAGGAAAATGCTTATTTAACCACTCTGAAGCATATCTTGCCCGTATATAATACTGTAAAATACAAAATCCATCTTTTCGTTCAATAAAATAATATTTTTTTGTTCCAAAATCTTCTGTAGAACCCTTTGCATACAACACAGCTTTAGATAATTCTTTTTCATTCATATTTGTTTTTTTAACATTATAATTTTTATCAAGTACTGCAAAATTGCAGCCTTGTGGAATCATATTTTTCGTAATTTTGGGTGAAGATACTAAAATAGGTTTCACCTGTCTTACAAGATTTTCAACATAATTTGCGGGAAATATCAATTCCGTTTTCATTGCTAAGCTTACAAAAGACATAACAATAAATGTCACAACACCAAAGGATACTGCCAATGAAATTAAATATTTAGCAAATACCGTTTTTAACGTAACACTCTTCTTTTTTATTTTTATCGCCACTTATAACCAATCCCCCAAACTGTTTCAATTGGACTCATATCAAAAACAGATAGCTTAGCACGAATATTTTTAATGTGTTCAGCAATAGCTGAACTATCACTTTCTCCCTCGTATCCAAAAACTCCTTCGTATATTTTTTCTTTTGAAAAGACTTGTCCATGATTTTTAGCAAGATATTCACATATAGCATATTCACTTTTAGTAAAGGGTATTTTTTTATCATCCACCATTACTTCTTTACCTGATAGATTAAACTTTATGCCTGAAACTATAAGAAAACTATGTTTTTCTCGCTGTTCTCTACGGAGATGGGCAGCTACTCTTGCTCTAAGTTCTCCCATTCCAAAAGGTTTTGTTATGTAATCATCTGCCCCAACTCCAAGACCAAACATAATATCATTTTCCATTGTTTTTGCAGTAAGAAATAGAATTGGACAATCTACCACATCACGGATTTTTTCGCATAATGTAAAACCATCTATATCCGGCATCATAACATCTAGCAAAATGAGATCATAGCCTGTAAAATCTCCAATTGATAAATCTTTTGCACTATCTTTTGTTATTACTAAATGCTTGTCTTTTGAAAGTACATTTTTAATTAGTATCAATATATCTGGTTCATCGTCAACAACAAGTATTTTTGCCATATTATTCCCTCCGTTTCAGGTTTCATTATACTACAAATAAGTGGCCTACTCGTAGGATTTTCTTCCTTCCCAGCGGCTAAACCAAAATAAGCTCAATATTAATGCAATGATAGTTGCAACAATGGCGTTAATAATTCCCTGATGAATTTCTCCTTGAAGCATATTATATATAGATGGGTCAATTTGATTTAAAATCGCATAATCAGAAAGTCTACAACCCCAAGCCCATGGTGTTATTTTCCATATTTCATCACCAAGACCGGTTAACATAAGAGCAGATATTGTAACCCCTACAATCCCTAAACCTATAGAAGCTCCTTTTCCAAACCTTAAACTCAAATATATATGTAGAATGTATAAAAAAATATTCCCTAAAAGTAATGCAAATGCCTCATGTACATAAATACTTATTGAAAAATTTCCCTGATCCAAAATATAATGAAATCCTACTACAAAAACAATTAAAGCTATACTAATAGAAAAAATCGCACCAAAAATCAACAATATAAGTTTACTAAGAAAAGTTGTTCCTCTCCATGTTGTACCTGTTAGTATCTCTTGAAAATTTCCTGCTTGCTCTTCTTGTGATATAACCATGCTGCAAATCACTCCAATAAGTAGTGGAAAAACCAAAGCTAAAACTTCAAAATAGCCTTTAATTTTTGAAATAGCACTCCAAGGAGAAAAAGAATAATACCCTAGAAAAACTCCTGCTCCAATCAAAGGAATCAAAATATGTATCCATAAAACAGAAGTATGACGAAGTTTACAAAAATCAGCTTTTATAGATCGAATTAAATCCATAATCTATTTCACCTCCTGTTTACTAAACCAGTATGCTGTCACAAGGGTAAGAATTATAAAAAGCACAATTGATAAAATCAATCCAGGAAAAATCACGTTTGGATTTAAAAGTGGATCTCCTGTTTTTGCTAAAAGTCCATTTGGCAAAACTCTAATTATTGGACACATCAATCTTGTTGTATAACTATAAGGGCAAAATACCCATAATTCTTTATTTACAGTAAATAAGTTAAGAACAATACCTACCACAGTATTTATTAAAATAGTAGGAAAAAGTCCAATCTTTTTTGAAAGAAAAAAACAAAGTGGAATTTGCCATAATGATGTAATTGCAATAATCAAACCAGCTATCATAACAGTTGTTACTGGCATTGGATTTTTAATTGCCCCTGGATACATAATCCTCCCATTCAAAATACCTATTGAAAGTATAATACAGGAAATTAAAATATATGTTCCTATTAGTAACACCTTTGAAATCCAAACTTTTTTTAAATTTACAGGTAAACTCATTACCCCTATATATTTAAGTTTTTTATTTTCTTTTTGATGTACAAGAAAACATATAAGAGAAATATAACCTAATAAAATAGTTGTATACCACCAATTAAAGCAATCTTGTTCATAATATGGTGGAATCAAATTTCCCAATAATAAAACAATTAATGGCATAATTAAAATTAATTTTTTAGTAAATGTATTTTTAAGTTTTAAATTTTCAGCTTTTAAATAAGCTCCCATTTTATTTCCCTACCTTTCATTCTTTCTTACAACTTCCATAAAGAGACTTTCAAGATTTTCCCCTGGATTTATTTTTGCTTCATATCCCAAAACTCCACCTGAAATAATGCCAATGTGATCAGCGGTTTGCTCTACTTCAGATAAAATATGACTTGATAAAATAACGGTTATTCCCTGTTCTGGAAAAGAACGAATTAATTTTCTTAAATCCTGAATTCCTATCGGATCAAGACCATTTGTTGGCTCGTCTAGTATTAATAATTTAGGGTTATTTAAAAGTGCAATAGCAATTCCAAGTCTCTGTTTCATACCCATTGAAAACTGACCAGCTCTTTTTTTACCCGTATTAGTTAAATCAACTATCTTAAGCACTTCATCAATTCGTTGTTCTTTTAATCCTAAAAGTGTTGTCCTTACTTTTAAATTTTCTCTAGCTGTTAGGTTTTCATAAAGAGGTGGTGCTTCAATAAGTGCTCCTATATCTCCTAAATCTTTTCTGCTCCACTCATGTCCTTCAAATGTGATTTGTCCAGAAGTTGGTCTTAACACTCCTGTAATCATTTTTAATGTAGTTGATTTACCTGCACCATTTGGTCCAAGTAATCCATATACTGAATTTTCTCTAACAGAGAGAGAAATATTGTTTACCGCTTTTTGTTTTTTAAAGTTTTTGCAAAGATTTTTTGTTTGTAAAATATATTTTTCCATATCCATCATCCTTTCTTTTGATTTAATAGTACTGAATAATTTTAAGGATTTTATAAGGATTTGAAAATTTAATTTAATCATAAATGTATGTATAAATATAAGAAATGGAATCTTCTAAAGATAATTAATATTTAATAATGAATAATTAAAAATGAAGGAAATTTTGCCTTAGGGCAAAATAACTAATATAATTAAAGATTTTTTGCTAAAGCAAAAATCAACCTTCATTATTCATTTTTAATTATTAATTCTTAATTGATTTTAAATGTTTCTTACGCAATATATCATTTCCCTTCGCTAGACAGTATTTTTTTACTAAGAAAGTTGCATTAATAATTATCATTTGTTGACAATGTACTTATATAGTGATAACATGAAGTAAACTTCATGTGAAGTTTACTTCATGTTTGTTGGAGGTGAATAAGTGAAGAATAGAGTAAAAGAACTAAGAACAAAAGCAAAGATGACACAACAACAGCTTGCTGATTTAGTTTTTGTTTCCTCAAGAACAATTATTTCACTTGAAAAGGGACAGTATAATCCGTCAATTATGCTGGCATATAAAATAGCTCGTATTTTTAACACTACTATTGAAGACTTATATTGTTTAAAGGAGAATTTGGAAAATGAAGAGAAAAATTTATAACAAAAAGAAATTTTGGAGTGGTATAGTATTTTTATTATTAGCAGCAATTAGCGTAATACCTATCGCTGCACGTTTTAACACTTTCAATACTCTTAAAACTATCAAATATATTGTAATAGATATCTTTCTTATTTTCTTTGGAGTAACTGATATATATATAGGTTTAAACCGTAAGCTTACAAAAGAAGATATGCAAAATGATGATGAACGTGAAAATTTTATTAATATGAAATCAAAAAGTAGTGCCTTTGATATTACATTTTTTATTTGTACCACTTTTACACTATTATCTGCAATTGCAGTTGGAATAACAAAGAATACATTATGGATTAGTTTTTTTCTTGGTATGGCACTTATGTTTGTAACTATGCAAATTGCTTCAATAAGCAGCTACTTTTATCATAACAAAAGAAATTAATATATTTTAATTAATGATATATAAATTTGTCACTTACAAATTATCACTTACTATAATAGGTATTATATTTATGACTGGTTCCTCATAAGGATGAACTCTTTTTATTGTATTAACTGCCTTTTTTACTATTTCCCTTTTACAGCAAAATTCCACTTTACATTCTTCTTCTTCGGAAATCTCATCTACTGTGCCTTCAAAGGGATTAGACCCTGCTAAGGGTCTCCAAGAACCAATAACTTTAGACACGGACATGCAATTATCATAATTCCCACCTATAGTAAGTGCTCCTATGTCATTAAGACTTTTTCTTAATTCTTTTAAATATTCTTCTGGAATAAAAGTTTCTATTTTGAAAATATCGAACTCCATTTACACTTCTCCTTTCAATGTCAAAAGTTTTTCTAATGCCACACGATTATGTTCCCATTTCAAATACTCTTTTGCTTCATCTTTTGAACACCACTTGTATTTCTCGTGTTCATCTGATAATACAACATCAAAAATATCATCAACTTCAAGAGCAAAACACATATCTTTCATATTCATTAATTTACCATTTTTAGGCTCTTTATATATAAAGTCATATTGTAAATCTATAATATTTTTAATATTCCTTAGTCCTGTTTCTTCAAAAACTTCCCTTTTAACAGCTTCAATTGGTTCTTCCCCTTCTTCAATTCCCCCACAAACTGGCTGCCAATATCCACTTCTTTCTGGAATTCTTTTTAATATCAAAATCCTAAATTTCTTTTTAGACGTAAATATAAATGCCTGTATATTTATTCTATCTAATTTATCCATTTCCATGGTATCACCCCTATAATTTCTAACTCAATTTTATCATGACAAAATAATCCTTAACATAATACTCCCAAATAAAACTATTGACTCTAATACATATTATAGCTTCTTAATTCAACTTGTTCAAAATCATCACAGTAATAATTTTGTGAAATTTATTTAACTTTCACAGTTTAAAAAACAGTATCTGTGAAAAATGATATATTGCATTGAGTTACTTATAATTAGTGATAAACTATAATAAATGTATTATTTTTGAATTATTGATTATTTATAGGGGGTAAGTTTATGGAAATATCATTTAAAAATGCTTCAGTTGATGATATAAACAAAATATTTAAATTAAATAAAAACCTTATTGAGAAATATGAAACTAACTCAAATCTTGATTTTGAAAAAATTTTTGATTGGGTTAGAAAAAAAATAGAGAAGAATATTGACAGCTATCAATGTATCTACTTTGAGAGAATTAAAGTAGGATATTATTACTTACATAATAAAGGAGAACAACTTGAACTTGATGACTTCTTTATTTTTGATGAATTTCAAAGAAGAGGCATAGGAACAGAAATTTTAAAATATGCTGCTTCAATTGCAAAAAAACAAAATAAGGATATATTTTTATATGTATTTATAAAAAATCAAGGAGCTGTTAATTTATATCTTAGAAATGGATATCAAATTACAGAAAATATACATAACAGTAGATACTTAATGAGTCTGAAAAATAACAATTGAAATCATAATTTTTATTTTGTATAATGTAACAGGCATTTATAAATAACAAGCATTTTAAATTAAAACATCATAGTGAAACAAAGGAGGAAAATCATGGCAAATGTTATTAGCATAAGCTTATGGTTAATATTTTCAACTTATTTTTTTATCAAATTTGTCAAAAGTAAAAAAGTTTGCAACATTTTTTTATCAATAATGGGCTTACCACCTATATTGGTTAAAATAGCATGCATAAAATATATAATTGGTCCTGTTGCACTTGCAGGTAGTTGTATCATTTTTTTGCTTGGATTATTAACTATATATTTAGTAAACAGACATAATAACTATATTTGTTAAATAACTAAATTATTAGTAATGGAGATAATCTTAATAAACTAGAAAAAAGAAGCCCTGATAATTTTCAACAGGACTTCTTTATTTGTTTATTACTGAATTTTAGCAGTAAAAAATACTGTTTAGCGAAAGAAAATGATATATTGCGTAAGAAACATTTGAACAAAGCTTAGAACTTGTTACTGAAGTGAAAGGTTTCTGAGCAATATATCATTTTCTGCAGCGACTACTTTTACCTGCAAAAGTTGAATTTATTGCTATTCAATTATGATATTAGAAAGTCTAATATATTCTCTCCTGTGCTAGTTTCACCTTTATATAGTTCTGTATATCCACATCTCGAACAACTTATTGTAATAAACTTTTTATTTTGAACATCAAATATCTTGGATAAAGTTCCCCCTGTAGCTTGAAATTGATCAGTTTCATATTGTCTACACCCACATTTTGGACAAACATATTGTTTTTTCTCCATTTTAACGCCCCCATTTGATTTATTTAATTATATTTATATTATACATTATTTTGAATAACAGTATGAATATAGTTTTATACCATTCCTAACAATATGCAATACTTATATCTTTAATCTTTTCTCCTATTTTCACTTCTACTTTTTCTATATCTCCAGATTTTGATTCTAATTTTCTAAAATCAAACACTAAAAGATATCCTTTATCCGATCCGTATTGTTCTAAATACTCACCTAATTGCATTAAACCTTTTTTGTGGTATTCCAATCCTCTCCATATTTTCAGCTCTAAAATATACATCTTCTTATTATAAGTTATTACAATATCAAATCTCTTTTCAGCTCCACCCTTTACTTCTTTAAAAACAAAACCTACTCCATTTATTATTGGACTTAAAAAAGCTAAAAATAAAAGTCTTCCATCCTCTTCTAAAAAAGCTTCTCTTTTATCGGAATATTCATGTTTCATAAACTCCTGGAATTTTAAAAAAATTCTATTTATGTCCAAATCTCCATTATCTTTTATATAATTGCCACTTTGATTATATGATAACACATCCGTTGTTGTTTCTAATATAGAACTCATATAATTATAAATCCTTTGTTCATATATCCTATTATTAACTTTAACTTTACCATTTTTTTCTTTTAAGATACCATACATTATTCCCATACTTATAACAGGATTATCCTCAACATATGTTATCGGATTTCCCTCTAAAACAATTTTTCTTACTAATTCTTTTAAATCTCTATTGTTCTCTATATTTTTAATTAAACTATCAAAATTAGTATTTGACTCTTTTAAAATCTGCTTTACAGCCCTATCAATATATTCTTTTTTCCATTTCAATTCATCTTGAGGCATTATTTTTTCATCTATTATTTTGCATAATTTACTTACTAAAAACGGATACCCAGATGTGTAATAACGAAGTTTTTGTGAAAAGTATTCTTTATCTAAATCTACCCCTTTATTTTCAACATAATCATCTAACATTGTTTTTATTTCTTCTACTGAAAAGCTCATATCTATATCAAAATCGGAAGCGATATTCCAAGGACTATTATACTTGTTTTCTGAACCTGGTCTTATTTTTGCTTTTAAACTTTTTACATCATGAACACCTGCTAATATTACACTATGAAAAGTATAATCTTTTCCCATATTCCTTAATAAATATTTATTTCTAAGCATACCTAAAAAACTTAAAAAAAGCTGATTGTTGCTGCTTTTATCTACTTCATCTATCATTAAAATTACTTTTTTGTTACAATGTATTATAAATTTTGTTATAAAATATGATAAATCATCTATAGTTTCAACTTCACTTTTTTCTGATTTAATGAACTCTGATAAATCCTTATGTTCCATAAAAAGAGTTCTTTCTAGTAGATTTAAAAAACCTTTAGTAAATCTTTTTTCTTCTTCAAAAATTAAATCTCCTATTCCCTCAAAGCTTATAGATATAACAATGTACTCACTTTTTTTACTTAAAAATCTTTCAAGCATATACATTGTAGTAGTTTTTCCATACTGTCTTGGTCTATTTATAATAAAATATTCTTCATCATTTATTAACTTAACTATATTCTTTAATTTTTGTAATATATCTACCATATAATGTTTATTCGGTATACAAATACCTGTTATATTAAATTTCTTATATATAATAATCACTTCCTTTCTAACCTCCATGTACTTTATATTTATTTTATCATATTTAGATTTATTTAAACATTGTCCTTTTACCTTTAGATTTAGCTTTGTGCATTTTTTCTATACTTCTTGTAAAGTTTTTCTCTTTAAGATTTATTTGTATTTGTGTTAATGAAAAAAAGGGGTAGATAGAATTTAAAATTTCGCATAATTAATTTAAGTATTATAAAACCCCATGCAATTGCATAGGGTTCTTGAACAATCTAAAAAATCTAGTAGAGACTTCTATTTTTTTAACATGTATATTCTTAAATCCAAGATTGTTTTAGTTATATTCCCTCAACATTTTTTCTATTGCAGCTTCTTCTTTTTCCCAACCCGTCTCATCATAAAACTCTCTTAACCTTTTAGCAACATCATCTCTGTCCCTTAATTCTCCAATAGTTAATGCATTTTTTAATATAGATTCAGCTTTTTGGTAATCAATTTGTTTAGTTCCATAAAAAGTCCAGTAGCAATTTGACCAAAGAATCCATCCATATCCCCATTTAGGATCATCATTTAAACAACTATTAAAAAGAGCATCGCCTTCCCTTTGTCTGCCAAGTCTAATATAAGACTCCGCAATGGATGCTTTCAATTTTTGAATGTTAGGTTTATTCTTCTTATACCTACTTCTTTTTATAAATTCACTGCAAAAATCTATTCTTCTCTCGAGAAACTTCTCATCACATACCCCTAAAATATTAAATGCCTTATCAAAATCCAATCCCCATTCTGAAATACTATAAGTTCCTTTAAATTCACAATCAAATGCCTCTATTTTTTCAATATTATGATTGTCCATAATATAAAGAATGTCCTTCCAGGCTTCCTTCCATATATTATAGGCTTTTTCAAACTTTCTTTCCTCTGCTAACTTGTATCCTGAATCTATTTTATCATCAAGCATTTCGAAATTGGGCACTTCAGGGAACCATCTCTCCCAAAGTACAGTTAACCCCCTCCAAAGGAAATCTGAATCTTTTCCTTCTAATTTAAGATTTCCTGGACTATCTAAAAGTCTATAGTATGCTTCAGCAGAAGGATACTTTTTTATTTGTTTGGAAAATGATTTTTTATCAATATGCAGCCCAAATTTATTTATTCTCTCAATAATCATTTTATCTTCCATCTTCCTTACATCTGAAAGAATCCAATTTCCATTATCCCTTAATAAATTTGCAAACACGTCCACTTCCATTATTGAATTTTCAAATATCCTATCCAGTGCAATCATTGAAATCGCCATATTATTCCTCCTATTTATTTTATTATCTTGTAAAGTCTTTTCTACATACTTTACAGATAACTTAATTTATAAATGTTGTGTAAATATTTATTATTATATCCTTTTATTAACATTTATAAACCTAAGAGTTTTATTTTTTTCTTAGAAAAAATCTCCTTCATTATTAATTATTCACTCAACTTTCGCAGTAAAAAAATACTGTTTAGCGAAGGGAAATGAAATCAAAAACTGCATCCCACACTAAACCGTGGAATGCAGCACAATTAAAATCCTATTATTTACACCTCTCCCAATGCCTTTTGAATTTCCACTTCTGTTAGTAATCTATACTGCCCTTTTTCCAATGATTCATCTAATGTTAATCCTCCAATAGAAATTCTCTTTAAATATATAACAAAGCACCCCACTGCCTTTAGCATACGCTTCACCTGGTGCTTACGTCCCTCAGAAATAGTAAGATATCCAGACACCACCGGCTGATCATAACGCCTGGAATCCATCTTGTAGAACTCGCCAATACACGTTTCCTGTTCAAACTCTTTGTACATTTCGCATTTATCTATCTCTATTTTTGCAGGCTTAGTTAGTTTTTCACCTTTTCCTATAGAAATTCCACTCTCTAATTTCTTTCTATCTTCCTCGTCCAAAGAACCCAATGCCCAAAAGAAATACGTCTTTTCAACATGTTTTTCTGGGTACATTAACTTATGTTCAAACTCACCATCATTGGTAAGCAACAATAATCCTTCCGTATCCTTGTCTAATCTCCCAACATGAAATACTCCATTCATATTAATCCCCTCAAAAAAATCAAACACTGTTTTTCTTATTGCATCCTTTCTCGCAGTAATGCAACCACCAGGTTTATGAAACATATAATACACTTTTCCTGTATAAGTAACCACTTTATCAAGATACTCGATAACATCATCATTTTCATTAATCTCTATTTCCGGTTTTGTTATCACTTGTCCATTAACTTTCACCATACCATCTTTAATGTAAGTCCTAACATCTTTTCGTGTTCCAACTCCGCACTGTGCTAAAAATTTATCTAATCTCATGTTTCCTCACTTTCAACGTTTATTATCTTTTTTTCTTTTGAAATTATAAATTTTTTGAATCTTAATGCTATCTCTAAAAATATCTGCCAATGTTTCACATCTGTCTTTATTTAATATATTCCACATAATTATCTCTCCTGCAAATCAATGTAATAAACATTTTTATTAGAACTTCTTCTAGCTTTAAATACTTTATCATTTATTGTACTTAAATTTAACATTTCATTTTCTTTAATATTAAATACTTCAATGATATACTATCATTCTTTCTTGATTCTCCCTTACTTTATTAAACTAATTTTTATCCTAATTTACCTATTTATTTCTTTCATAATCCTAATCCTTCTCTTTTATATTATTTTACCCCACAGCTAAATTTTAATCAATTAACAAGTAAAAATAGCCCAATTAACAACATAATAGCTGTCAATCAGACTAATAACAGTTAATAATTAATAATGGCGATTATTTTTTATCTGAAAATGTTGACTAAATTTACTAACAAAATAAGCTGAAATAATACCTAAAACTACTCCTAACATTTTTCACACAAATAAAAACAAGCAGAAATTTAAACTATTCCTGCTTGTATATCTCATTTAAAAATTTTTTAGAATGAATCTATATATATTTTTCTAACAACCTCTTCTGTTCCATCAACTGGTGCTAAACTTACCAATAAAGAAAGACCAGGAGTTTCAAAAACTAATTTTGTTAACTTTTCTATATCACTTTCTACATATCCCATATCAGACAATTTTTCTTTTAATCCAACAGAATGTAACCAAGCTCTAACGCCTTCTGTAGCTTTATCAACTTCTGCAGGATCTCCTGTTAATCCTTCTACCATAGGACTTAATATATCAGCTAAAGTTTTAGGTCTTGCTGGATATATTTGTTTAATAATTGCAGGAAGAATCATACCTAAGCCTAAACCATGAGTTAATTCAGGTTTAACAGCACTTAGTGGATGTTCAAGAGCATGAGTAAAATGCAAAAGCCCATTATCGAAAGAAGTACCTGCAATCATTGAAGCATATAATAAATAATATCTAGCTTCTAAATCACTAGGATCCTCAAGTGCTTTTGGAAGATATTTAGTTATAAGTCTTATTGTTTCCTTTGCTAATAATATATCAAATGGATTTGAAACTTTTGTTGTAGCTGCTTCTATAACATGATTTATAGCATCTACGGAAACATATAAAGTTTGATTTTTAGGAAGTGATACCATCAAAGCAGGATCATCTATAGAGTATAATGGGTAAATACAATCATATGCTATAGCAGGTTTATAATCTTTTTCTTCTATAGTAGTTACAGCAAATCTATCTACTTCTGTACCTGTTCCATGTGTTAAATTAATAGCTATAACAGGAACTGCTTTTTCAGGAGTAAACTCAAATTCATACAATTGGGAAGCATTTTTATCTGTGTATTCCAATAATATAGCAGCACCCTTAGCAGCATCAATAGGACTTCCTCCACCAATTCCTATAACAGCCTTAGCTCCAAATTCTCTTCCCAATTCAACTGCCTCATCAACTTGAACAACATTTGGATTTGGTGTAACTTTATCATAAAGAACATACTCTATATTAGAAGCATTTAATGCTTTTTCAACATGTTCCCAAGCACCAGTGCTTTTATAGGAATTTCTTCCTGTCATTATAAGTAGTTTATCAATTCCCATATTTTTTAAATTTTCTGCTATGTCAGAAATTTTTGTGATAGCTCCCACTCCAAAATACACAGTAGTTTTTACCCTTATTTCTTTTACATCATTAATATTAATTTCTTGTTCCCACATTAGTATAATACCTCCTTAACATAATTTTCACAAAATTAAGACTTATCTGTAAGTTAGTATATACTATTATTCGTTAATTATCAACATATTTCACGGTTTATTTTTATTTTTTTTACTATTTATTGATAATTTTAAATTTAATTTAAAATATTTAGTTAATTGTTAAAAATTATAGAGTCTTTAACCATGTTTTTAAAAAGTTCTTAAAAAATCTTCCACCACCGAAATATACGAATCTATTTTCAAAAACAAAGCAAGATGTCCACCAATAAATTACTTGCTGCTAACTAATAAAAGGTTTTACAGTGTCATCTATTGGGCAAACATAACTGGAACCATTTAGTTTTTCCTCATGATCTTTTTTAATTTGATCAAGCAATTTAGAATTTTCCAATACTTCTATAACTGTAAGTGCCATAACCAGTGCAGCATTTTTCATGCCTTTATGAGCTATAGATGATTTTCCCTGGCTTACTAATTGCCAGCTGTGGGCTGGAGTGCCGAAAGCATAACAACTACCTGAGAATTGAGCCATGGGTATTACCCAACTTACATCTCCAACATCTGAAGAACCAGGGATTTTCTTAGGTGCTGGAAATAAATTTTTTACAATAGGAATACATTCTGTAGAATTGTTGTAATTAAATATCTTTGTCGTTGAAACTAATTCTTCTTTAAAAGTAGATTGAATTTTAGAAGCATATTCATATTCTTCTTCTGTATACTCAACTTTTTCAAGAATGTCTTTTGCATGTTTTTCCATTATTTTAGAAAGAGTAGAATTCGCAATATAATCAGAATAACCAGCTGTAATTTTATAATCTACAGTAGTATCAGTCATTAATGCAGCTCCCTTAGCAATGTTTTTCACTCTTTCAAACAATTCAATTACTTGATTAAGTTTAGGAGCTCTTACATTATATATTCCCTGTGCATTAGCTTGTACCACATTAGGTGCTATTCCTCCTGTGTTAGTAATTGCATAATGCACTCTTGCATCATCTATCATATGCTCTCTCATAAAGTTAATTCCTACATTCATAAGTTCTAATCCATCAAGTGCACTTCTTCCCAGTTCTGGAGAAGCAGCAGCATGAGAAGTTACTCCTTTAAAATTAAATATAGCTTTGATATTTGCTAAAAAGCCATCATTCAATACACAATTTAGTGAAGCTGGATGCCATGTTACACCAAAGTCAACATCATCAAAATATCCATCTCTTACTAAAAATACTTTTCCACCACCATTTTCCTCACCTGGACATCCATAATATCTTATAGTTCCATTTAAATTATTCTTCTTAATATAATCCTTAATGCAAACTGCTGCCTGTAAAGATGCAGCTCCTAAAGTATTGTGTCCACAACCATGACCATTTCCACCATTACAAGTAGCTTTTTTCTCAAAAACATCTGCCTCTTGACTTAAATCAGGAAGTGCATCAAATTCACCCAATACAGCTATAACAGGTTTTCCACAACCATAACTACCATAAAAAGCAGTCTCAATATTTGCCAAATTCTTAGTTACCTTAAATCCTTCTTCTTCTAATAATCTGATCTGAGCTTTACATGAATTATATTCTTCAAACTTAGTTTCTGCATATTCCCATATATCATCATTTATTTTTTCAAATAATTGGCACTTTTCTGAAATTAATTCTTTTATTTGTGACATAATATCAACCCTTCTAGTATTAATTAGTATACAGCTGCTTGCAAAACCTCTATAACTTAACAAATCAAACTTTATCAAAAGGATTTACCACATATAATATAGAATTTACATACATTGATATAATAGTTATGACTTGTTAGTTTTGCAATAAGCTATGTCCTTAGTATAGCATTTGCTCAAGAACTTACATAATACATAATTTTTATATACATATAACAATATTTTATAACCTATGATGAGGAAGTGTTGAAATTGAAAATTAAAATAAACCAATTAGAATATATTACTGCAGTTGCAAAATATGGTTCCATATCTGCTGCTTCAGAGAAACTTTATGTTTCTCAACCCAATATAAGCTATGCAATAAATTGTTTAGAAGAAGAGTTGAGCTTGAAAATTTTCGAAAGAAATACCAAAGGAACTACCATTACGGAAAGTGGATATGAAGTTATAAATCGAGCTAAGGAAATCCTAGGAAATTGTGAAAAACTATACGATATTTCTAATATGAATAAGAAAAAAATTTCTCTAAAAATAGGCAGCAGACAATATGCCCCTATAGTTGACGCTTTTATGAAATTTACCAACAGCTGCATTGCTAAAGAGGAATATGACATAGAATTTATTACTGCATATGGGGATGAACTTGTTAAGTTTATACTAGAACATAAGATAGATATTGGATTTATGTTATGTGAAAAAAACTATGTGGAAAATCTCAACGATGAACTTTCAAAACTAGAAATAGAATTTGTTCCTCTTGGAAATTTACCTATTTTTATTAAACTTAGAAAAAACCATCCTTGTATCGAAGGACATTCAATTAATTATGATAAATTAAAAGAATATCCTTTTGTATTTACTAAAAGCGATGAGTTTGAATTCAGTAATTTTAACAAAACAAATATTAATAAATACATAAATAAAAGTAAGAAAATATCTGTTATAGATGTTGATTTAAAAACAAACTTTCTTGAAACTACTGATGCATATTCTTTTGGAATTCATTCTACAGAAAAATTGCTTGCAGAAAAAAATTATATAGAAATACCTATAGAAGATATAAAAGTTACTATAGGCTATGCTTACAATAAAGCCACTCCTGTAAGTGATACTATAAAACTATTTTTAGAGATACTTAAAATCAATATTCCTATTCCTCAAATAAATATTTAAGCATCCTCTCTGGGTTGTCCAAGAACTCTTTTGTTATTTGATAATGCTCTGTTTCTGTGTATTTTGTTAATCGAATATCATCTTCTGTAAGCTCATAAATCTGAGCATTGGGAAATGACATTAAAATTGGTGAATGTGTTGCAATGATAAACTGAGAGTTATTTTCAACCAATTGTTTTATACATATAAGCAAACTCATTTGTTTTGATGGTGACAGTGCCGCCTCTGGCTCATCTAAAATATATAGACCATTGCCGCCAAACCTATTTAATACCAAAGCCATAAAACTTTCACCATGTGATTGATTGTGGAGAGAGATTCCTCCATAGCTGTCAATTATTCTTGAACCACCTCCAGGGGAACTATCCAATTTCTCAATGTTACTTGCCACATTATAAAAGCTTTCTGCCCTCATAAAAAAACCGTCTTTTGGCTGCCGCCTTTTTGAAACAGTGAGATAGTTATTCAAATCTGAGTGTGTTTCCATTGTTGAAAATGAAAAGTTTCTTGTGCCACCTTCTGGATTAAAGCCACAGTTAATTGCAATTGCTTCTAATAAAGTAGACTTTCCTGTCCCATTTTCTCCTACAAAAAACGTAACACTTTTATTTAAATCCAATGGAGACTTTCGTGCCAAATTTTTTGTTATAGGAAGATTTTTCACATAAGATGTAATCTGTTCTGTTCCCTTTAATCTAATGCTGTCAATATAGTTCACCTTTAAACACCCTTTCTAAAAAGTTTTCACACTGATTCTAAAAAATTTTTCACACTAAAAAAGAAAATAAGTATGTTTTAACATATTAAAATTAGACAGTTTATCAATTTTGGCTGTAGTTTGCAGATAATGTTAATGAACCGTCCCTAGGTTTTTGCCAAGTTTGCAGATAATGTTAATGCCCTGTCCCCTAGTTTTCACCGTTTTTCTAAAATCAAAGCCATAAAAAACACTAAAAAGTTTTATAAGAATATACTATTAGTGTAAAAACATCCTATTATTATAATTTCAATTTTCTCAGGACAAAAGTACTGTCTAGCGAAGGGAAAAGTTAACAACAATTCGGATATTTTTCATCTGCGAAAGTTGAGTAATTTACTGTTACTTTATTTTTACAAAGATTAGGAGGTTAAATAATTACCATGTATAAAAATAATTCTAAAGCATTAATTGTTGATTCGCAAATTGGTAAGAGGAGTGTTGATTCTCTAGGAGCACCAATTTCTGGTGTTAGGATGGATGCTTCTAAAGCATATGCACAAATACCATGTTTACTCCAGAAATTTATCAACGACAATGATGAGTCTGCTTGGAATAAAATAAAAAATAAAATCGACTATATATATTGTAATATTGGATATGCTCTAGAAGAACTAGATAATGAAACTGATTTTGGTAACAAAGTTCAATCGCAGATAATGTCAGGAAAAAAATTATTATTTAAGCCTAACTTGGTCGCTCCAAAAGTTATTGATGAAAACACCCATGGAGAAGGACTTGGTGCTGCTATTTGTACTGAATGGCCTTTAATAGCTTCTTTAATGAGGTGGTTTCATGACAAACTTGATATAAGCTATTCACAGATGGCAATTGGTGAAGCATCTACAGCTACTTTCATTCTATCATGTATGTATAGTAAAACTACTGAAAAAAACATTACAACAGAAGCTATTATTGAAGGAAGAAGTAACGATTTCTATGGCGGCTGGGGTTTTTATTTTGTTCGAAAGTACCTAGCAGAGCATCATCCTGTTTGTCATAGAGATAATCCTATGAACGGCTATGAAGATAGTGTTGCTGGAAGATATTTTCCACCGGGTACAGCTGGTAATAGGCTGATGGTCTATGACCTAAACAAAGTTGAAGACGACATTACTAAAGGAAGAACTATATTAGTTCCTGGTGGAAAAAACTTTAATCATATCACTCTTCATAAGGTAATCATAGGCGGTGACCCAAATGACAAGAATGATTTAATAGAATATCCCGGTTGTATTTTAGTAAATGTTCCTAAACTAAAGATGCATGCACAAGATCTTATAACCAATGCTATTAAAAACCTTGGTATCGGTCTTTATCCTTCACAATGTGCCTTGGAAAAGGAGGAAAATGAAACGTCCTGGAAATATGCTTATCCTCCTACATCAAATCCAAGCTTAAAAGGTAAATTACCACATTCACCATGGGTTTTAAAAATGGATGAAAACACACATCTTCCTATAAGAGATGACAATGGTAAATATATTGCTTCTAAAACAGCTGGATTTTCAGGAACACAATCAGATGTTATAAGAGCGGTACAAAACCAAAATATATTTATGATTCATATAGTTGATGCTATAAATATGATAAATATAAGTCACGATCCTAATGGCAAGTCTGTGAGAGTTCCAGAAGGATATGTTTTGTCATCTCTTGACTGTGTGGCTCTAGATCTATTTTGTGCTAGGTATTGTTTCAAAACTGTTCCAATGCTTAAAGCTCTGAAGCTTAAACAGAAAAACAAATGGGTTACAGAATTTGTTCATGATGTACCTGTGGCAAAAATTAATGGAACCAATATATCAACTGAATCAGGATATGATTCTCCTCTATTCAGGTATAACCTATATCGTGATGCTGAAGAAAGAGGTGTTGGGCAACAGAAGTACTATGTTGTAGGCTGGGACAGTTTGACAGAAACGCCATTAGCATCTTTGAGAGGTCATCTTGGCAGAATAGATAATGCAAAATTTTTAGAGCTAATAACGCAGACCATGTATTATAATCCAACAACATTTATCCATGATTTGCAAAAAACTGCTTTTAGTTATGCAAAAGCTTGTGATTCATTAACTGAATCCACTATTTTTAAAAAGCTTATGGATAACTTTGATGAAAATAATGACGGTGTCATAGATTACGACGAGAAGGGTCGTGGCATTGAAACAGCACAATTCTGTATATTAGCATATGCTGTTGATCTTCAAATAACTATACCATATGGAATGCTGAAAAAAAGTTTTATAGAACCTGTTTATTTACTAAAAAATGGTGATAAAAATTGGAACCCTGAAGGTCACGATTTTGTTAGGGAATTATGGATTGTAAAAAAAATAGCTCTAGCATATGAAATGTCAAAATCTAAAAGCACTAATACAGATCTTTTCTTTCCACAAATGACTTATGGTAAAGGAATGTGGCCTAGTTGGCAGACAGTAACCTATATACTAATTACAAGTGCTTTGTATGGTTCACAGTCACCTAAGTATGTCAATCTGAACTCTTTATATGGTTTTGTTTTCCAATATGCTGATAAGATTCTAAATGCAGGTGGTTATACTGGAAGTATTGATGAAAATATAAGTGTTCCTAATTCTATCAATAAATATTTTGAAGCTGTCTTTAATGGTGCAAATCCCCTAAACTTTAAATTCTATGTTCCAATGGGGTATGAAAGTTTGGTGGGAGTGAAAATACCAAATGTAGAAGAAACAGATGATCCACAAAAAATCTTATCTGTTCACTTTAAAGAAATATGGTAATAAAATGCAGCCGCTGCGGAAGTTTAGTTAAAATAAAAGGAGGATTAAGATGTTTGAATTTGATGATAATAAAGTATACCGTATGCCTCCATTCTTTGGAGGAGATGACTTTGATCCTAATACCAAAGCTAACGTTAACGATGTTGTAACAATCAATTTTATTCAAACTACCTGTGGCTCTTGGTTAGCTGACTATCTACCTGAAGGATTCGAATTGTTAAGACCAGAATTGATTATTAGCTTCTGTCAATTGAGAGAAGTTGAATTCATGGCTGGATCAAGTTATAATCTAATTCAAGTTGGGGTACCTGCTCGATTCAATGGTATCTATGATCAATTAGAAGGAACTTTTCCTTTAGTTATTTGGGAAAATAAAGTTAGACCTATAATTGGAGGAAGAGAAGAAAGTGGTCAGCCAAAAATTTATGCTGATATAGAAGATCTTCATATATATAAAGAAAAATATTTCACAAATGCTAGCTACGAGGGAAACACATTTCTACGCCTAAAGATGGTTAAGCCGCAAGTTGTAAGTAACGATGAATTAGAACAAATACAAGCTTCTATGGAAAATTATAATGTCTTTGGTTGGCGTTATATACCAAAGGTTGGTGCTCCAGGAGCTGATTTGAGTCAACCAATACTTTATCCTCAGAGTGCTCAAATTGAAAATGCCTGGGTAGGAGAAGGAACTGTAAAATGGATAAAACTTAACTGGGAGCTAAATGAATATCAATATAGAATTCTTAAGGCACTTTCTCAATTACCTGTAAAAGGTGCTACAAATGTTATGATGACAAAGGGTTCTATTACTATGAAGCCTTTTGCAGGACATGTTCTTAAATAGTAAGATTTAAACGTATATTAATGAACCGTCCCCTGTTTTCTCTTATCACTTGTCACTAAATTAAATGATATCTTGCGTAAGAAACATTTGAACAAAGTTTACAAGTTCTAAGCAAGATATCATTTCCCGCAGCGGCTATTTTTCATCTGCGAAAGTTAAGTTACTACTCAGTAAAATCAGATAACACATCATCAAGGATTGATACACATTTATCTAAATCATCATAAGAAACATTAAGAGGTGGTAGTAATCTCAAAACATCCTTACCAGCTCCAATTACAAGAAACTTTTTCTCAAAACATTTGGTTATGATTTTTTTAGGATCTATATTAACCCTTAATCCTATAAAAAGTCCTTTTCCACATATTTCATTTATATATGAGTGTTTTTCTTTTAATTTTTCAAGTTTATCTTTAAAATACTGAGCCTTTTTATCTATTTCAGATATTATTCCGCCGCTAATCAACTCGTTAATGACTGTTAGAGAAACAGCACAAGCTAAAGGATTTCCACCAAAAGTACTTCCGTGGTCTCCATGAGAAATAACCTGAGCAGCTTTATTATTCGCAATGACTGCCCCTATAGGAAATCCTCCCCCTAAACCTTTAGCTAAGCATATTACATCTGGAATTACTCCAAACTTCTGATATGCATAAAAAGTACCTAATCTTCCTATACCACATTGAACTTCATCAAATATTAAAAGTGCATCATATTCATCACAAAGATTTCTTAATTCTTTTAAGAAATCAATACTTGCCTCAATAATGCCGCCTTCACCTTGAACAGGTTCAATTATTACAGCACATGTATTGCTATTTATTTTTTCTTTAATATCATTAATATTATTAAATTGTGCTTCTATAGTTCCACTAATCAGTGGTTTGAATGACTCTTGATATTTGGGTTGTCCAGTTATAGATAGAGCTCCCATAGTTCTACCATGAAATGAGTTTTTCATATGTATAATCAAATTTTTATCTTTTCCACTTTTAACTTTACCATATTTTCTAGCAATCTTCACAGCACCCTCAACAGCTTCTGTCCCACTGTTACAGAAAAATACTTTATCATGATTACTCAAATCAATAAGTTTTTCTGCAAGTTTATTTTGTTTATCATTATAATATAAATTAGAAATATGAATTAGTGATTTGCTTTGTTCAAATAATGTTTTAGTAATTGAAGGATGGCTGTGTCCTAAACAATTCACTGCAACACCAGAAACAAAATCTAGATATTCATTTCCATCAGTATCATATAATTTTGTTCCAAGACCATTTACAAATTCAACATCGAATCTATTATAAGTATTCATTAAATTGCTTTTTGTCATTTACACTTACCTCCTTTTAACTATCTTCCTAATGCAGCTACCATAACTGCTTTGATTGTATGCATTCTATTTTCAGCTTCATCAAATACTATTGATGCTTCACTTTCAAATACTTCATCCGTTACTTCCATTGCTGTCAATCCAAACTTTTCATAGATTTCCTTACCTACAGTTGTTTTTAAGTCATGGAATGCCGGTAAACAGTGCATAAATTTAGTATTAGGGTTACCCGTTTTATTCATCATTTCTTTGTTAACCTGATAAGGCTTTAACATATTTATTCTCTTGTTCCAAACTTCTTCTGGTTCTCCCATAGATACCCAAACATCTGTATAAATAACATCTGTATCTTTTACACCTTCCAAGACATTGTCTGTTAAAGTTATTTTAGCTCCAGTACTTTTAGCTATTTCTTTACATTTGTAGACTAACTCTTCTTCTGGGAATAACTCCTTAGGAGCTAATATTCTGAAATCCATTCCCATTTTAGCAGCTCCAACCATTAAAGAATTACCCATATTATTTCTTCCGTCTCCAACATAAGTAAATACTACTTTATTTAATGGTTTATCAAAATGCTCTTTAATTGTTAAGAAATCTGCTAAAATTTGAGTTGGATGAAATTCATTGGTCAGCCCATTCCAAACAGGTACTCCTGAATACTTTGCTAAAGTCTCTACTACCTCTTGTCCAAAACCTCTATACTCAATACCATCATATAATCTTCCTAAAACCCTTGCAGTATCTGCAATAGATTCTTTTTTACCTATTTGAGTTCCAGTTGGACCTAAATATGTTACATGTGCACCTTGATCTAGAGCCGCAACTTCAAAAGAACATCTAGTTCTTGTGGATGATTTTTCAAAGATTAAAGCAATATTTTTTCCCTTTAATGTTTTTTGTTCAACTCCTGTATATTTAGCTTCTTTTAAAGTTTTAGCTAAATCTAACAAGTAGTTTATCTCCTTTTGTGAAAAATCTAATAGTGTTAAAAAGCTTCTGTTTCTTAAATTAAACATTTTATATCCTCCTATCTAAAAACTATCCTCAATTTCTAATTAGCTACCTTATCAGAAAATATCTCCTTAATTAGTGAGTGTTTTTTCCTTCCGTTTACAAGGTGTACTTTCTTAGTTCCTCCTTGTACTGCTTCTATACAACACTCCATCTTTGGTATCATTCCACCTGTAATTATATTTTTATTAATATATTCTTTTATTTCATCAATGTTAATGGACTTAACAATTGAATTTTTATCATTCATATCAAGATATATACCATCTACATCAGTCATTAGAATCAATTTTTCTGCACCAAGTGCAGCGCTAATAGCTGATGCAGCATAGTCCGCATTAATGTTATACATTTCTCCTTTGTCATCAAATCCAACAGGAGAAATAACAGGAACATATCCTGAATCTATCAGATTTTTTAAAAAACTTACATTTATATTTTCCACTTCTCCAAC
This sequence comes from Haloimpatiens myeolchijeotgali, assembly GCF_042688525.2. GTDB lineage: Bacteria > Bacillota > Clostridia > Clostridiales > Clostridiaceae > Haloimpatiens. The sequence continues at coordinate 3,085,837 of NZ_JBHWAB010000001.1, forward strand.
ATATCCAATATCGATTTTTTCATTATTATCAAATATTAACTTTTTCTTAGCTGAAATGAGATTACTATCTCTGCCGCTTATTCCAATTGCATTTACATTCAATGATGAAAGCATTCCAGAAAGGTCTTTATTCACTTTTCCTGATAAAATCATTTCAACAATTTCCATAGTATCTTTATCTGTAACTCTTAGTCCCTTTTCAAACTTGCTTTCAATATTAAGCTTTTTTAAGAAGTTAGATATATTAGGACCGCCGCCGTGAACAATGACAACGTTCACTCCTGATTTTTTTAATGAAGCTACATCCTCAAGAAAAGCAAGCTTACATTCTTCATCCTTCATTATGCTTCCACCATATTTAATAACAATTGTTTTTCCTATAAAATCTTTAACATTCATTTAAACTCGATTCCTTTCTAAAAGATTTTTGAATTAACCATTTATATATTCAGAGAGAGACTTGTAATTTACTTTGTTGGGATGGTTTTTAATCTTTATTGCTTTTATGAACACTTCAGCTGTATCAATTGAAGTAAAAACAGGTATTTTAAATTCAGCAGATTTTCTTCTAATCTTAAAACTATTTGTAGTACTGTCATCTCCTGAAGTAGGAGTGTTGATTATAATATCTATCTGAAATTTTGATATTAACTCCAAGATTTCTTCAGTATTTAACTTTGTACACTCAATACCTTTCTTCTTTAAATATTCTGAAGTTCCACTGGATGCAAAAATTTCAAATCCCATACTATAATATTTTTCAGCTATTACTGAACCATCTTTTTTATTAATATCATCTAAAGAAACATAAAGATTACCTTTGCTTGGTATCTTAATACCACATGCAGAAAACCCTTTATAAACTGCACTATCAAAATCCTCATCCATACCTAATACTTCACCCGTAGATTTCATTTCAGGGCTTAAAAATATATCTACATCACTTAATTTATCAGTTGAAAATACAGGAATCTTTACAGAGTAGAAGTTCTTATTCTTTAAAAGACCAGTACCAAAAGAAGAATCTTTTAATTTGTTTCCAAGCATGGCATCAACAGCTAATTTCACCATTGGGACATTTGTAATTTTGCTCAATATTGGTACAGTTCTCGAAGATCTTGGATTGACTTCTATGACATAAAGTTCTTTTCCATCATATACGTATTGGATATTTATAAGACCAACTACATTTAATTTAAGTGCTATTTTCTTTGTATATTCTGTAAGCTGCTCTATAACTTCTTCACTTAAAGTAATTGGAGGATATACTGTTATACTATCTCCAGAGTGTACCCCTGTTCTTTCTATATGTTCCATTATTCCAGGAATCAAAATATTTTCTCCATCACATACAGCATCAACTTCTATTTCAGTACCGCAGATATATTTATCTATAAGAATAGAGCCTTCACAGGAAAGATTTACAGCTTCATTCATATATTCAGTCAGAGTAGATTTATCATATACTACACGCATGGCTCTTCCACCAATTACATAAGATGGTCTAACAACTACTGGATAAATTATTTCCTCTGAAATTTTATATGCTTCTTCTAAAGATTCGGCTGCATGACCTTTTGGAGAAGGTATGTTCAACTCTTCAAGAAAATCTCTGAATTTATCTCTATCTTCTGCCGTATCAATTGATTCACTTGATGTACCAAGGATTTTCACTCCTGCTTCATGAAGTTTTTTAGTAAGATTTATGGAAGTTTGCCCTCCAAATTGAACAATAACTCCATAAGGATTTTCTTTCTTAATAATATTTAAAACATCATCAATGTATAAAGATTCAAAATATAGTTTATCTGAAGTATCAAAATCTGTACTTACAGTTTCAGGATTATTATTAATTATAATTGACTGGAAGCCAGCATTTTTTATTGTCCATATACTATGTACACAACAATAATCAAATTCTATTCCTTGACCGATTCTAATGGGACCTGAACCTATAACAATAATCTTTTTATCTTTTGAAATATAACTCTCATCCTCTTCTTCATAGCAAGAATAAAAATAAGGGGTTTGTGCATCAAATTCCCCGCTGCATGTATCAACCATTTTATAAACAGGATAAATATTATTTTCTTGTCTTATTTTTTTAATAGCTTCCTTCTTTATTCCGCTTAACTTTGAAATCTCATCATCTGTAAATCCCATAGCTTCAGCTTCTTTAAGAATATCTTTATTAAACACATTATTCTTTAGACTAAATTCCATATCAACAATATTTTTTAATCCACTTAAAAACCATTTATCAATTTTAGTCATATCATATAATTCATCAAGGGTAAAATTCCTTCTAATTCCCTCTGCTGCGGCAAATATTCTTTCAGTATCACATTCTTTAATTTTATTCTTAAGTTCAATATCATTTAATTGCTCAATTGAAGGTAGGTTTAATCCAGTAATATCTCCTTCAAGACATGTTAGAGCTTTTAAAAGAGAAGCTTCAAAACTTCTTCCTATTGCCATAACTTCACCAGTAGCCTTCATTTGAGTTCCTAATTTTTTTGATGCTTTTTTCAATTTATCAAAAGGCCACTTAGGAATTTTCATAACTACATAATCAAGAGCTGGCTCAAAGCAGGCACTAGAACATTCTGTAACATAGTTCTTAAGCTGGTCTAATGTATATCCTAAAGCTATTTTTGCAGCAATTTTAGCGATTGGATACCCAGTAGCTTTTGAGGCAAGTGCACTGGATCTGCTAACTCTAGGATTAACTTCGATAACAATATAATCATGACTCTTTGGATCAAGGGCAAATTGTACATTACATCCCCCTTCAATTTTTAATTCTCTGATTATTTTAATAGCCGATTGTCTAAGCATTTGATATTCATAATTACTTAAAGTTTGAGATGGGGCTACAACTATACTGTCACCTGTATGAACACCAACTGGATCAATGTTTTCCATGTTACATACAATAATACAATTGTCTTTGCTGTCCCTCATAACTTCATATTCGATTTCCTTCCACCCAGCAACACTTTGCTCTAATAATATTTGGCTAATAGGACTTAAATTCAATCCTTTTTCACAAATATTTTTAAACTCATCTATATTATCTGCAATACCTCCCCCTGATCCTCCTAAGGTATATGCTGGTCTTATTATTATTGGGAATCCATATTTATCTGCAAAGTTCATACATTCTTTTATATTTGAGGCTATAGTACTTACAGCCACTGGTTCTTCAATTTCAATCATAAGCTTTTTGAATTCTTCTCTATCTTCAGCTTTTTTTATAGCTTCACTGTTTATTCCTAAAAGCTCAATATTATATCTATCTAATATTCCATTTTCTTTTAAATCCATGGCAAGATTTAATGCAGTTTGACCTCCAAATCCAGCTAATATTCCATCTGGTTTTTCTTTTTTAATTATTTCTATAGTACTTTCAAGTGTTAAGGGCTGTATATAAACTTTATCTGCAATATTATTATCCGTCATTATGGTAGCAGGATTGCTGTTTAAAAGAACAATTTCAATACCTTCTTCTTTTATAGCTTTACATGCCTGTGTTCCAGAATAATCAAACTCTGCAGCTTGTCCGATAATTATTGGTCCAGACCCAATAATCATTACTTTTTTTATATCACTTTTCATTTGTTATCTCCCCTCTTAATTAAATCAATAAATTTATCAAATAAATAAGAAGTATCTTCAGGGCCTGGTGCTCCTTCAGGATGAAATTGAACTGAAAATACAGGAAGATATTCATGTTCTATTCCTTCTACCGTGTCATCATTAAGATTTTTAAAAATCTCAATCATTCCTGTAGCTTTCAAGCTTTCTCTATGTACTGCATATCCATGATTTTGAGAGGTTATAAATGATTTATTGAGATTTAAGTCAATTACTCCATGATTTCCGCCTCTATGACCAAATTTCATCTTATATGTTTCTCCACCAGCTGCTAAAGCAAGTATTTGATGCCCTAGACATATTCCGAAGACAGGTATTTTATCCATGATTTTTCTTACCATCTCAATAGCCTCAACAGCACATTTTGGATTTCCAGGACCATTACTTAATAAAATACCATCTGGTTTAACTGACATTATCAATTCATATGACGCATTGTATGGGAACACAATTATTTCACAATTTCTCTTCATAAGATTTCTTAATATATTTGACTTAGCACCAAAATCAATTAAAGCTACTCTTGGTCCAATCCCATCTATTTTACATACATCCTTGACACCTACTTCTTTCATCCACTCATCTTCACTTCGCCAATTGCTAAAATACTCTAAAACTTCTTCAGCATTTAATTTTTCAGTAGTAATAACACATTTCATAGTCCCATTATTTCTTATTTTTTTTGTTATACTTCTAGTATCTACACCATAAATCCCAACTATTTCTAATTCTTTCATTGTTTCATCTAAACTTTTTTCACTCATGAAATTACTAGGATTGTCACATAAAGACTTGATAATCATACCTTTGGCATATGATTTTTTTGCTTCATCATAAGTTTTATTTATACCGTAGTTTCCTATTAGAGGATAGGTCATTGTAATCACCTGACCTGCATATGACGGGTCCGTAAGTATTTCCTGATATCCAGTCATAGAAGTGTTGAATACTAACTCTCCACAGGAAGTACCTTTAAATCCAAATCCCTTTCCTTCGTATACAGTTCCATCTTCAAGATAGAGTGCTCCATACATATTTTTCACCTCACTTTTCTTTTTTACGTTCTGTAGCATCCATTAATTTTTACATAATCATAAGTTAAATCGCATCCCCAAGCAGTAGCATTTTCTTTACCATCTTTTAAATCAATAATTACTTTAACGTACTCTTCTAACAATATTTCTTTAGCAAGGTCTTCATCAAAAGGAAGTGACATACCGTCTTTTGCAACCTGAATTTTTTTACTATTAGCTTTAAAAAATATATCAACTTTTTCTGGATCAAAATCAGCACCTGAATAACCAATAGCACACAATATTCTTCCCCAGTTTGCATCAGCACCGAAAAATGCACATTTAGTTAAATCTGATGTTATTACTGACTTTGCACATGCTTTTGCACTTTTAATATCTTTTCCGTTTAATACTGAAACCTCAAGAAGTTTTGTAGCCCCTTCTCCATCCTTTGCAATCATTTTTGCTAATTCAACATTTACAAAATCTAGAGCATTTTTGAAGATATTGAATTTTTCATCTTCACAATCAATTAAAGAGTTACCCGCACATTTATTTGCAAGAATAGCTGACATATCATTTGTACTTGTATCTCCGTCAACTGAAATCATATTATATGAGTCATCAACACTACTCTTAAAAGCTTTATTTAACATTTCTTTTGTAATATTGGCATCTGTAACTATAAAAGAAAGCATAGTTGCCATATTAGGGTGAATCATTCCAGAACCTTTAGCAATACCGCTCATCATAACTTTTTTACCATCTATTTCAAACTCAACAGCAATAGATTTTGCATATGTATCAGTTGTTTTTATAGCTTCTCCTGCATCACTGCCGCCTGTATTTGATATCATGGAGCATCCTTTTTCAATTGCAGGTATTATTTTATCCATAGGAAGCTGCAATCCTATTAATCCTGTAGATTGAACTAAAACCTCTTTTGGTTTTATTCCAAGAGAGTTAGCTGCAGTTTCACCCATTTTTTTCGCATTTTCAATTCCTAATTTTCCTGTACATGAATTTGCATTTCCACTATTGACAACAATAGCTTGAATATTATCTGATTTTATATTCTCCATATTAAGCAAAATTGGAGCAGCCTTAACCTTATTTGTTGTGAATACAGCAGCACCTACAGCTTCAACTTTACTGTAAATAACACATAAATCTTTTTTTCCACTTTTCTTTAAACCTCCAGAAATTCCTGAAGCTAAAAAATTTTGTACATCTGTAATTGTTTTATCTTTAAGTACTTTCACAAAATATCACTCCTATCTATTTATTCCATGTCCAACCCTTATAAAACCCTTCCTTTATGGAACCATTGAAATCATTTGAAGTCCTAACGTTTCCTCAAAACCAAACATAATATTTAAATTTTGAACTGCTTGTCCTGCAGCTCCCTTCATTAAATTATCTATTGCTGAAATGGCAATTATCCTTCCTGTTCTTTCATCTATTCTAAAAGCTATGTCGCAAAGGTTGGAGTTTTTTACCCATCTTGTTTCAGGCAACTTTTCTGTTATTCTTATAAACTTTTCCTTTCCATACATAGAATCATAACTCTCAATTACTTTATTTATTGAAATATTATCCTTTAATTTTCCGTAACATACTGAAAGTATGCCTCTATTCATTGGCACTAAATGTGGTGTAAAAGTTAATGTTATTTTACTGCCGCTTAAAATAGATAGTTCTTGTTCTATTTCAGGTGTATGTCTATGAGAAGCCACAGCATATGCCTTAATTGATTCATTACATTCTGCAAATAAAGTTTCAGTTTTAGCTCCTCGTCCAGCTCCAGAAACTCCAGACTTAGCATCTATTATTATTGAATCTTCTTCCAAAAGATTAAATTTTAAAAGAGGAGCTAGTGCCAATATACTTGCAGTAGTATAACATCCTGGATTGGCTATGAGTTGAGATTGTTTAATTTTTTCTCTATTAATTTCAGGAAGTCCATATACAGCTTTTTTATTTAAATTTGGAAATTTGTGTTCAGTTTTATACCATTTTTTGAATATATCTGTGTCATTTATCCGAAAATCAGCACCTAAATCAATTACTTTAACCCCTAAACTAAGAGCAGTTTTAACAAAATCAAAAGATTTTCCATGGGGGAGGGCGGTAAATAAAACATCCACATTTTTAATGTTTTTTTCTATTTCATTAGTATCTATACAAATCTCATCAACAAACTTGTCCAAATTCTTATATATAGTACTTATTGATTGTCCTCCATAGCTTTGAGATGCTAAAAACTCTATTTTTGTTTGAGGATGATTATTTAATAACCATACAAGCTGCTGTCCTGCATATCCTGTTGCCCCAATAACTCCAACTTTTATCATTTAATCTACTCCTTTCAATTGTTTATAGGATATGATTGTTTATAAAAAAAGTACTCTCCTTTTCATAGAATTTATTAATTATTATTTTTCATTAATATACAATTTAAATGTATATTTATTCATTAAATTAAATGAAACACCTATATTACGTATAAATATGTGTTTATTTATGTATATTTATGCAATGTATTAATAAAGATTATATATAGAATAAGTTCTATTGTCAATAATTTTTTTATTCTGATGCATCAATTTTTTAAAAACAATTAATTCAACTTTCACAGGTGAAAAATAGCCGCTGCGGGATATCAAGATTTCAATAGCTTAAGCAAAGTAACCTTAATATTTCATGAGAATATAATATATTAGAGTATTAATATTTATAACAAAGGAGATTAAATTATGGGAGATATCACAGATTTTCGTGAAAATATAGATATATTGATTGATGAAAACAATCCAAAAATTCAACCTCCATTTAAATCAATCAATTCATCTTTAGATAAATATATAACCACTGATCCTAGTTATTTTCAGTTTGAACTTAATCATAACCAAAGTAGTTATATGATATCAGCAAAAGATAAGACTAATATTCCTTCTATGGTTATATTGCCAAAGGAATATAACGGGCTACCAGTAACTAAAATCAAAAATAATGGGTTTTCAGGTTGTACCAATCTTTTCATTGTAATATTTGAAGATAAAAGCAATATTAAAAAAATAGGACTTTTCGCTTTTTATGGATGTACACAATTAGAAAGCATTGAACTCCCACAAAGTATAAAAAGCATAAAACCAGGCGCATTTCATTCTTGTTCAAAACTTCAACAAGTTTATTTGCACTCAAAATATCCTCCCCAATTAGGGAAAGTGGTATTTTGTCAAACCTCACCTACTCTAGACTTTTATGTTCCATCAAAATCTAAAGAGTTATATAAGGTTTTTGATGGCTGGAAAGATTATAAAAAGTGTATTTTTTCGCTGCCTTGTAATATACCTTCAAACTTAGGTTTCTTTAACTTTATATTAAATGATGATGATACTTACACAGTATATGTCAAAGATAAAAAAATATTGCCAAACCATTGGTAAGTCAGCATTTTCTTTATGTTACAACGTAATATCAATAACTCTTGGAAACGAAATAAAAAATATCCCATATGATATATTTTTAGGACCTAATGATAGTATCAAGTTTATCATAAATATATTTGCATTAGTTCCTCCAAAATTAATTTGTTTTATATGTAATACCCCAATATCAATTTACGTTCCACCACAAAGTTTAGAACTATATAATACAGCTTACGGTTGGCGTAGATATAAAGATATAATTTATCCATTGGTGAAAAAAATTATTAAATAGCCGCCTCGGAAAATGATGTATTGCACAAAAAAATTTAGAAGACATTGAATTAATATATGCCTTCTAAATTACTTATTCAACTTTTGCAGATGAAATGCAGCTACTGCAGAAAAATTAAAAATCCCATAAATTTTTATTATCTTTTTTAAAATCACTTAAAGACGAAAAATATTGTATTAAAGGTTTATAATTACCCAAACGGCATTCTGATAATGCTTTTCTGTATTCATCTTCTGTATCCCATGAAATTATTATTAGTGGAAGGTTGTTCTCAAGTATTTGTTTCAATATTATAAATCTACCTATTCGACCATTTCCATCTTGAAAAGGATGTATTGTTTCAAAACGATAATGAAATTCTACAATTTCATCATAACTAATAGTTTCTTTGCTATAGTACCACTCCAACAACTCATCCAATTTAGGCTCAACTTCGTATGGCTGAACTAATACTACATCTGAACCTGATATCATATTAGGTATTTTTTTAAAAATTCCTGAAAATCCTTTATTATAATCAGACGTATTATGTTTTAGCATACTATGAAGATATTTCAAATAGCTTTTATCTATTCTTTTATCTAAAGTTTCTATTATATAATCAAAAACATAAGATGAATTAACTGTTTCTTGAACATCATCCAAAGTATGTTTTCCCTCAACAATATTTTTATCTAATAAAAGTGCAAGAGAACTTGTTGTAAAAGTACTTCCTTCAATTTTATTTGAATGATACAAAAAATTATGTCTTAATTTATAATAAAATGAATTTTTTATCTCCTTAGCTATAAGCAAATTTTTAATGAATTTATCATCCTGTGTCATTATTATCACCTCCACCAAATAAAACTTTTTTTATTAAGTATACCATTTTATTTGAGTTTTTAATCTCCATAATATGCTTTTTTCAAAATTAAGATTCACATTATAATTTAAAAAGCTTTATATCCTTGTTCATCCGCAAAATTATGTAGTGAACTAATCAATCCTTTATTTAATATTCATCATCAAAATCAAAATATTGTTGTGGTGGTTGACCTTTACTTTCTACAATTTGTGGTTCTAACAAGCTAACATTCATTTTTTCTATACTATAAACATCTACCTTAAATCTCCACTCATCACCATAATCAAAAATATATAAAAAGCTTTGCTTTTCATTTAAATCTAATTCTCCTATTTTTACTTCATCCACATGAGGTCCCTCATCTTCATAAGGGCAAGTAAACTTGTTGTTTGACCAAGCTTTACCATCCATAAAAAATGAATACATATGATCATTATCAAAATCAAAAGCAGCTTGAATATAATCATGTAAATCCTCTAGTGTATGTGTTGCATTAAGTTTTATTTTTGACCATACACCTTTATCTATGTAAACTTTAAATGTATAAATCCCATCTTTAAATTTATTACTATTTCTAGGTAGTACATTTTCTAACTTTCCATCTTTGAATATTTTTTTAAAAGCTATATAAAATTCTTCCTCAAACTCAATCTTCCACTCACCAAAATTCCTTCTATATGGTATGTTCCATTCTTCTAAGACTCTCTTTTTATTTAATATTTTAAATAACTCTGCTCCAATTGGACTAACTATAATCTGACTTGGGCAAAAAATCTTTCATTTTTTTCTTTTTCTTCTTCTTTATCTTCTTTAATATTTATTAAACCAAAATAGGAAAAATACAACAATATAGTACTTCTATATCTCATAATACTATCTGCATAAATGATTTCATCTGGTCTACTTGAAGAAATATGTGCTAAAATTTCCATAGTGGAATAAGCATTAATAGAATCATATGTCTGGTATCCTAGATTTTCAAAATCACAATCTACCCATAACATCTCTACCAATGCAATATATTTCTCTATATCGTTTAAATTTTTAAATAATGTAAATCTTTCTGTAGGCTTCAAAATCGTTTTTCCACCTTTTATTATTTCTTCCCTAAACAATTTTCCACCTATAGATAAATTACAAAACAAATGAAGTAATGGATATGCTCGTTGTGTACTTTTATTTTTAACATTTTCTTGTTTTATTTTAACAATTTTATTTATTTCAAATAAAAATTTAGGTGAAATAAATTTAGTTACTTTTCCTATAGTAACTTCATTCGAAGCTATATACTCCATAAACTTATCAAAATCATCCAAAAAACTTTTCATTTCTTGATTTAAATCAAATCTCTTCACTTTTCTTCCTCCAGTTAATATAGCTTGACTTAATATTATATAAAAACCTTTAAAAACTCTTCTTTATATAGTGTGTACCTTTCTTGTAAATTAATAGTCTAAAATTTCACCTTTTAAGTAACATTCTTTTAAATATCCTAAGACACTGTAATATAATGATGAGTTAAAGTTTGTTATCCTATCTACTAACCATGAACTTAATACTTCTATAGTTTTATCTATTAAATCTTCCTCATCTTCTAGTAAAGACAATATTAATCTACTGTATAATTTTCCTATTGACAATGCTCTTGGTAGTTTCTCTTTACAATATACTTCAATATCATAATTACCATCTTTAATATTACATTTTTCAATAAATTCATAGCAAACTGAATCTATTGATTCACAATGCATAACCTCAGCATTTTTATAAATAAACTCAATATTTTCTTTTCCCAAAACATCAACAATTGTCTTTCTTCTATTTTTAGTCTTTCTCCCTAAACTTTCAATTACATAACACAAATAATACAGATCATCTTTATTCTTATTATTTATTTCCATTACTATCAGCTCCTGTAACAAATTCGTAACCTTCTTTATAGTAATAATTTTAACATAGCCAAATGTATATTACACAATATATGTTTCATTAAACACTAAATATAAAGAACCTAATTAAAAAGTTTTATTTGTACTTTTACATTTACATTCCTTTATATACATAATAATATGTTGATAAATCTTTTCCATATCTTCATTTTTAGGAAGTACCTTCATGGTTTTCTCAATATACTTTCTTTCTAAAATAAGTTTTAGAGTAATAGGAAAATTAATATCAAAAATCCATGTTAATTTCATAAGACGCATATCATTACGTGTTTTAACATATTTATTTTCGGAATTTTTATTATTTAAAATATCTTGAACTATAACTTTTGAATACTGTTTTGTATCTGGTAAATTATGTTCAATAGCTGAATTTTTATCTTTATCCATAACTTCATAATAATCAGTTACAACTTTTAATATATCTAGTTTATCTGCATCTCTAAGAATTTTTGATAATAAAAGAGTATCTTTAGAATATTCCTTTGGTATTTTAAACATGTTATGAACTCTAATACTGTCAATAATTAATTTACTTTCTTCTTTAGATAATTCAGATAAAATATTCTGTTCTTCTAATATTTTTACACTTAATTTTGCGTGATTTTCCGAAATACTATCATCAAACGTATTGTATTTGCTAAATTGTTCAAACCTTCCTATATCATGAAATAATGCAGAAACTTTGGCTAGAAATTTTAGATTATTGCTGCAATCTAAAGAATCACATATTATTTCTGCATTATTAAGTACTCTCAAAGTATGTTCTTCTTTTAAAATTATGTTTTGCTGTACCTCTGAGTTTTTACTATAAAATTTTTTTGTATAATCTAAAAATACCTTTTTCAGTTGTGAAAAATTAGTATTAGGCATAAATGAAACCTCCCTAAGGAACCGTCCCTCTGTTTTTTAATCTTTTAATACACTTTTTTTAAAATTATTCCCTCTTTAAATCCGCCTCTTTCTTTTTTCTTTTCCGCTCTCTTTTTCATTAAATCTTCTTCTGAATAACCAAGATTTTGTGCCAGTCCAAATAACACTTCCATAACATCTGCAAGCTCTTCTAGATTTTTATCTTGTAAATATTCATTTACTTCCTCTGTAAGTTTTTTCTCTAAAAAATCTTTTTTTTCCTCTCCTTGCGCTATTACAGTATCACAATCTTTTCCTGAATTTTTTATTATGTTTGGTATTTTATCTCTCACTAATTTGTTGTATGTTTTCATGGTATTGCTCCTTTCTATAGACCTTTCTCAAATCTATTTTTATAATACTGAAGTGTTCTATATTCTACTGCATCTTTAAAGTGTTTCATAAAACATTCGTTGTCCTTTAAGTCTTCAAGGGCTTCATTCAAACAAAAATCATCTCCATCTATATGAAAGAAATCACTGTGAGTTTTGTTTAAAAACTTTATTGGATTCTGCTTTGCTAATTTAACATATTTTGATTTATCCCAATTTCTAAAATTTGCTGTACTTTTGTGTTTTAACATCTCTATTGCATTTGAACCCTTTGAATAAAACTCTTTAAAACTCCTGTAAATATCTTCATCATTTATCCTTAATTTTAAATTTCCTTCATTATAAAAAGCTAAAAGTATTGGCATTTTATAAGTTTTACTCATTGAAGTAGTTTCTAACATTTTAATAAATCCATAAGCTAAGAAATTCATGCCCTTTTCTTCTTCTGTTAGCTCTCCTAATTTTCCTAAAAAACTCATATAATCATTAAACACATTTAGCTTTGACTTTGTTCTCATATTTGAATAAATCTCATTGTCCATATTGGTAAATAACTCTACTCTACAAGGTGTATGAGATAATTTTTCCTTTACCCTTTTAAATTCCTCTTCTATTAATGTTTCTAGTTTAATTTGCTCTCTAGCTTGTTTTTTAAATATATCTATAAGTCTAAAATCAAAATCCACCATGCAGTCCTCAGGATAATTAAGATTTTGAGGATTTCTTATGCCTTTACCTTCTCCCCCTTTATTTTTGCCTGTAAGTAAAAAAGGAATTAGGTTGGCTCTTTTATAATTTCCTATAAAATCTAAAACATTTAAATACTTTTTATCCTTACTCTTTCTAAGACCTCTTCCAAGCTGCTGTAAAAATACTGTTGGGGACTGTGTAGGTCTTAAAAACATAACCAAATCCACAGAAGGTATGTCTAATCCTTCATTAAACATATCTACTGAAAATATAATATTTATTTCTCCTTTTTTAAGCATAGAAATTGCCTTTTCTCTATCCTCTGAGTAGGTGTTAATTCCTCCACTGTATACTGCACAGGATTTTATTCCATTTTCACTAAAATATTTTGCCATATATTCTGCATGGCTCTTTGAAGTACAAAAACCCAACGCTCTTTTGCTGTTATATTTTAAATAATTCTTTAAAATTAATTCTGCTCTTTTATTTAACATAAGAGCTTTCTCTAATTCTTTTCCATCATATTTACCATTTTTATAATCTACATTGTTATAATCTACGGTTTCATCATATATACCATAATATCTAAAAGGCACAAGATATCCTTTATTTATTGCCTCTTTAAGTCTTACTTCATAAACCATATTATAATCACACAATGCAAATACATCTTGATTGTCCATTCTTTCCGGTGTGGCTGTTAATCCTAACAAAAATTTAGGTTTAAAATAATCTATTATCTTTTTATAATTTTTTGCTGCAGCATGATGGAATTCGTCAATAACTATATAATCAAAATAATCCTTTTTAAAATAATTTTCGTTTAAATATTCTTCTTTTCCAAGTGTCTGAACCAAAGCAAAAATCATGTCTGCATTTGTATCTTTTTCGTCACTATAAAAGAATCCTACTGAATCATCATTTCTCACATTTTTAAAGCTATTTGCTGCCTGTTTTATTATTTCTTCTCTATGAGCTGCAAACAAAATCTTTTTATATTTTTGAGAATCAAAGGCTGCCAAATATGTTTTTCCAATCCCAGTAGCTGCCACTACCAATCCTTTATCATAGCCTTCTTCTCTTGATTTATTTAAATAATGAAGAGCTTCAACTTGTGCTCCCTTTGGCTCAAAAATATGTATGACCTTATTTTCTTCTTCTTTATCCTCAATTTTTTGTAAATCCTTGTATACCTTTGGTCTTACCCAACTTTTTGAATATCTTTCAAGTTCATTTTCATCTACTATTATTGAATGATTTAAAAATAGATCTTCAAAAGTATTATAAAAATGTTTAAAATCCTCTTCATTATCTTTCTTTGATACTTTGTAATTCCACTCTATTCCTGAGGTTAAAGCAGAACGAGACATATTAGAAGAACCTATAAATATTTCTCCCCCATCTTCATAGTGAAATATATATGCCTTTGGATGAAAGGATTTATTACGTATATTGTAAAACCTCAAATCCACATTATCCCCTAAAATGTCTTTTAACATATACAAGGCTTGGGGCTGAGTTATATTTAAATAATTTCCTGTTAATATTCTTACTGGAATTTTGTTTTCTAGAGCCATTTTCAGTTCATTTTTAAGAAGCTTAACTCCAGATTCCATTAAAAAAGCTACAATTATATCTATACTTTTTGCCTTTTTAAAACATTCTCTCAATTTGTTTACTAGATAGTCATTATCTCCAGTTATGCAATTTGTATTATATGATATATCTTTTTCCCTTATATTATTAAGCATCAACTCATTTTTTACATTATTTTCAGCTGTAATTTCTTTTTCTTTCAGTGTATTCCCCATACTATGCCTCCGTTATCCGTCATACTCAACCAATTGCTCCTTCAGCTTTCTTATTCCTCCTCTAGGATTTTCAATGTCGCCCTTATATCTTGGAATCAAATGCACATGAAGGTGCATTATGGTTTGTCCTGCCCAGTAGCCTACATTAACTCCAACATTGTATCCATCTGGCTCATATTGAATATCAAGCATTTCCTTAACTTCGTGCATCAAGCTATATATTGCAATAATTTCTTCTCCAGTAGCTTCAAAGAAATTTGCAAAATGTCTCTTAGGTATGATTAATGTATGCCCTTCATTTACAGGGTACGTATCTAAAATAGCAAATGCTAATTTGTTTTCTGCTATTATCTTATCTTTATCGTAATTACAAAATATACAATCCATGGTGATGTGCCTCCTTAAAATAAAAAATATGCTAAGTATATTTTAGCATATTGAATAAAATTATTTAGATATTCTACATCTTTTTAACACATAATATACTTATTTTCATTATATTTGTATCTATAGTAAAATATATATTATAATGAAATAGTTAATAAATAACTCAATTTTTCTCATATTAAAGGTGTAATTTATACAATACTGTTTAAATGAATAAATAATCTTTAATAACAACTGCTAACGAATATAATACTTATAATTCAAGGAGGAAACTAGATGTCTTTTATAGGAAAAGCTTTAAGCAATATGATAAATGGAAAGAGAACAATTACAAAGCCTACTTTTTTAAAAGAATTTACAAAAGAAAATAACCAATTAAATGATCTTTTAAAACTTTCCAAGAAAGTTATTGGTAATAAAAAAGAGTTAATTGATAGAGATATAACTTTTATTAGAAAAGGATTAGATGGAGAAAAGAATGTTTATTTTGAACTAAAAAATTCTTTTATTCCTATGCTCTGTCTTTATGATATAAGATTAGAATACAATGATTATACTGCACAGTTTGATTTTATACTAATAACTAATAAAGCCATCTTTGTATTAGAAACAAAAAAATTGAATGGAGACATTGAAATAACTAGTGATGGTGATTTTATTAGAACTATAAGGACTAATTCTGGTAAATTTATAAAAAAAGAAGGAATGTATAGTCCAATATCACAAAATGAAAGACATATTAATATATTAAGAGAAATATTACTTAAGGAAGGTTTAATAAAAGATTATCCTATAAAATCTATAGTTGTAATAGCAAATCCAAAGACCATAATAAATAAAAGTAGATGTCCTGAATCTATTAGAAACAATATTTATAAATATGATCAACTTGTTAATTTACTAAAGAATGAATTAAATGATAAAAATAATCAGAAGAATGTACTTGAAAAGTATATGTATAATATTGCTAATTTCTTAATAGAGCATAATAAGCCTAAAACTTTTAATTATCAAGCTAAATATATGTTAACTGCAAAAGATCTTAAAAATAATAAATTTATCAAAGAAAAAGTTGCAGCAAAAGATATTGAAAAACCTAAATCAAATTTTTCTACAAATGTACATAATAAAGAAGTTGAACAAGCTTCTGCTTCTTCTGAAACCTATCAATCACTAAAAAAATATAGATTGGATACTTCTAGAAAAGAAGGTATAAAACCATATATGATTTTTAACAATAAGGAATTGGATTCTCTTATAGAAAATAAACCTCAAACAAAAGATGCCCTACTTCAAATTAAGGGCTTTGGTCCAAAAAAGGTTGAAAAGTACGGCGATGCTATTTTGAGTATTATTCAACTTTCTCAGGTGAAAAATAACCGCTGCGGGAAATGATATCTTGCTTAGAAACCTTTCACTTCAGTAACAAGTTCTAAGCTTTACTCATATTGAAAAAAGATTTTTTAATTAATATTCCGTAGGAATCAGTAATTAAAAAATAACTTTTTTCAAATTCGTAAAGCTAAGAACTTGTAAACTTTGTTCAAATGTTTCTTACGCAATATATCGTTTTCCTTCGCTAAGCAGTATTTTTTTACTGCGAAAGTTGAGGTATTATAAATAAGAAATAATTTATGGGGGGACAGTTCATGTGGTTTGACTGTGGAATGCAGGATAAGTGGTGATGAGGCGTCCCCTTTTGAATTTAAATTACTAAATAAGCCTAAGTATTAATTATATTCATAACCCGCTTAATCATACTCCGAGGACATTCTTTTAACTCTTTAATGTCAAATTCTTTTACGCTACTTTCTAATACAATTTTTAGTTTATCATTACTAATATAAATTTCTTTATCTCTAAATTTAAATCCTTGAATTTTGCTACATTCACTTAAATTTTTATTACTATTAATCAATCTAACTTTTTTTTCTATTCTATAAAGTTCTTTCCATAATCTAAATTCCTCTTTCGTTTTTATGCATAAATCTGTTACTGTCTCTGCATTAAATAACAAATATTCAGTAGTATACATGATTTTTCTAACCTGATATCCTTTAACTTCTATCTTTTGGGATAGTTTATCCCATTTATCCACCTCAAATATGTAATAATCTTCCTCTGTATACTTTGGTAACTTTCTTATTTCATATCTTTTTACTTGCTTTATTTTCTTAACTTTTCCATAGTATACTATTCCAGCTTCTTGTTTAAAATTTTTTTTAGATTGAGCAAGCGCAATATATTTAATGTTATGTTCTAATAAATTAATATTTGACATCTTTGTATGATAAAACTTACTCTTTAAATTGACTTCTAACTGCTCTCTATTTTTTAATGAACCTACAAGAACATTTCTATCTTCAAAACAACTATTTTTAATATAATATTCTTTTCCTTTTTTTCCTAATGCTCTTTCAAAAGAAGAATATGAAGATTCTCTTATTAATTCATCTAAAAATTTTTCCATAAGTTTTGTACTACTTGGTAAAAACGGTATTCCCCCTATATTTACAGATTCAATACTTTTATAAAAATTATGATTAGAGTATTCTTTTTCATTATTATATGGGAAAAGAACAAATGATCCAAATATATTATTTTTAACTTTTCCATTATTTTTATATTTACTATTATTTTCATACACTATAGCATCTCTATACCTATGCATCGTATTAATGTCTTCTTCTTTTGGCCCTGGTGTCTTATTCTTTGTATTATAACTAGTACCTTCTATTGCTCTATCAAGTTTGTACTTAGCATCAAATATATAATTATAGGTTACTTTTCCTTTAACTTTATCAATAGATAAAACATTATCTGGCTTTTGACCTACTGTTCTTGATTTCATTTTAGAATTATAAGATACTACAAACCTTTCTTCATTTTCAGGATTTTGATAAACTACTCTTGACTCTACACCTTTTTTTAGAGTTATAAATATTCCATTGTTACTTAATTTAATCATATTATTAGAAATTAACTTATATTTTTCCCTAAGTATGTGATTTATCCTAATAAAACACCAATATTCATATAACAAAGGCAAATCCTTAATTGAAAGTTTAAACAATTCACCTTTCAATGTTAAACCTTTTATAAGCATCAAATAATATTTATAAACATCCTTGTATCCCAAAGCCATCTTAAACACCATTGACGAACTTTCTTTAAATTCATATTTCCCTACATTTTTTAAAAAACCACTTTTTAAATATCTTTTTATATGATTAATCATCATATCTAAATCATTAATAAATAAATTATCTTTCTTTCTGTTAAGCTTTAAATATTTCATTTTAAGTTCATTAAGCTTAAAAACTATTTTCGTTATCATATACTTTAAAAATCTATTTTCATTAGTATCCTTTGTTATTCTTTTACTTACGTTAAGAGCTTTTATTGGAATTAATCTTCCATCTTTATTAATCATATTATCTGGTCTTTTTTCTAACCACTTAATTGTTTCATTAGTTACATTTTTTATTTTATAAAAAGGTACAATACTTTTATCATTCATCAATAAATGATGAGGTTCATTTACAATAATATTTAAAGCTTTTATAAGTTTTTCATAAATATACTTAAGAATACTGTAATATTCTCCTAAACTATGACTTGTATTTTCACCTATTCCACCTTTTAAATATGTTCTTTTCAAAAAATCAAAAGCTAGGTTATACATTTCTTCATTTACATCATTCAAAATATTTATATAATCTTTTCTATAATCAATTTTACTTGGAAATACCTCTAAAGTTATATCCAAATGCCTAACACCATCAACTTTTATAACTAAATCAGAATATCCTATCTCACCTTTAAAATTTATTATTCCACTAAGACTTCCGCTTTTATTTTTGGTAATTTTATCTCTTATATTTACACTTTCATTATAAAAAGATATATCAACATCTTTATTCTTTTTTTCTATAATAATTTCATAATTTTCATATTCAAAAAAGTATACTTTATCCCCTCCAATAGCATTTAATATACTTTTTTCAGGAATGTCTTTAACAATAAAACCATTTCTTTTTACATCATCAAATTGTATTTCAGCATTTCTATTTTTACCTTTTATAGTAAAATATATTTTATCCGTTTCTATAAAAAGAAGCTCTTTTTTAGTATTACCAGAAGGTTGTAAATCCATCTTCCCTAAACCTCCTAATCATCTTCAATACTTTTTTAGATGACTTTAAGAATTGTACTTTTTTATCATTTATATCTTTCTTTTTATCATCTTCTAGATACTTGTCCATCTGATTTAATGTATCATCACTTATATAATCAATATTTAACTCATTTTTATCTATTTTAGAAAAGAATAAAAATAAATCTAAAAGACATTTTTGAATATCTATACTGTTTCCTTGGATTCTTGGAAGTATTTTCTGATTTATAGCAAAATCTAAAGCTTCATTAAAATTCATTATGCCTTCATCTACTGCATAAATCATATAAAAAATAACTTCATCCCTTACTCTATATCCAAAATGCATATCTACTTTTTGTAAAATTTCATTTATTTCTTTAAGATTATCAATAACCTTTTTTGCTATATTTTTTTTATCTTTACATTGAATCAATTTCAAATATTTTGAACGCAACAGCTTATTTGAATAGATTTTATTTGAATAATCCTCACCGTTCTCAAATGCATCAAAATCAAAATCTAAATCTACATCATTAAATTCTATTGTATTTGCTCTATCTAAAACTTTTTTACTAAAAGGAAATGTTGTTTCATCCATATTAACTGTACCAACTATATATAAATTTTCTGGTATATATAATTTACTTAATTCACCTTTAACTGAAGATTTATCTCCTAATAATTCGTCCTTTATTAATTTATCCGTTATTATTTTATCTTTACAGATTTTTCTTGTTTCCATTAATGATAAAATATCACTAAAATAATACTCAACTCTAGCTAAATTCATTTCATCCAAGCATACAAAATATGGTATATCTTTTTCACAAATTGCTCTTCTTATTATATTTGTAAGTATTCCTGACTGAAAATCACCATTAATATTTTTATATCCGATAAGCTCTGCTGGATCTGACCAATCTGGTCTTACTGGTATTAAATTATATGTACCATCTTCTCTATTTGCCCCAATAGCATTGGCAAACAATTCTACAAGTTTACTTTTACCTGTTCCTGATATTCCGTATAAAATAACAAAAGGCTTTGTTTTTAATGATAAGTAAAAATTTTTAATCACTTCTTCTTTATATGTATACCCTTTTGAAGTTATATACTTATAAATGTCTTTAATCGTATCCTTTGGATTAAAGTTACTTTCTACTATTTTATGGGTCATTTTATTTTCTCCTAAATTTTTATTTGAATAATAAAGATTAAGCTTATCTTCTAGTATATCTTTTAAATCTTCTTTATCATCCTCAGTAAATTCACTCCAAAGTTCATCATTAAATCTTAAATATTCAACTTCATTTATTTGTTGTTTATATATATAACCTTTTTGATTTATAAAACTATAAGGATTTTCATTCATGATCCTTTTTACAGTACTTACTGAAAGATTTTCTATCTTTCTTTGAATATCTGAAACATTTTCTTCTGCTTGAAACCCTTTTTTATATCTATCTAAATACATACTCTTTATATCTTCACACACATCATCATAAACTGCTTTTCCATCTTTATCTGATAGTTTTAAAAGAGCCAATAGTAATACTATTTTGTAAGATTTTTGATATTTTGAACCATTAAATTTCCCTTTGGGTTCTATATAAGCGAAAAAGCGAGAAGTAATAGCTGCATCCACCCTAATTTTTTTATCAAATTCAAAATCATCATCAGCAATAAACTTAAGTTTAAAAACATTAAATTTATCCGTTTTATAAAATTCCACATATTCTTCTGGTCTTTTTATATGTGGATCTTCATTATATTCAAATATATATTTATAACTTTTATGTAATTTAAATTTAAAATAATTCTTAATTTTTTTTCTAAAATTTATCTGATAAATATTATCTCTTTTTTCTACATTAACATATCTGAATACTGATTCAAATTCTTTATCATCTATCAATAAAATAATTTTTTCACTTTCACCTTTTTCTAAATTATTTTTTTTCATATTTTTTATAAATTTATCAACATATTTTTTAGGAATTGTTACTGAATTATTAAACATTGATTTATCTATTAATTTTTTTGCTATGATATTTTTTTCATTAACATCTAACCATGTACTCAATTTATCTGATTCGTTTTTACCTAATTTAAAGTTACTTTTTTCACCTTTATCAATTATTTCTAATACAATTTTTCTCAGCTCTTGTTCACTATATTTATTATATTCATCAACAATTTCTACTCTACTTTTGCTCATTTCTCGTTGATGCCATCCAACTCTATTATTATTATTATGAATAGGATCAAATTCATCTCTCATATTTTTTATATTAGAAGATTTAACATTAATTTTTTTACTTATATCTTCAAAAGCTTCAGTAAAATTTGAATATCCTAAATTTTTTACAGCAGTTCTATCAAATTTAGATAAATAATATGCTATTATTAACGTGTTTTTATTGTTATTCATTTAATGTCCTCCTATCAATAGTTTTATTATAAACACATAATAGATACTCTTTTAATTTAGAAAAATCTTATCTCTTTGTTCAAATATATGTCTAAATCAATTTTTTCACTTTACAGTACTTTTAATTACAATTTAATCCACTATGTTTTATTTTTTACTCAAAATATAAAATATACTAATTTAATTTTAGCATATTTTTTTATAATCTTGTTTTTTATTTAAACGTTAAATTGTATCAAATTCAAGTTAGCAATATCTTTTTATAAAAATTTTCCACTATAATATTCTTTTTCACTGTAAATACACACTTAAATCAATATCCCCCCATTTCCATACCCTACCTTCACTTAATCCTCTCCCCCAATCATAATTTTTTTCTTAACTCTCCGCCCCCTCCCCAAAAATAAGTTATAATAAATTATACTAAGATTTGCACTAACTCTTATTTAGACCAGCTAGTAATAGTCAATAGTTTTTTTAAAAAAATTTATTTTTAAATTAGGGTATAGCAAAGCTAGCTATTGTAAAAATACGAACAATAGCTCTCTAATTTATTATTTGGGTTTAAAGCCGATTAGGCTACTGTTTTACATTGATTTTGAAGATACATTTTCTCGTGTATCTTAGGATCTCTAATCTCAAAAGGTTTCTGGTTTTTAAGAACCGAGAATATGTACTTGATTAGTTTGTTCATAACAGCACCTAAAGCCACTTTTTTCTTTTTACCTTTAAGATTTTCTTTGTAGTATTTAAGCAAAACTTCATTGTTAGGTTTACCATTTTTGTTAGTTCTCACGGATGCTAATGCGATAGCATATAAGGCTCGGCGTCCGATTCTGGTACCACGCTTAGACATTTTATTTCTATCACTGTTGAATTTGCCTGATTGATTAACAGAAGGATCGATACCAAAATATGCAATTAAATGCTTAGGCTTAAGAAAACCGTTGATGTCACCAATTTCACTCATTATAGTTATTGCTGTTAATTCACCAATACCAGGTATTGAGTATATTAATTGGATGTTTTTAATAAATGTCTCTGGAAGCCTACGGCTTTTTATAAGTGAATGTATTTCCTTCAGCAAACATTCAAGTTGAGTTTCTAAGGTTTCTATCAATGAAATTGTATTAGTGATTTTTACAAATAAGCTAGACGACTTTATCCCAATATAGAGTGCTTCTTGGGCAATAAGAATCAGTTTTTTATAAAGATTTTCACTATAGTTTAGTCCTTTTCTTGAATTGCTAGAAATGATTTCTATCAAAATCTCTCTATCTGCATCAAGAATGGCTTGTGGACTAGTAAATTGCTTAAGTATAGCTAAAGAAGTTTTACACGTAATATTTGAAAATACGGAATTGTATCCAGGAAAAATAACCCTTAAGTCAGTAGATAATTTTTTCTTATAAGTAGATTTAGTATCTGTTAATTTATAGTAGTCTCTGCAGAGAGATTTTAAGGTATAAATTTCAACATCGAATGCAGAAGAACATTTAACAGATTGAAATTTACCTATTTTAGCGATGGATATTGCATCACTTTTATCATTTTTCACTTTTCTTATTCCACTATTTTTGTTACTATTAGTAATGAGTGGATTAAAGATAAATGTTTCGAACTTATCTTTAAGAAAGTGGAAAAGAGTAAGGTGATAAACACCAGTAGATTCCATGAAAATGCCAGTTTTCATGTTAAACTCTTCTTCCGCTTTTTTTATTTGATCTACTAGGTAATCAAAACCATCTCTATTATGTTTAATCTTAAAAGGCTTTCTGTAAATTTCACCGTTAGGTGCCAGAATAGCTACTACTGAAAAATCTGCTGATACATCAATTCCAACTGTTGGTTTATATAAAAATTTACTCATATGTATTATCTCCTTTATTTTTGAGATAGAATAGATATTCCATTTCTATCAGTAATTCTATAACCTTGTTTGTGACACGGGTAATTCCCAAAAGGAAACCCAACCAGCTAAACATAGAGTTCTCACTGATGGAATGATACGCTAATTCACGGGTATAAATGACTCGACAGAGTCACTCCCAGGAGGTGTACATCTATCCTCTATTCAGGAGATATTATACCAAAATATTTAACTGTATAGGTTTCAATTTGACTTTAATAGAAAACTTAGTTTAGATGTAAAATGAACGCCCTATCGGGCAGAAATAATTAGAATAATAATAAAAAGATTTGTCGTAATGTTCGTTAGAATAATAGATAGTTTTCTATTGAATGTTATGACTACATTATACAAGGAGGTATAAAATCAATGAGTTTAATAGTACAAATAAATAATTACATAAATGAAAATAACATTGATATTGCTTTTGTAATTGTTATTATAGGATTAGTATTAACACCATTTTTAGATTATTCATGGATTATATCAATAATTGCTTCTTTATTTTTAAAAGAGGATGAAAATGAAAAAAAGTAATGTGATTTAATGCTGGATTTTGATTTCATTAATATGGAAGGTGGGGAATAAATAATGAATATTGAAAAGTCATGCGGTGCGGTTGTATACAGAAAGTGCGGAGCAGACATAGAATTTATCGCAGTCAAAAGTAGAGAAAGCGGGCATTGGGGATTTCCAAAAGGACATATGGAAAGTGGCGAAACTGAGATAGAAACTACTAAGAGAGAGATTTTT
Organism: Haloimpatiens myeolchijeotgali; assembly: GCF_042688525.2. Classification (GTDB taxonomy): domain Bacteria; phylum Bacillota; class Clostridia; order Clostridiales; family Clostridiaceae; genus Haloimpatiens. The sequence goes on from NZ_JBHWAB010000001.1 coordinate 3,110,407, forward strand.
GAGGAAACCGGATTAGAGGTTACTCTATTAGATGAATTCAGAACAGAGATAGAATATTATTTATCTGAAAATATTAACAAAAGAGTGATTTATTTTATAGGTAAAACAGAAAATCAATGTGTAAATATTCAACAGGAAGAAATTGCAGACTATAAATGGCTAAATTATAGTGATATGCTTAATATATTAACATTTGAAAATGCAAAAGATGTATTAAAAAAAGCTAAAGATTTTATTGATGATTCCATTGATTAAAAACAACTTTTATATGTGGTAAAATAAAATTATTTAATCCACAATGGTAGAAAATTCTTAAGGACAGTAAAAAAAGCCTCAAGAGTTTATCTCTTGAGACTTGTTGGCGTTATAATGTATACTTAATAATGGAGGAAGGAAATTTTTTCTTAAGTAAAAATAACGTATTATAAAATCTAAAGCTTTCTACCTCACAGAAAGGTATCCTTCATTTTTAATTTTTAATTATTCATTATTAATTTTCTTTTACCTGCACCTATCCCTATCTTTTAACTGTGACCTGTCAACTGTCACTTGTCACTTAATAAAGGCTTAGGTCTTGCTTCCATTTTGATTAAGCAATCCTTTTGGTAAAAACTTATGCCATATCTTACAATATTCTTATATCCTTCACATCTAAGTTCTTCATCATACTTTTTCTCTTTTATTTGATTTAAAGCATCATCCGCTCTTTTTTCTAAATCATCTATGTTTTTAGCTATCTTAAATTCAATAACTATTGCTATTCCTCTCTTTGAAACAGATTTTATAAATAAATCACTTCGACCAGTGCCGCCCTGGCATTTGCCACTTAGCGAGGTATCGAGCTTAGTGGCAAAGCCCACATCGTCTTCATGACGAGGTGCTTCCTTATAATTAGATTTTACTATATAGTTGTGCATATTAGCTAAAACTCCCGTAACAAATCCATGATAGAAATTTTCATAAGCGTCATTAAAACTTATTGTTTGTATAAGAAGTTTCCCAAGCTCTTCTTCAAAAACTTCAGGCTTTTTATTCAATATTGCTTCATACATTTTAGATAAATCTTTTACTTTAACTTTATCATGAAACCACTTTAGAATTTTATTTTTAAAAATATATTTAACCTCTTTATTTGGAATTTTCAGTGTTATAAAATGATTATCCTCTTCATCCATTCTTTCACTTACTTTTTTAAAATATCCTGTGAAAAACATAAAATTCCATAAATTATCCATACTGTTATATATTTCATCATAAGTTATATCCTCATGAACTCTTTTTTCAATAGTTTTTCCTTCAATTAATAATTCAATTTCTCTTTTAGTAACACTGTCTGCTTTTTCAATCAGACTCCTAACTATACTATTTGAACTTGTGTTTGCCCAATAAGACGATGGAAAAACCTTTTTATCTATTGTTAAATCTTTTACAAATCGTACAGCACTCCAAGGATTATAAACCTCAGCATCTCCGAAAATATAACCATTGTACCATTCTTTTATTAAATCTTCTTTATCACTTAACTTATAATCTTCAAGCATCTTATTTACATCTTTTTGAGTAAATCCAAAATATTCATCATAAGATTTATTTAAAATTGATATTATTTCTAAATTATTTAGTCCTGTAAAAATACTTTCTTTTGAAATACGCAAACAACCTGTTATAACTCCAAACTCTAAAGAAGAGTTAGTTTTTAATACTGATTCAAAAAGTGATCTTATAAATGCTATCATTCTATCATAAAAACCTTGAAAGAAAGAATTCTCAAGGGGTACATCATACTCATCAATAAGTATTATTGTTTTTTTCTTATGATATTTTTCTAAACATTTACTAAGGAAAAACAATGAATCAATGTAGTCTCCTTCATCACCTTGTTCCCTTAAAATCTTTAAAAATCTTTCCTTTTCATCTTTTAATTCTTCACTTTTTAATATATACTCATGTCTTTTGTATTCTTCTGCTATTCTTCTTTTAATAGAAATATAAGCTAACTCAAAATTAGGCTGTTTTGCAGATTTTAGAGATAAATTAATTACAGGGTATTGTCCCATATGAGAAGTGTATTTTTCTCCTGATTTCATTATATTTAAGTTTTCAAAAAGGTAAGAATTATCTTTATCGGTTTTTTCAAAATAATATTGAAGCATGCTTATATTTAAAGTCTTTCCAAATCTTCTTGGTCTTGTAAACAAATTAACATCAGATTTATTGTCTAATAAATCTTTTATTAATAATGTCTTATCTACATAATAATAATCTCTTGTTATTAATTTTTCAAAATTATCTATACCAATTGGTAATGATTTAAATTCCAAAATAACACTTCCCTTCTCAATATGACTTAAACATAATTTATTTATGTTTTAGAACAATACTAATTCTATGTATTTCTTATAATTGTTTAAAATATATCCTTGTATTTATATTATATCCTATAAGGTACTTTTGATAAACTAGAACATACGATAATCAAATTTATATAAAATATTTGAAAATAATATAAACATTTTATATGTAAGTGGGCTGCACATAAATAATTTCTCCATTCACTTATGTATCTTATGTAACATAAACACATAAAAAAAGAGTTAAGTACTTTTCCTTAACTCTTTTTTTACTTTCTACTCTATCTTCAAATTAACAATACATTTATCCTTAACAAATACCTTTATTGTATTGAATACTATACTTCCATCTTAAAATTCTTCTTTAAAAGATTTATATTTATTTCTAATTATATAACTCAATTTTCGCAGAACTTCAACAGTAAAAAACTACTGTCCAGCGAAGGAAAATGATATATTGTTTAAATAGTTAACAGTTGATAGAGGACAGCTAAAGTTGAATTATACAACTTATTCTTTAACTTTTATAATACAATCTTTCCTGTAAAATGCTATTCCGTACTTAATAATATTTTCATATCCTTCTTCTTTAAGATCTGCATCGTATTTATTTTTCTCTATTTGCTGCAGTGCTTCATCACATTTTTTTAATATATCTTTAGGATTGTCACATACTTTAAGTTCTAGTATTATTGCTGGTTTAAATATTGACAATGATTTTATGAAAATATCACTTCTTCCATTGCCAGCTTCCCTATTTGATTTCACAATTTTATCATGCATATTGCCCAAAACCCCAAGTGTAAAACCATGATAAAAATTTTCATAGGCATCATTAAAACTTATTGTTTGCTGAAGCATATTACTTAATTCTTCTTGAAAAGTTTCAGTATCTTTATTAAATATTGCTTCATACATTTTAGATAAATCTTTTACTTTAACTTTATCATGAAACCACTTTAGAATTTTATTTTTGAAAATATATTTAACCTCTTTATTTGGAATTTTTAATGTTATAAAATGATTATCCTCTTCATCCATTCTTTCACTTACTTTTTTAAAATATCCTGTGAAAAACATAAAATTCCACAAATTATCCATACTATTATATATTTCATCATAAGTTATATCATCATGAACTGGCTTTTCAATGGTTTTTCCTTCAATTAATAGTTCAATTTCTCTTTTAGTAACGCTGTCTGCTTTTTCAATCAAGCTTCTAACTATACTGTTTGAGCTTGTATTTGCCCAGTAGGATGATGGAAATGTGTTTATATTGGCAAGCAAATCATAAATATATTTTATTACACTCCACGGATTATAAACATTAGTAGAACCAAAAGTATATCCATTATACCAATCCTTAATAAGTTCATATTTTTGCTCTAAATTATAATCATTAATTATTTTTTTCACTTCATTATCTGTAAAACCAAAATGCTCTGCATATCTTTCATTTAATATTGAAATTATATTCAAATTATTAAGTCCAGTAAAAATACTTTCCTTTGAGATACGTAGACAACCTGTTATAACTCCAAACTCTAGTGAAGAATTTGTTTTTAGTGCAGATTCAAAAAGTGATCTTATAAAATCAATCATTCTATCATAAAATCCCTTTAAAAATGAATTTTCAAGGGGTACATCATATTCATCAATAAGTATTATTGTTTTTTTCTTATAATATTTTTCTAAACATTTAGATAAAAACTTTAGTGAAGTTACGTAAAGTTCTTCTCCTCCTTCTTTTCTAGTTATTTTTTCATATTCATCTCTTTCATTATTTAATTCATCACTTTTTAAAACATATTCATGTCTTCTAAATTCATCAACTATTTCATCTTTTATACATTTAAATGCTAATTCAAAATTAGGCTGCTTTGCAGATTTTAAAGATAAATTAATTACAGGATACTGTCCCATATGAGAAGTGTATTTTTCTCCTGATTTCATTATGTTTAAGTTCTTAAAAAGGTAAGAATTATCTTTGTAGGTTTTTTCAAAATAATATTGAAGCATACTTATATTTAAAGTTTTTCCGAATCTTCTTGGTCTTGTAAACAAATTAACAGATGCTTTATTATCTAATAAATCTTTTATTAATAATGTCTTATCTATATAGTAATAATCTCTTGTTATTAACATTTCAAAATTATCTATACCAATTGGTAAGGCTTTAAATTCCAAAATAACACCCCTTTCAATATGACTTAAACATAATTTGTTTATGTTTTAAAGCAATACTGATTCATTGTTTAAAATACAACCTTGTATTTATATTATATCCTATAAGATACTTTTGATAAACTGAGATATTGTAAACTTCCGCTGTATAATGAGAACAAAGGCACAAATCACACAAAAAAAGACATTGAAAATCAATGCCTTAATTACCTGCAGTTCCACTTGTGCCATCTGTTGATGTTTTTGTATCTGTATTTGTTCCATCTGTTGATGACTTTGTATCTTTATTTTCGCTTGTACCACCTGTTGTTGTATTTGTGTCTTTATTTTCAGTTGTTCCACCTGTTGTTGTCTTTGTATCTTTATTTTCGGTTGTTCCACTTGTTGATGTCTTCGCATCTGTATTTTTAGTTGTTTCATCTGTTGATGTTTTTGCATCTGTATTTTTAGTTGTTTCATTTGTTGATGTTTTTGCATCTGTATTTCTAGTTGTTCCACTTGTTGATGCCTTTGCATCTGTATTTTTGGTTGTTCCACCTGTTGATGATTTTTCATCTGAATTTCTAGTGGTTCCATCTGTTGATGATTTTTCACCTGAACTTCTAGTCGTTCCATCTGTTGATGATTTTTCGTCTGCATTCTTCGTTGTTCTATCTGTTGATTCTGATTCATCATTAGACTGTTTTTGAACATCATTTTTTGTATTTGATGTTTGTTTATTAGCAGCTATCTTTTGTAAATAACCTTTTCCCAAAACTCCAACAGCTATAACTAAAATAATTGACGTAACAATTATCATTATCTTTTTATTCTTACTAGGTTTCATACTAGTTTTTTTATTAGAAATTCTTGTTTCATTATTTTTCATTGTCTTCGGAACTACCTTTTTTTTATTTTTAGGTATTTTAAACAATGTAGATAGTAATCCTTTTTGTTCTACAGAATCTACTTCTTTAAACTTTTCAGGTGATCTAATTATAGTAATAGGCTTCTTATACCCTCCACCTTGATTTTCTACATATAATTCAACTGAGAATTCATCCTCTTTACTTAAAAAAGGTATATGTACATCTAAAATATTACCTTTCATTGAAGAATCAAATTTTAAACCTTTTGTTATTTTGGAATCTCCAATTCTTAAATTATTTTGTGAACCCTGCACATTTACCGTTATATCATGGATTGTTTTATTAGATATATTTCTAACAGTAAGAATATATTTACAAATTTTTTTGTTATTAAAATTTAGGAGTCTTCCCTTTCCCATATTGCATAATATCCTAGGTGCTAAATTCTTATAATGTTCTAATAGTAACCCAGATATAAATGATATTATTATAGTTATAATCGCAGTTTTAATAATGCTTATCATGTCACTCTCCGCTTCCTTATTTTTCATATTATTAACTAAATCATAGAGTAAATTATAAAATAGACATATATTACTGTCAAATTTCAAAATTCCTTATAATAGTCCATAATAGCCCCAGAGCTCAAATAAAATAACTATATGATTAACTTTAACTACTCCAAACGAAGTTTTTGCAGCTACCTTACATAAATGTAAGAGTTATGTCATTCAAATCAATATGAACTAAATTTGCTGTATGCTATTATTAAATATAATGAAATGTAGAAAATTCAACTTAATTAACTAGGAGGAATTTTAATGAAAAATATAATAAAAAGAAACATTTTAGCTATAATATCCTTTACTATTGCTTTTGGTTGTGTCATTTCCTTTAACATCATTGGATCTAAAGTAACTCCCGATGGTACTCTTGTAGAACCATTTTTCTTAGTACCAATTTGTTTCTTATTCATAGCTATTGGTATGATAAGCATCATAGTATCATTCTTTACAAGGTAACTGTGACCTTTCAAAATTTGTAAATTATTTTCTTTCTAAATTTATATATATTATATTTTTTGTGTTAGGTAAATATTTGATTTTGACAACATCTCCTTCACAACAATTTTGGAGAATATAATCATAAACATTATCATCACTAAATACTTGAAACTTATTATTATTTGTTTCTATTTGTATGTATTGATACTTCTCTTCATTTACTATATCAATATATTTAATAGTTGTAACCTCTTCAACATAACTTTTTGATACAACATAAGGTAAATCTATGATTCTTGCCTTTAAACTTAATGAATATGATTTTGCAGAAAAATTAAAACCTATGCAAGATAGCAGCACTAAAATTATTAACATAGCCTTCAAATATTTTTTACGTTTAATCATATAGTTAATCAATAATCCTACTAAATTAATAAAAGCCACATTACTCAAAATATCTAGTATAAGATAGTTCCAATAATTCCAATATGTATTATTCTTTAATCCTATAATTCCAATAATTTTCCACAAATATACTGCAATAATAGGTCCAAAAATTAATAAAACATATTTATTTTTCAATATGTTTTTTACATCTATAAATAGAAGTAATAGATTTCTCATAAAGTCTGAATCTCTAACTTTTGACCATACTTTATCTTTGAAACTTATTTTTTCGTTAGTTTTATTTTTATTAATAAATTTTTCATCTTCATTCATATATTTCATTTGAAAATCTTTTATTTTTTTCTTAAATATTGGCACCAGTTTTTTCTTACCATTCAGTAAATCATTAATTATAAGTTTCGCTTCATTTTCTTTTCCTACATTAAAATATATCTCAGTTTTTAATAAAGTATAAAATATATCATCTTTTCCATCATAATCAACTTCTAAAAGAATTTTATTACTTTTTTCGTATAAACCTTTAAAGTTATTATAATTCATCTGCAAATTTCTATAAAATTGATTATCTTTTTGTTTCATTTCTTCTAGTAAACTTTGTGATTCTTCCCAAAGCTTATCTACCATAATTTCATTATTAGCAGCAATATAATGATTTAGTAAATAGTAATAATATATACATTTTATAGAGTTATCTAAACTATCAATATCTAAAGACTTTATCGTCTCTTCTGCCTTTTCTAGTTGATCATTAAAATAATATGCATTATATAAATTTAAAATTGCTGCTATTCTTGATGTTTCTTCCTTTATTTTACTCACAGCTTTTTGCTGCTGCTCTATGAATTTTTCATAATCATTGAATTTTGTCATTATGTACATTCTTCTTTTTTCATTACACCTGTAATACATAATATTTAAAAGTTTTAAAATCCACATTGTTCCCCCTAAATTTTCATTAGTTTTTTCTTTTAATTCTTATCTTCTAGATTTACTTGTTATATTATAACTAACTTTGTAATTATCGTAGTATAAACCATAATCTTAACTATTTGCCTGTGAACTCTTGGCATTCACATAGAAATTGTTTATAATTTTTTCAAACAAAATAATACTTTGTCCGTATATATATAATGAAAGAGAGGTGATTGAAGATTTGAATATAGAAAATATGATTGATATTTATAAAAATGATATTTATAACCTCTGTCTTAAATTAACAAATAATAAAATAGATGCTGATGATCTTTTTCAAGATACATGGTTAAAAGTATATAATAATTTCTATAAACTAAATAAACAAAAATCAATAAAAAATTTTTTTCAACATTAAACCCAATTGAGAAAAATGAAGTATTGAAAATGAAAAGTATAGAGAAAAAATGGTGGAATAAAGAAAAAATTAAAAACAATATTAAGAATAATAAGTACCTACTAGGAACCAAGGACAACTTCATTTATGCAATTGATCCAAAAGGCACTGTGTATTTTTGGATTAAAATAAGTAGTGAAAGGTAACATTTACCTTTCACTGTTTAGTGACTATCCTACTCTAAAATAGCCTTTATTCTTCTCACTCCTGAAGCCACACTCTCTTCTTTTATAATCTTAAAATGTCCTAGCTTTGATGTATTTTCAACATGAGGTCCTCCGCATATTTCCTTGCTGAAATCTCCTATAGAATACACCTTAACTACATTACCATACTTTTCTGTAAATACCCCTGTAGCATTGCTTTCCTTTGCCTCTTCAACAGACATTTCTTCACATATAACAGGTAATGAGCTTTTAATAATTGTATTTACTAATTCTTCTACCTTATGAATCTCTTCCCTAGTCATTTTCTGATTATGAGAAAAATCAAATCTTAGTCTTTCCTTAGTAATGTTACTTCCTCTTTGTATAACATGGTCTCCTAGCACAATCTGCAGTGCCCTATGCAAAATATGAGTAGCAGTATGAAGAGCAGTAGTTTCTTCTGTATTGTCTGCCAATCCTCCTTTGAATTTCTGAGCAGCACCTCGCCTAGATAGTTCTTGATGATGCTTAAATAGTCTTTCAAATTCTCCCATATCTATCTGCATTCCCTTTTCTTCAGCTAACTCTGCAGTAATTTCAGGAGGGAATCCAAAAGTATCGTATAAATTAAAAACAGTTTTTCCATCAATAAGTGTCATATTATTAGCTTTGCACTTCTCTACAGCTTTATTAAATTTCTTTTCACCTTTTTCTAAAGTAGTTATAAATCTATCTTTTTCTTTTAAAATATTTTTTAAAATAAATTCTTTATGAATTACTAATTCTTCGTATAAGTCTTTAAGGTTTTCTATAGTTGCCAAAATCAATGTTTGTAAATATTTTGGACTCATATCTATTTTTCTCATGTGCCTTACTGTACGTCTAATAAGTCTTCTAAGAACATACCCTTGATCTACATTTCCAGGAACAATGCCATCAGCTAGTATAAGACATGAAGATCTTACGTGATCTGCAATAATTCTAACACTGTTTTTATTTGGCTTTGCAGCGATAGAAAGAATTTCATTTATTACAGAAGAAAATAACTCCGTTTCATATACACTATTTTTATTCTCCATTATTGCTGTCATTCGTTCTAAGCCAAGACCAGTATCTACGTTCTTGTTCTTTAGAACAGAAAAGGTACCATCTTCATTCTTGTTATACTGCATAAATACATTGTTCCATATCTCCCAATACTTGCCGCAATCGCAATCAGGGCCACATCCCTCAGAACATTTAGGCTTCAAGCTGTCATAAAAAATTTCTGTGTCTGGACCACAAGGTCCTGTAGTGCCAGCTGGTCCCCACCAATTATGTTTTTTATCACAATAATATATATTTTCTTTCTTGATCCCTAAGCTCTCCCACACTCTTGCAGCTTCCTCATCTCTTGGTATATTCTCATCTCCAGCAAATACTGTAACTGCTAACCTATTTACATCAAGATTAAGATGGTTTACTAGAAAATCATAACTCATCTTAATGGATTCCTCCTTAAAATAATCGCCTAAAGACCAATTACCCAGCATTTCTAAGAAAGTTACATGTATATCATCACCTACTTCGTCAATATCATCTGTTCGTAAACATTTTTGATAATCTACTAGTCTTGTACCCATTGGATGAGGTTCTCCCAACAAAAATGGAACTAATGGATGCATTCCAGCGGTAGTAAATAAAACACTTGGATCATTCTCTGGAACCAATGATGCTCCCTGGATTACCTTATGATTATTTTTCTCGAAAAACTCAATGAATTTTCTTCTTATTTCTAATGCCTTCATTAAAATCCCTCCTTCATTATCATTAAAAATAAAAGAACCACTAAATAAAAAAACTCCTTCATCCCGAAAAGGGACGAAAGAGATATTATCCGTGGTACCACCCTAATTAGCATATTAATGCTCACTCTACCAGTACTATCATACTGTGCCTTTGTAACGTAAGGAAACGTCTTACTCTACTGATACTATAAAAGCTATAGTAATGTTCAAGCAGAAGCTCAAGAGCTGCGTTCAATATAGACATCTGTTAGATTTTCACCACCCTCTAACTCTCTGAAAAAATCTCTATACCTACTCTTCTCTTTCATTGCTTTTAAGTTATTATATTAATAATACACACTATTCTGAAAAATTTCAAGTAGAAACTTAAATATAAATTATTTCTACTCCTGCAAAATTAATGTCACCAATTAATGTTAAAGTATTTGTTGTTGGTTGACTATTTCTATTTTTTTCACTAACAGAGCCCAAAAACACCTTAGTTTTATCATCAACATTCCAAGTTTTTGGTATATACAATTCTATTCCTGAAAAAGAAGCATCAATCCTAAATACAGCATTTTCATTACTCATGACTGCATTATCAAAATACACCTTCATAGCTCCAAAAGAACAATCAAAATCAGCTTGCTCAAAATTATCTGTATTTATATATTTTGTACTAGCCCCAAATGAATTTTTAAATCTAACATGACTTTCATCTTCTACATCAATTTTCTCAAACTTATAATCTTCACAATCATAATGGGTCCTAATACATCTATTATGTTTATTAAAAATCATAGAAAAACCGATACTGCCAAGTAATGCTGCAATCAATACAGTCCAAGGTGTAATATTTGTAATCCCTAATTGTTTATCATATATTATACAAATAAATGCAATTGGGAATAAAACGCCCCCAAAATTAAGGCGAAACAAACTTTTCACAGCAATTACTACTAAAAAAACTGTTAACAATAAACTAAATACATTTACATCAGGAAAGTATCCAATTTTACTTATAATCAAGAAAGCTCCTACTAATATAAGTGATAATCCCCAAAAAATCCTATCTTTTTTCATCTCATTCCCTCTTTTCTAATAATTTAATTTTTAGTGGTTTGTAATAATATCTTGAAACATATACCTGTTTATGAGTATTTTGAAATTCAACCTTACTTGATGATGATATATTGCGTGTTATGGAGTAAATATGATTTGTATTTAAAATTGTTGATTTTGAAACTCTCATAAAATATCCTGGTAAAAGTTCTTCAAGCTCATAAAGCTTATATTTTACATTATATATATTATCAATGGTATGTGCACAAATACCATTTTTTTCAGTTTCAAAGAACAAAATTTCTTCCAAGGAAAGATAATATTCACTATCACCTTTGTAAAAAATTATATGTTTCTTGTGTGACAACATATCATCAAGCATAGTTTGAATATTTTTAATATCTTGACTTAGTTCACTACATCTAATAATAACTTCATTTTCTTTAATTTTATTATCTACTTCAATTCGTATTTTCATATTTTCACTCCCCACACTTTTTATTATATTAACTATTTTTTCCTTGTAAATATGATAACAGTAAGTGGTTAGTTTTTTCTTGTAAGTGGTATGTTTAACAAGGTAACTGTGACCTTTCAAAAATTGGTAATAAAACATAATAGCCATACACACAATCCCAATAATAAAAAATATGCCTGCTTTTTTCAAACTTGCTGTGAACAACTTACTAGGATTGTCTTTATAATAAGCAATTTTTATTTCATCCCCTACATGAGCATACATGGGGACTTGAATTCTACTTGAAGATACATAATCGCTTTAAGTCTTTATTTCATAAAGCCCATTAACTTTTTGACATTATCTGTATTTTTCTTTGATGTAAGTAATTCTAAAAGAGTAAAGGCTACTTCAAAGGCTGTGGCAGGATTGTATGAAGTTATAATATTTTTATCAATAACTATTGGCTTATCAGGTACAACATTCACACCAAATTGAGCCAACTCCTTTTGTCTTTTTCCATCATTAAGACTATAACTCGTTCCCTTTCGTCCATTTAAAACACCACTTTTACCAATAGGAAGTGATCCAACACAAATAGAAGCAATAATCTTTCCTTGTCTGTTAAACTCCCTGATAATACGTAAAAAATCTTCACTATATGCATCTTCATAAAATCCAGCCTCTTCAAAACCACCAGGAATTGCTAAAGCGTAGAAATCATCCACATTTAACTCCTTTATATTCATCTCAGGAGTAACAGTAAAATTCCATGTACATTTAAGCGTATCCCTTGCTCCAACAGTTACTAATTCTGTAGTACCATCTCCTTCGAAATTATTCCAACCTATCACATCAGTAAAAACACTTGCTTCAACAGCTTCAAATCCATTAGCAAGTAATAGACAAATCTTTTTCATAAAAAATTCTCCTTCAAACTTAATGTATTTACAACATATGTACTTCGTAATAAAATTATATCATCACCAAATAGTTCGGTAAAATCGAAAAAAACGATATATATATAATGTATTATTTTTACAGAAAAAGAATGTGCCCTAAGACGTTTTTTTGAAAACTATTTATATAACAAAAGTATAACTCCAAGAAGTACATTAGAATTTTCAAATATGGAAGCCATAAAACAATGTGTGATAAGTGAAATTGGTATTAGCTTATTACCTGTGATGTGTGTAAAAGATTTAATTAAAGATAAAAAAGTAAAAATAATAGAAATTGAAGAGAAGGAAATTAAATTCTTAACTCAATTGGCTTATCATAAAAACAAGTGGCTATCACCCTTATTAAAAGAGTTTATGAAGTATTGTTTAGAATCATTATCAAATTTTTAAACTACAACACATGTATATCTAGTATAAGAAAAAAGTGCTCCATCCTCACAAGATTAGCACTTTTTCTAAGATTAAATAATTTTTATCTTTGATAAACGTATATCTTAGTAAGTTCTGTATATATTCTACATATTATATGGATAATAAGCCATTTAACTTTCTTTATTCGATTTATATCTAATATAAATTAGATATCTATATCTCTATAAGATACTCTAACTGCTCAAGTTCATCCATACATTCAATAGCTTCTTCTATTTTATCTACATCTCCACCCATAAATATTTCTTTATATTCACCCTTTAAAAAACTTATATGAGCCTGTATAGATTCATCATCAATATCATTTTCCCATTCTACTACCGATGACCCCATTTGAATAAATAAAAACTCATCAAAATCCTTAGCCCAAAGAGTCATATCTCCTGTATCATGTCCATATACAACTACTTCTGGTTCTTTCTTATCACCTTCATACCAAAAACAATACAGATCTCCAGAACCCATTTCTGCAAAAGGAATAAATCTATATCTAGGGTTAATTTTTATCTTTCCAAGTCTATAATCTTCATCATACTCTAACATTTCCTCAAAGTGATTTATTAATTCTTGTATTTCTGGAAATACAACTGGCTCACAATCTCCTCCAACACTATAAAAAAATGATTCTGCATTTTCTTTAACACTATTCCTTTTTTCATTAAGCCAATCATATGAATGCTTTAACCATTCCATTGCTCCTGTTCTATAAATGTCATGAAAAGTCTTTGGAAATTTTACATCAAGCATACTTTCTAATTCTTCTAAAGTAACAATATTATCCATATGTATCCTCCTTAATATTAAAAAAGATTTAAACTACTTTTTGGCCAAATAGGAGGATATTCCTCCTCCCAATCCAAATATACAACTTTCCCAGCCTATTCTCCGTATTGTATTCCAAACTTTAATAAATTTAATCACTAATCTTAACCACTCTAACTTTTACGTTTGAAATTCTATATAAACACATATTAATTTTTATAGTTTTATAAAATCCTACAAATCCAACTTTATCCCATTATACCTAAGCCACTCTTTTCTGCCCTCATAATCTGGCATAACATCACTTACCATATTCCAAAATTCTTTGGAGTGATCTTTATGGTACATATGGCACATTTCGTGCACAACTATGTAATCAAGTATATAAGCTGGTGCCATGACGCATCTCCAATTAAATAATAGTTCATCTTTTGATGTACAGCTTGCCCATCTCTTTTTTTGTTCCTTTACTTTGATAGCTTTAGGCTCTTTATTGAAAAAAGGTCTATAATACTTTACTCTATCACATATTTTTTGAAGGGCTTTTTCTCTATACCACTGCTCTAGGGCTTCTTTTATCTTTACCTCATCTTTAGTAGGAGTTGTTACTATAAACTTTCCTCTAAAAAGTTTAACTTGTATTTTTTTTATTGTTTTATCATCAATTAATTGCAAAGTATAATTTCTTCCTAAGTATAAATAGGACTCTCCATTTACAGCTTCTCTGTTTATTTTATTTACATTTATATTTTTTACTTCATATTGTTTCTGCACAATCCATGCTGCCTTGCTTCTAACTTTTTTGATTATCTCTTCTTGTGAAACTCCCATTGGTGCAACTACATTTACTTTTCCCGATGGCTCTACTTCTATTGCCAAGGTTTTTCTATTGCTATATTTGACGGTAAATTCTATATCTTTTGTTCCAAACTTAAATACAAGATTCACGTTTACCCCAACTCTCCATAGTGTATCTTTGCCAACTTTACTATGCTCTCCTTCAACTGCTTTATCTTACTCATTGCCTCTGCTCCAAAAACCTGTCTTAGTTTTGGAGACTTAGAAATCAAAAACATATATATCTTTTGCTCTATTTGAGCAGTTTTACTTGGGTTGTTAGTCCAATCCACTAAATAGTTTTCCCTGATTAACTTATTCAATTCCTTTGATATTTCCTTTGAAAGCTCCACCACATCATTCGCTATATACTCTACGCTGTCTTCTTTCACCACATTTTCTTCAACTTCATTTTTGCCTTCTAAAACCTCTCTTAAAGTTTCAAAAAAAGCGAATTCCCTTTTACTCAATCCTAATTCATCTGCTTTTCCCTGTTCACCTTTTTCCATTTCCCTATTTATAAACTCTTTAAGTTTAGCCTTTTTCTCTATCCAATCATTTTTAGTTTCTTCTAAAATTTGTTGAAGTTTCTCAAGTAAACTTGTATAGAATACAGGGTTTTCATCCATCTTTAAATTAATAACATTTTTTATAGCATGTTCCATTGATGATGCTACTGCCTCATCTCCCATTTGAGTTTCTATTTTAGCCTCAAAATCATCTTCAAATAATGTTATTGGCTCTATCCACTGCATTACTCCAGTAGAAGTTAAATGTTCTGAAATAAGTTCTTTAACTTTTTCACCACAATCAGCAATGTCCAATTTCTTCTCAGGATTAAATCTCACCTTTGCCGCTGCTCTAATGTAAGATAACCATTTTACATCATTTTGTATATCAACAGATACATGTCCCGGCATTAAAGCTTCAACTGCTCCAGCAAACTTTTTATATGCAATCTCAAACTCTGCTCTTTTATCTTCTGGCTCTATTACCTTAACTAACTCATCTATGTTTTCTTTGTCTTTTCCTTGGAACATTCTCATAACATTTTCCCTATAAGATAACATCTCATCATATAATGAACCCATTGATTCCATTGGTTTACCTAGCTCATCTTTATCAAATATGGATAATGCCTCTTCTAGAAAATCTAAAACTCCATAATAATCCACTACATAGCCGCACTTTTTACTATCACCACAAGTTCTATTAACTCTGGCAATGGCTTGCAGTAAATTGTGCTCTTTAAGCGGTCTATCTAAATACATTACCTGTTCAATTGGTGCATCAAAACCTGTAAGCAGCATATCTTTAACTATTAAAAAACATAACTTACTTTCAGAAGTTTTCTTTTTAAAACTTGTTAATATGTCCTTCTGCTTCTTCTTTTGTTGTATGATGTTCTCTCAAATGAGGATCATCATTATTATCTCCAGAAAATATTATTTTGCACTCTAATTCTTCTCCCATAATATCTTTCATATGCTTATTTAAAGCATTATAATATTTAACACAAGCTTCTCTAGAAACACAAACTATTTGAGCCTTAAAACCATTAGGGTATATATACTCTTTATAATGTTTTAATATATCTTTTGCTACTTCTTCTATTCTGTCATCAGCCTCTACCACACTTCTCTTATTTGCATACTTTTGTTTAATAGCTTCTTTTTCTTCATCCGTCCTATCTTCAAAAGCTTTATCAAATAACTCTTCTAAAGAATCTCCTGAAATATGTAAATCTGGTCTTCTTCCTTCATATACAATTCTTACAGTTGCTCCATCTTCAACAGCTTGTTTTATAGAATATTTATCTATATAAGAACCAAAAGTTCTTGGAGTAGACTTGTCCTCTTTGTCTATTGGAGTACCTGTAAAACCTATAAATGCAGCGTTTGGAAGTGCTGTTCTTAAATTTGCAGCAGTACCTTTATATTGGCTTCTATGGGCTTCATCTGTCATAACAATAATGTTAGGTTTTTGTGATAATACTTCATACTCTTTTTCAAAATATAATTTTTCACCTTGTTTTGAATCTTGAAGTTTACTCTCTTGCTTTTCACTTTGGAATTTTTGAATAGTTGTTGTAACTATTTGAGCATTAGAATTTCTTAAAAGCGTTTTCATCTCCTCAATGCTCTTTGCTCTTACTGGAGTTCCATTGGTTATATTATTCGCAAAAGTTTCAAATATTTGTCCATCCAAATCCGTTCTGTCTGTAACTATTACAATAGTAGCATTAGAAAGCTTTTTATGATTTCTTATTTTTTTCGCTAAAAATACCATAGTAAGAGATTTTCCAGACCCCTGTGTGTGCCACACAACTCCGCCTTTGCTTAAAGGCGTCTTACCATTTTCTAATCTTTTTAAAGATTTTTGAACTGCTCTAAACTGCTGATATCTACATACCTTTTTAACTTTTCTAGAATTTTCCTTGTCCAAATCATAAACAATAAAATTCTGCATTATATCAAGTAGATTTTCTTTCTCAAAAACTCCTTGAAGTAATATATTTTGCGGAGTATCCTTTTCATCAGCTACATCTCTATTCTCCACAGGATACGCATCTTTCCATTCTACATAATGCTTGTACCCTGAGCTTATAGTTCCAATAAATGCAGTATATTTATTTAAAATACCAGTTATAAAATTAGTGTAAAATAATCTTTCTGCTCCCTCTATAAAGTTCGCATCTCTGCCATTCATGTACCTTCTAAGCTGCTGGAAGCCATCAAATTTTCCAACATTCTCATTGACCTTAGTTTCTTTAAATGGTGATTTACACTCTAAAACTGCAATTGGCATACCATTTATAAAAACTACAATATCAGGTCTTATAGTTTCTTGCTGTCCCTTAACAACAAACTGCCTTGTCACTAGAAAATCATTATTATCTATATCATCAAAGTCAATAAGCTTAACTGTAGGAGTTTTCTTCTTACCATCTATAACTTGATCCACAGTTAACTCTAAATGAACTATATAATCGTATATCTTCTCATTAATCTCTAAAAGCCCTGCACCCAAAGACTCTGCACGGTTAAACTTACGAACAACCTTTTCAGCATTTTCATCATTTATCCATGGATTCAGTTTTTTTAGAGCTGATTTCATTCTTTTATGTAGTATAACTTCACTTAAAGTATCACGTTCTCCATAGTCAGGAGTTAGCTTGTTCCCTTCAATGAAATCATATCCAAGTCCCGCTGTTAAATACTCCACTGCTGGAAGTTCTACTAAAGTTTCTTCGTTGCCTAAAATGTTCATGTATGTATCACCCCTTTTGTGAGTTACAAGTTACAAGTGACAAGTTTGGGAATCTATTTCTCACCACTCACTTGTCACTTATATATCATTTTCTACTATTATTTATTTTTACTTATACTTAATTTTACCAATGCCGCTTTCTGCATAACTAATATACATCCAAATAATACTATCTATTATCTTTGTATCTGTAAATTTTTCACCTAGTTCAAAATAATTTCTTACTTTCTTTATTGGAATAAATAATAGTTTTTCTTTTATTATTCTGTCATATTCTTTATCTATAGATCCATATATCATTTCCATTTTCTTTATGGTTTCATTATAATTATTCTTATTTAATTTAGGTAGATTATAAAAATTAGCAATCTTACTATCGTATATTGGTTTTTTATTATTAATCATATGAACTAATTTAGATGAAAAAGAAAATTGAATTTTTCCTTTTTCTTTTTTATACAGTTCCTTATTATTTAATTTTTTAACCACATATTGAAGTGATATATCACTCTCATTTTTATTATTCTGTAATATATTAAAATAACACTTATAAAATTCTTTTGGTAATCTCGCCACATTCATTGCATAAAATTTTCTATAATTCCTTTGATATTCTATATCTTCTGCTACATTAACTTTATATAGATTATCCAAAAGATACTCATAATCTTTAAAATGTTTTCGCAACTTTTCTCCTAAAAGATTATCTATATTTTCATTGATAATTCTATACAACGCTCTTCCCCCATTTTTATTATTTCAAAATTAATATAATACTTATCCCTTATATCATATCAAAATGTCTAAATGCCTCTCTAATAAATTTCTTCTTATTCTCTGGACATGGATACACTCTTTTGTTAGGATCTTTTCTATTAGGTGAATCCTTTCTCTTTAATCCACAAACTTCCTTCATATGTGCAATCCAACATGTCTTTACTGTAAATCCATAAGTAGCCTTGATATACTCTTGAATTTGTTTATAAGTTGCCATATAATCACCCCCACATACTTGTTAATGACAAGTTTCAAGTGACAAGTGATAAGTTGAAAATTCAACCCTTTGCCACTATATTTTTTCTTCTCTCTCAACAGTCCTCTCTCCTCTTCTAACTTATCACTTATCACTTATCACTTATCATTTGTCACTTACACAGTTCTAATTTTTCCCGTCAAAAGTTGCTGCATCAAGCCTTTTTTAAGTTCTTCCAGTTTGGCTTTTTCATTTTCGTACTCTTCTATTTGAGTGTCTACTGAGGATAGGATGGTGGCTATTTGTTGTTGCTCCTCTAATGGTGGAACTATCATATTAAATTTTTCCACGATTTTAACATTTAAATTTGGAACTCCAGCCCCCTGAAATACACCTATATCTGCTTGTTTTCTACAAACCGCACTATTAAGTAAATATTTATAAAATTCACTATCATAACCTTGTTTCATTCTAATCAAAGTCAAACTCACATATACACTAAATTCAAAATCACTATTAACAACTGCTGCAATTCCATAATTAGCACCAACTCTAGAATATAAAATATCTCCATATTGTGGCTTATCCTTCTTCGTTAACTTTTCATGATATTCTCTACTTACTAAATTATATTTATGCAAACTTAACTTTCCATCCTGAATATTCTGTGCTGATAAAAATGGAACTCCTTCATCTACATATGTTGGTGTACTAGCTACTCCACATCTTAAGATATCTGTTATATTTTTAAATTTATCGACTTCCCACTCCATAGGAATCTCCCCAATTTTCGTCTTCTTAAATTCCTTATGTCCTATTCCCTTAGTCAAAAGCCTCTGCATTAATCCCTTCTTTAACTCCTTAGTTTTTTCAATAAGTTTATCTGTATTATCTATTTGATCATCTACAATAGAAAGAATCTCTGCTATTTTTCGTTGTTCGTCTAGTGGGGGAGATATTAACTTTAAATTTCTTAAAGCACTTAATCCTATTCTTAATCTAGTTGAACCTGTACTATTAGCAATAGCATTATTTCTAAAATACTCTGAGTTTATTGAATATAAAATAAAATCATTATTATATTTCTTTCTATCAACAACAACTCTAATTCCATCTGAACACATCAAATACCGACTTCTATAATTAGGAATTTTACATGCTCTAGCAACTGGTTCTGCCATTTTTGCTATGATAATATCATTTGGATAAATATTACATGTTTTTAATTCATCTGCCTTTTTCTCTGATGTATATACTATAGAATCATTAATAAAATGTCCTTCACCTATATTTTGTAATTGTACTATTTGAACACCATCTTCAGTATAATGACACGATTTTAAATCTGATCCAAATGGTCCTCCTGTAAATGAATACTTATCACTTCTATCACAAATATCTTCTAATCTAACAATCTCCCACTCCTGTGGTATAACACCCAGCTTCGTTTTCTTATACCCTTCCTTACTACTCTCAATTGCCTTAATTCCTTCTTTCACCATCTTCACCTCTTTATCCAGTTAACAGTTCACGGTTCACAGTCCACAGTTTTTAGTTTTCAGTTTTTTAACTGTGTACTGTGACCTGTGAATTGTGCACTTTTCCTTTGTAACTTGCTTTTTGAAATTAATAATTAATAATGTACAATTAATAATAAAGGAAATTTTTCCTTAGGGAAAAATAATGTATCATAAAATCTAAAGCTTTCTGCGGTGCAGAAAGGTATCCTTCATTTTTAATTTTTAATTATTCATTATTAATTTTCTTTTGCTTGTCTCTTATCACTAAATCGTATCAAACCCCAACTCTTCCAAGTATCCATTCAGCTTCTCTTCATTATCCACAATCTTAAACTTAAGTTCCCTAATATCATCTAAAACCAAGTCAATGTCAACTTCCGGTTCTGGTTCAGTTGTATCAACATATCTGCTTATATTTAAATTAAAATCATTTTCCTCTATATCCTTTAATTCAATAACTTCTGCATACTTGTCTACTGCTTCAAAATTATCAAAAGTTTCAACTATCTTTTGTATATCTTCATCTCTTAGTTTATTCTTGTTTCCATCCTTAACAAATCCAGAGGATGCATCTATAAATAACACTTTACCCTTTCTATTTTCAACTTTATCCTTATTTATCATAAGTAGTGCTGCTGGTATACCTGTTCCGTAGAATATGTTTTGTGGAAGACCTATTACCGCTTCTATTAAATCATCTTTCAATATGGATTTTCTTATCTTTCCTTCTGCTCCACCTCTGAATAAAACTCCATGAGGCACTACTGTTCCCATTCTTCCTTTAGAATTTAAACTTGCTATCATATGCTCAACGAAGGCTAAATCTCCATAGGACTTTGGAGGTATTCCATATACAAACCTTCCGTATGCATCTGTTTTTGCTTCATCTATTCCCCAATTTTTAAGTGAAAATGGAGGATTTGCTAAAACCACATCAAATGTCTTTAAAACTCCGCCGTTAGTATGCTTTGGCTCTCTTATAGTGTCACCCTTTTTAATGTCCGCTCCTGTTGCATCATGAAATAGCATATTCATTTTACATATTGCCCAAGTAGAAAGGTTTATTTCTTGTCCATTTAATGATACATTCTTAGGATTTCCACCATGCTCTTCTATGTAATGAGTTGAGTGAATAAGCATACCACCAGAACCTGTAGTTGGATCATATATTGCTTCTCCTTCTTTTGGTTTTACTATACCAACTAAAGTCTTAACCACCTGCTCTGGAGTGTAGAATTCTCCACCCTTAGTTCCACCTTGATCTGCAAATTGCTTAATTAAATATTCATAAGCATTACCTAATATATCTTTATTTTCTAAATTATCATTTGCTAATGGCAAACTGCTGAAAAGTATTAAAAGTTGGGATAATTTCTTGTCTGGTACTCTTTCTTTATCATTGTAATTAGCAGTAGTAAGAACCCCTACAAGCTCTTGATTTTTAGGCTCATCTTCTATTGCTTTGAATGCTTTATCAAGTTCTGGTCCTATGTTTAATGTTAAATCTTTTAAAGTGGACCATCTTGCTCTTTCAGGTACATAAAAATTCTCATATATTGATGGATCTTCTATCAATGAACTTATTTCTTCCTCTGGTAATCCCATTTTAGAAAATTCTTCTTTTTTCTTGTTTTGCTCTATCTCAAATTGGTCATTCATTCTCTTTAAGAATAATAACCCAAATATGTAATCCATATATTGTGACGCATTAAGTTCTCCTCTTAAAATATCCGCTGCATCCCATAGTGTTTTTTCTAATTTTTGTTGTGTAATTTTCTCCATTTCTTCAACTCCTTACAACGTTTTTGTAATATAATTTTAACACAAATAAGGTAACTGTGACCTTTAAAAAATTGGTAAAATATAAAAAAGCAAAGACTTTATATATGTAAAATCTTTGCTTTTTTATGTTATTTATTATATCGTTATCCATATTTATTCCAAGTAAGGTTTTTTATTCTCTATTCTTAACTTCTCATAATTAAAATCTATAAATAAAGTGCCTATGAATTTACTATTTATTATACTTAATATAATCTTCTAATAAATTTATTCTTCAAATTTATTTATATCCCCTTTTAACTCACCATTTTCATCTAATATATACACACCACTAATATGTGGTTGTCTATAATTATTATTATAATTATATCTTTCAGCAATAATTCTCTTTTCTGATAATATAGTCCAAAAAACACTATAATTATTCTTCTGTAGATATTGTAAAAATGCATTTTTATCAATAAAAAAGCCTATATCTTCTTTCAACAATTCACTACTATCAAAGCAAATAATTTTACCTTCAGAATCATATAAAATTGAATTTCCTTTTCCATATTTCATATTTAAATCGGTAAATAAATTCATACAAGGCTTGTACCATGAACATGAATTATTATCTTCCAATTCATCTCCTTTACGTTCAGTAAGATATTTACAAGATGGTAATAATACTTTGAATTTCTCATTAGAATTTTCTAAAAATTCATGAAAATCTGTTAAATCATTTCCACAATAATAAGGATTCTTAAAAAAACTGTATGCATCAGACCAATAATATTCTTTATTATAAAGACTATAATTTTCATTAGGTTCAGCTGCCCATCTTCCCATAAAATCTTTATTTTTTAATTTTTTAACAACAATGTCAATTGACTTTGATTTTACGATATAGCTATTAATTTGTATCCACAAATCTTTTTGAGGATTTTCATATTGTTTGCTTCCTAATTCTTTTTCTTCAGTCCAAGTATACCAACCATTAAGTAAAATAAAATCTTCATTATTGTATTTAATATTTATTAAATCATTTATTTTAGGTATATCGCTAACAGTACTTAACCATTCATTATTGGTTACTGTAGGAAATTGGTATAACTGATTGTGTATTACCTTATTATCTTTATTATTTGCTTGAATAATTGAAGCTGTAGGATCAATGTTTCTTATATCAGGTTCAAATGATCCTTTACAATAAGCATCTTCTGTACCGCCATAGCAATCTTTATGGATTTCCATTTTATAATTATCAGCAACTTGAGCAGCGAGTTCATATAACGCAATCCATTGATATTTCTTCCCGATTCTTTCTCGAGTATTATTTCTAAAACGACTTCCTTCTATATTACGATCATACTCACCATGCTTTTCTACATCATATCCCATATCAAATATTTTCTTAATTGCTATATTTTTTAAGTCATTATAATCTAGCCCATTCCATTGAGAAAAATATCTTTGGAATACATATCTACCAAAATCTCCATAGCCTCCAGGTGACCCATCACGATCATATTCTACCCTCATAGATCTTAAAATATCATTTTGGCTCCAAAAATAATTTTTAAAATTTGATGATTTATAATCATATTCATACTTTGATGTTTCTTCATCAGTAGGTACTTCTGGCATTTCAGATTTATATGGTGGTTGTACATCCATATATTTTAATTTGTCACTTACAACTTTATATTTAGCATATTCTACTATATTTTTAGCATAGTTACGCAATAAAATATTTAGATAAACATATTCATCTTTAAAAATTTTATCATAAACATATATAGC
This sequence comes from Haloimpatiens myeolchijeotgali, assembly GCF_042688525.2. GTDB lineage: Bacteria > Bacillota > Clostridia > Clostridiales > Clostridiaceae > Haloimpatiens. The sequence goes on from NZ_JBHWAB010000001.1 coordinate 3,134,328, forward strand.
TAATTTTTCTATCTCGCTATTAGATTTTTCAGATACAACACAACCAAATGCAACTGCATATAAACGCTCAAGTATATATGGATCATCGACATTCTCAAATTTTTTTAATACTAATATCAATATATCAATACGTCCATTTAATAAACTTACAAGTGCTTTTGTACTCTTATCTCTTAATTTATTATTAGATGATATTAAGAACGTCGAAATCATTATAGCAGCTAACCTTATAGTTTCATCTAATACATTGTCAAAATTCTTTTTAGTTAAGCACCAATCTAACAATCGATTAATCGGTGAACCCTCTTCAAAATAAAATTCATCAAATAAGGGAATAAATAATTCGTCTCTATCTGGCATTCTATATTTCAAAATATTTTCTGCAGTACACTCTGCATTAAATTTATGTCCAATCTTTGTGGAAATTAAAATTAATGCACCATATAAATTTCTAAAACCATACTCAGATTTTAAAACTACATTATTAATATAATCAAGAGTTTTTTGATTTACTGAATTTGACTTTCTCCACTTTAGAGCACTACAAAAAGCTTCTATAATATTTCTATTATTTTGTTCATCTACAAACAACTCAAATAACTCATAATCTCCTTTATCTGATAAAGCTATTGCTAATGCTTCTAATATATCACCACGATATTTCAATTTTTTGTACTTTAAATAAAATTTTTCTGTTCCTATTTCTTCTAAATCTACTATCAACAGTTTTGCATATAAATAATCTTCTAACTTCTCATAAGTAACATAAACATATTCTTGATTATCATAACTCATGTTTTGTGTTATTATTCCATTTGAAATCAATTCATCTATCAAAGATTTTTTAATATTATATCGTTTTTCAATATCAACTACTATTTCAATTACTTTATCTAATGGTATTAAGTTATTACCAGCTCCGGTATTATATTTATATAAAACCATCTCATTAATAACCTTTTCCACAACATTAATATGCTTACTATAATCACATATTTCTGCAATCTTTAAGTTCATTGCTGATAAATAATTTTTATAAACATCTGTAAAGCTTATATTATCTAAATCTATTTTTTTCTTTTTAAAACCTTCACACAAAAGTCTCAAAAATAATGGATTTCTAAATTCTTGATTTGCAAATGGTACATCTGAATAAGGAATTTTATAAAAATCAAAGTATTTTTTTATTGCATCATATTCTACAGTTGAAAAACCTCTATGGGTAACCCTCACTAAGTTACTTTCTAATGAATCATTATCATTTAATAAATTTTCTATGTACTCAGTTCTAATTGATAAAGCAAGCCCTATCCACGGATACAATTTTATTTTTTCTATAATTCCAGCTAAATGTTCCTTCCAAATTTTTTTCCCATTTCCCTCGTTTAATGCATCTATAAAAATAATAATACGAGATTTATCATTTTGAGCTATTTTATTTAATTCTCCTAAAAATTCATCTGATGTACAATGAAGTTCAAGCATTTTTAAAATAGCATTAATAGGATTATCGTCTTCCTTAAAATGTTGACCTAAAAATAATAAAGACTTTTTACCTTCAAAATTTCTTTTCATAATTGTATCAGCTAATAAATGCGATTTACCAATACCACCTTCACCATGTAGCAAAATAAAAGGACTATTCAATACTTTTATTTCACTTGAATTTAGATAATAAATATATTCACCGATTAAGTTTTGACTTTGGTTTAATTTATAAATTCTATCTCGAATAGAATTCTTATTTAAATAGAAACTATCCTTCAATTTTTTATTATTAGATTTAATTTCATCATCAACTATTTCACTTATATACTTCAAATTTTTTATTATTTCTTCGATATTAATATTTTTAACTGTATCAATAGAAAACTCCTTAATAATTATATATATACCTTGAATATTATTTTCTATAGAAGATATTTTTAAATCTTTTAATGCAATTAAAATTTTATCAGCTCTATTAATAAAACTTTTATAAAACTCTTTATTTCTTCCTAATGCATCAAAAATATTTTTTTCACTTAATTCTATATTTAAATCTGGCAAATACCTATTTCCTAAATTTTTAATTTGAATTTTATTCTGATTAATAAACCATTCATCAGCTAATTCCATATTTAAATTTTTATTATCATAACATCCGTCTTTTATTTTTTTATATGTAGTCGGATTAATTATTTTCGCAATCTGTTCTAATATTATTTTTACACACTCATGCTCTTCATCTGGATAAATGATAGCTTGAGTATAATAATCATTTTCTAATCGTAATCTTCTATTTTTTTTATCTTCATTTTTACAATTAATAATAGCATAGTTAGACATTCCTGATTCAGAAACTTCACATAATAACTCTATTGGCCTATCTTTTTCAAGACTGCATCCTAAAAATAACATACTTTTACTTGTATAAATTTGTTTTAATGCATTAATTAATTGAGGATTATTGTAAGCTAACTCATATTGTTTCTTTGTTAGAATAATAGATTCTATTGGTTCATTAATGTCACCATGAATTTTATATAATAATAATTCATTATCTCTAAGTGCAACATTTAATGCTTCAAAATGTCCTGGGTGTGCTACCGGCAATATCAAATTATGTAAACTATAAACTTTTTCAATAACTTTATCATAATTAGTTGTTATTAGTAGACCTTTTTCAAAAATTACTGGTAATAAATATATTGATTTATCTACAAACTCACAAGTATCTTTATTTAAATGATTTTGTGAGAAAGTTTTTTGCAAGTGTTTAGAGAATGTCAGTTTTCCCATTTCTCCATATAAGAAATCTGCTTTATCCTCACAGTTCATGCTATCAAATTTATTTTTTTTTGAAGGATCTGCAAATTTGTTAAAAGTTGTATTTAAAAATCCTCCCCAAGAGGGATACACATCTTCAAACAACATAGACATGCCTGCACCTATATATGGTACTATATCCTTAGATTTGATTTTCTCGACCAAACTATCAAAATTTATTTGATTATACGGAGCATTAAATTCCATAATCTCTTCAAAATTCATAATTTTGTCCTTTCTTATTTCATTTTATATCTCTACATTCTTTATCTTCTTTAATTTTTTTCATATATCCTAACCTATCTTTATAAACACATTTAAATATCATATTTCTTCTATATAATTACAAATTCATATTTATATATATATTCAAATTACGTAATACATGTATATTTTACAATATTAAACCATATATATCAAAAAAAAATATATATATATAATAAATCAATAGTATCCTATAATAATTATCTTCTTAGAATATGTAATTGTTGCTTCTTTTTCCTTTACATTATTAAAGTTTTTCCATTTAATACCCCTATTATGAATGTACATAATTATGGTATAATAACCAAGTTAAAATATGAAAATTCCGTAGTAGGATGGCTGCGGAGGTTTTGGACATTTTATCCTCCTGGGCTATTGGTGAATAATTTCACTCATAGTCAGGGGGTGGTATTGGATATGTTTGATACTTTTATAAAATGTATATCAATTGTTTATGTAGTTAAATTAGTTTTAAAACATAATCTTTTTATACATTACTTGAAAATTAAAATTAAGTTTCTTGGTCTTGATATAGAAGTTAAAAGCAAAGAAAAAAGTGCTCCATCCAACCAAGATTAGCACTTTTTCTAAGATTAAATAATTTTTATATAAATCTAATCTAATAGCCCTAAAACAAAATAAATGTTCTAAGACTTAGCTTAGTGTTAGCGCACTAAGCTTTTCTTATTTATATTATATCAAATTTTTGTGAGAAATAAACATCATTTTTCAAAAACCTATGTAACTGTGACCTTCCAAAAATTGATAAAATCATTTGAATATATTTGCATTTCTATGTTCTTATACTAAATGATAATAAAAATCAATAATTTAATTTTTTTCTTATTCGTTTGTCTTTTTTAATTATTCATTTGATATCATATCAATAAATGCTTGGAGTTTATCTATATTTTTAATTCTATATTTATTCTTTTTCCTTGACTCTTCTATAATTTCATAATCCAAAAGCAAATTAATTATTCTAAGAATAAATAATGTTATATTAGCTGATTTATATCTACTTATAATCTTATCTCTAAATTTATCTTCTAGTTTTCTCTTTTCTATAATTGTAGATTTATATACTTTATTATATTCTAAAATACTAACTAAAATTTCCACAAATATACCTGATTCAATTTTAAAATTCCCATATTTTCCACAAAATTTTATATCTTGTCCAAGTAATTCAAAGTCTTTATTTTCTAAATTAAATTTATATTTTGCATTTGATGTTCCATAATCAGAACTATTTTTGAGTGTATTGCCATTAGAAGCATCAAGTTTATCAAACTCTTTTGCTACATTCTCCAACTTTTCTATGAAATTTAAAATTTCCAAACATTTGTCCTTTGCATCACATATTTTATCATAATCGCTTTTTCTAACTAATTCTATTATATCCTCATCTAAAAATTTTTTATACTTCAACATGTCATTCTTTAACCGTTCAAAGTCATCTAACACAATTCCTTTCATATTTTCTTTAGTTTCTTTTTCTTCAGTATTACTATTTGTTTTTTGACTTTCCTCTAGTTCCTTTTCCTTATATTCCATATCATCTTCTCCTCCCCCATAATAACTTTCTTTTACTCTAGAAACCTTTTCAAATATCATATTTACTGGTAATCCTTTATTAAACAATTCACTTTCATTCCAATAAATCTTTAATCTTTTTCCTATATTATTTTTTTTAAACTTTTTTAAAGCTTTTTGTTGAATTTGTCTTACTCTTTCTCTTGTTATATGAAATTGCTTTCCAATTGATTCTAATGTCCTTTCAATATTATCTTCTAATCCATATCTCAATCTAATAATATTTTTCTCTCGCTCTTTTTTTAAAGATTGATCTATAAGCTTTTCAATTTCTACTCTTAAATCTTTAATCTCAGCATATTCTTCTGGAGTTATTAAATACTTATCTTCCAAGTCATACTCTACAAATTCATCTTCACTAATCTTTAATATATCATTTATAGAAAATATGTCATAATCATATATATTTCTTTTATTAGTATAATTCTCCATTACATGTCTAGGAATTGTTATAGATTTGCCGTTATTTTTTATGGCTTTTTGAATAAACCCAACAATATACTTATATGCAAACGTACTAAACCTAACTCCTTTTTTATAATCAAAGTTTTCTATTGCTTTGATTAACCCAATATTTCCCTCTTGTATTAAATCGCTAAAATCCAAACCTCTATTCCTATATTTTTTACTAATACTTATCACCATTGTAAGGTTATTTTCTATAACTTTATTCTTAACGTTTACATCATTCTTGTTTATACTTTTAAAAAGCTTTATTTCACTATCTATAGTTATTTTTTTGTGTTCTTTTAAATTATTTATATAAATCCCAATTATATCATCTAAATCAACTTCAGCTTTCATATCTTCATCAAAAATATTAATATAATACTTTTCTTTTGCTATAGCATTAACTATATTCTCATACGTATGGAAATAGTTATCTTTGTTTAACAGTTCATAATCTAAATTAGTTATGTTATATAACATCTTATTTTCTAATTTATTTAAACAAATCCACTCACTTTGAAAAATACTTCCTAAAGTATCTTCTTCTTCCATTGTTTTTTTCTTTCTCCTTAGTTGAACTGAAAAAGTAATCTTATTGTTAATTTTAAATATTATAACTACTTGTGTGGTAAACAATCTATTATAAAATCTTGTTATACCTGATATTACATAACATTTTTTGTATTTTTTATATAGACTTTTTTCAAGTTCAACACTAATAAATAATATAGAGCTACTATAAAACAACCCCTGATCATACTCTTTAATATCGTTTAACTCACTTTGATTTCCTAATTGAAATAATATGCTTGTTTTATCAATACATTGCATAGCTTTAGCTTCTGATGTTTTCATAAACTCTTTATCTATTTCAAAATACTCATAAAATTCTTCAAGTGAATAAAATTTTTTATAAGGTTTATCTTCTATAGGATAATTTAATCTTAGAAAAAACTTCATTAGTGTATCACTAAAATTTTTTTGTAACATTTCTTGAAGTATCTCTTCAATATCAGTTTCTAAATCAAACATATACATACTTCATCATCCCTACTTTATAACTAAAAAACTAATAATCTCAAAATCTTTTAATCCCGACAGTTTTTCTTTATTGTTTAATAATTTAGCACCTCTTCGTTTTGTCATTGCTAAAATATTTTGTTTTTCATTATATCCAATGATATTTTTTACACACTTTTCTAATAATCTAAGTTGTTTATTCATATTCCTACATTCATTAGTTTCTTTATTGAAAATATCACATAATTTAGAATAAGGTTTGTCCTTACCTATGCAAAGTCCTCTATAAATATCAAGTATTTGTTTTAATTGTGCATACCCAAATTTTATAGTTCCATCTTCGTATACATATGTTAAGTAATAAGGCTCTATAATATTATACTTTTGTGTTTTTTCATTCATGTACCTTCTTTTTAAACAATATATTATTCCTGGTTTTATTATATTCTCATATTTTTTATCCAGTGAGTTTTCTGTTTTCCATTGACTTGGTACAATAGAATACATTCCTAAAGGAGCTCTTTCTAGAGTTTCTTTTTTTTCATTTATATAACTTAATAAATCCATTCTGAAATCTATTAAATTGAACTCTGTTAAAGTTATATTATCATCTAAATCCTCTAAATCAACAACCTCATTTTTCAATCTAGCTAATTGCTTAGCTCTATATTCCAAATCATTCATCTCGTCTTTCATATTTATATCAAGTAAATCTTCTTCTCCTGTTGAACTAATATCCATAAGAATCATTCTAGATTTAACTTTTTCCAATACTTTTATGTATTTATTTAAATCTTCTGTTGGCCAGAAATTCAATATTCCTATTTTAGAGTTCATTGAATTTAATCTATCTATTCTACCAACTCTTTGTATTATTCTTACAGGATTCCAATGTATATCATAATTGATTACATAATCACAATCTTGCAAATTTTGTCCTTCTGATATACAATCTGTAGCCACTAAAATATCAACTTGTCCATCTTGAGGCATATTATTCATTTTACTTCTTTCTTTTGAATAAGGTGAAAAATTTGTTAATATTGATTCATATGTTAATTGATTGCAATATTTATATCCTTTAACACTAAAATTACTTTTATTTGTACCATTCCCCGTTACTAAAGCGGTATTTAAGTTAAACTTTTTCTTAATCCAATCACTTATACCTTCATATATATATTCTGCTGTATCTGCATAAGCTGTAAAAATTATTATTTTCTTATTTCCTTTATTTATAGGTGTTTTAACTTTTTCTTCTATTGCATTTTTTAAAGCAATTAATTTACTATCTCTATCATAATTTATCGGTATTACACTTTTAATTAATCCTTCTAACTTTTCTTTATCAATTATTAACGAAGTTTTCCAAGCATCCAACTCCATATCTTGTAGTAGGATTTTAATTTTACCTCCTACTAAAAACTCTTCAAGTTCTTCATCTTTAAGATCACTTAAATTGTTTAAATCAAAATCAATGTATTCTTCTTTTTCTTCAATTAAGTTAATTTTATCAATCATCTTTTTAATTTTAGTAATTAATTTTTCTATAGATATTCTAAAAGAATTTATAGAACTCTCTAATCTCTTCATGTATATTACTCTCATCATTGCAATTAGATTAAACTCTCTATCCTCTTGTGTAAAACTAATCCCTTTATTTAATTTGGTATCATAAATTTGCTTATACTTAACTTGTTTTTCTTTTTTTATATAATGTGATGGGTGAAAAATAGATAAATTTAAATTTCCCATTATATCATATATTCTATCGTATCCTAAAAATTCATTCTCCTTATCAACATTTACACATATTGATTTAGGATTAAGTCTTTTAGGAAAATTTATTTTTTTACTTTCTTTATAATACTTTTGGATATGCTTTCGTGAACGTGCAATTGTAAACTCATCTAATAATTTTATAAAATCTTTATTTATATTACTCATCAATTGAGCTCTATCTTTCTTATTATTTTTATACCATTTATTAAATTCTTCTTGAGCGATTTTAAGAGTTACTTGTACATTTCTTATTCCCATCTTTTCATAAAAAGCATCATTTTTACCTCTAGTAGCTATGTATATTTGATTTTTCAAATCCTTAAGACTATTGTTTACAGGAGTAGCTGATAACATTAATACTTTTGTACCACTCTTAACTACATCATTTATTAATTTTGAATATCTCGATTCTATATTTTTACCTTTAGATCCATTTCTAAAGTTATGTGATTCATCAATAACCACCAAATCATATATATTCCACATAAATGTAGCTATATTGTTATTTCCACTTTTTCCACTAGTTCTAGTTAAGTCTGTATGATTCATAACAGTATATCTAAAATTATCTTCTAACAAAATATTACGAGTATCTTTTAATGTATATATCGTCCAATTTTCTCTTAATTTTTTTGGAGTTAAAACAAGAACTTTTTTATTTCTTATTTCATAATATTTAATTACTGCTAAAGCTTCAAATGTTTTACCTAACCCAACACTATCCGCTAATATACAACCATTATATTTTTCTAATCTATTTATAGCTCCTCTTACTCCATCTTTTTGGAAATCATATAGCTTTTGCCATATCATAGTTTCTTTAAATCCTACTTTTTCTTGGAATACTTCTTCTTCATTTTGTTCTAATAAAAAATCTTTAAAGATATTGTATATAGTTACATAATAAATATATTGTGGTGAATTTTCTTTATATAACTGATTAATAAAGTTTAAAACCTCTTCCTTTACATCTATAACCATTTCTTCATTTTCCCATAATTCGTTAAACCATTCTTTTAAATCTTCTATATCTCTATTCGAATCCGTTATTAAATTTAATTCTATATTTTTTTCTTTTCCTAATCCAAGACCATTAACTGTAAAATTTGAACTACCCATAACTGATTTTTCTATACCATTCAACTTTTCAATATGATAAAGCTTACCATGAAGAAAATTAGGTTTTATCATTGATTTAATAGAAACCTTATTTTGAATCCAATTTCTGCATTCTTTAGCAATAGCACTTTGCTGTAATTTTTCTTTAAGTTCTATATTATAATTGTGATCAGCTATACAATCTTCTCTATTAATTCTATCTCTAATAAAATTATCTGATTTTGTTATTTTAAACTCTCTACTTTTATTTAATTTTTCATTTTTAATAAATGTTGGCTCTCCAAATAGAAATCTTAATTCTTCTATATTGTCTAGTTTTTCTTTCAAAACATTATAAGCATAAATTGTAAAATATGCTGATATGATAGATAATTTAGAATTATCATCTATATTTTCTTTTAAATATTCTCCTACTGTTCCTCTTTTTCTATTATCTAAAATTCCTGATTTATTCTTCCTCATTGTAAATATCACCTACACTTTGCATTCCCACTATGATCAATTTTTAATTATATTTTAAATTTATTGTATAATTGTAATATTTTTATTATTAAACAACAATTACTATTTACAATAAACTTCAACATTTATATTTTATCACTATATTTACATAATAAATATATATTTTACATTATTTTATAATAAAGTTATATTTATCTTTAAAATTATTACAACTTTTTACCCATATCATTTAATTACTCTATACTTACCAATTTTCCTATATAGATATTCATTCTAATTTGAAAATTGGGTAGTATGATGGCTGCGGAGGATTAGTTTTAAAACATAACCTTTTCATTTCTAAGTTAATTATCAAGATTAAATTTCTTGGTATTGACATAGAAATTAATAGCAAAGAGAAAAAGCACCCATCCTGCAACGATTAGTGCTTAACTCTTAATTAAATCTCTATTTAATTCATCCAATAGCCCTAAAACAAAATAAATGTTCTAAGACTCAGCTTAGTGTTAGCGCACTAAGCTTTTCTTATTTATATTATATCGGATTTTTATAAAAAATAAACCTTCTATTTTTTAATTACTCAACTAATATTTTTAAATTCTATACGGTAAATTTTTTACGCTTACTTTTGAAAAAGGGAAACGGCGATTTTGATTGCTATTTACATTTTTGAATCAAGACATATCATCTCGAAGCGCGTCAATGATATTTTCTTTTTTTATTTTGCTGATTGCATACAGCATTGTAATGAATACCACAAGGAACACGCTGAACACGCTGATTCCAATACTACCCCAAGGCAACACAAAATGGATATCGTTCGCACCGCCTCTGACCATCCCTTTGTAAATCAGCCAAGAAGAAAGTATCGCTGTGGGAAGGCCAAAGAGCAGCGCTTTCATACCATAAAAGGCACACTCGAAATTCATCATCTTTTGGAAGTCGCGTTCAGACATTCCCACAGAACGAAGCATAGCAAGCTCTCGTCTGCGCAGCTTGATATTTGTTGAAATCGTGTTGAACACATTGGCAACCGCAATCAGCGAAATCATAATTATAAAAGTATAAGCAAACACGTTAGCAATGAATATCATATTGCGGTTATCATCAAGCACTTTACACATATTGTACAGATTGTAGTTGGCTGTAACTCCATCACCCTGAATCATCGTTTTCATTTCAGCCACCGACTGTGTGGAATTCTTTGACCTAAAGGTCAAGCCCTTAATAGCCACATGGGTATCATCGGTTTCAAACTTCTCTTTGAGCGAATAGGGGGCCATCATCCTAAAAAAGAACGGATTCTTTGCCCTAGAGTTTCCTAGTATTGGGAGCGTATCAGGTGGCACGGTTTCGACAAACTTAATGCTTACGTTTTGCCCCTGTTCCATCTTCGGCTTGCCATTTATTTGGGGAGCGATGGTAAAATTCATGGAAGAACTCTTGAACATATGAACAAACTGTTCAGACTCTTTCCCTTGATTGCTGTGACCTTCCATTGTTGCAACAGCGATCATTTTCGCATTTTTCCCGGTATATTCCTCTGCGTGCAAGTCCAAGTCCTTAATAATATTCAAATAGGTGCTGTTATCAAGAAACTGGATTTTCATTGGCAGATTAACCGTTTCGTCCGGAGAATGTGAACCCGCGTATTCCCAGTAATAGTCTGAAAGATCGCTTGCTTTGGCAGCACATGAATACTTCATAATCGTTTGATACGAGCTTTTGTAAACCCCGTGTGCGGTTTTTAGTTTGTCGTAAAGTTTCAACATTTCACTATCTTCCATGTCCTTCGTTGCCAAACCGATGTCATAAGTAGTAGACTCTACTACTCGCTTCGACGTCTGTTTCAAATACGTTACAAAAGCACTGGCTGATATAAACAGCACCACGCTTAAAACAAGTGATAACACAATGCTTCGATAACGTTTCTTGTTTCTTTTAAAATTCTTTAGAGCAAGAGTTCCTTCCAAACCATAAATACGCTGCGCAAATTTTGAAATTTTTACAGCTTTGGCTTCAACTTTGACCTCGTTTGTTTGGCGAATACATTCCATCACAGGAGTGCTTGCTGCCTTCCTTGCTGGAATATATGCGGAAATTAAAATAGTAACCATGCTGACCACAGCCGCGATGACAATGGCCGGGGCAGATACCGTTAAGGTTAAAGGTACGTTGTCGTATAGAATGTTTCCAAAATTTTGGGCTACAACGGAAAGCACAAGCCCAATGCTGCATATGCCAACGATAACACCAATCGGTATGCCGACCGCACTGATACAAAGCCCCTCAAACAATACGGAATTTCGCAGCTGTTTTTCCGTAGCTCCCACTGACGATAGAATCCCAAATTGGTGTGTGCGTTCGTTCAGTGAAATATTAAATGCGTTATAAATCAAAAAAATGGAGCCTATCATGATAATGAACACTACAATGCCGCCAACCGAATACAGAAGCGTGTTGAATATCTTATCATCGGAAAGGCCCATGAAGCGTAGAACATTATTATTGAAGGCATAAGTATAGTTTTTAACTGTGTTGCTTGCGTAAGCGTGAACACCACGGGGGTTTTTAAGACTAATAAATAGACTAAAGCTGTCCCCTTTGTATTGTGAATCTGCTTTCGTTATCAACGTATATCCAGGTGAAGAAGATTCCTCAAAACTGGGTCTTTGGCAGATACCCACAACTGTGTAAGTTTTCTTATCTTGTGGCACAAGAATTTCTCCTCCGGAAGTGTAAGGATCATGTTGACCGAGATTCTTGTTGCCATTCATACGACTTCCAACAGCAAATGAAAGGGTATCGTCCACCGAGATTTTGACTCCACCTTTTGCTGTAACGCTTCCGGAAACAACAATTTCACTACTGTTTTTTGGCAATCTACCTAAAATCAAGTTTATGGGTAAGGTATCAAAGGCTTTCTTGTTAAATCCGGCTATAAAAAAATACGGTTTTTTTGGGTTCTTCCCTCCATTAAGTTTTGCATAGCCGATATTTTCAAATGTCGCGGCGTTAGCGACTCCCTCATCGTGGGTTCTTTCCTGTACGAAAGAAGAAGGGACGTCCAAAAACTCAACGTGCCAATTGCCGTATTTATGGGCAGCACCATTTGCCATATAGTTCAGTAGTGAAATTCCAAAGGTAGCCACTGCCGTAATCATGGCAGCAGACAAAATAACTCCGATAATCGTTACAAGGGTTCGTGTGCGGTTCTTTTTTAGTCCTTGAAGAGCCACTTTGTTAAAAATGTTCATTATTGTGTCACCTGTCTTTCATCTCGCACTACTTTACCGTCTGCTATACCAATAATGCGGTCTGCTTGCAGGGCAATATTTTCATCATGTGTAACAATGATAAGGGTCTGATGATATTTCTTATGGCTTTCTTTCAGTAGACGGATGATCTCCTTTCCATTGAGACTGTCCAAACTACCAGTTGGTTCATCTGCCAGCATGACCGCCGGTGCGTTCATCAAAGCGCGACCGATTGCAATACGTTGTTGCTGGCCCCCAGAAAGCTGATTTGGCAAATGAGTTTTACGATCTTTCAGTCCAAGTAATTCTAACAAATCATTTAGTCTTTCCTCGTTAACCTTTCGTTTGTCCATCAGAATGGGCAAGGTAATATTTTCTATTACATTCAAAGTAGGAATCAGGTTATGAAACTGGTAAATTAGTCCCACCTGACGCCTGCGAAAAATGGCAAGTTTTTCATTACTTTGGGCATATATATCCTGCCCATCCAAATATATCTTTCCGCTTGTTGGAACATCTACACCGGCGATGGCGTGGAGCAATGTGGATTTACCGGAGCCAGAGGAACCAATGATTGCAGTAAACTCTCCCTTTTCTATTGTAAGCGAAACATGGTCAAGTGCGGTAACTTGGTTTTCGCCCTTACCGTAGACTTTGCATAAATCTTCAATTTTTAAAAACTCCATTATGTGAGCCTCCTTTTTTATGTTTTACCCATATAATAGAACTTTCACCTTACGTTTCGGTGACTTTCAGGTGAGAGATTTGTCACTTTGGGAAACGAATGGAAAATATGGCGCCGCCCTGCAGGTGATTTTTGGCAGTAATCGTCCCTCCCTGCCTTGTTATAATCATGTGGCAAAGGGACAATCCAATTCCGTATCCTGTGGCCTGTGAGTTTTTCCCACGATAGAACCTGTGGAACAGGCAGTGTAAATCTTCTTTTTTAAAGCCTGGGCCGCTGTCGTGAATGGTAATCTGGGTAAACAGGGGGTTGTCCTCACAAACAATATCAAGTTTTCCATTATCTCCTGCGATTTCCATACAATTTTTGATGACATTTTGAATTGCTTCCGAAAGCCAGCCTAAATCTCCCAAAATCTTTATCCCTTTTGGCACGTCCATTTGTAAAGTAATATTGTGCAGTTCCATTGGAATCAGAAGCGGGTGAAGTGCAGCATTTATCAAGTGGTTCACATCGATTTGTTCTCTTTTAAAAGCCACAATGCCCGCGTCCAAACGGGATAATTTCAAAAGGGAAGTAATCAGCCAATCCATCCGTACAAGCAATTCCTCCGTTTCCCTTAGTAAATTTTTACGCTCATTTTCATCAGGATTATTTGCTAACAATGACAGAATCAAGTTCACTGATGTGAGCGGGGTTCGAAGTTGGTGGGCTATGTCAGCCAGCGAATCGGCAAGATGCTCCTTTTCTTTTTTAAGGGCATCGTTTTGCTCCCGAATACGCAGCATCATTTTTGTTATCTCGCTATACAGAATGGAAAGCTCCCCCTCCTCCGATTCACCAATATGTAGATGGTCAGCATTATGAAGTACAAGATCAATTTGATTTGAAATCTGCGCAATGCTTTTGTATCGGGCTTTGGTAAACAGGAAAAACGCTATGCCAAAGGCGGTGGCAAAAGCAATGGCAAGAATTCCCGCCGCCTTATTTATTGAAAATCCCAGTATTATAGCGGCTGTGGCCATTAAGGAGAACAAAATGGCAAACTGTCGAAACTCCCTATTTCGAAGCATACTCATCCCCCAATCTATACCCTGTCCCACGAACAGTTAAAATAATTTGTGGTCTTGCCGGGTCTTTTTCTATCTTCTTTCGCAAGCGTTTGATGTACACGGTTAGTGTATTGTCATTGACAAACTCACCTGCAGCGTCCCATAATTCTTCAAGTAGCTTGCCCCTTGTGATAATATTTTTGGGGTTATTAATAAACACTAAAAGCAAGCGGTATTCTAATGCTGAAAGGAAAATCTCGCTTCCGTTTTTTTTCACAACACCGCTTGTCGTATCCACATGAAGCCCAGCAATTTCAAAACCCGACCCGGAACGCCCGCTTTTTCGCAGGGCTGTTCTAATTCGCGCAATTAATTCACGGGGACGAAAAGGCTTGGTAATATAGTCGTCTGCGCCCATGTTCAGCCCAGTAACAACACTCCCCTCATCGTCGTAAGCTGTTAGAAAGATAACGGGAATATCTTGCACTTCTTTGATTTCCGTACAAACCGTAAAGCCATTTCCGTCAGGCAAAGAAATATCAATCAACGCCAAATCAAACTTATTTCCGCCAAGGGCGGCAAGAGCGTCACTTCGCGTAGGGGCGTGGGTGACCGTAAATCCTTCCGAGCGGAGCAAAAGTATAAGGTTTTTAGCGATTGCCTTATCGTCCTCAACTAAAAATATCCGTTTCATTTATTTTCACCACTTTTTACTTTATTGCGCCTATATCGTCCGTCAACCGGTTTTTTAGCGTCAACCGGAACAAGCCATGTATTTCCCATTTTTTTAGCTTCTTTAATCCGTCCATTAGAGCAATGGTACACTACCATTCTGTCTGTGATTCCCCAATTCTTCGCTGCTTCTTTTGTCGTTATATAATCCACGTGTAACACCTCCATAGCTCTATTGTATTTCTTTTGACGGAAATATACAAGCTGAGGTATAGAACAAAAATTCAACTTAAAGCCATTCCCTATGATACGGTATTTTCACTTATAAAAATAGCTCTAACCAATCTAAATCAATGGTTAAAGCTACAAACCTCATTTATGTGTTTTTAAAATTTTACACATATAACTTAATATCTTGATTTTTCTTTCAGAGCAATATAGAAATCATCAATACCACTTTTTTTCATAGTATCATTATTTTCTCTCCATATCTTAGTAAGAGACTCATTATACATTGTTGGTTTACAAGGGTATTTAGAACACTCAAAGCAAAAGTTTACTTTTTCTTTTTTATGACACTTATTTATACTGCATTGACACTCAGACTTATCAGTAAAACGACATCCAGGACAATTACCATTTGAAAAATGCCTTAAGATATCTAAAAATTCTTCATAATGATTAAATATAGGCATAAACTCTTTTATTTTTTCAACCATATTCTCAAAGTTCTCTAAATTTTCATTAAGCTCCTTACTTAATAGTACAATCTTACTACCTTCATAATTAGCACACCTCGAACAATCATTTCCACAAGGCGCTAATTCTTTTACAGCTTTTTCATAATTATTCATAACAATTCCTCTTCTTAATAACACAAAATATTTGCTTTCACTTATATAGATGCAATAAAAAGAGGAAAGTCACGTTTTATGTGAAAATTTTAATAACTTCTTCATACCATTCTTTTGAAGGGAAGTGATACATATGAGTAACAATACTTTAATGTTACTATTTCAGGCAGGATTATTTTTACTAGCACTACTAACATTTATAGTGTTACTTATTGATAAAATGTCAAAAAAATAGTAGCCCCGTACGCAAATGGCTAGCTACTATTTTTTAACATATTAAATTATAGTGATACCAGTTGCCTAAGCAACTAGAATTGTATACTATAGGGTGTTCTCAGCACCCTATTTTTATTGTCTTCATTTTTTATTTATATTATATCAAATTTTTGTGAGAAATAAACATCATTTTTCAATTTTATTCTTCCTAAACTTATAGCATTATT
Organism: Haloimpatiens myeolchijeotgali; assembly: GCF_042688525.2. Lineage (GTDB taxonomy): Bacteria > Bacillota > Clostridia > Clostridiales > Clostridiaceae > Haloimpatiens. The sequence goes on from NZ_JBHWAB010000001.1 coordinate 3,150,792, forward strand.
AGTTAACAAATACAATTTCACCCATAATATCACCTATCCTTACCACCATACTTCCTCACCAAGTCAAACATTGATTCAATCTCATCACAACCTGATTATAGATCAAAGCTATTTTACAAGTTTTGTCCGAAACACCACTTGCTATAATTTTCTTGTATCAAGGTAATATTGGGTTGAATACCTTTCTTTATTTGCATATAATTTAGTATATTATTAATTCAACTTTCGCAGTAAAAAAATACTGCTTAGCGAAGGGAAATGATATATTGCATAAGAAACATTTGAAAAAAGTTATTTTTTAATTACTGATTCCTACGGAATATTAATTAAAAAATCTTTTTTCAATATGAGTAAAGCTTAGAACTTGTTACTGAAGTGAAAGGTTTCTAAGCACGATATCATTTCCCGCAGCGTCTATTTTAAATCTGTAAAAGTTGAATATACTAAACATGAAGTGGAGATATGTTATGAATAATATATTAAGATCTGTGAATGAAGAGTATCAACTGCTCTTATTAACCAAGCAACATATTGAGACATTATACAATTGGAATATTGAAGAAAAGCATTTCGAACAATATTCTTGTCGTCCTTTAAGAATGTCACAATCATTTGAAAAATATTCTTGTAAAACATTAAAATCAATTTCTGAAGGAAAGCAAAAAATCTATGTATTAGTTAATAAAAAAAATCCCAATATCCCTTTAGGAAAAATAACATTATTTGATTTGAATTCCAGAAATCATAGTGCTGAATTTGGATATTATTTCCCTGATAATAATAGATCACAAGGATTAGGTAGTATTATGTTGACACAATTTATTAAAAAATCATTTAAAGATGATAAGCTAAATTTAAATAAAATATATGCAACTACATCTTCAAATAATATTCCTTCAATAAAACTTTTAGAAAAATTTAATTTTAAACTGGATGGAAGATTGAGAGAACATTATTGGATTAATGAAAATAAGTATGATCAACTTATTTATTCAAAGCTAAAATGTGAATGGACTAATTAATCGATGGACATCATAGATAAAACCCACGACATCACTGTCATGGATTTTATCTTTAGTATAGACACACTTACTATTTTTAATATATTTTATTTATATTTATTAAATCTTCTTTTTGTTTCTAATCTATTTTGCCACATTTCTTCTTGTGATTTATATCCTCTAGACTCTGCCTTATCTTTTGTGTATGTTTTTTCAAATATAAGATCTAGAATATGTATAGCATCTTTACCAGCAGCTTCCATAGTAGCTCTACAAGAACCACAATAAGTTACTACATTGTCTTGAGTACAATCATTTGCTCTTCTTGTATATATCTTTTCATAAAGTGATGGGTTAGAGCTGCAAACCATCCCACCAACACCACAGCATCTAGTATTTTCTCTATTATTATTCATTTCTTCATATTTATATCCCAATTCATCTAATATCCATCTTACACTTTCATGATGTGATGTTACATCCCTAGTAACACATGAATCATGTATGTTAAAAATAACATCTGAATTTTTACCAATACCATTTGAGGATTCTGGAATACCTATTTTATCCTTCATTAAATCCCAATAAGCTATAACCTTTTGATTTTTAGCTGTAGCACTAAAAACTTTATAGCAAGACGGACATATTGTTATAATAACTTCTGCACCCATTTCATCTATAATATCCATTATTTTTTTATTTCTTTCCTTAAATTTCTTATCTTCTCCAATCATTGAAGTTACTTTACCACAACATTGAAGAACTGCCCCTACATTTTCCTCTCCTAAAGTCTCTTTTAAGTGCTGTAACGTTTTTTCTACTAATTCTGGGTTATAAGCTGGGACTGTACAACCTGGAGCAAAAACATACTTAGTTTTTTTATTTTTTGCCTCTACAGCAGTTGAATATTCTTCACTACATTCTTTTTCTTGAATTTCGTCACTAACTTTAAGAGATTCTAATGGAACCAATCCACCATTTTTCTCTGCAAGTTCCTCTTTAATAGCCTTAAAAATTGATTTTATATCAAAATCATTCGGACACTTAATTGTACATTGGCTGCATTGATTACAAGAATAAGGTATCATCTTATCCATACTTTCATAACCTTTTTCTAGATATTCCTTAAATAAATTTTTAGGACAATCTGTATATTCCTTTAACATCATACATTCTTTCATACATAATCTGCATTCACATTGACGACATCTATCTGCTTCTTTCATAGCTTCCTCTTTAGTATAACCTAAACTAACTTCCTCAAAGCTTTTAATTCTTTCTTTTGGATCTAGTTCTTTCATATCTACTCTTGAACCTTGTACACTTTCCCAATCTACCTTCATATCCAACTTAGTATTATAACTCCAAGTATCTTCTATAGTTCTTCCTTCTTCTAATGACTCACCTTTTAAAAATCTTACAACAGATTCTGCAGCTCTTCTTCCAGTAGCCATAGCTTGTATAACTATAACTGATTCTCCTGAAGCATCCCCTGCTAAAAATACTTTTTCATTTGAAATTGATTGAAGAGTTAATTTATTACACTCAAAAGTTGTATTTCGTCTTTGTGCTAAAACATCTTTTGCAAAAGCCCCTTGTACACCTTGTCCAATAGCAAATATTATAGTATCTACTTCAAATTCCATAACTTCATTTTCATCAAATTTTGGTGCAAATCTTCCTTCCTCATCGAACATTGATAAGCATTTCTTTAACTGAACCTTTGAAACTCTACAGCAATCCATGGCAACATCTCCGCCGCCAACTACTAATACTTTTTTCCCTGCTTTTTCAATATTTCTAGTTAAAGCTGCTTCTTTTAAATATGCTGCAGCACTATATACACCTTCAGCATCATAATTTTCTAAGCTTCTATCAACTCTTCCTTCATGCTTACCTACTGCAACTACTACTGCATCAAAGCTATTAACTATTTTATCAAATTCTATATCACGACCAATTTCACAGTTAAGATTAAATTCAACACCTAATTTATCTAAATAACTTATTTCATTTTCTAGTACATTTCTTGGTAATCTGTATTCTGGTATTCCTACAGCCATCATTCCACCTCGAACAGGCAGTTTTTCAAATACAGTTACTCTACAGCCTTCTTTTCTTAAATCTAAAGCTGCTTGTAGTCCTGAAGGTCCTGCCCCTATTACCGCAACCTTTTTACCATTAGATTCTTTAGTTTGTAAATCCCAATTTTCTACTTTATCAAAATTATCTGCTGCATATCTCTTTAAAGCTGCTATAGCCATTGGACTTTTTGCTTCATTCCACTTACATTTTCCTTCACAAGGGTGAGCACATATTCTACCTAAAGTTCCTGGAATAAACAATTTTTCCCTAATAACTTTAATAGCCTCTTCACCTTTATCTTCTTTTATTAATCTAACATATTCTTTAACATTTGTATGCATAGGACAGGTAGCAGCACAAGCGGGTTCCGAATCCCCCATACAGTTTTCCACAATATTTTTCATACTATCTATGATTTCTTGACTTAACATAAATACTTCCTCCTTCTTATATATACACTAAAAGTTCTATTGACTTATTTTTTTAAACTCTTTGGATCAACTGCAAATATAAATACTCCTAGAACTATTACAATTCCCCAAATAGCTAATGTTGAAGAAATTTTATTCCCAAATATTAAAGCACTAAATATAATAGCCCCTAAGGAAGCTGTACTATTTAATGCAGTTCCCATGGCTGCTCCAATTAAGTCAACAGCTTTATACCAAGAAAGATAAGTTATAGCTCCTAATATAGCTATAGCTCCATATTTAAATACTAATCCTGTACTTATAACTTCTGACGCAATACCATAACCTTTTATCATTGGTAACACTATTACTGCATAAGAAACCATTGATATAAAATATCTTAAACATAAAAATTGTTGTGGTGCTGCTTCAATATGGTCCTCATCTTTAATACGTTTCATTGCAAAACCTATAATAACTCCTTCTGAAGCCCATCCTAAAACTGCTATTAAAGCAAACATTATTCCCTTTGAAAAAGTTTCTGGTACATTACCTGATGGATTAAATCCTAACATATATAAATAACAGTGCTAAAAAACTTTTACATATTGAGAATGACTCTTTTGAAAATATCAATATAACTTCAATTCTTCCTGAAATTATTTGTATACTTGATAAAGTAAAAAAAGATAGTAATTTTACTGAAGAAAATATATTAATCAACAAACCTAACTACAGATTTAATTGTGATATTTATACCTTAAAAGAAAATAATACAGCCATTGGAATTATAATTTTATTAAAAGATATTAAATCTATCTTAAATACAGTGAATAAATATTCCAGTTCAGAAGCAACTTATAGATTTGAAGATATAATAGGAATAAGTCCCCAATTAAATAAAATAATAGAGGGAAGTAAACAAATAGCTGATAGTCCTTCTACTGTACTTATAACTGGCGAAAGTGGTTGTGGTAAAGAATTACTTGCACAAGCTATCCATAATGAAAGTTCAAGAAAAACTGGACCTTTTATCGCCCTAAATTGTGGTGCTATTCCTAAAAATCTTATTGAGAGTGAACTTTTCGGTTATGAGGGTGGTACCTTTACAGGTGCTAAAAAAGGTGGTCGTGCAGGAAAGTTTGAACTTGCAGATGGTGGAACACTATTTTTAGATGAAATTGGAGAAATGCCTTTAGAAATGCAGGTAACACTTCTTAGAGTTTTACAAGAAGGTTGTATAATCAGAGTGGGTGGAAAAAATCCTATACCAATCAATGTTCGAATTATAGCTGCTACTAATAAAAATTTAAAAGAGGAAATAAAAAAAGGAACTTTTAGAAGTGACTTATTTTATAGATTAAATGTAATACCTCTAAAACTTCCACCTTTAAAAGATAGAATAGGAGATGTTCCTGTATTAATAGACTATTTTTTAAATATGAAAAGTAAAAAATTACATAAACCTATTCCACATATCTCTCAAAAATTATATAAAAAAATGTTATCATATTGTTGGCCTGGTAACATTAGAGAACTAGAAAATTGTGTTGAAAATATAGTTAATTTAAATGGTGTAACAACCTATGAAATTAATTTTGATGAATGTCATTGTATGACTAGAGACAATTTAGGAAATCCAATACCTGAAAATAGTGATACTACTTCTTGTGAATTAAATGTTTCTGATACTGAAGATAATAATATTATTCCACTGCTTACTTTAGAACAAGAAGCTATAAAAAAGGCTATACATATATGTAAAGGAAATATGACCAAAACTGCTAACTGTTTAGGTATAAGTCGAACTGCTCTCTATAACAAAATTAATAGATATAATCTTTAACATACTCTATAACATTTAACAAATATGAACTTCGGTGTTTTTTCTGAATAATTACTACCTAAAATACCCATTCAATCGTAGAAAAACTCCCACTTAACCTAAAAGTTTAAAGTGTGAGTTTCTTCACAATTTTATGAGATAAAAATAATAAAATGTTGTATAATATTATCATAAAATATCTGGGGAGGTTTAATTTATCATGAACAATACATTAACTAAGGAAAATCTTAGAAAATTAAAAGAAGAATTAGAATTTAGAATGACTACTAAAAAAGCTGAAATAGCAAAAGAAAAATTAGTGGCTGCTGCCTATGGTGATAGGTCTGAGAATGCAGAGTATAAAGAGGCTTGTGCCAACTATAGAGAAAATGATAATAGAATTCAGTATTTAATGAACATGATTTCAACAGCTACTATAGTAGATGATGATATAGATAAATCAGCTTTAGGCATTAACAGTAAAGCTAAAATTAAATTCATAGATGATGACTTCGAAGATGTTGTAACATTAGTAACTACTATGGATTTAGATCCTGAAAATATGCGCATAAGTATAGAATCAGATTTAGGGAAAGCATTATCTGGCAAAAAAGTTGGAGATATTGTTGAAGTTAATGCTCCAGCAGGAAAATATTCAGTAGAAATATTGGAGATACTATAAAGAAAAGCTTAGTGTTAGCGCACTAAGCTTTCCTTACTTATTCTAAAACTTTTATAATACAATCTTTTCTATAGAATGCTATTCCGTACTTAATAATATTTTCATATCCTTCTTCTTTAAGGTCTGCATCATATTTATTTTTCTCTATTTGCTGTAGTGCTTCATCACATTTTTTTAATATATCTTTAGGATTGTCACATACTTTAAGCTCTAGTATTATTGCTGGTTTAAATATTGACAATGATTTTATGAAAATATCACTTCTTCCATTCCCAGCTTCCCTGTTTGATTTCACAATTTTATCATGCATATTGCCTAAAACTCCAAGTGTAAAACCATGATAAAAATTTTCATAAGCATCATTAAAACTTATTGTTTGCTGAAGCATATTACTTAATTCTTCTTGAAAGGTTTTAGTATCTTTATTAAATATTGCTTCGTACATTTTAGATAAATCTTTTACTTTAACTTTATCATGAAACCACTTTAGAATTTTAGTTCTGAAAATATATTTAACCTCTTTATTTGGAATTTTTAATGTTATAAAATGATTATCCTCAATATCCATTCTTTCAGTTACTTTTTTAAAATATCCTGTGAAAAACATAAAATTCCATAGATTATCCATGCTATTGTATATTTCATCATAAGTTATATCTTCATGCACTGGCTTTTCAATGGTTTTTCCTTCAATTAATAGTTCAATTTCTCTTTTAGTAACACTGTCTGCTTTTTCAATCAGACTCCTAACTATACTGTTTGAGCTTGTGTTTGCCCAGTAGGATGAAGGGAAAACCTTTTTATCTATCGTCAAATCTTTTACAAATCGTACAGCACTCCAAGGATTATAAACCTCAGCATCTCCGAAAATATACCCATTATACCATTCTTTTATTAAATCTTCTTTGTCACTTAAATTATAATCTTCAAGCATTTTATTTACATCTTTTTGAGTAAATCCAAAATATTCATCATAAGATTTATTTAAAATTGATATTATTTCTAAATTATTTAGCCCAGTAAAAATACTTTCCTTTGAAATACGAAGACACCCTGTTATAACTCCAAACTCTAGTGAAGAGTTAGTTTTTAATACTGATTCAAAAAGTGATCTTATAAATGCTATCATTCTATCATAAAAACCTTCAAAGAAAGAATTCTCAAGGGGTACATCATATTCATCAATAAGTATTATTGTCTTTTTCTTATGGTATTTTTCTAGACATTTAGATAAAAACTTTAGTGAAGTTACGTAAAGTTCTTCTCCTCCTTCTTTTCTAGTTATTTTTTCATATTCATCTCTTTCCTTATTTAATTCATCACTTTTTAAAATATATTCATGTCTTCTAAATTCATCAACTATTTCATCTTTTATACATTTAAATGCTAACTCAAAATTAGGCTGTTTTGCAGATTTTAGAGATAAATTAATTACAGGGTATTGTCCCATATGAGATGTATATTTTTCTCCTGATTTCATTATGTTCAAATTTTCAAAAAGGTAGGAATTGTCTTTATCAGTTTTTTCAAAATAATATTGAAGCATACTCATATTTAAAGTCTTTCCAAATCTTCTTGGTCTTGTAAATAAATTCACATCCGCTTTATTATCTAATAAATCTTTTATTAATAAGGTTTTATCTATATAATAATAATCTCTTGTTATTAATTTTTCAAAATTATCTATACCAATTGGTAAGGCTTTAAATTCCAAAATAACACTTCCCTTCTCAATATAACTTAAACATAATTTATTTATATTACATATTCTATTTCCATGTAAACAACACTGTCTTTTACAAAAACATAACTTATTTATATTATATCCTAATTTATTTTTCTTTGCATAACTCTGTATAATTTATTTCAATTTCACTACCTAATTTCATATTTTTTATTCGAACTTTATCTTTCAATACTTCATCTTCTCCAATTAGTATTACATTTTCTATACCTAGCTTATTGGCATATTTCATTTTTTTCTTCAAAGAATCATCTTCAAAATATATTGTTGCTCCATAACCTTTTTCTTGTAAATACGCCATTACTTTTCCACAATATTCCATAGTATTTCCTATTGGTATTATCAAATAATCAAATTTGCTTTTTACATTATACTTATCAATAAATCCTATTTCTTTTAAAACAAAAAATAATCTTGTCATGCCTATAGAAATTCCAACGCCTGGTAATATATTTTCTGTATATTTTTCTGCCAAATTATCATATCTACCACCTGAACATATAGAACCATATTCTTCATTTCCCATTAATAAAGTTTCAAAAACAGTTCCTGTGTAATAATCTAACCCTCTTATAATCTTTAGATTGATGTCATATTCGCTATCTTTTACACCTAAAATTTCTAGAGTTGATTTAACCTTCTTTAATTCTTCCATACCTTCAATAAAAAAACTATTTTTAATATTAAGCTTTAAAAGTTCTTCTATTTTTTCTTCATTTGTTCCTTTAATCTCAAAAATTTTATTTAGATACTCACTTTTCTCACTACCTATTAATCCTTTTAATTCATTAACAAAATTTATTTTTCCAATTTTATCATACTTATCAATTAGTATCATTACTTCAGTAGTATTATCTATTTCAAATTCCTTTAATATGCCCTTTAATATTTTTCTATTGCTAATTTGGAATTTATAATTTGTTAACCCTATTGCTTTGAATGCTTTTGATGCTAAACTTATAACCCAAGCATCATTATTTATACTTAGTTTGTCTCTTCCTATAACATCTACATCACATTGATAAAACTCTCTATATCTTCCCTTTTGATTTCTTTCACCTCTATATACTTTTCCTAATTGATACCTCTTAAAAGGAAAAGTTAATTCATTATAGTATTGAGCTACATACCTTGCAAATGGTACTGTTAAGTCAAATCTTAATGCCAAATCATTTTTACCTTTTTTGAAACTATACACTTGCTTTTCTGTCTCTCCACCACTCTTAGCAAGCAAGACCTTAGACTTCTCAATTATTGGTGTATCAATGGCTAAACATCCGTTTTTCTCATAAACATCTAATATTTTATTTACTATATCGTTGAATTTTTTCTGTTCACCTGGTAATAACTCCATAAATCCTGCTAATATACTTGGTTTAATTATATTTTTCTTCATATCCACTCTCTCCTTTAACTTTTAGCATTATTTTACTTACACTAGTTTTGCCTATATTTTTTCACAGCTTACTTTACACTATCTAATTTTTATTTAGACTTCCACAAATGAAAACAGTCACTGAGGGAAATGCTATATTGCTGCAAAAGTTTAATTGCTAAATAAGAAACATTTTACATAAAAATAAAAACCATGCAGGCAAATATCCCACATGGTTCAATAAATTATGATTACACTTAATTTATTATCATCACTTAGAGATACAAGCCTACTTCAACGCTCTAATAGACTTGTATCTGCTTTTGACAGATCAAGTCTCTAGTGATGATGATGTAATAAATTTTTATTATTAATATTAAGCGTTCTCATAATATTCCTCCTAAATTTTTATTATAAGCATTATACATCAAATTATTGTTGAATTCAATATTCGATATTATAAAATACCTATATCCGATAAATTACTTTTAATGTTGTCAATCTGCTCTTTTTTTAATCTATAATAATTAATTACAATATTATCAAATATACCTATATTCTTTAATGAATCAGGCATTGTTAGGTCTACCTGTTTTACATCTACAGAGTACTTATTTCTTTTTGTAAATCTTTCTAATCGTTGAAGAGCTTTATTACTAAAATCAATCCCTGTTACTTTAAATTTATTTTGTAAAAGAAATAGTGTATTCCTCCCATCTCCACACGCAACATCAAGAACTGAACCCTTTTTTAAATACTTTATATTTTCCACTAATGACTTTTCAGGATTTAATGGTTTATCACTTCTTTGTTCAAATTTTTCATCCCAATATTGTTTATCCCCCATATATTCCATTTTAAATCCTCCTTAAATCTCTCTATCAAAAACCGTATAGCAACTTTTATAAAATCACTATGGGATTTTCATAATTATCTTCTTGTCATATGTTATACTAAAAAAATTTTTCCAAACATCACGCTGCATGTGTTTACTTTTATCATAGTGAATCTTCCTTATTTTAACTAAAAAATTAGACTTTTCCAAAATTTTCAAGGTCACAGTTACCTGCTTACGTAAATAACTTTGCAGTTTATCTATTTGAACATATTTAGTATAATTAGTATATTTAAATGTATATTGATTCATCATTATTAAAAAAACGAAGTAAACATATCTACATTTGATAAGGAGAAAATTAGGACAATGAATTATTTTACTAAAGATTGGTATAAATTATGTCAAAAAATCGACAATCACTTGCTTTTAGAAGAAAATAAAAAAGCAGAATCTTTTTCTGAGGAATATTTTCAACAATTATACAATCAAAAATTAACGAAATGGTTAGCTTCACAACAAGAATTAGCATTATATCAAGCTCAATGTGAATTAGAAGAAGATTATGTTCTACAAGAACCATTTGATAGAAAAAAACTGTCTAAACAATTCCATGAAGCATTTGTATATAATCAAGAATGTATTAAAAAAATTTTACCAAAAGAAATATTAAAAAAGATAGCAGATATTAGGGTTTATACGTTAAATGAAGCATCCTATGAAGTAATACACGCTGTAACTAATTTTTGCAAAAACAATAAAAAATTAGTAGACAAAGCCGTTAAAGAATATCAAAAATATTATAAAAAAGCATTAAAATCATTTGATAAAAATATAATTGAAAATATAAATTTTCATGATTGTAGTATTATAGACATAAAACAAACAGAACAATCTTTATCAATATTATTTGATAATTTCGGAGGTTTTACAGACATATGTGAAATGCGATTTGAAAATTATAAGATACTAAAACAAGATGGTTTACTACAAAACTCATGGTGGCTTTACGATGAAATATATAAATCAAACGGCAAATATGAATTACAAGTTTTACTTGAAAATAAAAATAGTGATTTATTAGAATTTAATATTTCTGCTGAATACATTTTCTTTTAGAATTTTAAATTTCACAAGTGAAAAATAGTCACTACGGGAAATAGTATTCTTTTACTTCAAAAATTGAGTTATGATATAATATGATTAACATATTGGAGGTGTTTTTATGAAGGTCTGTGATACATTCAGCTCTAAATCTACTTGCTCCTTGCAAAGACTACAACAAAGTCAGCTATGCTTTGTCTGGGGCCTAAGCTGTTAAGTTAGCTGAAGCGCGCACATGTTTTAGGCTCTGTAACACATAGCTTTTTAGTATTCTTTGCTTTAATACTACTATAAAAGTGAAGGAGTAAGGAAATGAAGTATGTGAAAGCACAAGATGTGTTACCAGAGGAAATTCTTAAAATAATACAAAAATATGTAGATGGGAAATATCTTTATGTACCCAGGAAAAATGAAAATCATAAGGCCTGGGGAGAAAATAGTGGTATAAGAAGTAGTCTTAAGATTAGAAATGCCGAGATTTATAAAAAGTACGTTGAAGGGACTACTATTAATGAATTAACTCAAGAATATTATCTATCAGAAAAAAGTATAAGAAGAATAATAAGTCAAGAGAAACGTCTTACTCATAATCATTACAGAATTATTTATTAGATTGAATCCTTATTTTAAACTATGTTATGATTTCATTGTAATCCAACTTTCCCAGGTGAAAATAGCCGCTGCGGGAAATGATATCTTGCTTAGAAACCTTTCACTTCAGTAACAAGTTCTAAAGCTTTACTCATATTGAAAAAAGATTTTTTAATTAATATTCCGTAGGAATCAGTAATTAAAAAATAACTTTTTTCAAATTCGTAAAGCTAAGAACTTGTAAACTTTGTTCAAATGTTTCTTACGCAATATATCATTTCCCTTCGCTAAGCAGTATTTTTTTACTGCAAAAGTTGAGATTGTAATAATCCAATGAAAGTTATAATTTTCAATTTAAGACAATATTCAAAAGTAAAATGATTGTGAATATATACTACGTTTTAACTTAAGATGATTATTGTTACTTTCAGTTGGAGTAATAATAATCATCTTTTTTTACAATATATACTTTTTAAAGCTGTAACATAAAAATAACTAATATATAATTTAAAATTTTTGCTAAATCAAAAATCAACATATGTACAGAGAGGTGTCAAAGTTTATGAATGCTTTTATCAAAAAACATGAATACAATTATATAAAAAAATGTTTAAAAAATTTAAATAATGCTTTCAGAAATTGTGCAGATCCTAATATTATTGAAGTAAGTAAAGCATGTATACAAGAAAAAATGTTACGTCTTTTTAAAAATTTATCTGAGGAAGAAAAAGAACTACTTAACATTAGTAAAATAAATGATTCCTTGGACATTGATACGTATTTAGTTGAATTGAATAAATATGTATATGGAATGCCAAAGATTACAGATGCACAAATTAATAAATTATTTAAAAAGGAAAAGAAATTTAAATTACCAGATCCAAGTGCACAGGATTCAAAAAATGTGTATTTAGGTTGGATTGATCGATCCATTAGAAAATTATTTATAGCTTACAATATGAATGGTAAACTTGTCGGTATGACGTGTAAAATTCCAAATTATAGTTCCAACAATCTTCATGTCTGTGCACTTTGCAATCATGTAGGTCCACAAAATGAAGTAGCCTTTGTTTCATCTGTCTGTAAAAAAAATAATACTAAAAAAGGTTCCTATAGGTCAATAGGATTTGATATATGTTTAAATAGCAAGGAATGTAATGAAAGAATTGCATCTACCGAAAAGCTTGAGAAAATTTTAAAAGATGTTAATAAAAAGTAACAGTTACTTTCCATCACTTTCACAGATGAAAAATAGCCGCTACGGGAAATGATATCTTGCTTAGAAACCTTTCACTTCAGTAACAAGTTCTAAGCTTTACTCATATTGAAAAAAGATTTTTTAATTAATATTCCGTAGGAATCAGTAATTAAAAAATAACTTTTTTCAAATTCGTAAAGCTAAGAACTTGTAAACTTTGTTCAAATGTTTCTTACGCAAGATATCATTTTCCTTCGCTAAGCAGTATTTTTTTTACTGCGAAAGTTGAATTATTAATAATTTATAGATGTATTATAACTAGCTTTAAACACTATTATTTTTTAATTAGTCATACCAATCTCTAAAAAGTCTACATCATTTATGATATGGTTCTCCGTATCATATCCTAAACTTTAAGAATGTTGTAATTGAACTAGAGAAAATTTATAATTTAGTATACAATTATACAATGAAACTTCAAGAGAGGAGGTATTTTTACACTTTTAGGAGTATTATATATCTACATAACTATAACTAATTATAAAAAAGAAAATAAAAAATGATTACAATTTAACAACTAAAAATGGAGGTTATTTATGATGAAAAATATTTATGAAGAATGTCCGGTATACAAAAATAAACTTATTACATTAAAGCAAACAACCATGGAGGATGCCCAAGAATTATTAGAGTGCTATTCCGATGAAAAGGCAGTACCATTTTTCAACTCTGATAATTGCCAGGGAGATGATTTTCACTATACAACAATTGAAAGAATGCAGAAAGCAGTTGACTTCTGGGATTTTTCTTATAAAAACAAATACTTCGTAAGATGGACAATAATTTTGAATGACACAAATAAAAAAATTGGTACAGTTGAAATGTTTCATAGAATTGCAGATGATGAATTTAATCACCATGGTGTATTAAGAATTGATTTGCAAAGCCATTACGAAAAACAACCAGTTATTGATGCTATTTTAGAAATTGTTGATGAAAATTTTTATGAGGCATTTGATGTTAAAGCTATTCTCACAAAAGCTATTCCAAATGCTGCTGAACGAATTACCTCATTAATACAAAAGGGCTACCAGCCAACTAACAAAAAACTTGGGATATATGATGACTATTTTGTAGGTAAAATCAAGGGGACAGGTAAGAAGACAACTCATTAATTTTACAGGAGGTCCTATCATGAAAAAAAATACAGTATTATTTACAAGAATTCTTTATATCCTATTTATTATTGGAACTATAATTTCACTTTTTATTGCTTTTAAAGACATAAACAATATCATTGCTTTGAATTTTGTAAAGGGGTATGTAATTTTCACTTTCTTTATGTTTATATATATTCCTTTAATAACTGTTATAAATTTAAAGAAATTAAAATGGATTAAAGTAAAGAAAAGATTATTAAAGTTAATAATTTTATTTGTTTTATTTGGTGCTTCAAATTATATCTTTGATTATGCATTTAGACCTTCAAAAATAGATTTATTTAGAGAATCTTCTATTGCTTTTGGTTTATCTTTTGGTATCACTTTTGTGGACATTACATTTTTAAAAAAGAAGTATAATTAAAAGGGACATATCATTAATTTCATCTGCAAACTACAGTGTAAATTAATGATATGTCCCCTACTATTTTTACTACTGTATTTTATCTAGAAAATTCACCATGATTTGAGTAAATTCTTTCGGCTTTTCATAATGAAAATCATGTCCTGATACAACATCTACTAGTACATTATTTTTGATTAACGAATGTGCACGATTGACATCTTTATCATCCATAGCTGCTAAAAGAATACCATTTTCATCATAATGCCAACTTGTATGAATGAAAATTGATGGGCAATCAATTCTTGCTAAAGTTTCTGATTGATCATAGTTTTTAAACCATGAGCAGTCATAAAAAGTATCACCAAATTTAAGATCATAAGGGCCAGATATTAATTCAAACATTTAACGATAAAATTTTCTATTATGTTTATAAAGAACTTATCCAAAACGAATAAGTTCTTTTTATATTTTCATCTCCAAATTTATCTGATTTAGATTTGAATAATAGATTAATATGATTTATTATCAATTATAAAGAATATTAGTTTTAATTATAAATATTTAACATAATTATATATAACAACTTCTATTTTAGATTGATGAAGGGAGAGATTTTTATGAAAGTAAAGAAAAAGTGGAAGGTTCTATTATTAGCAATTATATTAATAGCTGTTAGTTATGCCTTAACTTATATTCCTCATAAAATAGTTAAGATTTCCCCTTCCAAAGTATCTTCCATCAAAATTCTTGATGGTAACACAGGAAAATCCACTGTAATTACTGAAAGAAAAGATATTGAACACATTATTAATAATCTTAACAGCATAACATTCAAAAAAGATAAATGTTCATTATTCTATATGGGTTATTCTTTTAGAACAACTATCTATAGAAATGATGGCTCGGTATACAAAAAATTTATAATAAATTCAGAAAATACGCTTCGCAAATACCCATTTTTTTATAGCGATACTACCCGAAGCATTGACTATGATTATATTAAGAACTTAATAGACAAGCAAAACTAAAGGGGACGGTTCATTAATTTTAACTGTAATTTACAGATTAAATTAATGAACCGTCCCCTATTTTACAACACTTTTATTAGGCATGCGAAGTTTCAGAAAATAAGAATTTATCAATTGTTTCCACTGATAGTGATTTTACCAAAAATGTATAATCATCCTTTTGTAAATCCTTAATTTCAAGTTTCATAAATTTTAGATCTGGAGTAAAATTAAAGTTTACCTTTTTAACTTTAGAACTTGCAATCTTTAATATAATGCTCTCAATGTTTATACTATTTTTACTCAATACATCATATAAATTAAGCTCATTATCTTCTATAGAAAATATCACAATAGTATTTTCTTCCTCCAAATAATAAATATTATCCGAAAAAACATATAAACAATAAAACAAAATAAGATGCTCATCATTCTTTACTCCTAACTTTTGAGAAATATAGGTTCTTTCTGAAGCTAATTTACGTATAAGATTTAAGTCCTCTTTATTTGAAAAATCTAATTTTCTCAATTTTGTATCTGGATCTTTATCAACATTTAATTCCATTGAAAAAGTACTTTCTATTTCAGGTTTAAATCCAAATTTAAGATATAAACTTAATGCATTATCTGCTGCAAATAGATATATAAAATCAACATCCTTTTCATATTCATCCAACACAATTTTCATAAGGCTTGACACAAGACCTTTTTTTCTATAATCCGGATGAGTCATTACAGTTCCAATCTGGACTGCTTTTTTCTTTTGCCCTTTCCACATAATTTCTAGTTTATTTACAGAGATATTAGAAATCACTTTATCACCATCAACATAAGAGTAACAAATATAATTTTCATTCCAAAAACCCTTTTGAAACCATGGTTCAAAATCTATTCCAAATGTACCAATGGCAAGCTCGTTAAAACTAGCTCTATACTTTTCATTGTTTTTATAATCTGTTATTAGTTTAAATTTATCCATTATGAAAACCCCCGATTATTCCTCTATTTTTTGTTCATTTATTTCATCTATTAATATTGTAATGATGTCTTTTTCTCTTAAAACAACATTTGATTTAACTATATTTCCATTTATCCTTATAAATCCTTCATTAATCAATTTTACGATTTGGGCTCTACTAATATCTGTTATTTTTGATGATAAAAATTTATCTAATCTAATTTTCTTACATAATTGTTGTAGCAAAATTTCCACCTCATTAATTTTTTGTTGCGTTAATTCAGAAATACTAATTTCCTCATATTCACTTTCAATCTGATCATACTTTTCAGAATTATTTTCTAAACCTGATAGTGCTTTAAATGTAGAAATTTTTTTATTCCAAGTATGACCTTTTGGACATTTATAAATAGCAAAATAAAATATATTTTTACCATTTGCATTTTGTCTTCTTTTTAGTGAATCTTTAAACCTTACTTTTTTACCACAATTGTGACAATATCTATCTTCCCAATCTATTTCATTATTATATATACTCCAAATTAAATTTAACTTCTTTTCCATATTCCTTACCTCCAATTAATTTAGTTAACGGAAAGGAATATAAAAAGTTTTTATTATATTTTGGTAATGTGTAAATCATAAACTATTATAATACTCCTTTCGCTTATTGATTTGAATACATTACCTTAAATATAGGTTCCATATAATCACCGCCAATCTTTTATTTGTGATTGATGTGTTTATATGTAACTATCAAATATAAATACTTACTTCACAGGCTCTAGACACTAATTTTCCCCAGCACTTGTTTTTAACTACAAAAGTTAAATTCTTTAAAAAATTTATAATTTCCTACAAAAAACAAAATTTAACATGCGCTGTAATTTCTCCAATAAGATAAAAAAGGCTATAAGCGAGAAGAACTCACTTATAGCCTAATACAATCCTAAATTATTAGATACAAATTAAAACTATATAAAAATACATGCAAAGTGTAAAATCTAAAGCAATACACTAAATACACTAAATTTATATAAACATCATAATTTATTATAATAATTAATTATAGCAAAGTAAGTTACCTTCTAAATTGTTAGTTCCATAAAAAGCACACCAAAAAAGCCTAATTAAAATTAAGCAAATTTAATACATTCTTACAAAATATTTATTAATTTTTAAATAAAATTAATATTAACAATTTGATGGTGTCATAACTTACTTTCCTCCTTTAAATTACAAATTTATATACATATATAATAAACCAAAATATGTATCTTGTAAAGGTTATATATATTTTCAATATCTATTCCCCAATTCTTATAAATCAATACGCTTATCATGGTAAAAAATATCCGCTCCGGAAAATGATATCTTGCTTAGAAACCTTTCACTTCAGTAACAAGTTCTAAGCTTTACTCATATTGAAAAAAGATTTTTTAATTAATATTCCATCGGAATCAGTAATTAAAAAATAACTTTTTTCAAATTCGTAAAACTAAGAACTTGTAAACTTTTTTCAAATGTTTCTTACTCAATATATCATTTTCCTTCGCTAAGCAGTATTTTTTTTACTAGAAAAGTTGAGTTTTAAATTCTAAATTTCTGATATTCCCCAAACTGCATTCTTGCAAAAATGAATACCATATCGCTGCCATAACATTATCAAAATAACATAGAGACAACTTTATTATGTTATAATAACAAAAAAACTCATTTGATGAGGGGGTTATACATTGAAACTTGATAGACTGCTTTCTATTCTTGTGGTTTTACTTAGAAAAGAACGTGTACAAGCTAAAGAATTAGCTGAAATGTTTGACGTTTCAGTAAGAACAATACTTAGAGATGTGGAAGCACTAAATCTTGCAGGAATACCTATTGTAACATATCAGGGAATGAATGGCGGAATTGGCATTGTAGAAGGATATCGTTTAGATAAAAATGTACTTACTCGAGATGAGATGACTACAATTATTAGAACCCTAAAAGGTATGTCCAAAACCATACCTGACAATAAGTATGAAGTTTTAGTTGAAAAATTTAAAAACTTACTAACTCCTTCACAACTTTCACTGCTAGATTCCAAACTAAACCGCTTTGTAATTGATCTGTCCCCCTGGGGAGAAAGTGAACATTTCAAAGAAAAAGTGTCAATGATACGTAATGCTATAGAAACTTTAAAAGAAATTGAATTTACATATACAGATGCAGTGGGAAATACCACTATTCGAAAGGTTGAACCCTATTCTTTAGTTTTGAAGGGACAACAGTGGTATTTGTATGCTTGGTGTCTTCTTAGAGAAGACTTTAGACTTTTTAAACTTTTGAGAATGAATGAATTAGTCACTTTAGATACAACATATGAACGTAGAGAAATACCTGAAGAAGCCTTTGCATGGAAAGATAACTGGCAAAAATCAAAGAATATGGTTTTACTTGAATTGGTTTTTGAAAAAGAGTTAGAAAATGTTGCTAAAGAATGGTTTCAAGAGTATATAACCAAAATTGATAATGGAAAGATTTTTGTTAAAGTATTATTTCCCGAAAATAATTGGCTTTATGGTTTTCTTTTAAGCTTTGGAACAGGAATTGAAGTTATAAATCCTCCCCATATTAGAAAAATTCTCTCTGAAATAGCTAGAGATGTTTACAAGAAATATTCTAAATAAACATGACATACAGTTGTCTTGTTTGTAATGCTATACTTAAGAAAAAACAAAGGAGAGATCGATATGGATTATAAATTTGAATTAAATGAACAACCTAAACAATTGGTTCTTTCTATTCGTACAAGAACTGCAGTTGAAAATTTACCAGCAGAGTGTAAAAAAGCATATAATGATATTTTTGAGTATCTAAATGAACTAGGAGAATCACCAGCTGGTGTACCTTTTGCAGCATATTACAATATGGATATGAAAGACCTTGATGTAGAACTAGGATTTCCTATATCAAAACCCGTCCCTGAAAAAGATGAAATGAAATTAAGTGAAATTCCTGCAGGAAAACAGGTATCATGTATGTACAAAGGACCGTATAAAGAAATATGTCCAGTATACGATGCCATGATGAAGTGGATAGAAGAAAATGGACATTCTCCAGCAGGTGCTTACGAATTTTATTATAATTCCCCTATGGACGTGCCAGAAAGTGAATTGTTAACAAAGGTGGTATTTCTTCTTAGGTAACTGTGACCTTTCAAAAATTGGTAAAACTATGGGGACAGTTCATCAATTTTACCTGTAAACTACAGCTTAAATTAATGAACCGTCCCCCCTTATTTTCTGCAATCCAACTTGCTTCGCACAACTTTGAAATATAATTTTTTGCAAAACAAAGAGTATCACTAAAAAATGGTACCCAGCTTAATTTTCATATTTACATCATCAATATCAAAGTCCTCATACCCTTGACTCTCCGCCCAATCTAACATACCCTTATGATCTGGATGGTCTTTATTCGATATAATCTCAAGAAATTCTTCATAACCATACTCTCCCCCTACGTCCTCAGGTGGAGTTTTACCTTCTCCTTCAAGACAAACAGCATAATTTTTATCATAATCATCTATCATTTTCTCAACTTCAATATAATGACTCCAGCTGTCTCCAAAATCATAATTGTACTTTATATTTTTAAATTCAGGTATGTATTCTCTAAGCTTTATATTTTTTTCAAGTTTCATTGGTATCTCACCTAAATAGTCAAATGCTTCTTCATTACAGACTAAATTGATAATCGGTTTATATCCTTTTTTGTGATATGGTGAATAATATTGTTTCAATTTATCTTGAGTACTATCATCATAAATATAAAATTCATGAAGATGATAATTTTTCCACCCAAAAGCAGCCTGCAATACCTCATGTAATTTTTTGAATGTGGTATTTATAGGAACTACTAATCTGCGCCATACATTATTATTCTCCAAATCCATGGTTACTTTAAGCTGTACAGCTCTTCCTCTAAAAATTGGTTTACCTTCTAAATCTTCAAGATCCTTAAACAATTCATTACTTGGTGTTATATAATTATTTTTACCATTACCTATCAAACTTCTGCTTATGCACATACTAGCATCAGTTTGACAAATGGAATCTTGCCTTAATAAATTATTAACATAATATACAACTTCACAAGATTTATTCATTCTTGCAACAGAAGTTTTATTCTTAGTTTTCGTATACACTATCTCCTTGGATTGATTTATGAACTTATCTATAATTTCACTCTTTATACACTCCTCTTCAAAAGTTTCTTTAATTGCCTGCAATATAAGTTCATCAATTTTTTTAAGATCTTTAGCTTTAAGTCCATATAAAACAATCACATATCTATTGCTATCATTAACAAGTACTACTGTTTTTCTGCGATTTACTATTATGAGATTAGCATGCCAAGAGAATAACGTTTCTTCCTCTTTAGGTTCTGCAGGCTTTATTTTTAGTTGATCTAAAAGTTTCTTCGTACATTGTATTAACAATATATACGCCTCCTACACTGATATTTTTTCAGTTTCAACAAATATAAAATCCTCAATTTTATCTTTATAAAACTTCTCACACTAATGTTTTTCACCTTTGTCCATCTTCTTCACAACAACATCAAAAATATATGACACAAACAATGAGGTAATAATTAATAATTAAACTTTCGCAGTAAAAAAATACTGTCTAGCGAAGGTAAATGATATATTGCGTAAGAAACATTTGAACAAAGTTTACAAGTTCTTAGCTTTACGAATTTGAAAAAAGTTATTTTTTAATTACTGATTCCTACGGAATATTAATTAAAAAATCTTTTTTCAATATGAGTAAAGTTTAGAACTTGTTACTGAAGTGAAAGGTTTCTGAGCAAGATATCATTTCCCGTAGCGACTGTTTTTCACCTGCGAAAGTTGAGTTAATAAGAAAATTCATTTTTCATTATAAATCTTCAAAAATCTATCAATCATTTTCTTATGACTTTTTACAATATTTTCAGGAATTTTATGTATACTTATATATCGAAATTCAAGAGATTCACTTTCATCTATTTTGAAATCACCACTTATTTCTTTAGTATAATATGCTACTGTGACAGAATAGAATTCATCACCATTGGGAACCTTTATGTAACTACCTTGTCCTGAAAATACATCTATTAACTTTAATTTTCCAACAGTTAAACCTGTTTCTTCAAACACTTCTCTCCTTGCTGTATCTTCTGTAGATTCCGTTACCAAAAATCTATAAAAATCTATAAATTAAAGATTTTTGTTTCTTTCCTACTTCATAATGTCCGATTTTGCCTGAGCTACTTTCGTTTGCTATAACACTCCATAGGCTTTGTTACCTAACAAGGTAATAGGTTGTAACGATTACCCAATTTAGAATATCTTTTTAAGCTGATATTTCTAAACCATAGTTTGCAAGATTATATGAAGCATTTTTATCCCTATCACAAGTAAAACCGCAACTACATTTATAAATCCTATCCGAAAGTTTTAAATTTAGGAAAACCACTCCCATTAAAGAAATTCTTATATGCTTTATTTAAATCTCTAATGCTTTCCTTTAATGTTGCATTAGATACTTCATAAAGCCACTCATAACCTTCGGTATTCTTTAAGATGGTTAATTCTTTACCTAATTCTGTAACTGATAACTTTTTACCGTTAAGTTTATAATTATCTATTTGCTTGGCTAACGCCCAATTATAAACAAATCTCATGCAACCTATATGCTTATACATTAAAATTGTTTGTTCTTCTGTTGGGTATAATCTAACATTAATCGCCTTTATCATCCTTCAATAACTCCTTAATCATTTTTTTATGCCAATCTCTTAATGTTTGAGGAGTTTTACCTATTTCTTTAGCAAACTCACCTATTGAATAATATTTCATTATTTCTCACCTCTATATAACTATAACAAATAATATAATATTTTTTTCAATAGATTTTTATAGATTTTATTTAACAGTCATTAAACTCCATATATAATCTTGCCACTTATCACTTTCTTCCCTTGTTTCTTGTCTTTTTGAATAAATAATTAATTATTAAGGAAATTTTTCCTTAGGAAAAAATAACGTATTATATTTCTATATGTTTTTTGATTTTTGTTTAAACAAAAATCTTCCTTAATTTTTAATTCTTAACTATTAATTAAATCTAAAGCTTTCTGTTCCACAAAAAGGTATCCTTCATTATTAATTTTTAATTATTCATTATTAATTTTCTTTTACTTGTCCCTATCTTTTTCTCCTCTAACTGTCAACTGTAAACTACCATCTGTCCTTTTCTAACTTGTCACTTAATACTTATCGCCATTTTTTCCACTTATCACTGTGAACTGTCAGCTCTCAACTATAAGTGTTTTTTTCCCCTCAAACGCTATTCCCAGCTCTATAATATCCTTAACTCCTCTATCTAAAAGCTCTCTCTTATAATTCCTGTCTTCTATTTGATTCAAAGCATTTTGAGCACATTTCTCTAAAGTCTCATTATCATCTTTATCTACTTTTTTAAACTCAATAACTATTCCTTTTTTATTTATGTCTCTTGGGATAATCATTATATCATATCTGCCATATCCACTTTCTCTATTAGATTTAACCTGGTATTCATCAGAAAGAGCTATAAGCGCACCAAGTACAAAAGAATGATACACTTTTTCACTTTCTTTTCCTGACACATCAAAATAACTCACTGAATTTAATATAAATTCTCTAAATATCTTACTGAAAACTTTTATGTCTCCAGTAACCAAACTCTTTAACATTATATTAAACTTTTCACCGCTTATATTTTCTCTAAACCAAGCTAATATAATGTCTTCATATAAATATTTAACTTCCAGATTAGGTATTTTTAGTTTGCAGTACGTTCTTCCTCTTTGTATTTTTTTATCAATCACTTTCAAATACCCGCTAAAAAGTAAAAAGCTCCACGCATTATTACTGTCCTTATCTATATCATGCATAACTATATTTTCATTAATTTCTTTTTCTATCTCTTTTCCCTCTACTAAATCTTCAAGCTCCATTTTCAAGGTTTCTCCACCTTTTGCAAGCACCCTTTTTACTAAATCGTTGCTGCTAGTGTTTACCCAATATGACTTAAAACCTTCTCTATAATTATCCACATAATTTAATATGGACCAAGGATTATATATAGTTTTATCTCCAAATCTATATCCATTGTACCAATTTTGTACTTCTTTCGTTTCATATTCTATTCCATAATATTTAAGCATGTCTTGCATTTCATCTTCTAAGAATCCGAAACTGCTGCTGTAGTGAGAACTTATTAATGTACTTACTTTCAAGTTATTCATTCCTGAAAAAATACTCTCTTTTGCAACCCTAAGTATACCTGTAAGCACTGACTTTTCTAAGTAAGTATTGTCTTTAAGTCCACCACTTAAAAATATTCTCATAAGTTCAATAACTTCATTGTAATAATCATTTATATAACCACTTTGAATTGGCACGTCATATTCATCTATTAAAATGATAACCTTTTGTTTATGATACTTATATAGGTATTCACTCAATATATTTAACCCATTAAGATAAACTTCATAAGGCGCTTTTCCCATTAGTATTTCTAATATTTGATCTTTTTCATATTGTTTTAAAACAGAACTTTCTAAAATGTAATCATGTTTTCTAAATAAACCTCTCACTAACAATTTAAAACTATTTTTACATCTTTCCCACTTGGAATGTTTTTCATCCTTGAATGTAATATATATAACAGGATATTTACCCTGCATGGACATTATGTCTTCATAATTATTTATCTTTAAACCTTCAAATAAATGTCTATTATCTTCTTCACTTTTTTCATAAAAATATTTGAGCATGCTCATGTTTAAAGTTTTTCCAAATCGTCTTGGTCTTGGCAAAAGAATAACTTTTGAACCATCTTCAACTATTTCTTTTATGAATAAACTCTTATCCACAAAATAATAGTTATTATCTATAATATCTTTAAAATCACTTACACCTATTGATATTTTCTTATTCATAGAATCCCTCCACATAAACTCTCTAGGATTCCTCCCAGCATGTTCTCTTATCATAATTATACCCTAAAAGAATGAGATTAAACTAGTAAAATTATTGGGACAGTTCATCAATTTCACCTGCAAACTACAGCTTAAATTAATGAACCGTCCCCACTTTTCAAAACTTTATTTATTGAAAGGAAACTATCACATTCCATTTTTTTCAAGGTCACAGTTACCTTCCCTTTAAGCGTTATACGGTTTTTTCTTAAATATCACTATACTTAATATTAACAGTCCCACTCCTAGTGAAAATAGCAAAAGCACATCTTGTAATAAATAATGAATTCCTACTCCTTTTGTTATTATACCTCTTAAAATATTTAAGAAATAAGTTAACGGAAGTAAATTACCTATCAATTGTATCACCTTAGGCATGGCTTCCCTTGGAAATACAAATCCTGAAAGTAGGACACTTGGAAGTATAATAAGTACACTAAGCTGCATAGCTTGAAGCTGAGTTTTTGAAACTGCAGATATTAAAATTCCGATGGCCAATGCACATATTACAAACCCTGCACCTAAAAATAGCAGCAGCATCAATTTTCCTCTTATAGGAACATTGAACCATATAAGCCCTAATGCTAATGAAAATAAGAAATCAAAAAATCCTATGAATATATATGGTATAAGTTTTCCCAATATAATCTCTGATGATTTTAATGGTGATACTGTTAGCTGTTCTATAGTTCCTCTTTCCCTTTCACGCACAAGGGCAAAAGCTGTTAAAAGCACAGTTATGTTTTGCATTATAAGCCCTATTAATCCTGGTATTGTAAAATTTTGATTATCCAAATTAGGATTATATAAAACCTTGGTATTTACCTCAACTCCTCCAACTTTAGGAGTGAAATATAATTTTTCATTATAATTTTTTATCTTTTTCATTCCATAACTTTCTCCTGCAAAAATACCACTGCTAAAAGCAGTTCTTGCAGTTGTTGGATCCGAACCATCTATTATCAATTCTACTTTTGGTTTTTCTCCCTTTTGAAGTCTTTTAGAAAAATCTGGAGGAATAATAAGTGCAGAATGAATTTCTCCTTTATCAATGCTCTCTTTGGAACTTTCCACGCTTTTCTCCATTGATACTATATTAAAATATCCCGTATTTTTAAAACTACTAATTAATTCTCTACTTTCTACAGAATTACTTTGATCAAGTACAGACATTGATATATTTTCAAGCTGAGTATTAACCGCATATCCAAAAAGCAAAATCATCATTATGGGCATAATGATAGCTATACCAAAACTTGCCTTATCCCTCTTTAACTGTATAAATTCCTTTTTTACGATTGAAATAAACCTTTGCAAATTCACATTCTATTCCTCCTTTCTTATCATTTTTCTCAATATATCAAAAGAATTCTCTACCTTCTCATTTGTAGTTTTTTCTACATATTTTATAAATACATCTTCTAAATTATTAGCTCCTTCTCTTTCTATAAGCTCCTTTGGTGTTCCTATGGTTATTAATTTGCTGTTAAATATAAAAGCAACAATATCACAACTTTCTGCTTCATCCATATAGTGCGTAGTTACAAGTACAGTGATTCCTTCAGAAGCTAAAGTATATATCATTTCCCAGAAAATTCTTCTAGATACAGGGTCCACCCCTGCGGTTGGTTCATCTAAAACCAAAATTTCAGGATTATGAATTAAAGCACAGCCAAGAGCCAATCTCTGTTTCCATCCTCCAGACAAATTTCCTGTAATATTTTTTTCTCTGCCTTCAAGTCCAGCCATACTTATTATGTATTTTTTCCTCTCATCTCTTTCCTTTTTACTGAGACCATATATTCCCGCATAAAAATTAAGATTTTCATCTACTGTCAAATCCTCATACAAACTAAATTTTTGAGACATATATCCTATTTTTGATTTTATCTTTCCTCTTTCTTTTCTAACATCATGTCCAAGTACATATGCAGTACCCTCTGTTGGAGGAAGAACTCCACACAACATTCTTATAGTTGTAGATTTACCAGAACCATTGGGACCTAAAAATCCATATATTTTACCCTTTGGCACATTGAAGGTTATATTTTCTACTGCTGTAAAATCTCCAAACTTTTTTGTAAGCCCTTTTATTTCAATTGCATTCATTTTTATCACCTCTCATATTTACTTAACCTCTACATCAAGCAATGTTCCAGGTGAAAAGCTATTGTTTTCCAAGAACTTGATTTTAATCTGAAATACTGTATCCTCTTTTTCTTCTTTTGTCTGAGTATTTTTAGGAGTAAATTCTGATTCTGGAGATATGTAAACAACCTTTCCCTCTGCCACTTTTTTACCTTTATAATACACATTCAATACATCTTGAAGTTTTACCTTATGGCGTTTTGATTCCTCTAAATATATTTTTATATATTTATTTTCAATATCCATAATCTTAATAATGTTTGTTCCTGTTTGTACCATCTCTCCTTCATGTACAAATACATCTGTTACTATTCCACTTTTTAAACTTTTAACATCACCTTTTGAGATATTAAATTTTGCCAAATTCACCGCTGCTTTTGCTTGATTAATTGCTCCTTTTGATTGATTTTTTATGTTTTCATCTGCACCATCTGGTATACTGTCATACTTTGCCTGAGCTGATTGAAGCACACCTTCTGCCTTATCTTTTTCAAATTTGTACCTTTGAGTATCAATTTGTGCTATACTATCTGCATTTTTAACTGAACTTCCCTGCTCTACACTTAATTTATTAAGCTTTCCTGCTATTTCTGATGTAACATAATAACTCTCACATTCTATAGTTCCTGTATATCTATTTTTATCTTCTTTTTTATTTGAACAACCAGTAAATGCCAAACAAAAAATCATTAGAACAACAAAAATAACTTTTTTTCTATTCATGTAACTCACACCTCTCATTTCTTAATTCCACATAAAAATAAATCTACCATTTCATCTATCTGTTTTTCCTTATCCATTTTTATTATTTCTGGTAAAAATCTATTTTGTATAACATACATACCAACCATTCCTATAAAAGATCTTATAACAATAGCTACATCTACCTTTCTAAAACTTTCATTAAGAATTCCCTGTTCTAAAAATTTTGATATTACATCCTTGCCTTTCATAACAATGTTATTTACAAAAGCATCTCTAAGTTCACTGTTATACTGAATTTCTGTTAAAACAATTTGAAAAATATCTTGATGATTTTCAATTAGTTCAATTCTGTCCTTTAATATTTCCTTTAATATTTCTCTTTCGCCTTTTTCACTATTATCTTTTATTATCTTATTTATTCTATGCGTTATTAACTTATTTCCTAAAATTTTAGTAAGTCTTATCATCACTTTATTTAACAATTCTTCCTTGCTTTTAAAATATCTAAATATGGTCCCCTCTGCAACACCTGCTTCTTTTGCAATTTGGCTAGTTCTCGCTGCATTATATCCCTTCTCAGAAAAAATTTTTATTGCTGCTTCCAAAATCTCATTTTCCCTATTTTCTGCTGCTTTTCTCGCTGCCATACACGCACAAATAGAATCTTAACTTCTATTTGTATTCCTCCCTTCTTTATATTTACTTTATAATAATTAATGAGTGATTACTCACTTATTATATTCCTACTTTATTTCGTTGTCAACATAAGGTAACTGTGACCTTTAAAAATTTGGTAAAACTTTAGGGACAGGTCATAAAAAAAGATAACTGCGACCTTCCAATTTTTCCAAGGTCACAGTTACCTTCTAACTAAAATTCTCTCTTATTTACAGGATTAAATGTATCTAATCCTAAATGAGCATCAACAAGCCACATATTATAGTTATTATCATAAACCAATTTATATTTCCACAATTTATGATTTGGAAGAGGTTGTGGATTTGAACCTGTATAGTAAATATCCTTAAAATATTCTGAATCAGATATATATGCAGCATATTGTCCATTTTCTTGTTTTAATTCAACACTATCTAGATCAAAAATTGTTTTTGTCATAAATCCAACATAAGATTTATTTGAGTTTTTCATTTTTTGAATTAATACATTAGTTCTATCTTTTTCTTTTTGAGTAGCATTTACTATTAAATTTGAGTTTTTATTTGACATTGCAGCAAACCAATATGAATTATATTTATTTATAGTATTCATTAATTCTTCTTTTAAGTTACTATCTACTTCAAAGCTAGGATTTTCATAATCATTATTTACTGTAATGTTTGATGTATCAACATTTATTGCTTGCTTAGGTATAAATTGAGTATCACCCTTTGCAGTATACTTATCATTATTTAAATTTATATTTACAGTTCTCCAATCATTTGACACTCTAGAATTCTTTGTCGTATACGTTAAAACATATTGTTCCTTTTGGCTTTTGAATATATCTTTATAAATTTTTTCTATACTATTAATATCTGAAATAGATTTATAATCTCCTCCTGTTTGAAGAGCTAAATTTTTTAAATTCTGTGTTTCAACGTCATCCCCAATTCCAATAATATAAATAGGAATTGATAATTGCTTAGATAGATTAACTATATCATTTTCAGAATAGTAGCTTTGATTGTCAATACCATCAGTAAAAGCTATTACACATTTATGTCCAAATTGTTTATTTGTTTCTACTAAAGCAGTATATAAACTATCATAAAACGCTGTTGCACCATTAATACTTAAATTATTTATAGCATTTTTCAAACATTTTTTATCATTAGTAAATGGTTGTTCTATATTAATAGCATCATCAAAAGATATTATCTCAATTTTATCACCTGCATTATAATTAACTATATCTAAGAAATTATTGGCTGAACTTTGAGCTTGTTCAATTTTTCCGCCACTCATGCTGCCACTAATATCCATTACAAGATTTAAATTAAGTGATTCCTTTTTAGTAAGTAAATTTAAGTCTGCTATTAAATTATTATTAGATTTATTTCCGAATTTCTCAATTAATTTAAAGCATTTTCCATTAAGATTATTTATTTTAACTCCTTCATCATCAACTACATCAAAGTATACTTTTATTAGTGGAAAATTATCAGTATTAACTTGTGATATATCTATTTTAGCTTTCCTTTTAGTTTTAGTTACTTTAGTTTGTTTTTTAGGTTTATTTTCATTAACTGTTTTCTTTGGTTCTTTTGATTTTTTTGAATCAGCTGCAACTACATTATTAGATTTTTCTTGCTTTTTAGCTGTTGCATTTCCATTTTTAGCTGCTATATTTTTATAGACTAAAATTCCAATAATACAAACTAAAGCTGCAATTATAATTGAACAAATGGTAATATATTTCTTTTTGTTTACACTATTACTATAATTTCTTTCTTCTGAATCGTTCTCCACCTTTTGATTATTTCTACCTTCTTCATGATTTTTTAACTCTTGTTCACTTCTTAATCCTTGTCCGTTTTTTGTCTCTTGTTGTTTTCTTACCTTTTGTTCATCTCTCAATTCTTGACTCTTTTTTAATTCTCTATCATTTTCTTCTTGCTGATCATCTTTCGCTTTTTGTCCATCTCTTACTTGTTGTTCATTTCTCAAGTCTTGTCCATCTCTTACTTGTTGTCCATTTTCAGCTTGCTGCTCATTCTTCAATCCTTCATCATTTTGTACTTCTTCATCTGTTCTTATTTCTTTAGCTTTTGTATTTGTATTATCTGTATTACTATTCACTGTTGGACATCCACAATGTCTACAAAATTTAGAGTTTTCGTCTAATTCTGCCCCACAGTTTCTACAAAACATATTGGTCCCCTCCTAGCTAAAAAATTTTTAATTTTCTTTTCCTTGCACCTGTCCCTATCTTTTTCTGTTCTCACTTTTCACTGTGAACTGTCAACTGTGAACTGTCCTCTGTGAAGTGTGAACTATCAACTGTGACCTATGAACTGTCCTCTGTTACTTCGCTTTTGCTATACTTTGAAGTTGATAGCTTCCTGTTAATTCATTGTACAAAAATCCATATTTATATTTAAAACTCTTAACTGAACTATCTCCATCTTTATCAATCCTATAAACCTCTTGTGTAACTACAGTTCCTGATTTATTATCTTGACTTAAATTATAAGAAAGCACTCTTAATGACATTACATATTCACTTATTCCCTCTTCATAGGTATTATGAATATATTTTATCTGATCATTATATAACTTACTGCCAGGATACATATATGGTTCTACCAATGAAAAATCATCCATGTTTACAGCTTCTGTAAAATACTCTGTATAATTATTCATAAGTTCAGTAAGTTGTTCCATAGCATTATCCATCTTAGCTTCAGCTTCTGAAAAGTCTAAATAAATGCTATTCTCACTTTGATCTACTGTACATTCATTACTTTTTAAATTATGACCGCCTTTTTTAATAATAGCATACACCTTTGCATCTTTTTTTAAAGGTCCAAAATTTTTAGCATTCTTTATTGTAATACCTGTATCTCTACCATCTACAAAAATTTTTGCTTCTGGATACTCACTTTCTACTTTTATGTAACTAAGATTTTTTAATACATTAATACTTACTGTATCATTTTCACTATTAATAGTATCAATATCATAATTCTCACTTAAAGATGTATATTTACCTTTATATTTTGCTAATAGCTTATATTTTCCTGGTATAAAAGGGCCAAATTTTTTACTAAAGTTATCTACATCACTTTTTCCTATCTTTTTATTATCCAGTAAAAATTCCACCCCTTTTATGCCAGCATTCACCTTAATAAAAGTTGGCTTTATATTGATTTTATAAATAGGGAAAAAGCCTAATTTCTTATCTACCAACTCAACATTAAATATATTTTTAGAATCTTTTCTATTAAAAACATTCATATCTTTAAATTTTTCTATTTTTATAGCTTCATTTTTCAAATCTTGTATTGCTGCTTTTAACTTAGACGGATTTTGTTTTAAATACAACATCATTGATGAAATATTGTTTTTATCTATTTTTAATCTGCTCTCCTCACAACAAAGCATATTACTAACTTCAGTTTGATTATTTGATTTAATAGCTTTTTCAAATTTCAAAACTGTCTTAGATGGTTTTGAAAGTGAATTTTCTACTACAAAAAATGTAATTAATAATGCCGCAATAACTGCAATTCCTATAAGACTTATTTTGAATTTTTTAGAAAATCTACAACTATATTTTGCAGATTCATCAACATATTCATCTTCATTGGCGTTTACATTTTTTTCTTCACTAGCATCTGTAAAACTTTTATTGTTTGTATCTTCTTCTTTTATTTCACTTTTCCTTTGGTTTAAATTATATCCACATTTTGGACAAACACTTTGCCCTTCCTCTAATTCAGTACCACATTTAGTACAAAATTTCATATTTGCAACCTCCAAAATAATTAATTATTTGCTCAACTTTCCTCTATCAACTGTGACCTGTGAACTGTCAACTGTCACTTATCACTTGATACAAGATATCATTTTCCTTCACTACCCTAATATACTTTCAAATCTAATATAATATCTCTTATTGATTGAATAATATCAGTAATATGAGCATATATAATTTTTCCACAACATACAAAGATACAAATACTTACTAATATATATATTAATGCAACAATAAATACACTATGATTTTCATCAATAGGTAATTTTTCTTTAATTAAAATTCCTAAACAAACTAATGAAACAATGATTCCTGATGCAAATATTACTATACCAATTAAAGATGAGATGTATGAGAATATAATAGCTAATATTTCAAAATAAACCATTGGTACAATAGAAATTAATGCAATTTTATATATTCTAGACACTTGAATTTTTACTTTTGACAACATATTAGAAGCTATATATGTAACTAAAAATATTATAATAACTGCAACAATTATAAGTAAACAACTCTCTATAAATATTTTTCCATAAGGTAATCTTAAAAATGCCCTAACCTTATTAAACTCATTAGTTATATCTGTAATTCCACTAGAGCCCACAAAATCATTGTTAGAACTTGTCCCAAATAAATTCATAAAATTATTTATTTTTTCAATAAAACCTATAACACTTTTTTGTAAACAATTAAAAATTTGATTTAATTTCCAAACACCAATTAACCCTTGTAAAAGTATCATAATAACAGATAATTCTATTATGGTATTTTTATTACCATTTTCAACAAACTCTTTTGATGTTGTTACTGGTTTTATAAGCATTTTTGTAAATATGTTGTCTGTAAAAGATATGTTTTTTCTATTATTTGACACATTCTTATTTTTTGTATAACCTTTATAATTTTGCTTATACCCATTATCCTTTTGTTCATCTGGTTTTACTTGCTCTCTTTGTTGTTCTGCTTGTCCTTCTTTAACATTTTCTTGTTTTAAATTTTCTTGTTTGACATCTCCTTTAACCTGTTCTTGTTTTAAACTTTTCTGTTTTAATTCTTCTTCAACTTCTTCTTCAACTTCTTCTTGTGTTGATTCTTGAATTTGTTTTGCTCCACAGGACATACAAAACAAATCTCCATCTTCAATTTTTGCTCCACAATTATGACAAAATGCCATTTTATTCCCTCCTTATTTTATAATCATTAACATAATATCATATATTTTTCAATATAATCAATATATAGCATATAATTATATTTTTATGTTTTTACAATATAAATAAATATATTATAAAACTCTGGGGACAGTTCATTTATTTTTGCTATGTTTTAATAATTGTTGAAAATTGATATATATTTGGGGATATCCTATAATTAATGAGGATATCCTATAATTAAAACATGTATGTAACATAAAAATTTGCATTGTGGTAAATGTAAAATCTTTATTTTAAATATTCGTATATCATCAATATATTGACTTTTCATTAAACTGTAAGCAATTATAAATATATGAACATGGTACATTTACCATGTTTTATACAAAGATAATTACTTTTTTTACACATAGATAATTACTTTTAAGAAAAGAAAATCAATATTAATCTAACTATATACATATATTGAAATTAATGTTACAGCAATAGGGGGAAATAAACATGTTATTTTGGAGAAGCACATATTCTAAAAATAGAGATAAAAATAGTGTGTATGAATTAAAAAAGATTGAAATTGGCGGAATTGAACAATGGATTTTAATTAGAGGTAAAAACAGAGATAATCCAATCCTATTATTTTTACATGGTGGTCCTGGTTCGGCACAAATTGCTGTTTCAAAAGCATATTTTTCCAAATTAGAAGAAAACTTTATAGTGGTAAACTGGGACCAACGAGGGGCAGGCTTGTCTTATTCAAAGGATATACCTAAAAATACAATGACTGTTAAGAATTTTGTTAATGATACAAAAGAATTGATATATTATTTGCTAAATACATATAACAAGAAGAAAATATTTTTAGTGGGACATTCTTGGGGAAGTGGTTTGGGAATATTAGTTGCTGACAAATATCCTCAATTAATTCAAACATATGTAGGCATAGGACAAATAGGAGACATGCAGGAAAATGAAAAAATAGCTTATGAATATGTTTATAATTATGCTCATAAAACTAATAATATTAGAGCAATCAAACAACTAAAAAAAATTGGTGAACCTCCTTATAATAAGCTTATTAACTCCATGAGAATTAGAAGTAGGTGGACAAATAGATTTGGAGGAAAGCTTTATAAATTTGATATGAAACAGTTTATGTTAAATTTTCTTATATCATCAGAATACACTATTGCAGATGCATATAAATTTATAAAAGGAAACTCATATTCAATGAAAACAATGTGGGAAGAAGTTTCAAACTTAAATCTTTTAAACCTTGTTCCAAAGTTAAATGTACCAGTTTATTTTTTACTTGGAAAATACGATTATACAGTTCCATTTGAAATAGCTGAAAAATATTTTAATAAATTGACAGCTCCCTTCAAGGAAATTATATGGTTTAATAATTCAGCTCATTGTATACCTTTTGAAGAACCATTAAAATTTCAAAAACTATTAATTGACAAGTTAACAGATGTAAAATATTAAAAAGCTAAACTATGTTTAATAAATCAAAATTAAGGAAAACCAATGGTTTTCCTTAAAAAATCACTCGTTTTTTATTTTTTCTATGCATTTTTTTATAGAATCTAACGTAAAATTTACTTCTTCAACTGTATTAAAGTGACTAAAACTGAATCTTACAGTTCCTTGAGGAAATGTTCCAAGAGTTTTATGAGCTGATGGTGCACAATGAAGACCACATCTAGTCATTATGTTGTATTGTGAAGAAAGTAAATGAGAAATAATAGCATTATCAAAAAGTTTAAAATCCAAAGAAACTACCCCAGTTCTATTAGTAATATTATCTAATCCAATTAACTTAGCTTCTGGAATAGTTTCTATTCCGTCGATAAATATTTTTACAAGTTCAAGCTCTTTTTCGCGTATATTTTCTGTTCCTGTATTTAGTATGTACTTTAAAGCAGCATTAAGTCCAAATATTCCACAAGTGTTAGGTGTTCCCCCTTCATATTTATCCGGCATATAATCTGGCTGTTTTTCCTCTTCTGATAAACTTCCAGTACCTCCCTCTATAAGAGGCTTTACATAAGGTATAAACTCATCACTTATTAAAAAGCCACCAGTACCTTGAGGCCCTAAAAGGCTTTTATGTCCTGTAAAAGCAATAGCATGAGCATTAAGTTCTTTAAAATCCATATCACAAAAACCTGCCGTTTGTGCGCAATCAATTATAAAGAAAAGCTTATTTTCTCTACAAATTTTTCCTATATCTTTAAGTGGCAAAATTGTACCACAGACATTTGAAGCATTTGTCATTATAACAGCTTTTGTATTATGTTTTATTAATGGCTTTATATCATTAGAGTTTAGTTGTCCAAATTTATCGCATTGAACTCTAGAAAATTCTACTCCTTTAGATTGTAAAGAAGTTAAAGGGCGCATTACTGCATTATGTTCCATTGAAGATACGATTACATGATCTCCTGAATTAAGAAGTCCTTTAATAATTATATTTAAACTTTCTGTAATGTTTTTTGTGAATACAACGTTTTCAGGCTTGTGGAATTTAAAAAGTTTACATATAAGTTCACGTGTTTCATACACAACTCCTTCTGCAGTATAAGAATTTGTATAAGCTCCTCTATTAACACTACACCCTATATTAATTAAATAATTTGAAATACTCTCTGCTACACCTGGTGCTTTAGGAAAAGATGTTGCTCCATTATCAAGATATATTCCTTTCACTTGTATCACTCCTTCAAATTAAAACTTATACACATATAATATAACTTTTTCTTTACCTTCAACTTTTCATTCTTCATTTTTAACTACAAATAAATTATTATTACTTAATTCAACTTTCGCAGGTAAAAAATAGCCGCTACGGGAAATGATATCTTGCTCAGAAACCTTTCATTTTAAAGATAATTAATAGTTAATAATGAATACTTAATAATTAAGGAAATTTTGCCTTAGGGCAAAATAACTAACATATAATTTAAGATTTTTGATAAAGCAAAAATCAACCTTTATTATTAATTTTTAATTATTAATTTTTAATTGATACTAAATGTTTCTTACGCAATATATCATTTTCCTTCGCTAGACAGTATTTTTGTACTGCGAAAGTTGAGTACTTAACTTTTGCAAATAAAAATAACTACTGCAGTAAATATCGTTCACTTCCATAAATAATATTATGGGTATATGTCTATTTTACAACAGTTTATACTAAAATATAATATAAATTTTCCATAGATGAAGCTTTATCTATCACAATTTTCTATTTAACATAATTTTATACAGTTGGTATAGTTAAGATGTATTAGGAATAATTATCAAAATAATAATTAGGGAGGTTGTCTATATGTCTGAAAAAAAAGGAATTATTTTAACCGGAGCAATAGTTGGATTTCTTGCAGCACTTCTAGTTTATATGGGTAATCCAGGTAATATGGGAATATGTATTGCCTGCTTTATTAGAGATACTGCTGGAGCCTTAGGTATGCATTCTGTTGCAAAACT
Organism: Haloimpatiens myeolchijeotgali; assembly: GCF_042688525.2. GTDB lineage: Bacteria > Bacillota > Clostridia > Clostridiales > Clostridiaceae > Haloimpatiens. The sequence continues at coordinate 3,187,207 of NZ_JBHWAB010000001.1, forward strand.
AAGTTTTATAAGACCTGAAGTTATAGGCATTATACTCGGCGCATTTATAATGTCTATTGCAGGAAAAGAATTTAATGTAAAAGGTGGTTCATCACCATTTATAAGATTTATACTTGGTTTTATTGTCATGGTAGGCGCACTTGTATTTTTAGGATGTCCATTGAGAATGGTATTAAGACTTGGGGGCGGAGATTTAAATGCTTTAGTTGGACTTGCTGGTTTTGCAGTAGGCATAGGAGCTGGTATTGTATTTTTAAATAAAGGTTTTACCTTAAAAAGAAATTATAAATTAAATAAATTTGAAGGATATTTATTTCCAATCATAACTATTGGACTTTTACTATTACTTTTAGCTGCACCAGCATTTATTACTCTAAAAGGTAAACATGCACCAATATGGATTGCTTTAATTGTAGGATTAGTTGTAGGTATATTAGCTCAAAGAACAAGACTTTGTATGGTTGGTGGAATTAGAGATTTGATATTATTTAAAGATAATTATTTAATTTCAGGATTCATTTCTATTTTTGTATTTGCACTAATTGGGAATTTAATATTTGGTAATTTTAAATTAGGTTTTGTAGGTCAACCAGCTTCTCATAATGACGCATTATGGAATTTCTTAGGAATGTTTGTAGCTGGATGGGGCAGTGTTCTTTTAGGCGGATGTCCTATGAGACAACTTATATTATCAGCTGAAGGTAATATAGATTCAGTAATGGCTGTTTTAGGTATGTTTGTTGGAGCAGCATTTTGTCACAATTTTGCACTTGCTTCAAGTGGCAAAGGTCCAACACCAAATGGTAAAATTGCTGTTATAATTGGTCTAATTGTGACATTAGCTATTTCTTACTATAATGTTCAAAAAGAAGTTAAATTTAAAGCGAAAGGGGATGTTAATGTTGAAGCAAATTGATGCTAGAGGTATGTCATGTCCTCAGCCAGTATTAATAGCTAAAAAGGCAACAGCTGAAAATCCTAGCGAATTTGAAATGTTAGTTGACAATGGAGCACCAAAAAACAATGTTCCAAGATTTTTAAAAAAAGCTGGATATAGTGTTGAGGTTAAAGTAGAAGAAGATTTTGTTAAATTAATAGCGAGGAGATAAAGTATGAATTATATGGCTTTATTTTACACCCATTCAGGAGCAATAAAATATGATAGGTTTATAAAAAGTAATGGATATCCTTGCGAACTTATGCCTGTTCCTAGAAAATTAAGTTCTAACTGTGGCATTGGAGCTAAATTTAGTTTTGATGGCAATATTAAAGATATAGTTTCTGAGGATATTGAAAAAATATTTACAGTAGAAAATAAGAACTATAAATTAATATTTGAAAATGATTAATGTAAATATTTAGGGACTATTCATTTGTTTTTAAAGTAAAATCAAAGGGACACATCATTTATTTTACCTGCAAATTACAGTTTAAATTAATCATGTGTCCCCTATATTTTCCTTTAATATTCAATCCCTTGCTCTCAATTTATATTTTTTATAAATATGTGTTAAGCTTCTGAAAATCTTCCTTATTTCTACTTTCTTCTCTTTACTTTTTACTTTATCTTTTACCCGTCCTTCAGTTTTCTTCACCTAAATTTTAAATTTCTGTACCAATTCATTAAGATTTTGAGCAAACTCTGCTTGATTTTGTGATGCTTGTGATGCTTGTTGTATAGAATTTGTTGTTTCATCAACATTAATTTTAATATTTCCTATATGTTCAGAAGAATTTTGAGAATTTTGAGTAAGGTTTTGAACCGTATCGCTAATCTGATTTATTGAGGCTCCCACTTGTTCTGACATTGATGCAATTTCTTCTGATATTGAGCTTACAAATTTTCCGTCTTCATCATATTGTTTTCCTACCTCTTCATATTTGTATAAAATAGGATTTATTTGTTTTACAATAAATTGAAGTAATTCATTACTATTTCCAGATAAATTATTAAAAGCATGCTCAACTTTTTCTATAGTATCTTGAATAGTTTTTACGGTTTCTGCTGATTGTTCTGCAAGTTTTCTTACTTCTTCTGCAACTACGGAAAATCCTTTTCCTTGTTCTCCTGCTCTTGCAGCTTCAATAGCTGCATTTAATGCAAGTAAATTAGTCTGTTGTGCAATTGAGGCAATTGCATTAGCCATAATTTTTATTTCATCTACAACTTTTCCATCTTCTATAGCTTTTAATATATTTTTTTCTTTTTCATTATAAATACTCTCTGTTTCTTGTAATGCACTTTTACTATTTACCTGAACAGTTTTAGCTCTACTTTTAATCTTCTCAACATTATCACTGCCTTTAGCTGCTTTTGAAGATAGTTCTTCCATACTAGAATTAACTTCCTCTATGGATGCAGTTATTTCCTCTGATGAAGCACTTGCTTCTCCAAAAGTTTTATTTATTTCCTCTGATGAACTATCCACCATTTTCATTTTAGATGTTACTTGTTTTAATACTTCTGAAAGTTCTTCAGAAGCTGCACTCATATCCTCAGAATTTTTCATTATTTGTTCTATAAGTTCTCTTATATTTTCATGTGCAGTATTTAAAGCCACTGCTGTTTGTCCAAATTCATCTTTTCTTTTAACCTCAATTGGACATGAAAAATCATATTTAGCCATTCTTTCAGCAGACTCCTTAATCTCCATTAATGGAGTAATAAAACTATTTTTTAATACAAAAGTAATGGCTATTAAATATAATATACTGATAACTGTAAATACAATGATTATTATATTTGAATTACTAAAAAATAACCCATCACTTTTGTTCGAGGCATATGACGCAGAAATTCCTGCTATCCCTATTATCAGTATAAATAAAATTATATTACAAACTGTCCATACTATTTTTTTTACAATTGGTAAATCTCTAAGATACTTTTTCATTAAATCCTCACCCCTTATTGGAATAATTAACTCACCTTTCGCAGATGAAAAATCTCCGCTGCGTGAAATGATATCTTGCTTAGAAACCTTTCAATTTAGTGACAAGTTGCAAGTGATAAGTAACAAGTTAAGCAAATTTTACCTTAAGACAAAATAACTAATATATAAAATTTAAGATTTTTATTAAAGTAAAAATCAACATTCACTTTCCTATATCAACTGTTAGCTATTTACTCAACCTATAATTTTTCCTTCACTAAATAGTATTTTCTTACTGCAAAAGTTAAGTTAATTTTATATTATTTTTCATAATATGATAATACATTATTTTTTTATAAATAATTACCTATATATACAAATAAAAACAAAGCATATCTTTATTATACAAGATTTTACGATAAATTTGTATATATTTGAAAATTTTATAAAAAATAAAAGTAATATATAAGGGACGGTTTATTAATTTAAGCTTCAAACTGTAGCTTAAATTAATGAATCGTCCCTTATATTTTCTAAAATTTAATTATGATCCCTAATCTATCATCCTTAAGTACAGTCTCTAAAGTTCCTTTATGCAGTTTAACTATTTCTAAAGATATAGCTAGTCCAAGTCCTGCTCCTTTACTACTTCTTGAGGAATCTCTTTTATAAAATCTATTAACCAAAAATTTCACTTCATCTTCTTTTATTTTTTCCTCTGTAACATTCCAAAACTCCATTGTTATGCTGCCTTTATTTTCATATAAGTTTATATTAATTTCTGTATTTTTAGCACTGTATCTTATAGCATTACTCAAAATATTTTCTAATGCTCTTATAAACTTATCTATGTCAACCTCATAGTACAGCGGCTTTTCACCAAAATCCATACATATTTCAATTTGCTTTTCCTTTAGTTGAGGAGAAAAACCTTCAATAACTTGACGTAGTAATTCCTGTAATTTTATATTTTGCTTATTTAATTCATCATTTTTCCATTTAAGCTTTGAAAAATCGAAAAATTCATCTATAAGAGTTTTTAAATATAAACTTTTTTCTTCAATAATATCTATATATCTTTCCTTTTCTTCCTCATCATCATATTTTCGTTGTTTAATAAGATTTAAAAATCCTAATATAGAGGTTAAAGGTGTCCTTAAATCATGAGATATATTTAGCAAAATCTCTTTTTCTTTTTCATCACTTTTCCTTATCTTTTCCCCCATATCATTTATTGACACAGCTAACGATGTAAGTTCATTGTTATATTTTAATGGTATTTTTTCTTTAAATTCAGAAGAATAAAGTTTACCTATCCCTCTTTCAATATGTAAAATATACCTTAGCCTTCCTTTCACAAATAATAAGAATATAATCATGAACACAATTATGGAAATACACATCATTAGAAAACCACCAACTACAGTACCATCATGTATAACTACTACATATAAATCATTATTTATTTTTTTTACTTCTATAACTCTCATCATTTCAGAATTACAATGTGTTACTTCTAAACTTTTCTTTAACATAGAAGTTTGTATACTATAAATTTTTTCTTCTATATTAGAATTTATTATTTTCCCTTTAGAATTAACAATATATACTAATGTTTTTCCGTTAAAATAATAAGGAAAAGAATCTTTCAGTTTTTTATTCATATTTTTATTTATATTTTTAGACGATTTAATATCACTTAGATTTTCTTTTATAAATCTATCTACACGCTGTCCTAATCCTTTTTTATATTGTTTTAATATAACTTCATCTTTATATTTTGATGGAAACGCCCATTGATTTATACTTTCCTCTGAAATATTTAAAACAGAAAGCATTTTAGGTAAACATGTAACTGTAATAATTAAAGCTATAATAAATAATATAAATACTTCAAAAGTCAATCCAATTCTAAATTTCCTTTTCAATTTTATACCCAACTCCCCAGACAGTTTTAATATATTTGGAATTTTTTACACTGTCATTTAGCTTTTCCCTTAAATTTCTAATATGAGTTAAAACACTATTATCACTTTCCAAAAATTTTTCTTCCCATATTCTCTCATATATTTCATTAGAAGAAAAAACCCTTCCTTTGTTTTTGGAAAGCAAGTACAAAATATCAAATTCTTTTGGAGTAAGCTGTATTTCTTTTTTATCCCTATATAAAGTATGCTCCTTGAGATTTAAATTTAAATCTTTTACTCTTATAATTTCTTTATTTTCATCACTTTCCTGAACATTCACCCTTCTTAGTATTGCAGATATTCTTAAAGAAAGTTCAACTAAATCAAAAGGTTTTGTTATATAATCATCACATCCAGAAATGAAACCTTTTATTTTATCCTGTTGGTTGTCTTTGGCAGTTAGAAATATTATAGGAATAGTTGATATTTTTCTTATATTTTTAATAGCAGTAATACCATCCATTTTAGGCATCATTATATCCATTAATATTAAATCAAACTGTTGATTTTTAATTTTATTCAAAGCACTTTCTCCATTATAAGAAACACTCACTTCATACCCATCTTTCTTCAAAAATATTGATAAAAAATCCACTATTGATTCATCATCATCTACTATTAGTATCTTATAACTCATGTTTATTCCCCCAATCAACATATCCAATTATACCAAATAAGCCCTTATATTAGAATATACGCTGCGAGAAATGATATCTTGATCTGAAACCTTTCACTTCACAAAGTAATTCTTTGCCTTAAGTATATGCAGCCAGCAAATAAAAATCGGTATAAGAACAGGAATCATTCACTTCCATAACGTACTCTAAGTCTTACTCATGTTGAAAAAAGATTTTTAAATTAATATTCCAAAGGAATTAGTAATTTAAAAATTACTTTTTTCAAATTCGTAAGACTAAGAGTACGTAAATGTCGTTCAAAGATTCCTTAATCTTATACGATTTTTATTTGCTGGCAAAATATATATTCTATGGCATAAATAAAACTCAAACTCGCTACATTAAATCAATAAGTTTTTCTTAACATAATAATAATTTAAAACTTAGCTTCAAATATTTCTCACACAATATATCATTTTCCTTCGCTAAACAGTATTTTTTTACTACAAAAGTTGAGTTATAAATTTGTAATCACATATATAAATAACCTCTTACATTAAAATACTGACACTACATTATATCTTTTTTAGTAAATATAAAATTAGTCATCCCATAGCACACTACAGTCCATACTAAAAGAACTAATATGGCAAAATGGTTATTTACAAATACGCCCAAAAATTCTGTTACCTGCCCCGCAACAATATATTCTCCACTGCTGTATGTTGAAAAAAGATAAGGTGCAATACTATGTATTATTGGATTTTTACCACCCCTTAATTGAGACATGCTTATTATAGATGTTACAACAGCTAATATTACACTCATTCCCAAGGAATTAGCATTCTTTTTAGTTATTGTAGAAATCAACAAATTTATTGATACACAAGTTATTATAAAAAGCAAACTGAATCCTCCACTTAATAATATAAATTTGAGTAATGAATATATCTTTATACTATTTATATCTGGTTTCACACCAAAACCTACCTTAGCAATTAACTCTTCATCATTAATATACTTTGTATAAAAAGCAATAGGTTCTTTATAGTTTCCAAAGCTAAGTATAACTCCAATAACTAAAAATACTATAAGTTTTAAAATTATAAATGAAAGCGCACATACTATAATTGATGATACAAATTTAGAAAATAATATTTTTTGTCTTGAAACTGGTTTTGTTACTAATAATTTTATTGTAGCTGGATTAAACTCTCCTGATACAGAATCAGAAGTTATTACTGCAATAATCAATGCAGCTATTAACATATAAAATATAACATTTACTTTTGACATAATGTTAAATGCATTTATTTCATAATTTTCTGTGGGTTTTATATTGTTTTTTAAATAGTATTCATTTAGTTTAAGTCTCTGTATATATTGTGGAAGCTGTCTATCACACTCTTTTGAGTTTGAGCTTTTAATTTTTTCTTGTAGTAATTCATTTTCTTTCTTAAGTTTTTTATGCCAATCCATATCTCTATTTTTTATTTCAAATTGCAAATTTTTATTACGATATTCTATCTCCTTCAATTTATACTCTATCTCATTTTTTCTTTCTTTCGAAATGTTTTTGTCTTGTTTTTCTTTATTTAAATATTGAACATATTCTTTACTCCTATTCAAACTTGCTTCTGGAGTTGCTTTCATTACATCTCTACACACTAAAAAAGTTATACCAACATATAAAAACAGTAATACAGCCATAACAACCATATATTTTTTAGAAAGTATAATTTTTTTTATCTCATTTTTTATTAATTTACCCACCTTAATTCTCCCCTTCTAATATCTTTATGAATTTATCCTCAAGACTGTCTTGTATCTTATAAATATCATCAATATTAATATCATTTTTGCCTATTTCTTTTATCACTTTTGAAAAATTTCCTGATTTTATATTAATCATTAAGCAATTTTCGTCAAAATCAATATTATTTATAAAATCTAAAGTTGAAAATAACTTAACTAACTTATCACATTCCCCACTATATATTTTTAATTTTTCAATATCACAAGCTTTTGTTGAAACAGATTCTACAGCTTGTATAACTCCTTTATCTATAACTGCAAAGCTAGTACATACTTGCTCAATTTCTGCTAAAATATGTGAAGATATAAAAACAGCACTATTATTTTCTTTAGCTGCACGTTTTATTATTTCTTTAAAATCATGCATACCAATAGGATCTAACCCATTTGTTGGCTCGTCTAATATCAAGAGCTTAGGCTTTGCTAATATAGCTTGTCCTAGTCCTAATCTTTGTTTCATTCCCAGGGAATATTTTTTTACTTTATCGTTAATTCTCTCACTTAATCCTATAAGTTCTACCACTTCATCTATTCTTTTTTGAGATATGTCCCCATACATATCTGCATAAAATCTTAAGTTCTGCATTCCTGTAAAATCGTTATACATATCTGGATTTTCAACTATACATCCTACATTTCTTAATGCTTCATTTCTTTGTTTTTGTACATCTTTTCCCATTATCTTAATTGTTCCTTTATTTGGAGCTATAAGTCCTACTAGCATTCTTATTGTAGTGGTTTTTCCTGCTCCGTTAGGCCCTAAAAATCCAAATATTTCTCCAGCCTTTACAGATAAATTTACTCCTTTTATTATTTCTTTTTTACCAATTCTTTTGTAAATATCCTTAACCTCAAGAACATTCATCTTTTTGCCTCCAATCTAATGAAAAAATTAATAGTTGAACTGTTAACTATCAACTTTCATTGTCTATACTTGATGCCACATTTCCATTATAGATAACAAAAATCAAGTAAAAAAAAATAAATAATAAAGAAAATCTAAAGATTATAGACAAGGTAAATCTTTGTGTAAATATAATCAATATATGTCTATTTATTACATAATTTAAGAATTAATGTTATAATTAAGATGAAATGAACAAAATTATGCTTTGAGATTTAGAAAACGACATGGGATATTTTGATGAAGTTGATAAAAAAATGCTTGAACTATGTATTATATAAGTAAAGTTTTATGTTAAAACATAGTTTTATGATAAAATTAGGGAAAAATACTAATGCTCTTTATATTTCTTCGGAGGTGAGTTTTGTGAAAATTGCAGCAGTGTACGGTACAGAACATAAAGGTAGCACTTATCATATTTCTCAATTATTTTTAGAAAAACTAAAACCAGAAACAAGTGAAGTTACAGAATTCTTTCTTCCTAAAGACATGCCAAATTTTTGCTGCGGATGCGGTTCCTGTTTTATTAATGGTGAAAAAACGTGTCCTCACTATAGTAAAATCAATCCAATCAAAGAAGCAATTGAAAAGGCTGATTTAATTATTTTTTCAAGCCCTGTATATGTTTTTCATGTGACTGGACAGATGAAAGCATTCCTTGATCATTTTGGATTTCAATGGATGGTACATCGTCCTAACAAAGCTATGTTTTCCAAGATGGCATTAGTCATATCAACTGCTGCAGGTGCTGGAATGAAATCAACCAATAAAGATATTGTGGATAGCTTGAACTTTTGGGGAGTGGGCAAAACATTCACTTACGGCAAGGCAGTTGCTTCATTAGACTGGAAAGGTGTATCAGAAAAAAAGAAAGAAAAAATTGAAAATGATGTAGCAAAATTGTCTTCTAAAATTCTACATAAACGTAATAATGTAAAACCTAGTTTAAAGGTAAAATCTCTTTTTTATTTTGCACGCTTTTTACACAAAAAAATTACTATGCTTCCTAATGATAGAGAATATTGGGAAAAACAAGGCTGGTTAAAGCACAAACGACCTTGGTAATGTAAAAATAAGAATACATTAGTAGGTTCAGATAAATTTATTAAGATGGAGTTTTGTCATTAGCTCCACTTTTCCCATTCTTTTTTAGTCAAAGCATATTGTATCGCATTGTAAAACTTCCCCTTCTTTAAATACTTTTCTTTAGCAACACCTTCATACTGTAAATTGTTTTTCAACATAACTTTTTCAGAAGAAATATTTCCATCATAATACTCTGCATTTATTCTATTTAAACCAATATCTTCGAATCCAAAGTTTAAAACTGCTTGTAGTGCTTCTGTCATAAAGCCCTTATTCCAATATTTTTTTGCCAATATGTAAGAAGTCTCCGCAGATTGATTATTTACATCCACTTCATGCAAATTAATTATACCTATTAACTCTTTACTACTTTTTAATTCAATTCCCCACTGAAAAAAGGTATTATTAGAATATAAATTAATCCAGTTTTGTAATCTAACCTTTACCTGCTCAATTGATTTACTTGGTTCCCAAGGTAAATATTTCATAGTCTCTTCTAAGCTTGCCCAATTTTTAAATATATTTTCTGCATCTTCTATTACAAGTTTTCTAAGAACAATCCTTTTTGTTTCTATAATTTGTGTTCCCAATAAATTCATTCAATTTCCTCCCTATATAATAGATTTAATTATAATAATTATTTCAATTCTTTAATATATTTCGTATCAAATTTATTGTTTAGGATTTTATATGTCTTTTCGACACCATATTTATCTTCAACATTGATAAATTGTAAATCTTCACTATATATATCCAAACTTGCACATATGACAATTTCTTTATCATCCTCAGCACTTATATCAACCACATATTCATCCCCACTTTTAGGATATAGAATATTTTCCTTGCATTCCAAAACTTTAACTTTATCTAAATAAGATAGAAAATTATTAATTTTATCCTTATCTTTACACGTAAAATAACCTTTATGTTTATATGGATTTTGTCCACTTATACTTAATCTTATTGCGTTTAAATTACTTCTTTTGTATCCACTTAATACTAAATTCCCAAGATATCCTCTTTTGGGAGATACAATGTACACAATACCTCCAATTATCAAAACAAATATCACAATAATGATAATACTTTTTAAATTTTTCATAATATCAGCCCCTTCCCATTCTATATTTATTTTACCATAAAATAGGAAACAACAAATCATTATTAGTTTTTCTTATTACATTTATAATTTTTTGTGATATTTAATTTTTGTACTTGTATAGATATCTCTATTAAATATTCATTCTGTGATTTAGCTGAAAGATATCCTATAAGTTCATTCTCATAAGCATCTCCTATAATTTCATATCCACTCTTTTCTATAAAATTCATCAGCTTTTTATAAGAAATATGTGTTGTGTCATAACCTCCTATATGATTAATACATGCATAAATCCCCCTTGGTTTAACATTAGCATGATCATTTATAATTTTACTGTTTAGCATAATAAAAATAGCCTTTATTTTATTAAACTTTCCTTTAAGTATATCTTCTTTTCTTATAATACCTCCAATAGAATTTCCATTATCAAATTCCTCTTTATTTTTACATTCCTTAATAAACTCAATAATTTTTGCCATTATTTTTTTATAATCATCGCTCTTAACATTAGAAGTCAAAATATATCTAGGATTACACTGTATAAAATAAGGTTCCGTGTTAAATCGCTGATTTATAGCTTTTTCTAGCCTTAAGGATTTATTTTTTATTTTGCTACTAATATGTCTTAGCCTATCAATTTGCTTATTTATTAATTGACTTTTTTTCTTAAGTAACCCTACTAAACTTTCAATATCTTTATTACTTAGATATGACTTGATTTCTTTTAGTGGAACCCCTATTTCCTTTAAACTTATTAATGTATCTAATGCCTCAAATTGGCTCAAAGAATAATATCTGAAGTTATTTTCATCCTTATACACTGGAGAAAAAACACCAGATTTATCATAATAAATCAAAGTTTGCTTAGACACATTTGCTAACTTTGCAAATTCTCCTGTGGAAAAATACTCTTTCTCTTTCATATTTTCAATTCCTTTCAAAAAATTCTTGCCTATATAGTTACTATATATCCTATTATTATATTAGTAAATATTTAAAGTAAGGAGGAGTATCTATGGAAAATACATTTTCTCAAAAAACATCATTTAAGGAATTCTTTAAATTTATTTATCCACCAATCTTATCTATGCTTTTTTTATCATTATATACAATCATGGATGGAGTATTTGTATCTCGCAAAATTGGTTCTAATGCCTTAGCTAGTATTAACATTATACTTCCCATGATTAACCTGTTGTGTGGTATAGGTATTATGTTTGCAACTGGCGGTAGTGCTTTAATATCTATTTCATTGGGAAAAAATAATTTAAAAGAAGCTAATAATAGATTTACCATAATTCTTTTATTTTCTTTAATAATTGGGATTATTTTTAGTGTTGTAGGACTTTTGTTTAATGAAAATTTATTTACTCTTTTAGGCGCTACAAAAACTTTAATGAATTATTGTAAGAGCTATGGAATAATTATTTTAATATGTGCTCCATTTTACATACTTAAAACAGTTTTTGAGTATTTTACAAGAGTAGATGGTGCCTTTAACTTTAGTCTATTAGCTTCTTTATTAGGTGGTTTAATTGATTTGATACTTAATTATGTATTCATATATCAATTAAATTTAGGTATTAAAGGTGCTGCTTTATCAACCCTTATAGGCTCTGCTACTTCAACTGTTTTATGCACCTTATATTTTATAAGTAAAAAATCTACATTAAAATACGTTAAGCCAACATTAGATTTAAGATTATTGAAAGCTACTATATATATTGGTTCATCTGAAATGGTAACTCAATTATCTTCTGCAATAACTACGTTGTTTTTTAATTATATAGCTCTTAAATATGCAGGTGAAAATGGAGTTGCAACAATTACAATAATATTGTTTATTCAATTCGTAATGACATCAGTGTATTTAGGACATATTGCCGGTGTTTCACCTGTTATTAGTTTTAATTATGGTGCTAAAAATTCAATGAAAATCAAGGAATATCATTTATACTCAAAAATTTTTATTATAATCTCCTCAATAATAATATTTATTTTGTGTTTTTCTTTATCTCCAATTATTGTTAAGATATTCATATCTGAAACAAGTATTGTATATAAACTAACATTAAATGGATTAAAAATTTTTGCATTTTCATTTTTAGCTTCAGGATTAAACATTTATGCATCTGGGCTATTTACAGCTTTATCTAATGGAAAAATTTCAGCATTGCTTTCTTTTTCAAGAACTTTTTTATTTTGCATTATAGGTTTTTTGTCATTACCCAACTTTTTTAAGTTGAATGGATTATGGTTAGTAGTTCCTTTTGCAGAATTTTGTTCCCTTTTTGTTTCATTATTTTTCTTAAAAAAATATAAAAAGGTTTATTTATATTAAGTATATTAAGGGACGGTTCATTTATTTTTACTGCAAATTACAGCTTAAATTAATGAACCGTCCCCCAGTTTCATTTGCTTATTATTTTTCCTGTACTTGTGAATATTTGTACAACCATTTAGACAAGGGCCCCATGAGTTTGTGAAGCGCTGGCATCAGAATAATAGTTAGTATAATTCCTAACAAGCACGCTAATAGAATTGTACTAACACCATAATGTAATATCTTCTCAGCGGTATATAAGAACCAAACACTAGGTAGTAAAAAAATAATTGATGTGATTACTCCTGGCACATAGTGTTTAAATCGTATGCATATCAACATATGAATAAAAACTAAATGTAAAGCAAACCCCAAAAAATCACCATACCAAAGAAAATAATTTTGAAAGATTACAGAAAATAAACTAATAAGTGAATGAAGCAAAAATACAATTTCTACTCCAATGGAAAAAGTTGGTGTATGACAGTTATGTACATAATTTAAGCCAAACGGCTGCCTTTTTGGGAAAGTTGTGTTAATCGCTTTTCTATAGCGATTACCCCATACTTTTGCCATAATAATTTCTTCGAAGTCATGAAGCATAAATATAATAGGAAGCATCCAGACAATAAAACTCATAGTATTCATAAAATTCCCCCCTTTAATTGACACATTTGTGTCGATTGACATTATCTATTATAATATATGGAGAATCAAATTCAATAATTATGGTACAAAAGCTACAAATTAGAAGATTTGTGACGATAGAGGAGGAAACATTATGCCCCATAAAAATAAAGGAAATCCAGTATCTAATAAGTCAAAAATGTGGATGGAGAATGCTCTGTTAAAACTAATGCAAACGGAAAATTATGATGAAATTACAATACAAGAAATTACGGATAATGCTGGGCTTTCAAGACGGACTTTTTATCGTAACTACTCCTCGAAGGATGAAATTATAGAAGGGTATTTTTACAAAATTTGGTGTGAATACGAATCACTTATTCGGAAGCAACTAGACTTAACCTTGCCTAATGTTGCCAGAATATTTTTTACAGTGATGAAAAAGCATATCGATTTTTTATCACTCGTTAACCGTCATAACTTACTTCCACTTTTTCTTTCAAAGGTTGATAAACTTTTGCCTCAAGCTTTTTATGAGGTAAAAGGTAAAAATATGCCTTTTTCCAAAGAAAGTATTCAGTACGCTTTGACATTCAGCACTGGCGGATTTATGTGTATCCTTATCCAGTGGCTAAATGACAGCGGGCAGAAATCTCCCAAACAAATGGCATCAATTGTAAAAGACATTATTTCAATGTGTAATTATTCGAATCCCATAAAAAAACAATAAATCATGAAATTATCTTCAGTGAGGAATGACTCCTAACAATAAATATTTGAAAAAAGTGTGTTTCAAATTTAAGAAAAGCTTATTTATTTAACTCAACTTTCGCAGGTGAAAAATAGCCGCTACGGTAAATGATATCTTGCTTAGAAACCTTTCACTTCAGTAACAAGTTCTAAGCTTTACTCATATTGAAAAAAGATTTTTTAATTAATATTCCGTAGGAATCAGTAATTAAAAAATAACTTTTTTCAAATTCGTAAAGCTAAGAACTTGTAAACTTTGTTCAAATGTTTCTTACGCAAGATATCATTTCCCTTCGCTAAGAAGTGTTTTTTTACTGCGAAAGTTGAGTTATTTAACAAATTAAGGTGCTCTGAATTAAACAGAGCACCTTAATAATTATTTCAATCCTTCAATATATTTCATATCAAATTCATCATTTAAAATTTTATATGTCTTTTCAGCATCATCTTTATCTTTAACAGAAATAAGCTGTAAATCCTTATCACATATACTTAAACTTGCACATACGCTAATTTCTTTATCATTTTCAGTACTTATATCAACTGTATATTCATCACCACTTCCAAAATACACAGACCCTTTTTTATATTCTACAACTTTCATTTTCTCTAAATAAGATAAGAACTTATTGATTTTCTCTTTATCTTTACATGTAAATTTACCTTGATCTGTAATCTTCACTTTACCTGTAGTTATATCCATATTGAAACCATTTACTCTTATTGCATTAAAATTACTTCCTTTATATTCACTCAATACCAAATCTCCTAAATATCCTCTTTTTGGGGATACAATGTACACAATACCTCCGACTATCAAAGCACATATAACAATAATAATAATTTTTTTTGAATTTTTCATGATATCAGCCCCTTATATTTGCTACAAAAATTCTACTCTATTAATACTATAATAATTATTTCAAACCTTCAATATATTTCATATCAAATTCATTGTTTAGCACTTTATATGTCCTCTCAAAACCATCTTTATCCTCAACATTAATAAGTTGTAAATTTTTTTCACATATAGTTAAATTTGCACACGTCCTAATTTCTTTATCATCTTCAGTATTTATATCAATTATATATATCCTTTTTTTAGAATATTCAAAACTTTCCTCGTATTCCACAACTTTAACTTTATCTAAATAAGATAAAAACTTATTGATTTTATCTTTATTTTTACACGTAAAATCTCCGTTACCTTTGTGTGGAGTTTCACTATTTATATTTACTCTTATTGAATTAAAATTACTTCCTTTATACTTACTTAATACCAAATCTCCTAAAAATCCTTTCTTTGGTAATATAATGTACATAATACCTCCAACTATCAAAGCACATATAACAATAATAATAATTTTTTTTAAATTTTTCATGATGTCAGCCCCTTCCTATTTTATCCTTATTTTACCACAACGCAGTAAAAATTGGGGGACGGTTCATTTATTTTTGCTGCAAATCACAGCTTAAATTAATGAACCGTCCCCTATTTACCTACCGCCTGCACACTCGTTGCAAGGATCTTTATGTCCTAACTTTATAGCTTCTTCCAAAGTTCCTTGTAAAACCTTTTTACTTCTTTTTAAAGTTTTGCAATTTCTATTAAAGTGATAAGATTTTCCATGCTGCGTAAAATACACTGTCTTTTTACTATTAGAATTTGTATTATTAGAACTTGTAGAGTTATTATTAGAGATTTTGTAATTATTGTTTGTAGCGTTGTCACCATATTTTTTTACTTGTGTTTTACTGCTTCTACTTTTATGTGAACTTCCAATTCCACTATATTTATAATCCCCTGTTTTCTTATCAAAAGTTATTTTAGTTCCATTACTTGTTGCAACAATAGTTCCACATTCATCTGTTCTATACACATGTATATTTTTAGATTTAAGCTTGTCCATTGTTGGTTTATGAGGATGTCCATAATCATTGTCCTTACCACAGCTTATAACTGCATATTTAGGATTAACTTTAGCCAAGAAAGCATCTGTAGTAGATGAACTACTGCCGTGATGACCTACTTTTAAAACATCCGCACTAATATCTAATTGAGTTCTTAAAATTTCATCTTCACTTATATCTTCAGCATCGCCAGTAAATATAAAGCTGTTATTTCCAAATTTAAGTTTCATAACTATTGAATAATTATTTACATCCTTATATTCCGGGCTGTTTGGAGCTACTATTGTACATACTGCATCACCAAGTTTAAAATTAGAGCCAACTTTAGGTGTAGTAATTTTTTTACCCTTACTTTTTATAGCAGTTATTACATCTCTATATGTTCTAGTAGTAGAAGTTACTTTTGGCATATAAATTGTGCCTACATCAAAATTTTTTATAGCAGCATCAAGACCTCCAATATGATCTTCATGAGGATGAGTACCAATGATGTAATCTAATTTTTTAACACCTTTTTTCTTTAAGTAACTTACAACTAAATCACTATCATCATTGTTTCCAGCATCAATTAACATATTAAAACCCTTTTGCTGTACTAAAATAGAATCAGCTTGTCCAACATCAATATAATGTACTTTCAACTCTCCATTAACTTCTGCATTTGAACTTAAATTATTTTCTGTTGTACTTTTTTGTGAACTACCTGCCGATCCACAACCAACTAAAGAAATTATAAAAATTAACATTATAAATAAATTCAAAAAACGTTTTTTAACAATTTTCATCTAAATGTTCCTCGCTTTCCCACCATATTTCTTCTTAAGTTTAGTACACAATAACTAAAAATTCAACAACTTTTGCACGACAAAATGCTAGCATCTATAGTGATCAAATGTGTACTTATTTCTTCTATAAATAAAATTACATATATAATGTAGTGATGAAATATACTGTCTTCTTTCCTTTGTAATAGTAGGATTTTCTAATTCATTTTGTAAAGAAGTTAAATTATTCTTTATTGTTGGTATGTACTGTCTCATTGCTTTCTTTTTCTTAATTGCCATTGGAAAAATTGAAATAAATCCCATAGCAAATGTTACAAAAATTATAAATTCTATAGTAAATCGAATAAAATCTATTTGAGGGTCCATTTTTGCCCAAACATAACTTACTATAACAACAACAGCTACAACAATTAAATATAATTTAGCGAAAACACTCTTCTTATCATATTTATCATAATATTTATTGAATGGATCATTGTTTTCTAAAAGCTCGTACAAATATTCTTTATATGGACTATCTTCAATAGTTCTATTTTTATTTTCTAAAGCTGCCTTAACTTCATTTGCTATTCCACATTTTAAATTTTCACTTAATTGCATAGAATCCATATTTAATTACTCCTTATTCTTTTCTTCTATATTCTTTTTTAACAATATTTTTTCTGTAAGCTTCTTGTGCTTTCTGTTATATGATGTATAAATCAAATATTCTGGTTCCTCATTACTTGGTACAAGAAAATAAATATCTCCACTTGTCTTTTCCTCATTATCCAAAAATCCTGTTTTCAACTCATTAGGATCTGATATACTAAACCATCTGTATTCCTGTCCATCCTTATCAACAAGTTTAAAAGTTACTGGACTATATTTCCTACCTTTTCCATCATTTCTTTGAAAACTTTGAAGTAACACATTTACCCTAAATAACTGAATAGGATTGCTGTTACCGTATGTTGTATGTTCTGCTTCTTCTACTGTTATTCCTAAATTATTACATACAACCATTTCACCAATTGATGCTACTTTTTTATTGTCCATTTGCACCTTAAATACTAAAGTTCCTAACAATGCAACTATTATTAATATTTCTACTAGTATAGGCATTCTTGCAAACTTACTAAAAACAAATGGAAGTTTTAAATTTTTTACTTTTCCTTTAGTTTTTAAAAATTCTCTTACATTATTAGTTTGGTGTTCACCTAACTTTTCTTTTGAAATATAATAACCATTTAAGTATTCAGTTTCTAATAAAAAATAATTATTTACCTCATACATATCAAGTTCATTGTATTTAATAACTTTTTTAACCCCTGTAATATTGTAAAATATAACTAAAAATTCCTCACATAAATATAATTCATAAGTGCTTGTTTCAATTGAGTATGTACGTTCTGGCCTAGAATTCCACATGCACTTATCACTATTACCTGCAAAAACCAGCATAAAACACAAAGCACAAAGTATCCAAAATGTACAATTTTGATACCAAGCTACATGTTTGAAATACATTGATTTTGAATATACTACTGTTTTTAACAAACTTATTATAAAAATTGCTATTGTACCTAAAATTGCTCTTTTATATCTAATACGAGCTTTCCTATCTTTATAGCCATCTAGTAATTCTTCTTCTTTATACTTACAGTTAAGCCTATACATGCAGTTTCTCAATTGTTCATCTTGATTATTTATTTCCAAACCACATCCCCCTTTTGTTCATCAATTTTAGAATTTCTATCTTATTTAAACAAGTTTTTATAATATTTAAACAAATTTTGATGATTTTTAAACATTTTTTAATGATTTTGACTTTAAAATAAGCTTTCCTCTCATTTTTTAACTTACATCTACATTAATTTATATAATATATCATTATTTATCTCATTAGGCAAATTTTTCTTATTAATTACAAATAGTAATATTAATATAATCACTTATGTCAAATGTATTCTCCATTTGTTTTTTATTCATTTCCCGCAACGACTGTATTTCATCTGCGAAAGTTGAGTTATTAATTCTAGACACTTATTGGCAAAAAAAATAACCAACCAAATGGTTGATTTAATAAAATTGAAATAAATATTTCGTAGTGAACGCCTTAGTAAACTATTGTAATATATTTAGGGATTATTAAGAAATAACATTAGTCTAGCAAATATTTTTATTTTTATATCTGATTTTTTGCTTATTTTCTTTTACTTCTTTTAGTTTTTGTATCTTTTTTATATATAGTTCATCTGTAGATAATCTCATACATGCTACCATCATATAAAGTGACTTTGGAACTATCCTATTTTTAGTTAAGCTTATACATTTTTTTGCTGCTCCAATACTTTTAAAGTGACTGTGATTTTTATACTCTCCTTCTGAATTAATCACCACATATCCACGTCTGCCTTTTTTTACGTAGTAATTGTCATCATGCAAAATTATCATTCAATCACTCCTTTGATTATCTAATACTATTATATGCAATACCACCATAATAAGATTCCCAATAAAGTAATTAAGCTAATTTTAAGTTCCCTTGTCATAAAATGGCTGATTATATTTTGTTATATGTACGTATTGTTAAACGCCTAGTAACAAAGAATAATCGTAAGAATTTAATTTATAAGCAAAATATAATATGATTTATTCAAAATAATAAAGTTATGGTAAAAACAGTTGAAAATCTATAAAACAAAATACACAAATTCCAATAATTTAAAAAGGGAGCTGATGAATTTGACAAAAAAAATAGATAAAAAAATCAAAGTAAAAAATATTTTAATTTTACTAGTATCCTTTAATCTATTTTTTTTATGTAGTAAAATATATAATCCTTTTAATGAAAAAAAAGTAGAAGCTAAACCTTTAAGTGAATACTCTAATGAAATACAAAGTTCTGAAAAGAAGTATACTTATGATGTAAAAAAAATAAAGAATGCACTAGAGAAAAATCATCAAATAGACAATGAAAAATTAGCTTTTTTAACTTTTGATGATGGCCCATCTGTTATTACTCCTAAAGTACTAAATGTATTAAAACAGTCAAATGTAAAAGCAACCTTTTTTTTAGTTGGAAGAGCAATAGAGCATACTGATCTTAATAAAAAATTAGTTAAAAAAATTTATGAAGAAGGTCATTCTTTAGGAAATCATTCTTATTCTCATCTTTTAAATAAATTATATCCAAAAAACAAAATTAATATAGAAACTTGTATCAATGAAATAAATAAAACTAATAACTTGATTAAAAAAATTGTTGGACAAAATTTCACTACACGAGTTGTAAGAATACCTGGAGGTTTCTTCTCTAGAAGATACTACAAAGACCCTAACTTAAATAAATTTGAAGCTGAATTAAAAAAAAATAATATGTACAACATAGATTGGAACATCTACGCTTTAGATTGTGAGGCTAAGAATAAAAATGCAGGTGAAATATTTGAAGCAGTAAAAAATTCCGTAGGAAATAAACGAAAAGTGGTTATATTAATGCATGATTCATATGGAAAAGAAGAAACAGTTAAGGCACTCCCTAGAATTATAAATTATCTAAAAGGTAAAGGATTTAAATTTAAAGTAATCAAATAATCACCAAAAGTTATTCTGGAAAATTTTGCACCCCAGGGGTCCTTCCATATTTTGGACCCCTGGGGTGCAAAATATGGAAGGTTCATTCTTTTTTGCTGTAATTTACAGCTTAAATTAATGAACTGTCCCTTACTTTTTTAAAAATATTACATTTATATAATAGTTTATGATATAATAATTTTTTACATAAATTTACCAACAAGAATACAAAAAGGGGGCATAGTATGGAAAATTTAAATCTAAATACACAATCTAAAAAACAAAAGAAACTAATATGTAATATGACTTTACTATTACTAGGACAATTAGTATCATTATTTGGTTCGTATATTTACAGCTTTGCTATAAGCCTTTATGTATTAAAAACCACATCAAGTGGAATTACTTTTGCTGCTACAATGGTTTTTGGAACATTACCTAGAATTATTTTTGGACCAATTGCAGGAGTAATTGCAGACAAAATTAACAGAAAGAAAATGGTAGTTATTATGGATGTTTTAAGTGGACTTATAGTTATGGCTTTATTTGCAGCTGCTACTATAGATACTTTAAGAGTACCATATATCTACACAGCTTCATTTTTATTATCAACCTGTAGTACATTTTTCGATATACCCTTTAAAGCATCTATCCCAAATATTGTTGATGATAAAAATTTAATGAGAATCAATTCTTTGAGTAATGCTATTTCCTCTATAGCACAAATAAGTGGACCTTTTTTAGGAGGATTAATATTTGCTTTTATCGATATTAAACTATTCTTAATTATCAATAGTATATCTTTTATAATATCTGGTATTACGGAAATGTTTATTGACTTTAATTTTAATAAAACAAAAGGAAATACAGAAATAAATAATACTATTGAAAACAAATCAAAAGATTCAATGATTACTTCCTTTTTTAAGCAATTTAACGAAGGTTTTAAATTTCTCAAATCCCAAAAAGCTCTTTTTATATTATCTATGTTCCTTATATTCTTAAATTTTTTATTTATGCTTGGAAGCATAGTTCCTTATTCATATATACTCGTTAAAGTAGTTGGTGTTTCTGAATCTCAATTTGGAATACTAGAAGCTATATTTCCAGTTGGAATGCTTATAGGTGCAGCTATTTTATCTATACTTCCAGAAAAAGATAAGAAATTCAAAACACTAATTTTTAATCTTTTAATTACAGAAATATGTATAATTTTTATTGGAATACCTGTCATACCAAGTTTAATGATTTTTGACAACTTAACATATTTTATATTTTATATGGTTGACTTTTTTATATTAGGTGTAGCTATTTCAATAGTAAATATTCCTTTAAATGTAATGATACAGCGAGAAACCCCTGACAATTTGCGCGGAAGAGTTCAATCACTTATATCAACACTTTCTAATGTTTTAACCCCTTTTGCCATGATTTTATCTGGAATATTACTAGACTTATTACCTTCATATATACTACCAATTACCGCAGGAACACTTTTATTAATTTTTACATTATATATGGCATGCAATAAACATATAAAGACTATTTAGATTTGGAAATTTTTGCACCCCAGGGGTCGTTACAAAAATAGGAAATTTAATAATATTTCAAGCATACTAAGTCTAGATAATTCTCAAAGTGATTATTTTAAAGCTAATGTTGAATCTATTGTGACAATAAATTAATTAAAAAATTAAGCTTCAAACCTAGTGATATTCCTGAAAAAAATCAACATAGACGTTAAAAGCGTAAAAAAACTTTCTTTCAAAAAAGACGGTTATGCTTGTATTGGTTTGGGAGAAATTACTGTGAAATAAAATCAAAGGGAAGGTTCATTATTTTACTGTAAATTACGTAAAGTAATGAACCTTCCATCTTTATTATGTTTTTATATTACCTTTACTATTCTAATTTTTATTAATATTAATTCATATTTTTTACATATTCTTTTATAAGATTTTTAGGTATTATATTACCTTTGCCTTGCCCATTTTGATATATTAAATCCCAGGGTCCCCCTTTTATATGGCTTTGATCAACTAATTTTGTTGCACTACAATTGCCATATTTTCTTATAGTTTCATCCAATGCCATCAATATCTCATTGTATTCTGGTATTTTAGTTATTCGTGAATATACTTCTAAATATATGCTATCTTTATCTTTTAATTTTATTATATCTCTTCCATATTCTTTTAATTCTTTATATACCTTAAATATTACTGGACCATATGTCCATGCTTTAAAATCTTCTTTCCAAATATCTTTTTTATATTTTCTATGATATTCACACCAAAAGAAATAAATTAATTTTTGAGCCTGTAACTGTGTACAGTTACATCTTGAAACTATTAATTTAGCAATATCTACAGGATCAATAGTTGTATCATTTTTTACTAGTTTTTTAAAATCTTCTAAACTTGAAACAAGTTCTACATCACTGAAAAATCCATCATATTCAAAAACAGATTTCCATGACTTATTGTTAGTTTGCACATGATGAAATCCAAAATTTATGTGTCTAAATTCTCCTTTCAATTGTTCAAACATTTTAAAAAAACTTTTTATTTTATCTACAGACTCATAAACATTATGATATGCAATTCTTTTTCCATAACTATAATCACTGTAAATTATAATTAGATGTTGATACATACTACTCACCCCTTTCAAATAAATTATTTTTATAATCATATGGCCACATTGTATATTCTTTTTTATATGCTTCATGTGACTTTAAATTAACTTTTTCATTTTTCAAATCCCATACTTGCAATTCTACAGGAAAACTTTTATTATCTATTCCTTGAAAATAAATATGATGTGCCTTATATTTTCCATTAATTCTATCCAAATGCTTAATTCTAAAACCATTAACTTTTATTTTATCTAAACATTCAATCAAATTTTCAATATTACCACTATACTGTGAATCTATTATTCGAAATCCCAATAAATCATTTAAACACTTAACTATTGGAAATTTTCCACTATCTTGATTACTTTTTTTATACATTTTTAATATTATGGAGTCTTGATTTTTAATTCTTCCACTTATAAATATATTACATTCTTTATATATTCTCTCCAAAATATTTGAATATAAACTATCTAATGTATATATATATTCATCCATATACTTCTTAAATTCTTCATTAATAGATTTTTTATTATCCGGATTAAAACATACATCACATATACAAGTTTTTTTTAAATTATATGATTTTGTTTGTTTATTTATCCATTTTTTTACATGTTTATTGTGTTCTTCATATATTATATGAACTATTTTTTCATAAGTTTCTATATTCATATTATTAACTGAATCACATCCATTAGACATTTCTTAGCTAAATATTCTTCTGGCTAGCTTGTCCTATTATTTTTTTTACTCAAAATGTTTTTATTATATACCATAATTATAATATATTTTTTGTCATTTGAAAACTTATTATTTTACTAAGTTTCTGTTTATTAAGCTAATGGTAGTTTTAAACTATAAAGTATGATTCATTATTTTTAGTATAAAATGTAGGTTAAAATAATAAATAGTACCTGTTACTTTTCCTAATTATCTAAAATCAATTAATTCCATATCTTTTAGCTCTATCTATAAGTTCTTGTATAGCTTCTACTATTTGGTATTCTATTTCACCATTTATAGAGTCAGGAGTAAATTTTATAAACTTCAAGTTAATATCTTTAATTTCATCAACATCTTCTATTTTTTTAGTTGATTTTGGATAAAATATTAATACTTTTTTAATAGGACGAATATCTGTATTTCCTTCTGTTTCCAATCTTTTTTTGAACAAATGAATCGATTGACAATTACATCCGTATGCAGTTAATTGTTTAATTACATTAGATTCTTTCTTATTTTGATATATAATATAGTTTTTATTCCAAAGAACTAATCTATCTCTATATTTAGATTCCAAAATTACACTACCGATATATATTTCTTCAATATACAAATCGATTCTTCCATCGGGTCTATTATTACTTCTAGTTATATATATTGGCATTTTTGTAGATGATGTGTTTATACTATTATACGGAATTTTTTCATCATATACTAAATTTAACTTTATATTTCTCTTTTTAAATGTTATTTTTGTTCCACTTTCTAAATTTGGAATTAATATTTTATTTGAGACAATTTTTTTGTCAAAAATCCATCCTCCTGTAGCCTTAAATAACAATTTATCTCCCATTATTATTTTAGATATTTTTATAAAACACCACATTTCATACAATTTATCTGTTCTTTTCCATTGAAATGCATATTTATTATCTAAAGTTATACTAAAATCATTATTTTTCAATTCTCTATATAATTTATATATGCAATTATACCTTGCATCATAAAATAATGTATGTGGGCTGTATATTTTCGTTTTATATGAAATATTTTTAAACCATTGTACTGTATTTAAAACATTAATTGAATTTTTCATTTTTGCAGCAGTTTCAATTAATGATTCCAAAAATTTAATATTTTCTAATTCATTTTTTATTTCATTTTCATTTCCTCTATATTTATTTAACTCATTTATAAACTTATCCTTTTGTATTCTAAAATTCTTACTTTTTTCTATAAATTCATCTAAATATTGTGATATTTCCTTTATTATTTTTTTTATCCACTGATTTTCAGGTAAATTATAATCCAATACTGTTATAGGCTCTTTCAAAAATCCTTCTTTTATATTACCTTCTAAATAACTTTTTATTGTAACCTCATCAATAAATTTTACTTCATCTTCTTTAACAATTTTATATATTTTTTTTATTTTATAATTTGGCTTAATTTTTAGATCTTCTATTGCTGACATTATATTTGAAAACTTACTTTTTATCATTAAAAATTTACAAAATTCAATAGGTATATTTTCCATTTTTATTTCGCCTATTGATAGATTTTTTTTTATTAGTTCAAAGGCTAATCCATTAATTTCTTTTTCCAAATCGCTTTTTATTGTATCTAATTCATGTTTCTCTAAATATTTAGCTTCAATCTCAATCATTGAATAATAACTTTTATCACTTATTTTTAAAATAACCCTAGAAAACCCAGGTATTAGAGGAAATCTATCCTTATTATATATCAAAATTTTTTCTTTTGATGGTCTTATATATACTTCTCCTTCTTCATCTTGTATAACTATATCCTCATCAACTGTTTCTAAACCATCCATATATAGTTTTGCATTATTATCATCACATTTAAACTTAATATACGTTTCTTTATTTTCTTTTATTTTTATGTATTTATCTGGATTATTATAACATTCTAATTCAGATAAAAAAAACCTACACTTCTTTTCAATACCTTGATAAAAACTAACTTCAATATCATTTAGCTCTTTATATTGTGTATCCATATATTTTCAACTCTTTCGCTTTTTCTCTTATACATTCTTTTGATTTATTAAATTCTGATACATCATTATACGCATTAAATAAATTAATAATAATACTATCCTCTACACACTCCTCATCTCTATTATAATGCCCTATTAAACTTTCTATTTGATCTTGTGAACCTCTAATTTTGGTTAAAACTCTTTGTACTATCTGTAAATCTAGAGCACCTTTTCTATCTAAAATATTATTTTCTGGTATATTTTTCAAATAACAGTCTATTTGTTTTACAATTCTAAATCCAATTCCTATATTTTTATTAGTTTTGTTCATTTCTATATTTATTTTATTTAATAATTCTAATTCCCTATCTGTTAAAATAATCTCCAACATATTAGATTTATATCGATTATATTTTCCAAAAGTAATTTCATCATATTTACTTTTCTTTTCTATCTTAACCTTCTTTAGTTTTTTATAATCTTCAATACCCAACGTAATAACATTTGCTCTATCTAGTACTTTATCTGAAAAATGATAAGTAGATTCATCTATATTAACTGTTCCAACAAAAAGTATATTATCTCTTATTTCAATTTCTGATGGATATTTATCTGAATTATATAACTTACTTTCTAAATCTTTACTATACAACTTCACCTTCCTATTTATACTGTCCATTTCTAATACTGATAGAAACTGAGAAAAATAGTACTCAACTCTTGCTAAATTCATTTCATCAAAACAAATAATATATAGTTTATCTGCATTATCTTTTGCTTGTACTAGTGTATCAATTAAATTGGTATCACCTGGCTTATATATATTGTGTATAGAGTCTACATATCCTAATAAATCCCTATCATCTGCCCACGACGGTCTAACTGGTATTATACTTAATTGAGATGAATCAAGACCTAACGCCTCACCATACATTTGTACTAATTTACTTTTTCCTGTTCCACTCATACCTGACAATATAACTAAATTTGATATTTTCATCGCTGTATGAAAATTAATTAAATCTTTTTCGTTATATACCAAACCTGCCTTTCTTGTTCTCTCTATAAATTTATTTATAAACTCATTTTCTTCTAATTTCTCATTTTTATCATTTTTGTTAAAATTATCATTCTTACCACATTCATTTAAAATATCTATTCCTTCTTCTATGTTTTTTTCCATATCTGTATAAACATCAGTCCCCATAAATAATATATTTCTAATTTCTGAACTATTTATTATATTTGAATACCAATCTTCTTTAAATTTTTGATATTTCAAAAATTCATAGTTGAACTTTATTTTTCCTCTTGAGTAAATATGACTAGTAAATTCTCCTATCATTCTTAATTCTTTTTTATCTTCCCATGCAATTATAGATGGAGTATCTGATTGTTCTTTAGATACTCCATCAGCCATATCTAAGAACTCATTTTTAATTAATAAATGTGTAAATTCATCAATTGACCTATATGAGCTATTAGGCTTAAATAACGGGACTGGTATATATTTTGACCCCTTATTATAATCTTTAGGTTTTACTACTTGTACAACTTCTCTAATTAAAAAATTTTCTCCTCTTTGAACTGGTTTAAAAATCAATAAATATTTATCTAAAAATTTCTTTAATTTTTCAACCCTCTCCTCCTTTGATAAAGTTATATCATCTTCAAATTCTAAATCTTGTATATTTGAAGTATATCCTGTAAAATATCTAACATTAGGAAAATTTTCTGGTTGATCTGATATTGGTTTTATATAAAACTGTAATGCGTCACAATTATTTATAAAAACACTATTTTTCCACATTCCTCCATCTATTTCATTTGCTTCTGCTAAAGTTCCTACCATATATATATCCCAATTTATATCCATATTAACATTTCTCCTTTTTTACATATTCTTTTAATTTTTTATATGAAGGAAAATCTCTTTTTTTCATTTTATCTATCTTATTTTCAATATTTTTTTTGTCTAAATAAGATATTTTATATGATAATATCCATGCTTCATCAAACTCATTAATATCTACATTTAAATCACTTAGTTCATTTTCATCAATTGTATATATATCATATTTTTCTGTATCAATTATTTTTTTTGATTTTATTTCTCCAAAAACTATTATCTTCTTTCTCTTTTCTTTTTTTTCTCTTTCTAGCATATCAATTTTAAAATTTAAATTCTTATTAATATCCTCTAGTTTTTTTATAATTACATTTTCTTTATCTAATTCATTCAGTTGATTTTTTAATTGGTTCAGTTGATTTTTTTCTACATTTTTTAATTTATCGTATTTATCTTTAATATTGTAAAATTCTTCTTTGTATCTCTTATTTTCTTTACTTAATTTTTCACTTTCTTTTTTTACCTTTATATTTTCTTCTTTTAATAATAAATTTTCTTTTCTAAAATTTTTTAAATTAATTTTTGTTTTTTCATTATATTCTTCTAATCTAATATTTTTCTTTCTAATAGTATCAATTTCTTTAATTAATTTATCTTTTTCAATTTTACAATTCGAAATTTCTGTAATATTATCTGTTTCTTTTTCTTTACATTTCAATAAATTTTGATATTTATCAGGATTTAATATCTTTTCTACTTTCTTTCTGTATTTCTTTTTTAACAATTCTCTAACTATTAAATTTTGAGGTGGTATTAAAACTCCTTTTTTAACATTTATATCTCTAAATCCATTTATTTTTAAATTAACATTCCTTGATACTTCTATTAATTTAGGATTACTTAATTTTTTTAAAATACATTCAACACTTTTATCATCCATAAGTTTCTTTTGATTATACCTCCATTTAATGAATTTTAATACTATATTAGATAATTTTAGCTATATATATTATAATATATTTTTTTCAGTTTATAAACTTTAAAAATAATATTTTTACATTTTTTTACATTATTCAATTTAAACATACATATTGTACTATAATTTCAAATTTTAAAAACAATGTTTATTCTAATTTTTTATTTGAATATAAAATTAAATTTCTAGTTTTACCCATTGTGAAAGCACCAGATATCTCGTACCCGGTGCTTTCACAATATTTATATTCTTTTTATTCAACTTTCACAGTACAAAAATACTGTCTAGCAAAGCAAATGATATATTGCGTAAAAAACATTTGAAAAATATTTTAGAACAATATATCATTTTCTGCAGACATTGTTTTCATCTATGAAAGTTGAATTTTTTACAACTCCATGCCATTCAAAAGATCTCTCAAATTCTTCAATTCTTCCACTGACAAAGTTATACCTTTGCCCATTTTTTCATGCTCTGGTGCCCAATCTCTTAAATCAAACTTAGGCTTTCTTCCATTCCAACTTACTAAGTTCAACTCTTTTTTCCATCCCTTTGGAGATTCTGAAATTTCACCTATGTTTTCTTTAATTTCATATTTTATGTCTGCCATGCTTTATACCTCCTTGTTTTATATTAATATAACCAATATTTTGCTTGTCCCTGGAAAATTTTACACCCCTGGGGTACCTCTATTATTATGAACCGTCCCCCTATATTTTACTCTTCTTCATTCTTTTTATCTCTTCTATAAGAAAATATACTAATAGTTATAACTATACATACCATAACTAATGATGCTATAAATAAAAATTTAACACTACTATCTTGGCTACTTGTAGCTTTAATCTTTATCAAATTATTTTTATTAATAAACACTGATACTACTGCTGAAAACACTGCAAATATAATAAACGATGTAATTTTTTTTGCAACACCTTTACTTGTATTATTTGTAACACCTACATATGCACTAGCCCATATACTTCTAACAATATAATAAGTAACACATACTGACATAATCAAAAATATATTGATAGGATATTCTAACCATCTAATATTTAACCCATAAAGTACTACATCTATAGTAAGCAGCCAAAATAAAATTAAAAATGATTGATTTCCAATTTTATTTCTCTTTTGCAATTGTCTTTCGTCTAATTTATTCATATCCATTTTATTAATCCTCCTTTTCTTAATCCTCCCAAAAAATTTTATCAAGAGTTTTGCCTAATACTTTACAAATTGCAATACATAACTTAATTGATGGATTATAGTCACCATTCTCAATTGCATTAATTGTTTGTCTAGTAACACCAACAGCATTGGCTAAATCCTTTTGGGACATATCCTTAGCAGCCCTTGCTGATTTTAATCGTAAATTTTTACCCATTACCTCACCTCATATAATATGGTAAGATATTATTTACTAAATGTCAAATATATATTACATATAGTAAGATTAATGTTACATATTCAAAAAATATAATGGGGACGGTTCATTAATTCTCACTGTAAACTACAGCAAAAACCAATAAACCGTCCCCTATTTTCTCTTACATATCCATCACTAAATCCTTTTTATTTACTTCCCATATATTTTGACTTTATATATGTTTTGAATTCATTGTAAAAAACTTTTTCATTAACATCATTCAATTTTTTATAATTAAATATTAACCCACCTATTACAATAACTTCACAAATAGATATATAAATATCTTTTAAATCAAATATAAAAAATCCATTTAACCTAATATAATCTAAACTACCACCCCAAAAAATTTTATCAATCAACGAACATACTACCCCTGCACACCATAAACTGAACACATAATGTACAAACATATTAACATGATATTTTTCTTTAAAAAATTGAAAAATCACCACAGAAATTATAAGCATTATAATACAGCAAATGACATGAGGTAATAAACCAATTCCCATTTTACTAAAAGAATTAATCCATGAATAATCTATATTTATGTGAGGTCTAAAACTAATTATATTACCAAGTATATCATATTCTTTATTCATGAAATTTTTAAAAACATAAACTTTTATGATTTGGTCAATTACTGTTAAAATTATCACTGATAGCATTAATTTTAGATTTTTTTTCATATGTATCCTTCTTTCCTATTTTAACTTTTTATTTATCATCATGTACACAATTTACAAAACACATTATATAAAAAGTTAATCCTACTATTTTCATTTCATTATACCATGATTTTACTTTTAAACTTCAAAGCTTGTCTCATTTATGATACAATGTGTCTATGTAATATTTTGTATTATTTATTAATTATATGGTATTTAGTATATTATATCAAAATATAACTGAAGGGAGAATTCTGTAATGACAATAATGCAGGTAGGTGCCGCTATTTTAAACTTTATTATATTAGGATTTGTAATTTATGGATTTGTAGTGCTTATAAAATTTATTCGTAGAATTATAAAAGCACTTGATATTATAGAAAAAAATAACAAACATAAAATTGATGAAAATTAAATGGGGACAGTTCATTCTTTTTTACTGTAAACTACAGCTTAAAGTAATGAACCGTCCCCCTGGTTTTGCACTCTTAATCATTAGAATAACTCCTTATCTCAGTTCTGCCTAAATTAAATTCCATATCCTTTTTGCATTAAATTCATTGTTTGTAGAGATATTATTTTTTCCATTTCTTCTTCATCAATTGTATTTTCCATAACTTCATTCATGTTTTCTGTTTCTATTAATTCACCTGATTCATTCATATTGAAAATTTTTTCTAAAAATCTTTTTAACATATCAATCACCTCTATAATTTATTTTGTTTGTTATCTTATGTGTTAATTATAAAATTTATAGAGGTTTCTAACCATCGAACTATATTACGTTTTTGAATTTTTACCTAACACTTTTGTAAGGTATACGTAATAGAAACTCATAAAAAAAGAATTTTTGTTTAAAATACAATCTAGGGTAGATTTAGTAATTACAAGGAGTGTGATATGTTGAATATAAGAAATAGAATAGGAAAAACTCCATT
This sequence comes from Haloimpatiens myeolchijeotgali, assembly GCF_042688525.2. Taxonomy (GTDB): domain Bacteria; phylum Bacillota; class Clostridia; order Clostridiales; family Clostridiaceae; genus Haloimpatiens. The sequence continues at coordinate 3,218,760 of NZ_JBHWAB010000001.1, forward strand.
AATACGAGCAAAAAGGTTAGAAGAAATGCTAGGAATTTCTAAAATATTTTTAAAACTTGAAGGTAATAATCCTAGCGGCAATAAAATAGACCGTGTTGCAATAATGTTAATCAAAGATGCCATAGCAGTAGATAAAACTACTATATGCTTAGGTGGTCATAACGAATTAGCAAAAGCACTAGCTAATACTTCTCAGTTTTATGATATAAACTGCGTATTTGTATTTACCAAAAATAATAGATTACTTAAAAGTCCAATTTTCAAAAAAAATAATATTAAAATAATTCTAAATGATAATAATAACAGACAAGATTGTATTGAAAGAAGTAAAAAGTTATCTAAAGAAAATAATTGGTATAATGCAAATCCTGGTTTTGAAAATGCAATGGTTAACATGACTGCATATTCTACAATTGCTGATGAAATAAATAATCAACTTAAAGAACCTATTACAACTTTGTTTATACAAACAAGTTTTGGATATGCAATATCAGGTTTACACTTAGGTTTTAGGCGATTATGGACAGAAGATACCATAAAAAGAATTCCTATATTATATAGCTGTACAACTAATTATGGAAATATAATCTATGAAGAATACAAAAAAAATAATATGAAATTAGATACTAATATTTTAAAAGATCCTCCTGTTACTAAATATAATAAAAATGTTATAATTTCACAGACAAAAATGTTAAAAAATTCTTTAGATGCAATTTATGATACTGGTGGTTGTGTTACTGGTATCTCTGATGAAGAATTAGAAACTTACGTTAATAAAGCTAAAGAATTAGAAAAAATCAAAATGACTGTTCGAAATGGGTATGCACTTGCAGGTTTTATACAACAAGCTAAAGCTGGTAATTTAACAAATGGAAATCATGTAATAATTTTAAATGACGGTAAAATAAATGTAAATGTTGAAGAAATAAAAAAAGATGATATAGATGTTGATACTATTGTTGACATGTTGTCCTCTTGGCTAATGGAATATACCGATCCAAAGAAAGAAATTAAAGACGCTGTAGAGAATGCTTTTGAAAATGGTCATATATTAGTAGCTACTCATAATAATGATATAACAGGCATTTCCGTTATTGTAAATTTAGGCTTCAAAGACTTTATCCCAACATATCATTTAGGTTATATAGCAACAAAGAAAGGTATAAACGGCAAAGGAATCGCAACTCAATTATTAAGTAGAGCAATAGAAATAACCAACGGAAATATTTCACTTCATGTAGATAGAGATAATAAAAGAGCTATTAAAGTTTATGAGAAAATGGGCTTTCATCAATGTTATATTCGAATGATTCATAAATAACTGTAATTAATTAGGGACGGTTCATTCTTTTTAACTGTAAACTACAACTTAAAGTAATGAACCGTCCCCTTATTTTTAGATTTTAAACTTCTGAACTAATTCATTTAAATTTTGTGCCATTTCCGCTTGATTTTGTGCAGTTTTTGCTACTTCCTCCATGGCCTTTGAAGTTTCATCTACATTTTGTAATATATCATTTGTATGTTCACTAGACTCTTGTGTAGTGTTTGCCACATTTTGAATCGCTTGGCTTACTTGATCAACCGTTGCATTAATTTCTTCTGTCATAGCTGCTAAATCTTCAGACATCTTAGTTACATACTCTGCATCACCATAATACTTGTCTCCCATATCTGCAAAAGAAATAAATTGTGGTTTTACTTGTCCAACCATAAATTTCAAAACTTCATTACTGTTATTAGAAAGATTATTGAAAGCTTCTTGTACCTTAGTAATAGTATTTTGTATTACTGCTACTGTTTTACCAGATTCTTCTGCAAGTTTCCTAACTTCTTCAGCAACTACTGCAAAGCCTTTCCCCTGATCTCCTGCTCTTGCTGCCTCTATAGCTGCATTTAAAGCTAGCAAGTTTGTTTGCTCTGCTATTGTCGCTATCCCATCTGCCATTACTTTTATTTCTTCTACCACTTTACCATCTTTAATAGCTTTTAAAATTTTTGTTTCTTTTTCTTCATATAATTTTCCTGTTTCATCTAATGCATTTTTACCATCTTTTTGAACTTTCACTGCTCTTTCTTTAGACTTATTCGCATTATTACTTCCATCTACTGCTTTCGTTGCCAACTCATTTACACTTGAATCCACTTCTTCTATAGCTGCAGTAATTTCTTCAGTTGCTGCACTAGATTCCTGAGCCTTTTTATTTATTTCACTTGTTGATTCAACAATAACTTCAATTTTAGAATTCATTTCTTCAACTATAGCCGATAATTCTTGACTAGCAGCATTCATCTCAGATGAATTATTCATAATAATTTTTACAAGTTCACCTACATTTTGCTGAGCAGTATTAAGTGCTGCACCTGTTTGTCCAAATTCATCTTCCCTTGTAATTGTAATAGGTGTTGAAAAATCATAATTTGATAATCTTTCTGCTAATTCTTTAATCTTTAATAATGGTTTTGTTATTCCTTTTGATATTATAATGCTTACCATTACCCCTAAAAATATAGCTATACCAAAGAATATAATTTGCATATATTTCAAAGTTGTTATGTCTTTAAATTTAGCATTTTTATCTGTAGCTATTCCTACAAACCATTCAATACCATCTACTGGAGAATATGCCATAAATTTTACTTGACCTTTGTATTTATATTCTCCAAATCCAGCCTCTCCTGCAATCATTTTTCTTTCTAAATTTGCAAGTTCTTTCAATTCTGTTTTGGTTTCTGAAGATTTTATAACATTATCACCATTTAAAACTAAATCCATGTTTTTATGTGATACTTTCGTACCATTTTTATCTATTACAAATCCATAACCATATTTTGAAAACTTCATATTTTGCACTACAGCATTTACATTATTTAAATCTAATGTTCCAATTAATACTCCTATAACTTTTGAATTAGAATTTTTAATTGGCACAGCTATGTCAATTATAGGAGTATTAGTAACACTACTTTTAAATGGATCTGTTATATTTACTTCACCATTAATTGCTTTTTTAAAACATTCTTTTTGAGCAATGTTAAGTATTCCTTCACTGCCCTTACAGTACACCTTCCCATCAGGTTGAATTACTGCAAATTTTTCAAATCCCCAATCTTTACTTTCATTAATTAAAATATTTTTTTGCTTTTCCCATTTCATTGTTTGAATCTCAGGTAACAGTGAAACATTTTTTACAATTTGTATATTTTCTTTCATATAATTAGATATTAACTTTGAAGCATCATCTGCTCTTTTTTGCATATCTCCTGATATTGTACTAATTAATGCTTTTGAAGACATATAATACGCACTACAACTTAAACTACCACAAATAATTAATACTAAAACACATATTTGTAAAATTATCTTATTTCCAATTTTTTTAAATTTAAATGCATCTTTTTTCATATTGTTCTGCCCCTTCGTCTAATAATGTTTTGCTGCATACAGTTACTTTAATTCATTCTCCTTTTTAAGTTAAATTAATCATTTTTATTTATTTTATACATTTTATAATTAAATTTTATAATAATTTATATATTACATTATTTTTCATGTTTTTTCAATTTTTAAGTCATATTTTAAATAATTTTGTTTTAATTTGTAAAAATAAGTACATATAAATTATAAAACTAAAGATAAATTCCCATGTATTAGATTAATTTAAATTTAAACAATAAAAGCATCTATTAAATATAAAAAAACTCTTTAAATACTTCAATCAAAAAATAATTGGGGACGGTTCATTACTTTTAACTGCAAACTACAGCTTAAATTAATGAACCGTCCCCTCCTTCTACCTTTTTCTAAGTGACAAAAATGTTATATTAAATGCTTAAATTGTAAGCTGATTAAATAGAATAGAATTAAGAAACATTATACAATTTAAATATAATATATGCGTCTTCATTATTTCATATAGGAAAGGATTAATAAAAATGGAATACTTGATTGAAAATATAAAAAATAAAAAAATAACATATTCTATTGAAAAAGGTGCCATTCACATAATAAATGATGATGAATTAAACGACTTACTAAAAGAAGAATCTGCAGCTTCTGTGAAAGTTGCTAAAGTTTTATTAAAAAAGTATAATGAACAATATGGAGATTTCAATGCAACTTTCGGTTCTATTGCCTTGGAAATTTTGGCACATGTTTATCCTGATAAAATTGTAAGAGTTCTTTTAAATCTTGATTTATCACATGTACTAAAAGCTCCATTAAATAATATTTTAAGTCATACAGATATTATTGATATTGGTGAAAATGATGTAGAACGCTGGACCCTAAATCAACTAGGCAAATTTGTTGATTTATTCTTTTAGTTTTCACTTAACTTTTACAATTACAAATTTATTTTAAATAACCTTTAACGTAGATAAATGATATTTTGCGTAAAAACCATTTTAACAAATAATTAGTAATTCTTGATCTAAAAATTTAATATTACGTTAAGAAAAACTCATTGTTTGAGTATAACGAGTTTGAGTTTTTTAGCAATATTAAATTTTTAGATCTTAGAATTACTTTATGAAGTTAAAGGTTTTATAGCAAAATATCATTTATCGGAGTTTAACTTTATTAAATTGCCAAAGTTGAGTAATAATCAATTCACTTTTTAGAATAGGATGGTTTCATATGTTAAAGGAATTTTTGTATAAAAAATCTACTATCTTAATCTGCATAATTATATTCTTATTGTTATTCTCATACTTTGAAAATAACAGTATCGTTGTATCTAAACATACAATCAAAAGTAATAAACTTCCAAAAAAATTCAATAATTTTAAAATAGTGCAAATCTCTGACTTACATAATAAAGTCTTTTTCAATAATAATAATAGTCTTGTAAAAAAGATTAAATCCCAAAATCCAAATATTATAGTTATTACAGGTGATTTAATAGATAGACGAAAATATAGCGAAGAAAAAGCAATGATTCTTATTGATAAAATCAAAGATATTGCACCAATATATTATGTTACTGGAAATCATGAAGGATGGTCTTCTAAGTTCTCATCTCTTGAGAAAAAATTAGAAACTAGAGGAGTAATAGTTTTAAGAAATAAATCTGTATATTATAAAAAAGGAAATGATAAAATTCTCATTTTAGGGGTAGATGATCCTTCTTTTAACACTGAAGGATATTCAGAGGATTATAAAGATTATGATATTATGAAAAAACAACTAGAAAAAATTAATGATATTGATAATAAAGATTGTTTTAAAATACTTCTTTCTCACAGACCTGAAATGTTTGATCTTTACGCTAAAGAGGATATTGATTTAGCTTTTACAGGACATGCACACGGGGGACAGGTTATTTTACCTTTTATTGGTGGAATTGTTGCTCCAAATCAAGGATTTTTTCCAAAATATTATAAAGGAACTTATACAAAGGCCAACACAGTTATGGTAGTAAGTCGAGGCCTTGGCAGCAGTATTGCCCCTTTAAGAATATTCAATAGACCTGAAATTGTTGTTGTAGCAGTGGAAGTTTAACTAACACTGCTTACCCAACTTACAATAATAGGCTTGGTATAAAATCACCTTCCAAATGTTCTAATCTAACAACTTTTTTCCCTATACGTATCATATAAATCTATCTAAACATCAACTCTAAATATTTAATTACTTATTATGGCATTTACTGTTCTTTTAAAAATACTTCTTATATTTTTATCTTGAAGTAAAACTGTACAAATTAAATCTAGCAAATACATAATAGAAAACTGAGAATTTATAAATCTTTCTTTATCAATAAAAAAAGTATTATAAACTAAAAAATTAATATCACTAAGCTTTGTCATCTCAGTATTTTCAAATCCAGTTATAGTAACTATTTTAGACTTGTTTTTTTTGCATAATCTTAAAGACTTTAGTACTGCCTTAGTTTTTCCTGATGTAGAAATGCCTATTACTAAATCCTTGTCACTCACTATGGCACTAGTAATTATCATCATATGTGGATCTGTTACACTCTGAACATTAAATCCCATTCTAAGTAATCTCTGCATCATTTCCCATGCAGAAATACCTGAACTTCCAACTCCATATATATATATCTTTCTTGCTTTTTTTAACTCATTTATGAAATTATATATATCCCTTTTATCTATAAGCTCTTTAGTTCTTTTTATAACCTCATTATAATAATGATACATATCTGAAAATACACTACCTTCATTTTCCTCATCATTATCAGTAGTTATCTTATTTATACTAATTTTCATCTCTACAAAGCTTTGACAACCTATCTTTTTACAAAACCTAGTTATAGTAGCTGGTGATGTTTTAGTCTTAACAGCTAATTCGGTTATTGATATATTGTTTATATTTTCCTTCTGCTGTAATATAAAATCTGCTATCAACTTTTCCTTATCAGAAAATGAACTATACATTTTCTGAATTTCAACCAAAATATTCAATATATACACTCCTCAATGTTACACTCAAATATAATAATACATTATATTATATCATATATTGCTATTTTAAACCTATCTTAAGTACCTCATGTATATTTTGATCATTTTTATCCATATTTTTAACCTTTTCCATATTAGTTATTACTAAACAAGTTATAGTATCCTTGCCCATACTTTTTATATAGTCTATATCAATTTCTACTATAGTGTCCCCTTTTTTCACATTAGTTTCAGGTTCTACAATTCTTTTAAATCCTTTACCTTCTAATTTTACCGTATCTATACCTATATGAACCAATACTTCTAATCCTTCTTTTGTAGTTATTCCGAAAGCATGATTAGTTGGAAATATTTGTACTATTTTTCCATCACAAGGTGCTACTATCTTGTTACTAGATGGTATAACTGCAATTCCATCACCTATTAATTTCTGTGCAAACATCTCATCATTTACTTTAGTTATGTCTACAATCTCACCTTCACATGGAGCTTTTAAAGTAATTTCTGTATTTTTTCTTTTTAAAAAATTAAACATTTTGATCACACCTTTACAAATATTATTTATCTATTTCTTCCAAATGAAATTTTGATGCTGCATCTTTATGTAATATGAAATTACATGTAGATGCAGCTAAAATGTTAATCCTATAAGATTTGCTTATACATCTTTAATTTCAGAAATAAATTTTTTAGCTATAACCTGTGGTCTTGTTATTGCACTACCAACTACTACTGAATAAGCTCCAAGTTTTAAAGCCTCTTTAGCTTTCTCTGGAGTATCAAAATTACCTTCAGCTAATATAGGTACTTTGCAATTTTCTATAAGTTCTTTTAATACATCAAAATTGTTAAGATTTTTAGATTGTTCAGTATATCCAACCAAAGTTGTTCCTATAAAATGAAAACCTAGTTTTTCAGCTCTTATACCTTCCTGTGCTGTAGAAATATCAGCCATAAACTTTTGTTTTGGATATTTAGCTATAACTTCTTTTAAAAATTCTTCATCTTGATTAAAAGTTGCATCAAGAGCTATCACGTCTATATCTGCATTTACTAAAGCATCAACCTCTTTAAATGTTGGTGTTATATAAGATATTATATTAGGGTAATCTTTTTTTATTATTCCTATAATAGGAAGATTCACCTCACCCTTTATAGCTTCTATATCCTCAACAGTATTTGCTCTAATTCCTACAGCCCCAGCCATTTGAGCTGCTAATGCCATCTTGCTCATTATAAAAGAACTATGTAATGGTTCATCCTCTAATGCTTGGCAAGATACTATTATTCCTTTTTTCATTCTAAATCACGTCCTTAATCTATTAGTCTCGTCTTAGTCTCGTCCTAAAATATCATTTATTCTTTGTTTTAATAAATCTGCTTTTGAACCAAATATTGCTTGAACTCCACCTTTTACTTCTAATACAGCTGTGGCTCCTAATTTTTTTATTCTATCTTTATCTACCTTCTCAACATCCTTAACAGAAACTCTAAGTCTTGTTATACAAGCATCTACGTCATCTACGTTACTTTCTCCTCCTAAAGCTTCCAACACTTCTTTTGCTGTTTGTGCTAAGCTATCTTTAGTAACTACATTTATTTCTTCTGTATCTTCTTCTCTACCTGGAGTCATAACATTAAACTTTGTTATTAAAAATCTAAAAGTAAAGTAATACAAACATGCCCATATAGCTCCAATTACTAAAACATAAACCCAATTAGTTGATGCATTACCTTGTAAAACTCCAAATAAAGTAAAATCTATTAAACCACCAGAAAAAGTATTACCAATTGATATATTTAATACATCTGCAATAAAGAATGATATTCCATCAAATATTGCGTGTACTACATATAACCAAGGAGCTACAAATAAAAACATAAATTCTATAGGTTCTGTTATACCAGTTATAAATGAAGTTATAGCACCACTTAAAAATAATCCTCCCACTAATCTTCTCTTAGCTTTTGGTACACAATGATACATAGCAAGACATGCTGCTGGTAAACCAAACATCATAGTAGCAAAACGGCCTGCAAAAAATCTAGTACCTTCTGTATATAAACCAACATGATTTGGATCTGCTAATTGTGCGAAAAATATGTTTTGAGCTCCAACAACAGTCTTTCCAGCCACATTAGCAACTCCACCTAATTCGGTATACCAAAATAGTGGATAAATCATATGATGTAGCCCCACTGCACCAGTCAATCTAAGTAAAAATCCATATAAGAAAGTTCCAAAAGCTCCTAAATTAGCTATAGCAGTTCCTGTAGTTGTTAACCACCCTTGGAATGTAGGCCAAATTAAGAAAAATATAACTCCTACAAATATAGATGCAAAGGAAGACACTATAGGAATAAATCTTGATCCTCCAAAGAATCCCAGTACTGCTGGTAATTGAATATCACGATATTTGTTGTGTAAATAAGATACTATACTACCTATAGCTATTGACCCTACAACTCCAGTATCAATAGATTTAATAGCTGGATTAAATGCAGATATCATTCCTTTGATAGCAGCATTCATAACCAAGAAGGCAACTCCGCCGGCTAAAGCAGCAGTACCCTTATCCTTTTTAGCTAATCCGGCTGACAATCCAATACACATTATTAGTGCTAAATTAGCAAATACGATTTCACCAGAAGCTGCCATTACTTTAAATATTCCTTGTAACCAATAAATGTTTAATATAGGATATGAATTCACGGTGTTTGGATTAGATAAAGCTCCACCTATTCCCAATAACAATCCAGCTGCTGGTAATATTGCTATTGGCAACATAAATGCTTTTCCAATTTTTTGAAGATTTTTAAACATACTGTATCCTCCTTTGTAATAAATTATTATACCTTTTGAAAATATTTTTCATAAAAATTATTTTAAGAAAAATATTTTCATGTTGTATAAATATTATCATGAAAATCGTTTTCAGTCAATATATTTTATTAAAATTTTTTTAATGTTTTAATTTTACACTTTATTATGTATTCTCATAGTACTGATGTAATGTAATCAAAATTTAGTATTCCCAAAGGATTAAACTCATATTTTGCATATAGTAAAGTTAGAATTATTATCACATGAATTTTTAACTATACTAATAACATTACATAAATTTATCAGATATATACCAACGTTAAGATTCCCTACTTTACAAAAGATAAGTTAAAAAATCTTGAGACTTTGCCTAAAAAATTTAAGCTTCAGTTAGAATAAAAACTCAAACTGAAGCTGTTGTTACAGCAGTGGAAGTTTAACTAACACTGCTTATCCACCTTATAATATTGTCTAATACCAACTTAGTATTTCCAGCATTACAATGATTTTCTGCACATTGTTTTTCAGTGAACAATGTGTTCTTATTTTTCTTTATTAATTTTATATCTCTTATGTATTAAACAACTTCCTAAACTAATAATTACTGAAGCACCAATTCCCATTCCAGTAATAATTCTTGAAGTTACATGTTTATTCTTTCGTGTTTCAATTTCTGTAGTGCTCGAATTTACCTCTCCTAATAAATTGTAAATATCTTTTCTTTCTTCTTTTGTGATATCTTCTCTTTTAAGTTCTTCCTCTAAAATATTACATATCTTATCTGAAATCATATTTTTTTTAGTTATAACATTTTTTATCATTACAATCATTCCTTCCTATTCTTTTTTTTACATTAAGCTGTTTTTTATTGAATCTAATTTTCTACTATTTGCACAATAATACTCTTTAAGTTTTTCCATTATTATACCATAATACCATACTAAAAATAGCAGTCTCAACTTGTATAGTTGAAAAAATAACGTTATATTAAATATAAATATTTAAGTTAGTAAATGGAGGGGTATTATGAAGGTTATATTTAGACAAACACAACTATATAAATTTTTAAATTATTGCAGCAATATTAATTTAGATAAAAGTGTATTAGATTGTGGAGCTGGAGGAAACTGTCCACCACTTGCTCTTTTTTTAGAATATGGCTATAAGACATATGGAATTGAAATGAGCGATTCACAAATTGAAAAAGCTGAAACTTTTTCCAAAGAACACAATATTGAACTTAATATTTCTAAAGGCGATATAAGAAAACTTCCTTTTAAAAATGAATCATTCAGTTTTATTTATTCTTATAATACTATTTTTCATATGAAAAAAGCAGATATTAAAAAAGCTGTAGATGAAATAAAAAGAGTATTAAAGCCAGGAGGACTTTGCTTTATAAATTTTCTTTCAATAAATGATGATGATTATGGTCAAGGGGAAAAAGTTGGAGAAGGAGAATTTTTACAAAATGAAGGTGAACAAAAAGTTATCCACACTTATTATGATATTGAAGAAGCTGAAACACACTTTAAAAATATGAATATACTTTTTAAAGAAAATAGAATTCTAGAGAGAATATATGAAGGTGAAAAAATAAAACAAGGATATATAGATTATATAGTACAAAAAAATTTATAATTTATTGATTCAACTTTCGCAGGTGAAAAATAGCCGCTACGGGAAATGATATCTTGCTTAGAAACCTTTCATTTTAAAGATAATTAATAGTTAATAATGAATAATTAAGGAAATTTTGCCTTAGGGCAAAATAACTAACATATAATTTAAGATTTTTGCTAAAGCAAAAATCAACCTTTATTATTAATTTTTAATTATTAATTCTTAATTGATACTAAATGTTTCTTACGCAAGATATCATTTCCCTTCGTTAAGCAGTATTTTTTTACTGCGAAAGTTGAGTTATTGAATAATAATAAATATATATGATTATTTCTATTATTAATACAAATTTACTATTCTTATGAATTTTAGTATAATTATAGTAAAACATAATTATACTAAATTCATAGGGGGATGTTTTTATGAGTCAGTATAAAGCTATGACAAATGAAACTGTTACAAATTACTTAAAGGAAATTAAAATTTTTCCACAAGAACACAAATTAGTATCAAAAGAAGTTGGAGATGGTAATTTAAATCTCGTATTTAGAGTAAAAGATTTAGATACAAACAAAACAGTTATTGTTAAACAAGCTTTACCTTACTTAAGGGTAGCTGGTGAAGGATGGAAATTAACCTTAGATAGAAACAGAATTGAATCAGAAGCAATGAAAATTCAAAATGAAATATGTTCTAATTCAGTTCCTCATGTATATCATCATAGTGATACTTACGCATTAACTGTAATGGAAGATCTAGGAGACATGGAAACTTTGAGAAAAGGTCTGATGTCTATGAAAAGGTTTCCAAACTTTCCTGCACAAATAGGTAACTTCCTTGCTAAAAACTTATTCTTCTCTTCAGATATAGGAATGAGTCCTATGGGAAAGAAAAAAGTAGTAGCAAAATTTATAAGTCCTGAACTATGTGATATTACTGAAAAACTTGTTTTAAATGATCCTTATACAAATTCAGAATCAAATAATGTAAACCCACACATAAAAGAAGATGTAAAAAAATTATGGGCTAATGAAAATGTATATCTTGAAACTGCAAAGTTAAAAAACATATTTATGACTAAAGCAGAAGCATTATTACACGGTGATTTACATACAGGTTCAATATTTATAAATCAAGATAAAAGTATTATATTTGATGCAGAATTTGCATTTTATGGACCATATGGATATGATATAGGCTTGTTATTTGCAAACTTTATATTGAACTATGTATCTTGGGAAGGCAGGAATGATAAAAATAAAGAAGAAATCAAAGATTATAGACAATATTTGTTGAATTCTATTGAAGATATTTGGAATGAATTTAAAAAGAATTTTGATGACATTTGGGATAAGAACTCAAAGGATATAATAACAAAAGTTCCTGGATACAAAGAAGTCTACATTGAAAATTTATTACATGAAACTATAGGATTCTGTTCCTGTGAAATAATGAGAAGAATAATTGGAATGGCTCATGTTCCTGATTTAGATGAAATAGAAGATTTACATGAAAGAGCTAAAGCTCAAAAGTTAGGTCTTAAAATTGGACAAACTATACTTCTTAAGAGAAATAAATTAAACTCAATTGAAGAATTTACAAAGTTAATAATGAACAGCTGAACTTTCGTAGTTGAAAATAATCGCTGCGGGAAATGATATCTTGCTTAGAAACCTTTCATTTTAAAGATAATTAATAGTTAATAATGAATAATTAATAGTTAAGGAAATTTTACCTTAGGGCAAAATAACTAACATATAATTTAAGATTTTTGCTAAAGCAAAAATCAACCTTTATTATTAATTTTTAATTATTAATTCTTAATTGATACTAAATGTTTCTTACGCAATATATCCTTTCCCTTCGCTAGACAATATTTTTGTCCTGCGAAAGTTGAATAAATAATTAAAGAAATTTTTCCTTAGGGCAAAATAACTAATATCTAATTTAGGATTTCTGCTAAAGCAAAAATCAACTTTAATTATCAATTCTTAATTATAAAGGAAAGGATGATATTATGTCAGAATTACTAGCAATTGAATGGAATGATAAAAATGATGAGGTTATTTTACTTGATCAAACTAAATTACCTAATTCAATAAATTATATAAAATACAACACCGCTGAAGGAATGTATGTTGCTATAAAAAATATGATAGTTAGGGGTGCCCCTGCAATCGGTGTATCTGCTGCATATGGTTTATATTTTGGAATAAAAAAAGCTCCTACTGATTCTTTTGAAAACTTTTATAAAGTTCTCAAAGGAAAATCTGATTACTTAAATTCAAGCAGACCTACTGCTGTAAATCTATCTTGGGCTCTTAAAAGAATGGAAAATAAATGTCTTGAGTTTAAAGAAAAGCCTATTGATGAAATAAAACATATTCTTAGAGAAGAAGCTAAAACAATTCACAAAGAAGATATAAATATTTGTAAAACAATTGGTGAAAATCTAATTTCCCTACTTAAAGATGGAATGGGTATATTGACACACTGTAATGCAGGTCAACTTGCTACATCAAAATATGGTACTGCTACAGCTCCAATGTATCTTGCAAAGGAGAAAGGTTGGAATCTTAAAATATATTCTGATGAAACAAGACCTAGACTTCAAGGCTCAACTTTAACAGCACTTGAACTTCATGCAGCTGGGATAGATGTTACTACAATTACTGACAATATGGCAGCTGTTGTAATGTCTCAAAGTAAAATAAATGCTGTAATAGTTGGTTGTGACAGAATAGCAGCTAATGGTGATACTGCAAATAAAATTGGAACTTTTGGTGTTTCAATTCTTGCTAAATATTTTGGAATCCCTATGTATATAGCAGCTCCTACTCCAAGTATTGATTTAAATACTCCAACTGGCAAAGAAATTCCAATTGAAGAAAGAGATCCAAAAGAAGTTACTTGTAGATTTGGAGTTTGGACAGCTCCTAAAGGAGTGAAAGTGTACAACCCTTCTTTTGATGTAACTCCTCATGAAAATATAACAGCTATAGTTACTGAAAAAGGTATTGTATACCCTCCATATGAAGAAAATCTAAAAAAATTATTTGAAAAATAAATCAGACATATCAAAGGAGAATATTATATGTTAGAAAATTTGAAAAAGGAAGTTACTAAAATTGCAAAAAAAGCTGATATAGAAGGATTATGTAAACATAAATCAGGAAATTTCAGTATACGCGATAAAGAAACAGGATATATAGTTGTAACTCCCTCAGGAGTTGCTAGAGAGGATTTAACTTATAATGATATATGTGTAGTTGATATGAATGCTAACGTAATTGAAATAAACAATAGTGTGAAGCCTACTAGTGAACTTCTTATGCATATATATGCTTATAAAACAAGACCTGATGTATATGCTGTAGTTCACACTCATTCTCGTTTTGCAACATCCTTTGCAGTTTTGAATAAGGAAATACCTCCTATTATATATGAAGCAGTTTATTATGGTGGCATTATTCCTGTTGCACCTTATGGAAGACCAGGCACAAAGGCTCTTGCTGAAAACATTATTGAACCTTTAAAAAAATCTGATGCTTGTCTTATGCAAAGCCACGGAGTAATTACAGTAGGCAGCGATATTAAGGATGCTTATCTTAAAGCCAATTATGTAGAAGAGGTTGCTGAAGTTTATTATAGAACTCTATCAATGAACGGCGGAAAAGAACCCCCTATTCTACCTATGACAGAACTAAAGAAATGGCAATATCCATCTTATATAAAGCTTAAATAATTACTACCCCTGTAACAAATTGTAGTTACATTTAGGGTCAGCTCATTGAAATTTCAACAAAAATTTTAGCTAACCTCCATTGTTCTTTACTGAAATTTAAAGGGACAGTTCATTACTTTCAGCTGCAGTTTCACACAAAAGTAATGAATTATCCCTCCCATATTTTTAATCCTAAATAACACCAGAAATTTTACGCTATTTCAGCATCAAAAGATGTTTCTTGTGTTGATTTAGGTTTTATTGTATAGTGAATTATTGTAATAAAAGCAAGTGAAACAACTAAACATATTGGTACAATATAATATGTATTTTGTACACCTATAATATCATTAAGATATCCCATTAAAAAGTTTATTAATGTACTTAATAATGAGGCAATTGTAATTATAATACCTGTTATATAAGCTGTACTCTTTTTAAATTGATTACTTATTACAACAACTGTAGTTGGAAAAACTATTGCAAAGAATAAACCGGATATAGCTATTAATGTAACTCCTTTTTCTCCAATAGAAATTCCTATTGTATATGTAATTATTGCGCCTAACAATGAGAATTTTACTGCTTTTAAATAATCAAATTTTTCAACAATAAATCCTCCTAAAAGTCTACCTACAGCAAAAATTGTAAAGAAAGCAGCTGAATAATATGAACATGTACCTTGATCTAATTTAAAAACTTTATTAGTGTAATTCATAAACCAATTACCTGTACACCATTCTGCTCCCATATAAAAACCTAATGCCAATATAAAAAAGCATATAAGTTTATTGCTTAATATGTCTTTCATACCTATTTTACTAACTTCTTCTTCTTTATGTACTCCAGGTATTTTTATAAATATAAACGTAATCATAACCACTGCTGTTAAAGCAGCAATTATAAGAAAAATATTTCTCCAATTAAAACCTTTAAAAATCATAACTCCAACAAATCTCTGTCCAGTAGCTGACCCTAAGCCATAACAAAAATGAGTTAAATTCATAAGAATTGCTTGAAAACTTATAAACAAAACAGGAACTATAGTATTGATACCTATACTTATCAATGAAACTCCGCTTGAGCATAAAATCGTTCCCATTATTACCATCGTAAAACTAATTGCTTTAGATAACACTATAAGTCCAAAAATCATAGATAACAATCCAAGAATTATTACCTTCTTTTGACCTATTTTCCCAGAAAGGTACCCTCCAATGTAAGTACAAATTATATATCCAATAGATGCACTCGTTATCATAAGACCTATATTTACATCTGTTACATGAAAAACGTTTTTATATGTTGGAACAAAAGCTCCTTTTAGATTATCAATTATTGCCATTGTAAACATTATTAAAAATATAAAAATAATAGCAGTTAAATTCATAAATTTAGCATTTTTCTTCATTGGTTACTCCTGATCTCCATTGCAATATGTACAAATCAGGATTTTCACCTACCTTCCTTTTGTACTTACTTTATGTTTTTTTCAAGTTAATGACGTTAACAAGGAAAAATTATATCATTGGTTGAACATATTTTCAATTCGTTTACAATTAATTGTAATATTTAATGTTTTCTAACTTTTTAAACTTTTTATGTAATCATTTTCATAAATTAGGGTATATTTTACTTATATTTAGATAAAAAAATTAGGGTCAGTTCATTAATTTTCACTGAAATTTCGACAAAAATTTTGCATATAATTCATTACTCTTTACAAAATTTAAAGGGACGATTCATTATTTTTAACTCTAGTTTGCAACTAAAAATAATGAATTATCCCTCACATATTTTTAATCTTTAATAAAACTTCAAGGGACAGTTCATTACTTTTGCTTCAAAATACAAATAGAAGTAATGAACCGTCCCTTTATTTTACTGCAAAGTTTTTCTGTAAGAAAAACATCCTTAACTTATCACTTATCACTTGCAACTTGTCACTTGATAAAGGCTTAGAACTTGTTACTGAAGTGAAAAGTTTCTAAGCAAAATATCATTTCCCGCAGCGGCTATTTTTCATCTGCCAAAGTTGAATTCTTTATTAGTTTTTTTCTGTCTATATTTAAATTGTACATAAGTCCTGAAACAATCAAAAGTCCACCAATTACTTTACCTTTTGAAACTAAATCACTAGTAAAATAATCTATAACTATTCCTGTAAAAAGCTGTCCAATAAAAATAAGTAAAGTTGAATAAATTGCTGGAATTTTAGGTATTACAATATTTGATATAACCACAATACTTACCCCTACTGCTCCACCTAAATAAGCCCAAAATGGAACTTGTCCAAATTTATCAAAAGATATATTTGTAAAACTATTTTTAAACAATAAAACTACAATAGTAAACATTAAACCTACTACATAATTTACAAAAGTCCCTTGAAAAACACCTATTTTTTGTGCCAAATGTGAATTAATTATCATAGACAAGATAACCATACTTCCTGTTATAAATGCAAGTACAATATATATCATAAATTCCCCTCCTAATATGCTATCATTACTACTATTCCTATAAATACCAAAATAAATCCTATAAGCTTTTCTTTTTCAAACTTATGTACATCCATTCCCAATAATCCAAAATGGTCTATAATTACTGATGCAATTAACTGTCCAAATAAACCTAATGATAACGTTAACGATACCCCTAAAGCATTAAAACATGTGTTATTAAAAAATACCATAAAAACTCCAATAGCACCTGCACTAAACAAGTACATAGGAATTCCTCCCTTTAGACTTATTTTCTTTTTTCTAATGATTAAAATTAAACTTACCATTAATAGTCCTACTAAATGGATTATTAATAATGATATATAATCTCCAGTTTGCTTTGCCAATACTCCATTAAAAGTTACCATAATAGCAATCAATAATCCTGAAAGCACTGCTGATAATTTATACATATTACTCCTCCCTTTCTCTATTATTCTAATTTACTCAAATTTTATTGTTATTCATTAATAATTTTTATCTATCAATTTCACTATTGTTTCTATACTTCCTAAAGGTATCATATAACTAATAAACATAGATAGGACATATGTCCTAATATCAATAAAATAATATATATTTCATCTTTATCTAATTTATATTTACTGACTATAAAGAATAAGTGTATAATTAATTTAGAAGCTAGAAAATATTATATAAAGAGATAAGAAGAGGAGAAAAGTTACTTAATGATTAGAATAAAAGATGAAAAGAAATTAGATTATTACATCAATAAATATAATATTGAAGATGTTTTTAGTACAGATATGAAAAAATATATGGAATTATTTTCATTTAATAAAAATGATCATATATGTAGATCTAATGAAAAAATAGATTATTTTTATTTTCTAGTTGAGGGTAAAGTTAAGGTATATACTCTTTTAAAGAATGGCAAATGTCTTTTGCTAAAATTTTATAAACCATTAAACATATTTGGTGATATTGAATTTATTGATATTAATACAGCTACATCTAATATTCAAGCTATGGAAACCTCTTTATGTATAGGCATTTCAATGAATAATATAAGACAAAATGCACTTAATGATACTAAATTTTTAAAATACATATGTAAAAGTTTAGGCAATAAACTGGATAAATTTTCTAAATATAGTTCTATTAATCTTCTTTATGAACTAGAAAACAGACTAGCCAGTTATCTTTTAGCTATTACTCCCTATAACGATGATTTATCATATAAAGATGAAATTTTTACATATAAATTAACAGAAATGGCTGACTTACTTGGAACTAGTTACAGACATTTAACAAGAACACTAAATAAACTATGTAGTGAAAAAATTATAAAAAAAGAAAAGCATTCTATTGTTATCTTAAATAGATCTGCACTAGAACAACTGGCTGGTGATATATATGAATAATAAGTTTGTAATTTATATAAAATCATATTCTACTCTATTTCTACCTTTTCCTTTTGCTCTATAAAGACATTCATCAGCTTTATTAATTAAATAATCAATATTTTTATTGTTAACTTTTCCAACACTCACCCCAAAGCTGGCAGTAAATTTCACCTTGTTTCCGTCAGCAATAATTTCATTTTCCATATTTTTTCTTAGTATTTCTGATATATTTAATATATTTTCTTTATCCACATTAGTTAATAATACTATAAATTCTTCTCCTCCAAATCTTCCATAGATATCATTTTCTCTAAAAGAGTTTTTTAAAATTCCCCCTACTTTTTTAAGTACTTCATCTCCTACTAAATGTCCATACGTATCATTTACTCTTTTGAAATGATCCAAGTCAAATAATATTATTGTAATCCACTCCTTTGATATTTTAGCTAATTCAAATTGTTCCTCTGCATATTTCATAAAAGTTCTTCTATTATATATATCTGTAAGTTCATCTATTTCAGCTAATTTTCTAGCAATTTTCTCAGCTTTAAAAATTCTTTTATAAAGTTTAATATTCTTATAAGTAACTATTGGTGCAACAATGAATGGTACTATAGTAGCAATACTTAAAGATATTTCATATAAACTATTTATAGATATTCTCACCACTATTAATGTAACAATCCAAGAAATAACAATACTAATTCCAGTAATAATTAATGTTACTGTTTTTTCAGAATACTTTTGAAGAAGTTTCTCCATATCCTCACCACCTATTCCTCTTACCAACTAAAATAAAAAAGTTATCATATCCTACTAAACTCTCATTTTTATTCTTTCCAATAATCTTCATTACAATGTAGAACTTTATGAACAAAGATACATATTGCATAAAAAATTTTAAGCCTTGTCCAAATATTTTTTTTACACATAGATACTTTTTTCATAATAAACATAATAAACAGGGACGGTTCATTAATCTTAACTGCAAACCACAGATAAAAATAATGAACCGTCCCCATAACTAACCTTGACAACTTGACTACCATCCCCACATATCCGTAACTACTTACAATACTACCATACTGCTGTGACTAAAGCTTACTAGCTGCAGCTTTATCCACAATAATAGTCACATCATTGTGTAATTGTAAGATAGATGCTGGAACTTCTGGGGATATTTTTCCCTTCATAGTTTTTTCTATTGCATCAGCTTTATTAATTCCATTTGCCAATAATATTATTTTCTTTGAATTCATTATAGTCTTCATTCCCATACTTACAGCCTTTACAGGAACTTCTTCTATAGAATTAAAAAATCTTGCATTTGATTCTATAGTTTTTTTATCCAATTTTACGAGATGAGTTTGAGCTTCAAAGTTAACATCTGGTTCATTAAAACCTATATGTCCATTTACTCCTATTCCAAGAACTTGAATGTCTATTCCTCCACTTTCTTTTATTCTTTTATCATAATTTATACACTCTTGCTCAACATCTTCTGCAGTACCGTTCGGAATATTTATATTATCTTCTTTAACATTTATATATTTAAAAAAGTTATTATCCATGTAATAATAGTAGCTTTGTTCATTATCTCTTCTTATTCCATAGTATTCATCTAAATTAAATGTTCTTACTTGAGAAAAATCTACTTCTCCATCATTGTACATTTTTATTAATTCTTTATACATTCCTAGTGGTGTACTTCCTGTAGCTAACCCCAAAATACTCTCTGGCTTTAAAATTATTTGGCTTGCCATTATACTTGCTGCTTTTTTACTCATTTCCTCATAATTATCTACAACTATCAATCTCATTTTAAAAACCTCCATTCACATTATGCCTTAAATACATTTCTGCCTTCAACTATGGTATTTTTTACATTAAAATCATTATCAAATAAAGTTATATCTGCATATTTTCCCTTTTCTATACTTCCTCTTTCTTTGTCTATTCCAATACTTTTAGCTGGATTTAAAGAAGCCATATTTACAGCTTCATAAATTTTCAAATCTGTATTTTCCATAAAATTTTTCACTGCTCTGTTCAATGTCAAAATACTTCCTGCTAATGTACCATCTTCTAATCTTGCAGAATTATTTTTTACAATAACCTTTTGACCCCCTAACTCTGATACTCCATCTCTTAAGCATCCTGCACGCATGCTATCAGTTATCAAAATTATTTTTTCCTTACCTTTTTCTTTAAGAATTATATTAAATACAGCTGGATGAACATGTATAGTATCTGCTATTAATTCACAATATATATCACTATTAAATGCAGCTCCTACAATGCCTGGTTCTCTATGTCTTAAAGGAGTCATAGCATTAAAAAGATGTGTAGCATGACTTATTCCTTTTTCTACAGAATCCACAGCTTGTTCATATGAAGCATCTGAATGTCCTATAGACATTACTATATTTGTGTTTTGTTTTACCTTTGAAATAAAATCAAAATTTTCATCTTCCTCTGGTGCTAATGTGATTATCTTTACTACATTTTTATATGGTTCTATAAAACTATACTCTGGTTTTTTTATATAATCTTCCTTTTGTGCTCCTTTGTACTTTTTATTTATAAAAGGTCCCTCCACATGTGCTCCTAACACCTTTGCTCCATGTAGTTGTAAGTTCATACATTGTTTCATAACATCTAAAGCACTATAAATTTTTTCTTTACTCATGGTCATAGTTGTTGGTAAAAATCCCGTAACCCCATTTTGAGTTATTACTTTACTTATAGTTTCTAGGGCTTCTACTGTTCCATCCATAGCATCATATCCGCCTGATCCATGAATATGTACATCAATAAACCCTGGTGAAACATATAAATCTTTTGCATCTATTATTTCTACATTTTCACTTTTTTTTAAAATTTCAAACTCGCTTTTATTAATAATATCTATAATTTTTTCATTAAAAAGTAATACTTTTTCATAAAGAACATCATTTTTTGTTATTATTTTTCCATTAATTATAGCCTTCACGTTTTCACATCCTTTTTATAAAGTATAAAGATTAAAGTTAAAAGAACAAATAACAATATTTTTCTTATAGAAAAACTTTTATTCAATTTATAATTAATCCATTTTCAAAAACTTACTTTTGAAAATCTTCCTTATTTATTCTTTATACTTTAAACTTTTTACTCTATCTCTGTTTTAAAAAATAAATTTAATTAAATTTATTTAAAGCTTTCCCTACTATACCTTTATTGGCTTTCAGTAAAACTTTAGCCTCATCAACATTTACCCCTTTTTTTATAACCACAATAGCAGTTTTAGGATCATAATCAGTTTTTTTCAAAACTTCCTCCACTACCTTATAGTCAGCCTCTGTAGCTAACTGTACTATTTCTTTTATTCTATTTTTAAGCTTTGCATTTATAGGTCTTACATTCACCATAAGATTTGAATATGTTTTTCCCATCTTTATCATTGCAGTAGTACTTAACATATTTAATATCATCTTTTGAGCTGTCCCTGCTTTCATTCTTGTAGATCCCATTATAACTTCAGCACCCACATCTACTGATATAGTTAAATCACATATATCCTTTATTTTTCCGTTATCATTACACATAACACATATAGCCCTGCATCCAATTTTTTTACCATATGAAATTGCCGCTTTTACATAAGGAGTATTTCCACTAGCTGTTATCCCAACTAAAATATCTCTACTATTCACATCTTTCTTTTTTAAATCTTCCACAGCTAATTCTTCATTATCTTCTGTATGCTCTAACCAACCCCTTAAAGCCTCATCTCCACCTGAAATAATTCCTTGTACCATAGAATCATCTACTCCAAAAGTTGGTGGACATTCTGAAGCATCTATTACTCCCATTTTTCCACTGGTTCCACTTCCTACATATATAAGTCTTCCACCTTTTTCTAAACTCTTTACTATTAAATCTACTGCTTTAGATATATTCTTCAACTGTTTCTCTACACAATATGCAACTTTTTTATCTTCATCATTTATCTTCTTTAATATATCTATTGTACTTAAATTATCTAAATCTAAGGTATTTAGATTTCTTTGTCCCACGTTCTTATTCTCCTTTCTTAGGTTAATATTATTTCATACTTATACCTATCACTTCTATATATTGCTTTTGTATATTCTATAGGTTTTTCATTTTGTATATATGTATTTCTTCTAAACATAAGCGCTAGTGCATTAGCTGGTTGATTTAATAATTTACTTTCATATTCATTAAGCATTATAGGTTCTATAGTTTGTTTAGCTTGTTCAGGGCAATATCCGTATTTATCTCTAAAAATATTATATAAAGATTTACCTTCTACCATTTCTACTGTCATATCTGAAAACATATGATGTGAAAGCCATACTGTTTCTATAGCAAGAGGTTCATTTGCACTTATTCTTAATCTTTTTATTTCTATAACTTTATCTTCTGTATCTTTCATATTAAGCATAATCTTATTTTGTTTAGTTGCTTCTTTTATTTGAAATGACAATATCTTAGTATCTGTCTTTAATCCCTTTTCTTTCATTTCTTCTGTGAAACTTTTTAACTGTGATATCTCATGCTTTTCTTTTGGCTTTGTGACAAATGTACCTTTTCCCTGCTCTCTATATAATATTCCCTCATTTACAAGACCCATTATTGCTTTATTTACAGTCATTCTACTAACGCTTTGCATTTCACACAATTCTCTTTCTGTTGGTATAGCATCTCCTGGCTTTAATTCTTCATTTTCTATCATCTCTTGTATTATTTCTTTTATTTGATAATACAGTGGCAGCGGATTGCTTTTTGAAACCTTTTTCAAATTAATAACCTCCCTTGTATAATGTAGTCATAACATTCAATAGAAAACTATCTATTATTCTAACGAACATTACGACAAATCTTTTTATTATTATTCTAATTATTTCTGCCCGATAGGGCGTTCATTTTACATCTAAACTAAGTTTTCTATTAAAGTCAAATTGAAACCTATACAGTTAAATATTTTGGTATAATATCTCCTGAATAGAGGATAGATGTACACCTCCTGGGAGTGACTCTGTCGAGTCATTTATACCCGTGAATTAGCGTATCATTCCATCAGTGAGAACTCTATGTTTAGCTGGTTGGGTTTCCTTTTGGGAATTACCCGTGTCACAAACAAGGTTATAGAATTACTGATAGAAATGGAATATCTATTCTATCTCAAAAATAAAGGAGATAATACACATGAGTAAATTTTTATATAAACCAACAGTTGGAATTGATGTATCAGCAGATTTTTCAGTAGTAGCTATTCTGGCACCTAACGGTGAAATTTACAGAAAGCCTTTTAAGATTAAACATAATAGAGATGGTTTTGATTACCTAGTAGATCAAATAAAAAAAGCGGAAGAAGGTTTAACATGAAAACTGGCATTTTCATGGAATCTACTGGTGTTTATCACCTTACTCTTTTCCACTTTCTTAAAGATAAGTTCGAAACATTTATCTTTAATCCACTCATTACTAATAGTAACAAAAATAGTGGAATAAGAAAAGTGAAAAATGATAAAAGTGATGCAATATCCATCGCTAAAATAGGTAAATTTCAATCTGTTAAATGTTCTTCTGCATTCGATGTTGAAATTTATACCTTAAAATCTCTCTGCAGAGACTACTATAAATTAACAGATACTAAATCTACTTATAAGAAAAAATTATCTACTGACTTAAGAGTTATTTTTCCTGGATACAATTCCGTATTTTCAAATATTACGTGTAAAACTTCTTTAGCTATACTTAAGCAATTTACTAGTCCACAAGCCATTCTTGATGCAGATAGAGAGATTTTGATAGAAATCATTTCTAGCAATTCAAGAAAAGGACTAAACTATAGTGAAAATCTTTATAAAAAACTGATTCTTATTTCCCAAGAAGCACTCTATATTGGGATAAAGTCGTCTAGCTTATTTGTAAAAATCACTAATACAATTTCATTGATAGAAACCTTAGAAACTCAACTTGAATGTTTGCTGAAGGAAATACATTCACTTATAAAAAGCCGTAGGCTTCCAGAGACATTTATTAAAAACATCCAATTAATATACTCAATACCTGGTATTGGTGAATTAACAGCAATAACTATAATGAGTGAAATTGGTGACATCAACGGTTTTCTTAAGCCTAAGCATTTAATTGCATATTTTGGTATCGATCCTTCTGTTAATCAATCAGGCAAATTCAACAGTGATAGAAATAAAATGTCTAAGCGTGGTACCAGAATCGGACGCCGAGCCTTATATGCTATCGCATTAGCATCCGTGAGAACTAACAAAAATGGTAAACCTAACAATGAAGTTTTGCTTAAATACTACAAAGAAAATCTTAAAGGTAAAAAGAAAAAAGTGGCTTTAGGTGCTGTTATGAACAAACTAATCAAGTACATATTCTCGGTTCTTAAAAACCAGAAACCTTTTGAGATTAGAGATCCTAAGATACACGAGAAAATGTATCTTCAAAATCAATGTAAAACAGTAGCCTAATCGGCTTTAAACCCAAATAATAAATTAGAGAGCTATTGTTCGTATTTTTACAATAGCTAGCTTTGCTATACCCTAATTTAAAAATAAATTTTTTTAAAAAAACTATTGACTATTACTAGCTGGTCTAATTTACTTACTTCTCAATATATTATTAAGTTTTTTAAATTCAAACTTTAAATAAATTCTATAAAGCCTATCTTTTATATGTTATTATATCATATATATGATATGTTGTATATACCAATTTTGAACTTAGAGAATAAGTATATGAAGCTAGTAAATTTAAAACATAAAAATTCATCTTGATAATAAGATTCTTAGATAAAGTAAAAAGTATAAAGTTAAAAGAACAAATAAGGATGGGGCTGTCGCACTAAGAATAAATGCTACAATATATTGTATGTAAATTTCTTAATGTGATAGCCCCTTTTATTAATATAAATTTAAGCAAAGCTTTAATTTATAACTAAACTTTTGCAGTAAGAAAAGTATGTATTTTGCCATCAAATAAAAATCGTATAAGAAATGGAAGTGAAGGATTACTGTTCTTATACCAATTTTTATTTGATGGCAGCATTAACTTATGGCAAAGGATCACTTTATTCCTTCTCTATTCTTTATACTTTTTATTTTTTTTAACCTAAAATCCGAATATTTTTTTCATATGCTCATACTTTTCATGAGTAAGAAGAGCATCTTTATCAGTATCTCTAAGTTTTACAATATAAGTCCACCTACCGTATGGATATATCTTTTTTATCATAGAAAGATTAATAATGTAAGATTTATGACTTCTAAAAAATTGTGTTTTATCAAGCTTATCTTCTAAAGCACTTAAAGATTCAGAAGTTGTATAATTATTATCTATAGTATATATAACTGTTGTTCTATCTTCTCTTTGAATTATAATTATATCCTTTGTATCTACAAAACTTAATCCCTCTTTGTTTTTTATTAAAATTTTATCTAATCCTTTTTCGTGGCGTATTATTTTATTTATACTTTGTTCTTCTTTTAAATGTCTTGTGTCTTTAACTTTATAAAGTGTTTGGTGAATTCTTTCTATTTTAAAAGGCTTTGTTATATAATCAAAAGCATAGAGTTCAAAAGCTTCTGGCATATATTCATTATGTCCTGTAGCAAATATAATAATGATTTGTGGGTCTATGTCTAATATTCTTTTTGCACATTCTACTCCACTTAACTTTGGCATTTCAACATCGATGAATACTACATCAGGATGAAGTTTCTCCACAAGATTGATAACTTCTTCTCCATTTTTAGCTTCGTCTATAACTTCAAAGCCATCAACTTTTTGTATAGCTTTTTTCAAAACCATTCTTATACCAGGCTCATCATCGCAAACTAATACTTTTATCTCCACCTTCTGCACCTCCTTCTAATTTTAGCTTTTGGTTTACCTAAAATCTCGGAGTATATAATTCCTTTTTTAAAAGCTTCTTCATCAAATTCTAACTCATCAAGTATTATGTCGTTGTTTTCTTCTATTTCATATGATGAATCATTTGAATCACTACTTAGACTGCTATTTAAACTATTATTTGAGCTAACTTTAAATTTAGCATTTTCATAGGTATCAACTAAATTTCCATTAGTAGGTTTTAAATTAATTTTTATTTTCTCTTTATTAATAGATTTATCAATATTATCCTTTATACTAGTTTTAGTATTTTTTTTACCTTTTATCTTATCCCTTAATGAATCAAAAGATTTTGAACCTGCTCCTTCTACTGCAAGTTCTATCACATCTCCTATTAACTCACCAATAAAATCCATACTCACTCACCACTTACTTATTTTTTTGTTTGTTATTTTCACTAATTTTTTTGCTGCTGTTTCCACTCTTAGAAATAGATTGTCTCATTTTAGTGTCTGATATAACATTTTCCATATCATAGTAATCCATTACTCCAAGATTACCTTCTTTAAGTGCTTCAGCTATAGCTTTTGGTATTTGTGCTTGTGCTTCTACAAGAGCAGCTCTCATTTCTTGCTCTGTTGCAACAGCCATTCCTCTTCTTTCTTCTGCTTTTGCTTGAGCTATATTTTTATCTGCTTCAGCTTGAAGTGACTGTAGCTGTGCGCCTATATTTCTTCCAATATCAATATCTGCTATATCTATAGATAATATTTCAAAAGCAGTACCTGCATCTAATCCCTTTGATAAAACTGTTTGAGAAATTTTGTCTGGGTTTTCCAAAACTTCTTTATGTGATACAGCACTACCTACAGTGGTAACTACACCTTCACCTACTCTTGCAAGTACCGTAGCTTCTCCAGATCCACCTATTAATCTATCTAAGTTTGCTCTAACTGTTACTCTTGCTTTTGTAAGTAATTCAATACCATCTTTTGCTACTGCTGAAATACTTGGTGTTTCAATTACTTTTGGATTAACGCTCATCTTTACAGCATCTAAAACATCTCTACCTGCTAAGTCAATAGCTGCTGCTCTCTCAAATGGCAATTTAAAATCTGCTCTGTGAGCTGCAATAAGAGCATCTACAACTCTATCTACATTTCCACCTGCTAGATAATGTGCTTCAAGTTGGTTTACCTTAACTCCAAGTCCTGCCTTTGTTGCTTTTATTAAAGGATGTACGATTCTCTTTGGAACAACTCTTCTAAGTCTCATTCCAACTAAATTACCTATACTTAATTTAACTCCTGCTGCTAAAGCTGAAATCCAAAGTCCAAGTGGTACAAAGCTGAAAAATAAAGCTAATACAGTTATAATCGCAGCTAAACTTATTATTATACCTATCATATTATTCATATAAATTCTCCCTCCAATATAATTAATCATTTCACTTTTTCATTTAATCAATTTCTTTTACTACTATACGTCTTCCTTCAACTTTTATTATTTTCACTTTCTTTTGTCTTTGTATATAATCTCCTTCTGAAACTACATCAAGTTTTATACCATCAAAATCTGCAGTACCTGAAGGTCTTAAAACTGTTTTTGTTATACCTTCTTTATTAAGGAAAAATTCAAGGTCTTCTGAACATATATATCCATTTTCTTTCTTTTGTGTTTGATCTAAAACAAGACTTTTTGAAAGTTTTCCTTTAGAAACTGATTTAAGCACTATTGTAAGAAGTACACCTAAAACAGTTAATATAATAATAAACATCAGCATTGCTTGTACTACAGTTTTGGCACTAAATACTATACCTATTATGAGTAGTATGCCTCCTGTTATGCCAGGAACACCAAAACCAGGATGAAACATTTCAACTACCATGAGTGCAAAACCTACAATAAAACATATTATAGATAACATTGAAATATCAAAAGGTACCACTGTATCACCTGCTTTCTATTTTTTTAATATGCTTCTTTACATATAACATACTATTTTTACTTACTTTATTAAATATAAAACTGCTGAAACATACAAATCAAAGTCTAAACTGTCATTTTAAAAAGCAAAAGTACATAACCCTATTTTTTTATATATCCTTGAAATAAAGTTATATTCCTGTCACTTTGCAGCTCTATACCTCCTCCATATTTCTCTAATAGTTCCTTTACAATAGCTAGTCCCATTCCTTCTCCTCGATCCCCTTTAGTAGTAAAACCTACCTGAAAAATTTTTTCTTTAATATGCTCTGAAATTTGTGGACCATTATTTTTTATCTTAAACCTATACGTTTTTATATCTTCATATAACTCAACTATTAAAACTCTATTTTTATCTTTATCTTGAAGTGCAAAAATTGCATTGTCAATTATATTTCCAAGTATTCTACAGAATTCCCATGAAGGCATTTTTAAATTTTTAAGCTGTGAACTTACAGAAATCTCCATATTTATACCTCTTTTTTCTGCATATAAAAGTTTTGCCTGAAGAAGTGCATTAACAGCTGGATTAGATGTTTTAAGAGCTTTATTAACCTTTTGAATATCATTAAATACTTTATCAATATAGTCTTTCGCCTCGTCATACTCATCCATTTCTATAAGACTATAAACCACTTGAAGATGATTCATAAAATCATGTCTTTGCGCTCTCAAAGTTTTATTTAGATTTTCAACTTGCTCTAGTGATTTTTTCATCATAATATATCTTGAATTGTGTTTATTTAATAAATAAAAATCTCTTAATATAATAAAACCATTTAAAATAACTATAAGTAATATCAAATATATAAAAACATTCATTTTAAAATTTGCTTGTTTTGCTAAATGTTCTTTCATAGAGTATTTAAAAAGAACAATTCCTATAACACTACCTAGTTGTATTATATTAAGTAGTACTATTGTTATAATAGTTTTATTAATATTTAATTTGTTTTTCATAATATCTCATTCCCTCACATAACATATCAAAGTTAATACTTAAAATAATTATAACACAAAAAAATATGCAAAAAAATATGGGGGACGGTTCATTACTTTTTTCACTTATCTAATACAAATAAAGGGACAGTTCATAATTTTTACTGTCTAACTAAATAAAAATAATGAACTGTCCCCAAAAATTCTAAAAAATTTCTATAGAAATTTTTAAAAAGTATTCTAACATTTATGTATTTTATTTACATTGAAGATTAAAGTGCATATTCTGATGGTGTTGAAATGCTATTATCCTCACATATTTCAATATCAACACCTAATTCTCTAAAATCTTCTACAATATTTTCATATCCTCTTTCAATATGCTCTATACCAGTAATTCTTGTAGTTCCTTCTGCACCTAATGCTGCCAGTATTAATGCTATTCCCGCTCTTACATCTGACGCATGAACCCAAGCACCTTTTAAACTTTTTCTACCAGGAACTACCACATTTCCTTCCCTCATAATTATATCTGCACCCATTTTATTTAATTCAATACAATGTTTAAATCTATTAGGATAAACATTATCCACTACAATACTATGACTATCTGACCCAATTAATAAAGAAGTAATTGGCTGTTGAAGGTCTGTTGGAAAACCTGGATACATTCCTGTTTTTACATTAACTCCTTTAATATTACCATCTGAGGAAGCTTTAACAAAATTATCTCCTGTTTCTATTTGTATTCCAGCTTCTTCAAGTTTTTCAATACATGGCATTAAATGTTCAGGAATTACATTGTTTACAACAACACTTCCTGATGTAATACCCACACTCATAAGAAAACTTCCTGCAGTTAATCTATCTGGAATAATAGAGTGTTGTGTACCTTCCAATTTTTTCACTCCGTCTATAATAATTGTATCAGTTCCAGCACCTTTAATCTTAGCTCCCATTTTATTTAAAAATATTGCTAAATCTACAACTTCTGGATCTCTTGCTGCATTTCTAAGGGTTGTCCTTCCTTCTGCTAAAACAGCTGCTAATAATACATTTATAGTAGCTCCACATGTTACCACATCAAAATAAATATCCGCACCTGTAAGTTTGGCAGCTTCTACAGTATAATAATCTTTTAAGAAAGTAAATTTTGCACCTAATGCTTCTAATCCTTTTACATGTTGGTCAATCGGTCTAGATCCAAAATTATCTCCACCTGGATATCCAATTGAAACTTTCTTTTGTCTTGCTAATAATGCTCCAACAAAATAATACGCAGCTCTATACTTTGAAGACTTTTTAGGTTCTATATCAGCCGTAGTAATTCCTGATGCATCTATTTTAACACTATCTTCTTTTTGCATTACATTTATTCCAATATCTTTACCTATATCGTATATAACTTGAATATCTGAAATACAGGGAACGTTTTTCAAAACAACAGTTTCATCTGACAAACAACATGCAGTCACTATTGGTAGAGAACTATTTTTGGAACCTAATATTGAAACACTACCATTTATACCTCTACTCTTTCTAACTTCAATCCAACGCATATATGTATACCTTCCTTTTTTTCTATTATTCATTTTAGGTTTTCCTATTATTTTCTTATTTAAAACTATTGTGAAAATTCTTTTGTATTTTTTCTACGTTTATATTTTTATTAATATTAGTGCTATATTTTCTAGTTAATATTTTATATCACATTCAATATATTATATCATTTTTATACCACTTTATTAACCACTTTTAATAAAAAATACGGGGACGGTTCATCTTTTTATCTTCCAATTTATTATTTTCAACTCTATATCTATAAAAAAATTACCATTTCCCCTGTTTTTAGTTAATTATTTAATTCAACTTTCTCAGATAAAAATATTCGCTGCGCTAGACAGTATTTTTTTACTGCAAAAATTGAATTATTTAAGTAAATGAGTTGATTTTCACTGTTAAGTAGTAAAAATTAATGAACCGTCCCCAATATATACTTCTAAATACCAACATAATCTTTGAAGTCCTTTGTATATTTAATAAATTCACATTCTCTCATCAACTTTTTTTTACTAACTCGCCAAGTGTGACTTTTAACATCTTCTCTTCTACATACAGTATGATTAAATCTATCACTGGAAAATATTTTTACACCTTTTTCTATATTTT
The DNA here is from genome assembly GCF_042688525.2 of Haloimpatiens myeolchijeotgali. Taxonomy (GTDB): domain Bacteria; phylum Bacillota; class Clostridia; order Clostridiales; family Clostridiaceae; genus Haloimpatiens. The sequence goes on from NZ_JBHWAB010000001.1 coordinate 3,250,218, forward strand.
GAATACAAAATCTATAATCTTCTCCTTTTGATGTGTGAAGAAACTTTGTATTTCTTATGCCACTTTTTTTAAAAGTTATTGTTGATCCCATTACCATTTTTACAAATTTATATTCTTCATTAGAATTTCTTATTGCTAGAGAGTTATTTTTTTCAAAATAAAAATATGCTGCTTGTTTACCTACTATTGATGCATTAGTATATTTAAAGCAATTCATTAAATCCCTTATATATTCACAATTATAAAAGTCATCGTCATCAAATTTTGAAATAAATTCATACTTTGAATTTTCAATAGCATAGTTTAAACAATCACCTAAAAAAAATTTCTCATCTATTTGAAGAACTTTAATATTATCCCCATAAAATTTTGCTTTTTCCTTCCACTTTTTAATGTCCATTTCATTATTATTTAAAACAATTATAAGTTCTTTTTTTCTATAATTTTGCCTTGAAAAATTTTCAAAGACATTATTCATAAAATATGGCCGTTTAGTACCAATAATAATAGATACACCTGGTAAATAATCTATGTTACTCTTAATATTTGTCTTTTCTATAATTTCAGCAAGCATATTCTTATATGTGTACTTATTTAATACTTCTCTCAAAATTAATGCATCTAATCTATCACTAATTTCCTTATCTTTAATAATTTTATTTAATCTACGAAACCTTGTACTATTAAATAATACTTTAACTCCATATATATAAGCATTTATAATATTTACTTCTTCACTTATTATTTCAAAAATTTCTTTAGCTACTTCTGTATATCTATTTTTATTCATCAACCTATTTATAATATTCCAATCATAATTTATATAATTATTTACAATACTGTTTTTATCTATACTTTTAAAAAACGATGATTTTTCTCTGCTCTTATTCCAAAAATACGGTTTATGAATAGCAGGCTGTATACTGTTAAATAACATATATATATTATTATTGTTTAATATTTTCTTGTATCTATTAAAACTTTTTGTATCTATTGTAAATACATAATCAAACAATTTAACTATCTTTATATATTTTTCAATATCTTTTACTCCATTTTTATAAAAAAATACTGTAGGTATGTTATTTTTTTTACAGCATTCAGTTAAATCTTTTAACTTGTTGTTATTATCGTTTCTTAAAGATAATAATTGTTTTTCCCATGCACTATTATTGGTTACAGTTTCAACTAATAACAAATCAGGATTATATTTTTCTATTTGTTTGATATACCAATTACTATCCAATGCTATAACTGTACATTCATAACTTAAACATTTTTTAGTTATACTATCTACAATTACTGCTAACTTCAACTTTTCTAAATCTATTGCTGTTTTCATATCTACACACATTATTTTCCTCCTAATAGAAACATTATTAATAATAATTTTCCAACCTTTACTATTAATCTATGAAATTCAATACATTTCAGTGTATACCATATAAGATAGTCCCTATCTATTTTATATTGAATATGCTATATTAAGAATATTTAAAAGGAGTGTAATAAATGCTTCTAAAAAATTCACATAAATCAAATTTGTCTTCATCGGTTATTTTAAAATATCCTACAAAATCGAAAAAAATTGCTCTTACTTATGATTGTGGTGGAAAAGGTAAAGGAGCAACATTAGAAATTCTTAATGTTTTAAAAAAACATAATATAAAAGCAACATTTTTCATAACAGGACAATGGGCAGAATGTTATCCTTGGTTAGTTAAAAAAATAGTGGATGAAAATCACGAAATAGGAAATCACTCATACAGTCATCGTGATTTTACAAAATTAACACGAGATGAAATTATAAAAGAAGTAACTATTACAGAAAGATTAATAAAAAACATCACCAATATTAGTCCAAAGCCTTTAATTAGGTGTCCCTATGGTTCATTTAATAATGAAGTTCTTAAAATTTTAGGATTAATGGGTTATAAATATACTATTCAATGGACTATAGATCCAAGGGATTGGGAACTCCCCCCTTCCGATGTTATTGTAGATAGAATTTTATCCTCAATAGTAAATGGCTCTATCATTCTTATGCACAACCACAGCCAAGCTACCGCATCTGCTTGTAACACATTTATACCTAAGTTAAAAAAACATGATTTTAAATTTATAACCATTAGTAAAATAACTAATTATATACGTACAACTAAAAAGAAATCCATATATCGTTAAAATAGTTAACAATTTATAGAAGACAGTTAAGGTTGATTTTTGCTTTAGCAAAATCTTTAATTATATATTAGTTATTTTGCCTCAAGGCAAAATTTCCTTAATTATTAATTATTCACTCAACTTTCGCAGTAAAAAATACTGCTTAGCTAAGGTAAATGATATATTGCGTAAGAAACATTTGAACAAAGTTTACAAGTTCTTAGCTTTACGAATTTGAAAAAAGTTATTTTTTAATTACTGATTCCTACGGAATATTAATTAAAAAATTTTTTTTCAATATGAGTAAAGCTTAGAACTTGTTACTGAAGTGAAAGGTTTCTGAGCAAGATATCATTTCCCGTAGCGGTTATTTTTCATCTGCGAAAGTTGAATTATATAATATTTATTACATTTTCCTATATTGTACTCCTTATTATTCCTTCTTTTTTTAATACGTCCATAATATATAGTGCTCTGTGCTTATAGGTATGATTTTCTTCCACTGTTTTATTTCCTTTAATTCTTATTTTTTCTCTTTCATCAGGTTTCTTTGAATAATATTTTACTAATTCCACAGTCTCTTCTGCACAAGATGAAACGACTAAATCATATCCTGGTTTAAACAATCGCCTTATTTCTTTTGTATCAGATGTTATTAAAAATCCTTGTGATCCTAATATTTCATAAGTTCTTTGAGTAAGCTGAGTTTCATGATTTTGCAAACCTAATATTATATCCGAACTACTATATACTTTGTTAGCTTTTATATAATCTAAATATCCATGTATCCATCTATTAGGTATTTTATATCGAAGTATATTTCTCATCTTATCCCAATCTTTTCCCCAAAAATCAACACGAATATTTTTTTTGATCAAAGGTTTGATTAGTGTTTTAATAGATTGAATTCTATAATGATTAGTATATTTTTTAAGAATATGTGGATATGCATTAGCAACTACAGCTATAGGTTTTGCATATTTAAGTTCAGATTTTGTTTTATAATGTGTACCTGGTTGATATGCAAAATCTAAATGAGCTGAATTAATACCCATCTTTTTATAAAAATCTACCATAGAAGGACAAATAGTGAAAATAAAATCTATTTTACTGTTTCTAATCAATGGTAATGTGAATGTTTTAGTATGTGTTGGATCTTCTGTTGCCCAATATATATGAGGAATTTTTGCTTTTTTGAGGTACTTTTTTAACCAACTTTGTTTTTCCTTAGAATGTTCCTTGGTCCATCCCATTGAAAATACTAAATCAGGTTTATATTTCAAAATCTTATTGTAGAGATTTCGTTTTGTTGATATGCTAGATATCAAAACTTTATGTCCTATATCTTGGAATCCTCTAGGAAGTCCATAAATCCACATAGGATGACTTTCTAAAAATAAAATACGCACATTTAACACTCCTAAATATATTAATGTTTTAAAAGTTCTCAAATAGTTCCTATATAAATATCTTATTTTTTGATTTTCCCTTATTAATTGGATTAATTCGTTTTTTCATTAATTTTTATTCCCCCTGTAATGTTTCATATCAATATATATATATGAAACATTACAGGGGGACGGTTCATTATTTTAATCTTAAATGCAAAAAGAGACAATTCATTTCCTTTTACTATATAAATAGATAAAAAGAATGAACCATCCCTTTATTAATTAAATTTTTTTTACTTATTATTGTTTATTTTAAACCTATTAACTTCTGCCATCATTTCTTTTGTCATATTACTTAATACTTGTGATGAAGCTGCAACCTCTTCAGTAGTTGCATTCATTTCTTCAGATGAAGCTGCTATTTCCTCTGATGAAGCTGAAACTTCCTCTGAAATTGCTGAAGCACCTTCCACTTTTTCTAAAATAAGTCTTTTTCTATCATCTAAACTTACAGCAGATTTATTAGTATTTTCAATCTTAGGATTTATTTCATCCACTGCTTTCGTTATTTTTTCAAAAGAACTTATTGCTGTATCTATTTCCTGTTTTTGATCTTTTAATTCATTTTTAACAATTTCCGTAGTATCAACCATTACTTCTGTGTCTTTAGAAATACTTCTAACTATATCACCAATATTTTTTGATGACTCTTTACTCTGTTCTGCTAACTTCCTAATTTCTTCAGCAACTACAGAAAATCCTTTTCCTGCTTCTCCTGCTCTAGCTGCCTCAATAGCTGCATTTAAAGCTAATAAATTAGTTTGTTCAGATATACTATTTATAAGATTTGTTATTTCATTTATTTTTGTTATACCATTTCCAACACCTTTTATTTTAGAAATTAATTCATTAAATGTTTCATTAACCTTGCCTACTGAATTAATTACATTTTCCATGTCTTTATTGCTACCATATGCCATGGATTTTATTTCTCTGTTTCCTAATTCAATTTCTTTTATAGACCTTACCATTTCATCTAACTGTCCACTAAACTCATTTAATATTCCTGTAATATTCATTAAATCTTCTGCCTGCTCACCTGTTCCTTTTGCTACATCTTGAATAGCTGTTGCTACATTCTGTGATGAAGATGACATTTCTTGTGCAGCAGATGATAAACTTTCAGACTGCATATCAATATTATTTGAATTATCTTTTATAGTTTGAATCATTGATGTAACCGATGATTGCATTTCATCAACTGCTTTTGACATATCACCAATTTCATCTTGTCTTTTCATAAACTTCTGTGGAACCTCATTAGTAAAATCCCCACTCGCTATAAATTTCAAGTGATTTATTGATGCTTTAATAGGCTTTGTTATACTATTAGAAATTATTATAACTAAAATTATACTGATAACTATAAATATCAATGATGCTACAATAACATACAGCTTCAGATGAGTAAGTTCTGCTAGTACTTCATTTTTATTTATAGCAACACCAATAGACCACCCTGTATTTTTCATTGGTGCATACGCTACGTACTTATCCTCACCATTATATGAATATTCTCCTGTTCCAACTTCACTACCTATCATTTTTTGATGTATTTCTGCTAATCCTTTCAAATCAGTATCTTTTTTAGCATGTTCAATAACATTTTCTGCATTAACAACTAATTCTCTATTTTTATGTGCAATAGTTATACCCTGTTTATTTATCATAAATGCATTTCCACTTTCACCAACTTTAAGATTTTCTATAAAGTTGCTGAACACATTTCCATCTCTTATAGCTGTCAATACCCCTACAACTTTATTATTTTTCTTAATAGGAGCAGCATATACAATGACAACTGATCCATCTACTTTACTAACAAATGGATCAGTTACATTAGTTATTCCTGAAAGAGCTTTTTGAAAATATTCTCTATCACCTAAACTACTTTCAGTTCCATTTGTAAATTTTGCCGAACCATTTTTGTCAAATATGCCCATTCTTAAATGTCCACTTCTTTTTGATTCACGAGAAAGTATTTGAAGTTTTTCTTCAATAGATATTTTTTCATCCGCAATTTTATCATTTTGTCCCATCTGTTCTAAAGCATTCATTTGGTTTTTTACAGCTGTCTCCATTGCAACAGAGGCCTGTTTCACTGTTTCTTTTAAAGTTAGATTTACAGTATTAGTTAAAGCTTTTTGGGCATTTTGTTCAGATATAAAACCTAATCCTGCGCATACGCCAACTAATAAAATACCAAAACATACAATCATATATGTTTTTATGCTTTTAATCTTTTTCATACTACTCCTCCTGCTCATCTTAGTATTTGCGAAATTTTTTGACAATTCTAATAGATTTATCGACATTTTTCGATAAATCTTAACTAGTAATTTAAGGTTAGTAATGAATATCTAAATCAAAATGAAAGTTACTAGTAACAAATCCATGAAAACATTTTACTATTTTTATAAAAAAATAAGGAACAGTTCTCAAAAGTTTGATGAACTGTTCCTAAGATATTAATATAAAAAATCCTGTAAATGAAATACACAATAATCCTAATAACCATTTAATATTGTCTCTTCGCCTTGCCTCACTTATAAATATACCTATAACAACACTAATTAAAATCACTAAAAATCCTATTATTTCCTTTAATGCTCCGTCCATTTTTTGCCTCCCTCTATATTCTTTAAAATTCTCTTATATACTTACTTTTTATTAATTTTTATTTTTATTAAATCATATCTCTTTATATATATTTTAATAGAAATTCTTTAATTTTTTATTAAGACTTTCTTAATATTTTATATACTTATACTATTTTGCATACTAATTAACATCTGTAGTACTTGTGCTTTTTGTAAATCCTCTTTATTATCAACTATAACATCCTCTTTTTCTTTAATCTCTTCTATTTCTTCTATCTCATCTGTATTTATTAATTTATCTAAAAAACTCTTTAATATTGTCATAGTAGCTCCCCCTTCTTTAATTCTTTGACCTTACATATTTATTATATAATTTCTCTAAAACATCAACCATCGAAATACATTACATTTTTTATATTTACCTTACATTTTTGTAATAACAAAAGCATACATTGCATAAAAAACCTTGTTCAAATGTTTTTTACACAATATATGCTTTTTCAACCTACGTAAGGTAGAAATTATAAATTTACATATTACAATTTTACACAAACCTATTATTCATTAAATTTATGTAACTTTAAGCCAATAAATTCTTTCAAAAAATTTATAATTTGTTTACTTATTACTATTTATTTTGAATTTATTAACTTCTTTCATCATTTCTTTTGTCATATTACTCAATACTTGTGTTGAAGCTGCAACTTCTTCAGTAGTTGCATTCATTTCCTCAGATGAAGCTGATATTTCTTCTGATGAAGCTGAAACTTCCTCTGAAATTGCTGAAGCACCTTCCACCTTTTCTAAAATAAGTCTTTTCCTATCATCTAAACTTACAGCAGATTTATTAGTATTTTCAATCTTAGGATTTATTTCATCCACTGCTTTTGTTATTTTTTCAAAAGAATTCATTGCTGTATCTATATCCTTCTTTTGATCTTTTAATTCATTTTTAACAATTTTCGTAGTATCAACCATTACCTCTGTGTCTTTAGAAATACTTCTAACTATATCACCAATATTTTTTGATGACTCTTTACTCTGTTCTGCTAACTTCCTAATCTCTTCAGCAACTACAGAAAATCCTTTCCCTGCTTCTCCTGCTCTAGCTGCCTCAATTGCTGCATTTAAAGCCAATAAATTAGTTTGTTCAGATATACTATTTATAAGATTTGTTATCTCATTTATTTTTGTTATACCACTTCCAACACCTTTTATTTTAGAAATTAATTCATTAAATGTTTCATTAACTTTGCCTACTGAATCAATTACATTTTCCATATCCTTATTGCTTCCATCTGCCATAGATTTTATTTCTCTATTTCCTAATTCAATTTCTTTTATAGACCTTACCATTTCATCTAACTGACCACTGAATTCACTTAATATTCCCGTAATATTCATTAAATCTTCAGCTTGTTCACCTGTTCCTTTTGCCACATCTTCAATAGCTGTTGCTACATTTTGAGATGATGCTGACATTTCTTGTGCAGCAGATGATAAACTTTCAGACTGTATATCAATATTATTTGAATTGTCTTTTATAGTTTCAATCATTGCTGTAACTGATGACTGCATTTCATGGAGTGCCTTTGCCATATCACCAATTTCGTCTTCTCTTTTCATAAACTTTCTTGAAACCTCAGTTGTAAAATCTCCACTTGCTATAATTTTTAATCTATTTACTGCTACTTTAATAGGTGTTGTTATACTATTAGAAATTAATATAACTAAAATCATACCAATAACCATAAATATTAATGATGCTACACCTACATATAAATTTAAACTATCAAGTTCTGATAGTACTTCATGTTTATCTATATCAACACCAATAGACCATTGTGTACTTCTAATTGGTGCATAAGATACAAACTTTTCTTTTCCATCATAAGCATATTGTCCTGTTCCAATTTCACCTTTTATCATCCTTTTTTCTATTTCCAATAATTCTTTCATCTTAGGATCATTTTGGTATTTTTTTATTTCATTTAATCCCTCATTAACTGCTTTTCTATCTTTATATGCAATAGTTGTTCCTTCTCTATTTAACATATATGCACTTCCAGTTTTACCAACTTTAATATTTTCCATAAAATTACTAAATACATTTCCATCTCTTATAGCTACTAACACACCTACTACTTTATCATTTTTCTTAATTGGAGTAGCATACGCAACAATAACTGATCCATCTGCTCTACTAACAAATGGATCAGTTACATTAGTTGTCCCTGAAAGAGCTTTCTGAAAATATTCTTTATCTTTTAAATTCAATACTTTGCCACTTGTCATTCTTGCTGTACCGTTTATATCAAATATACCCATTCTTAAATGTCCACTTCTTTTTGACTCGCGAGAAAGTATATTAATTTTTTCATCACTAGGAATTTTTTCATCAACAATTTTATCATTTTGTGCCATCTGTTCTAAAGCATTTATCTGGTTTTTTACAGCTATCTCCATTGCAACAGTGGCCTGTTTAGCTGTTTCTTTTAAAGTTAAGTTTACAGTATTAATCAATGCTTTTTTTGCATTTTGCTGAGATATAATTCCCAATCCTGCACATACAACAACTAATAAAACACCAAAACATACAATCATATATGTTTTTATACTTTTAATTCTTTTCATCTTTTGTTTTGCCTCCTATTTATGCTTTGTTCTACATTTTTATACAACTACATTATATTTATCGACATTTTTTTATGAATCTTTAAATAAAAAATTTAGTCTACACACTTGATATTCAATACTTACCTCAATGTAATTCTAATTTTTCGTATAACTACATATAGAACAAAAACATATATTACATGAAAAACTTTTTTAAATCTTTTTTACACAATGCATACTTTTTCAAACCATATAAGATAAAAATTATAAATTTATATGTTTACATTTTACATAAACTTGTTATACACTGAATTTACTTAACTTTAAAACAATAAATTTTTAAAAAAATTATGATTTGCCCAATAATAAAAATTTAATTCATACACTTAATATTTAGTATTTATCTCAATGTAATTTCATTCGTTCATATAACTATATATGAAATACATGCTATAATTAAGTAAAATACTAAAAAGGGGATTTATTCATGAAAATGTTAGTTTTTCATATGAAAATTATTAATAAAAATGATGATAATTTTAAAATAAAGATTTTTAATAAAAATGAAGAAGTCCATATAATATTTAACCCATTTACAAAAAACCTGAACTTTCTAACTAACAACAATTTGACTGATTATTTAAAGAAAAATGAGTATCAATTAAGAAAATTACTTCATAATAAACGTCCAAATACATATTTTATTGGATTTGAATTAACTTTCGCTTTTAGAGATGAAAAAGATGTTGCATCTTTTAATGATAGAACTAAAATAGTTGTTCTAGATAAGCAAAACGGAAAAAATGAGAGTTATACACTATCTAAAGGTAAAAATAAAATATACAAAATGTATATAGATGGAAGCTTTTGTGATAAAAAAAATAAAGGAGCATATAGTATCATAATTGAAGATTTAGAAGGAAATTATAAAATGTATTCTGAAAAAACTCATGAATGTGGAAGTTGTCAAACAGAACTTAATGCTGCCATTAGTGGATTAAAGATTTTAAAAGACATAAGTGAAATACGAATTATAACGGATAGTCAATATGTCAGAAAAGGATTAACTGAATGGATAATGTGTTGGAAATTGAATGGATGGAAAACTGCTAACGGTGAAACAGTGAAAAATATAGATAACTGGAAACTTTTCGATATGTTAACTGATAATAAATATATTGAATTTGAATGGGTAAAAGGTCACTCTGACCATTTTGAAAATACTCTTTGTGATCTTTATGCTAGAGAAAACCTAAAAAAATAAGAACAAAGGCATCTATTACATAAAAAATGAACGTCCCCATAAAAAAAAGGGCAACATTGCCCTTTTTAGTGTTTATCTGCTAATTCTAAAACATATTTTATTGTTTTTTCATCTGTAACAAGTGTATCTACATATCCACCTTTTAATATTGCATGAAGGGCTTTACCCTTCTTCTTTCCACCTGCAACTAACATAATCTTATTGTTTTTTATGCTTTCCGTTTTTATTCCAATGATGTTTTTATTTATATCTATATCTAAAAATTCACCATTCTCATCAAAAAAATGAGCACATAAAAATCCAATACCGCCATTTTCTTTTATTTTTCCCTTCATATCATTTTCAACATATATATCCCATATAGGTTGATTAAAGTTTCCATCAATTGAACCTAAACCTGTAAGTATTAAATCACAGTTTTCAATCATATTTAAAGAATTTTTTATAACAGGATTGTTAATCAAAATCTCTCTAGTTGATGGATCCTCTATATAAAGGGGAGCAGGAAGTGGATATAATCTTCCTCCTATTTTACTAGAAAGAGTTGTAGCATTGCTAAGCATATCAGCATCACCCATGTCATAACTAAAAGCACCAAATAGCTCAGCAATTTTTACATTATCAATTTTTTTATTCTTCATTTGAGAAACTGTACTTCTTATAGTGTTTCCCCATGAAATTCCTACAGTCATTCCTTCTTTAATCTCTGATAATAGTACTTTAGATGCTGTCTTTCCAATTTCTTCAAGTGTATCTTTATAATTTGATAATGTTTTTACTATCTCAATATTTTTTACATTAAATCTATTTTTTATCTTATTCTTAAGACTTTCAAGAGAATCACTTTCATAATTTATGTTAATATCAACAATATGAAGCTCCCTTGCCTTCTTAAGCAATCTTGAAACTTTAGGCCTAGAAAGAAATAACTTTTTAGCTATTTCATTTTGAGTCATACCCTCTAAATAATACATAACTGATACATCTATTAATAATTGACGTTCATCATTTTGCATATTATCACCATTCTAAAAATTTATTTTGCCTTCTGCCCATAATATGCGTTTGAACCATGTTTTCTCAAATAATGCTTATCAAGTAAAGTACTATCAATAGATTTAGCTCCTTTATTTATAGCTTCAGTTCTAAAAGCCATTTTTGAAACTTCTTCTAATACTTTTGCATTATGAACAGCCTCTTTAGGATTTTTACCCCAAGCAAAAGGCCCATGATTACAAACAATTACTCCAGGCATTTCTAAAGACTTATAATTTCTTTCCCTTATTGTCTCTATTATAACATTTCCTGTCTCTAATTCATAATTATTGTTAATTTCATCATTTGTTAATTTTCTTGTACAAGGTATATTTCCATAGAAATAATCTGCATGTGTAGTTCCATAACTTGGAATATCGCATCCAGCTTGTGCCCAAGATGTAGCATATTCTGAATGTGTATGAACTACTCCACCAATATTTTCAAAAGCTCTATATAAAGCTAAATGTGTAGCAGTATCTGATGAAGGATTCAAATCACCTTCTACGATATTTCCATCTAAATCCACAACTACCATATCAGAAACTTTCATTTCATCATAACTAACACCACTTGGCTTAATAACTACTAAACCTTTTTCTCTGTCAATACCACTAACATTACCCCATGTATATATTACTAAATTTTGTTTTACCAATTCTAAATTTGCTTTAAAAACTTGTTCTTTTAATTTATCCAACATTGCTAGAATCATCTCCCATTCTTTCTTCTAACCATAGTCGTGCATTTTTGATTTCACATATTGATTCTTCAATTGTATAATCTTTTTCATTATCAGCCCACATTTCAACTAAAAAAGGACCTGTATAGCATAACTCTGATAGTTTTTTTAACAATTTAGGGAAATTAACAGTTCCTTCGCCAAATGGTACACATTTAAATACACCTGGTTTTGTATCTTTTAAATGCACAGCAACAATGTGATTAAAACCTTTCTCCAACTCTAATGATGGAGTGCTTGTCCACTGTGTTAAATTCCCTAAGTCAGGATAAATTTGCAACCAAGGCGAATTGACCTCTTCAATATATTCTAAACATCTAGATATTGTGCCAATAAATTCTGTATCCATTATTTCAATAGACAACATAATATTAGCTCTAGCTGCAGCCTTAGCTGAATATTTTAAACCATCAATAAACATTTTTTTAGTTTCTGCATCACTATCTTCATAGTAAACATCATATCCTGCTAATTGTATATTTCTTATTCCTAAATCTTCAGAAAGCTTAATAGCTTTATCCATTATTTCATATGCTCTATTTCTTTTAGCTTCATCCTTACTTCCAAACGGAAATCTTCTATGACCACTTAAACACATAGATCTTATGTGAAAGTTATTTTTCTTTAAAAGTTTTCTTAATTCTTGTCGTTCTGCGTCAGTCCATTCTAACCTGCTTAATCTTTCATCACTTTCATCAACTGAGATTTCTATAAAATCAAATCCTGCTTTTTTAGCAACTTCTATCTTTTTTTCCCAATTAAACTTGTTTGGTATTGCTTTTTCATAAATACCAATTGGATTTTTCTTCAAATCAATCATATTAATTAACTCCAATATTTTTTGATCTCAGCCTTAAATGATTTTGCTGCTTGTTCTGGACTCTCTGCATCACGAATACTTCTACCTGCTATAAAGCAATATATAGGATAATCTTTAAACAATTTAATATCCTCAACAGTTAAACCACCAGTAACTGTTATTTTAAATCCCATATCGCATAATCTTCCTATTTTTTCTAAATCTTCACTTCCCCAGCTTTTTCCAGCTGCTTGAGCATCTCTAGATCTATGATATACAACTTGTTTTAATCCTGCTTCTTTCCACTTTTGAGCTTGTTCCCATGTCCAGTCACCATAAAGCTCAATTTGAACATCTCTATCTTCACCAAACTCTTTTGCAACATTAAGCATTCCTGCCATAGTTGGTATTTCTGCACAACATATAACTGTCATCCAGTTTGCTCCTGCTCCATAACATTGCTTTGCAAGTAAACTTCCTGCATCAGCACCCTTTATATCTGCAAGAATAATCTTTTCAGGATATAAAGCTCTTAAACATCTAACCGGTTCCAAGCCTTCTGCAACATGAAGAATAGTTCCTACTTCTATAACATCAATGATGTGTCCAATCTCTCTAATTGATTCCATTGCTGATTTTAATGATATATTGTCTAATGCTACTTGTAATTTTGGTTCCATAATAATACCTCCGCTAAGTTTTATTTTGATATTGGAAAACGGTTATTTATTACATAAGCAGCTATCTAAAATTGATGTAAGGAAAATTATTTCCTGCTAAATGTATAATAACCGTTTTTATGTTATAAATCTTTCTTTTTATTCTATAGTCCTAATGCTTCTTTTACCTTGTTACGTATTTCATCTTCTGAAAGTAAGTTTACAAGACCTATTACTTTTGTATCTCCAGTAACTTTAAATTCTCCTACGAAAGGTTTTCCAACTAATATTAAATCAAAGTTATTTGTTTCAGTTTTTGCTTGACCAACGCTTGCATGGTGAACATTACACTCTATATTCATATCTTTTAATACTTTTTCAATTTTCATCTTAATTATAAGACTTGATCCCATTCCATTACCGCATGCTGCTAAAACTTTTAACACAATAACCACTCCTTTTTATCGAATTATCTATTTTTTTATATTAGTATTTTTAATAATGATCTCTTATAGTAATGACTTAAATGGTAAATCTGGTTCTATAGCAAATGCATCCTCAAATCCTCTTGGATAGTTGTACTGTAAGTCATCTTTATTAGTTGGATAAACAAATTTTCCTCCTACTTGCCATATATAAGGATTAAAATTGTATTTCAATCTATGTTTTCTCATGTTCCATAAAACTAAGATTTCATTAGGATCTGCTTGGAAGTTAGTCCAAACATCATGGTGTATTGGAACAACAACTTCTGTATTTAAACACTCTGCCATTCTTAAAATGTCAACAGCAGTCATTTTATCAGTCATACCTCTTGGGTTTTCTCCAAATGATCCAAGTGCAACATCAATCTTATGATCATTTCCATGTTTTGCATAATAGTTTGAATAATGTGAATCTCCACTGTGATATAAGTTACCACCTGGTGTTTTAATTAAATAGTTAACAGCTAATTTATCCATATCTTGAGGCATTTTATCTTTTAAAGTTACTCCAGCAGGAGCAGTTACTAACTCTGTTCTATCAAATGATTCAAGAACAACAATTTCAGTATCTTTAACTTTAACAGTATCTCCTGGTTTAACTGCTATACATCTTTCTTTTGGTACTCCCCAGCTTATCCATAAATCAACACAAGCTTGTGGTCCTATAAATGGAACACTATCATCACAGTTTTGCATTATTGCTGCTGCTACATGTGGATCTATATGATCACCATGATCATGAGTTGCCAAAAGTGCATCTAACTCTTTTATTGCAAAAGGATCTAATACAACTGGTACATTTCTCAAATTTGGTTGTAATTTTAAGCATCCTATCATACGTTGATGTTGATGTTGTTTTCTCATTAGTGGATCTTTCTTTGTTCTTTTTCCAGATTTAACCCAAAGGTCAATACATATATTAGCATTCCCTTCAGTCTTAACCCATATTCCTGTACATCCTAACCACCACATAGCAAATGTTCCCGGCTTTACTACTTCTTGTTCAATCTCTTCATTTAACCATGTTCCCCACTCAGGGAATGTACTCATTATCCATTTCTCTCTTGTTATTTCATCTACTTTACTCATGTTTTTCCCTCCTAGCATTTAACTTCCGTAATATATCTATTAAACAAACGCTTTTAACATTTCTTCAGCATTTTTTGCACTAAAAATAAGATTATGTTTTTCTTCATCAGATAAAATTGTTACAAGTGATTGTAAAACTTCTAAATGTGTATTAGAGTTTGCACATGATAGTGCTATCAACAATTGAGCTTTATGTTCTTCAGCTTCTGAAAATGCAACAGGCTTTTCTAATTTTAAAACACTAAAACCTACACTCTTAGAACCTGCTTCTGGTCTTGCATGTGGCATTGCAATATTTGGAGCTATTACAATATATGGGCCATGTTTTTTAACAGAACTAATCATGGCATCTATATATGATTGTTCAACTAAACCTTGTTTTAATAATGGTTCAGCTGATTTTATTATTGCCTCTTCCCAATTACTAACTTCCTTTTCAAATTGAATAAAATCTTTAGTTAATTCAAATCCTGCTATCATTATCTGCACCTCCAAATTTAATCTACCTTATGTCTTAATGATAACCTTATCATGAACATATGTCAATATATTATGTTTAATTTGAACATCTGTTCATTTTTTTTATTTCTTTCTCTATAATCTAATAATTACAGTAACTCAACTTCCTAAGTAAAAAAACAAAACTCTTTTTTATATCCCTAAATGATTCTTTATAGCATATGCAACTCCACTTTTATTATTATCAATAGAAATATAATCAACTATCTCTTTTACAGAGTCAACACCATTTTCTGTGGTAATAGCACAACCCGCATATTCCAACATTTCTATGTCATTGTAATTGTCACCAAAAGCAACAATTTCAGATCTACTTATATTTTCAGACTTAGCTAACATTTCTAACGCATTTTTCTTGCTTGTCCCTTTTGGCATTATATCCATAAAGCCAGTACTTGATTGGCAGATTGTAACTCCTGAAACTCCCTGTAATTTTTGAGGTAATTCGTTATATTTTTCTTCGTTATTTTCAATAATAAGTATTTTATTAATTTCAAAATTAGATGAAATATATTTCGCATCATCTGTTATTATAATTTTTACTTTACAATCTAAATCTAACTTTTTGTTTCTCTCTTCATAATATTTAGCCCTATAATTTTGTGTTGATAATATACATTCTTTTGAATAAGCCATAAACATATGATCATCTTTTTTACATATATCTATAATTTTTTTCACTTCTGATTGTGGTATAATCCTTTTAAAAACTTCTTCCTTAGTAAATGGATTTCTAACAAGCGCACCATTGCAAGCGATTACAGGCCCATTAATTTTTATTTTCTTTGCATATTCTTTTACAAGCAAATCAGTTCTACCTGTTGCAATAGCAACTTTACATCCATTTTGTTTAAGTCTTTCTAATGCCTCTATATTCTCATTAGAAATCTCATGTTGATCATTTAGTAATGTTCCATCTAAATCAAATACTGCAAGTTTATACATAGCAACTTAACTCCCTTATTAAAAAATTTTCCTTATTTATACTTTTTACTCTATATTTGTGTTACACAATAGATCATTTATCTGCATTAAAAGTTATTTTGCTCCTAACAAAATTGAATACATAATTGAAATGAATCCCAACTTTAAAATTAGGATTCATTTATATCTTAAAACTCTTATTGTTCTTCTCTCATAGTAGTGAAGTAATTTTTAGAATTACGTCTGTATTGTAATTGTGGTATGATTAATAGTAATCCTATCAATGCAATAGGTACAACTATACCAAACGCTTTAGTTAATACTGTAGTACCTGACCATAATGTTGCCCAGTCAAACATACCTATCCATCCAATAACATTTGGATTGTCTTTTAATACTGTTAATACTAAAGCTGATCCCATTACTTGTATTATTCCAGATAAGAAAGGAATAATTGTTGCTGCTCTACGTCCACCTGCTTTATTTGCAAATACTGCTAATGTTCCATTATCAAAGAACAAGCATATAAAACCTGAAAGTATCAATATTGGTGACTTTAACAGAATTAAAATTGTAATGGCTGTCAATTGTCCGAAGAAACCAAATATAAATCCATAAGTTGGAGCATTAGGTGCAAATCCGAATGTAACCGCACAGTCAACTGCTGGAACTGATCCTTTAAGGATTTTATTAGAAATTCCTTGGAATGATTCTGTTAACTCAGCAACGAACATTCTAACACCTGTTAAGATAATTGTTATATATACTGCGAAGTATGCAGTAGTTTCAAAAATATAAGTTCCAAACCAATATTTATTAGCATCATATTTAAATCCTGAAGGTCCAATGATTATCATTATTGTACCTACAAAGAATGTCATTAAAACTACATTTGATACAATATTATCATTAAAGATTGATAGCCATCCTGGTAAGTTTACATTATCAACTGATTTTTCTTTGTTTCCAATGATTTTAGCAAATTTATATGCTAACCAAGTACCAAACATTTGTTGGTGTCCAACTGTAAATCCAGCACCATCTGTAACCTCTTGAGTTGCTTCAATAATCAAGTTTGACATTACTGACCAGTACGTACCAATTAATAATCCTGTTACAATAATCATTGGTGTTGTAACAACAGTACCAGTACCTCTAAGTACCCAGAAAAGAGCCCATAATAATACAGCTGATTGTTGGTACATTACATGTCCTGTTATAAATAAAGATCTTATCTTGGTATGTTTTCTGAAAGCTACTAATATTATGTTCCACATAAATGCAAGTAACATTACGTATCCGGTAAATTGAAGTGAATTAAAAGATTGTAAAACCTCTTGAGCTGATGTTTGCCCAAAGTATGGGTCAATTACAAAAGCCTTTATCCCAAATGTATGTGTCAAACTGTTAATAATTGGGGAGAACGTTTTCACCAAACCGCCAGTACCTACTTGTAAAATTTTAAAACCTACATAAGCTTTAATGAATCCTGATAATGCCTGGTAAAATTTCTTACCTAATAATAAATAACCTATAAATACTACAGTACCAAGTAATAATGGAGCCTGCCCTAAAAACTTATTAACAAACTCTTGGAAAAATGCTACAATTCCCATTACTTTAACCTCCTCTTTAGTGTTTTATAGAATACCTCTTAAAGAATATTCTTAATCTTTCTATTTGTTAATTTTATTATATCAGCTTGCAGAACATTTGTCTATATTTATTTTATTATTGAACGTTTGTTCAATATACTCCAAACAATAATTTATACTATTTATTATGTTATAGATAACAAAACAACGCAGCAATCTGCGTTGTTTTTTACCTATTAAATGGAACGGGTATTACTGCGCTAGCAATTTGTATATTGATTTAATACATAATAACTACATTAAAATAATTATCAAAGCATATACTCGTTAACCGTTTATATTATATAACTTAAATTTCACAGTATAAATAGAACTTACCTTAAATTAATTATAGATAGTTTCTCTGTATGAAAAACATCATTCAGCATTACAATTCAATAACAATCTTTCCAAATGAGTGAAATTTTCATTAATATAACTCATCTTTAAATATCTCTTATTAACTGATCCTTTATATACCTTATAGTCATGTTGCTCTAGGAATTTCGTACATGAATCTACATCCCATCCACGGCTATCTAATGTCTCTACATTCTTATCACGAGGATTTGTTCCCATTTCAGCAACTAAAAAATTAGCTCCAGCTCTTAAATTAATTGCTAAAGGTTCATGAGCCGCCATTGTAAATATAGTTTTACCATAAAAAAGACGAGTTACTGCTGTAATTTTTGCAAATTCTTCATCAGTTATTTCCCCATACTTTTGTAGTGGAGACCCTTCAACATTAATCCTTTTCATAGTTGCCATCCATGAAATCTTTAAATCTCTCATGATTACTAATAAATCTACCATCTCTTCATACGTATGCTCAGGTCCTATTGGTTCTAAGCATGATCCCACTAATAGACCTGCTTCATGCGCATTTTTAATAGTTTCTATTCGCTTAGAAGGATCTATCTTGGTCACCACACCTTCTCTTAATCTTAATGCATGATAATAATATGTAAATCCAGCACGTTTTATAGCTTTAGCTTGTTCAAAATCAATATCCCCCCAGTTAGCAAAAAGTGGAGTTCTATTTTTAAGATTTTCACTTACTAATTTACCCATTTTTAAATATTTATCAAAATCATAATCTGCTGTGGACATCAATGAAATAGATCCTACACCTTTTTCTTCAAACTCTATAGCTCTTTTTACTACTTCTTCTTCACTTAAACATTTGCTTTGTTTTATTTTATGTAGTTCTTCACTAAACATACAAAATTGACAATTGTTTTGACACTTATCCCAATTCAAACCTATTTGTGCATGAACCTCTCCAGTATTTTGAAATTGTTTTCTTGATAAATAATCAGCTGTATGTAATAACAATTCAAATTTTTCTCCTGAAGTTGGTATTTCCTTTAATAAAAATAATGCCTCATCTCTAGATAGTCCATTTCCTTTTTTCGCTTTTTCCAATACTAAATCAATTTGTGTATTATTATTTTCTATTTGCACAATACCACCCCTTCTTTAGTAATATAGGCTGTTGATAAAATATCAACAGCCTATAAAATATTATCTTTTTTCTTCTAAATTTCCGTATTTTTTGAAACACTCATATGCAAATTCTAAATCTTCTTGTTTAGCTCCTATTACACTTAAATATCTATATTCTACTCCTATTAAACCTCCATGAGGTGTTGCCCAATATTTAATTAAATCCTTTACCTCTTGTTCTATTAACCCTTTATCTCCTTTAGGTAAAGTATCTTGAATATCTACGGCTGCTTCAAAACAAATACGTCCAGCAAACTTCTCTCCAACTTCTTTTATACCTAATAATTGAGGTTGATGAATATTTACAATATCAACACCTATTTCTACAAAATCTTCTAAAATATCATTAACTTTTCCGTCAGTGTGAAATCTGATAACCATACCAGCTTTGTGTATTTCATCAATTAATCTTTTATATCTTGGTTTAAACAGTTCTCTCCACATATCAGGACTTATCATTAGGCCTGTTTGAGTTCCCCAGTCATCAGTTGTATCAAAACAATGAATTCTACCTTTTCCTAGTTCTGCTGCCTGCCTTACAATACCTATCTGATAATCAGTTAATTTGTCTATTAGGTCTTCTATTTGATCTTTGTATATATATAAATCCATAAGCGTGTTTTCAAATCCTCTTAGAAAGTGAAGACGTTCAAATATACAATATGGACTATTTAACTGTATCCACTTTCCCTGTGCTTCTGGTCTACTTAATGCTTCTTCTAATCCATCAAATCTACCTTCTGCATATGGATCTGGTACTTTATAATCTGCATAATCTTTTTCCCAATCTACTATAGGAAATGTTGTTGGCTGACCTAAATCACTATTTTTAGTTCCTCCATCTTTAACCTCTTCATTTGATTCCCATTTGCATCCCCATTCATCTACTGTTCCTGGAATAGTTCTTGTTTTTTTAGTCATACATGGTTCTTCACATGACTGCCTTATAGCTCTTGGTTTTTGAGTATATATTCTAAATACATCTCCTACACCTAAAGATGTAAATCTTAATCCTATTCTCTCAGGATCTTCAAATTTAACATTTCTTTTTATCATCTCATAGCCACTCATTGTCATAGTTAAATCCCTCCTGTATTTAAATTATTATCCAAATACAATATCGCATTTTAAATTTTTATTCCATAAATCTTCAATATTCTTTTTAATTACTTCTTGATTTTCTTCTCTAACAGCCGTAATTAACACAATTTTAGATTGATGGTGAATACGTTCAGTAGGAACAATGCTAATATTAGAGCCTGCTGCATCTATCTGCATCCATTCCCCGTCTAATAACACATCACCTTTAATTCTATATACATACTTACATACATCTCGTAAAAAATTCTCAAAATCGATTTTATTTAATTTATTATTACAAGTCAAAACATAATTCTGAGGCTTATTTTCTGGAGTATTTGTACAGCAATTTGCTTTATTATTAATGTCAAATGCCTCTGAACTATTCATAAATTCATCTTTTAAACCACTTATTTCTGTCCAAATAGCATCTGGAAGCTTACAATAACTTGTAGTTATTAAGTTTACATCTTTGTTAATCTCTTTAACTTTATTCTTAACATTTTCTAATCTTTCTTTGGATACTAAATCACATTTATTAATTATTATATAATTTGTATATTGAATTTGACGTTCAACTGCTGGAATTACCTGTATAAGTTCTAATAGATTAGTACTATCAGCTAAAGTAATAGTTCCTTGAAAATCATATACATCTCCATATTCCTTATTTATAATATCCAATATCAATTGTGTACTTATTGGATCTGATAATCCAGATGATTCTACAAAAACATATTCTAATGGCAACTTAGAAATATTTCCTAGTTCTTTTATAAATGTTCCCTTTAAACATAAGCAGAATATAGAACCATTATTTATCTCAGTTAATTCAATATGAGAATTTTTTATTCTCTCACCATCAATACCTTCTTTTCCAAATTCGTTAACTACAACTCCTATTTTATTTTCTTTAAAGTGTCCAATTAATTTGTTCATCAATGTAGTTTTTCCCGAACCCAAAAATCCTGTTATAAAATATAATTTAATTTTTTGCTTCATATGCTATATTCTCCTTTAAGCACATACTATAGATCTAGCAACCTCTGCAGCTGTAGCAGCATCTGGAGTATAATAATCAGCTCCAACTTGTTTTGCAAAATTATCATTTATTGGTGCTCCACCAACCATAAACTTGAATTTGTCTTTTACTCCTTTTCTTTCAAATTCATTTATTACTTCTTCCATTTGACCCATAGTTGTAGTTAATAGTGCAGACATAGCAACAATATCAGCATTTTCTTCTACTGCTCTTTCAACAAATTTTTCTGCAGGTACATCTACTCCAAGATCTACTACTTCAAGACCTGCTCCCTTCATCATCATTATGACTAAATTTTTTCCTATATCGTGTAAATCACCTTTAACAGTTCCTATTAAAACCTTACCAATAGACTTAACTCCTTCACTCATAAGTGCTGGTTCCAATACTTTCATACCTATATTCATAGCTCTTGCAGCAATAAGTACTTCTGGAACATACGCTTCATTTCTTTTAAATCTATCTCCTATCACATTCATTCCTGCTAACAAACCATTATTTAAAATCTCTTGTGGTGCTACTCCATTTTCTAATGATTCTTGCACTAATTCTTTTACTTTTGGTGCATTTCCCTTTTGTAATAATTCTGAAATTTGATTTAAAATCTCCATAATTTTTCCTCCTAATACTTAATCAATTTAGTATTTTTCGTTACATTATATTTAACTCTGCGTTATAATCTCTTATCAATTTCTACTTTTAAGCTGTTTTCATCAGGTACAATATTGTCAAACACAATTTCATTATTTATAAGAAGAGCTGGTAAATTTTTAACTCCTAATTCCATTGTTCTTTTTATACCTGCTTTTGATTTTATTAATGTTTCTCTCCATCTTAATTTATCTCCATATTGTGGAGCAACTTTCTTTACTGACTCAACCATATATTGGCATGGCGCACATCCTTCTGAATCTAATGTTACTATCTCTATAAATGCCTTACCTTTTTCTATAGCAACATCTTCAAATACTTCGTCTTTATCATCATCTAATTGTCTTTCTGAAGTAAACATTTCTATAGATGAGAATTCTCCTCTAACAAATTGAGATATTGCTTTTATATTTTCAATTGGTGTATCAAAAGGCATGTCACATCCAGGTGATAATATAAAACCTGGCTCATTTGATGCTATTTCAATTTCCTTTTTTGCTTCCTGTACATTTTCAAGTGGTGAACCAAATAACATTGTAGTTGTAAGTGGTAGGTTACCTCCAAGTGAAACTTTATATTTAGTTCCTAATTGTCTAGCAAATTTTAAGTCTACGTTTTCATCAAATGCTATTCCATTAGGCTTTGTTTTACACATCAATTCAAAACTTTTTGTAGCATCTCCACAGCAAAATGTAGTAACTTTTAATCCTAATTCTTTTACATAAGTATTTAATTCTGTTAAATACGGAGATACAAATTCTTCAAAATGTTCTGGTGAAATTTGTGTTGTCATAGGGTCAACTGCTGCAATAATGTGTACTCCAGTTTTTGAATACATAGTTGAAAAATCTTTTGCAACCTTTGTTGTAAACTTCATAACTTTATGAACTTTATCTGGTTCCATAATCATATCCATAAATAAATTTGTTCCCATTAGATGAGATGCTAACGTGAATGGTCCACAAATTAACGCATATAATGCCACTTTATCCCCTATAGCTTCTGATAATTTACGAGCAGCTTCTAATACAATAGGGTATCTTCCATCATTTTCAGTTGGATATTTTATATCATCTATAGTTTTCTCCTCAAGTATGTGTTTTACTACTGCTGGTGGATTATTATCAGCCCATCTTAATTCGCATCCCAACGCTTCAGCTTCTATTTGTAAATCGAATGCAACAGGAAGTCCATCTGGTTTATAAACCTCATATGCTTTTAAAATTCCATTAACTATATTGTCAGCACTTTTTAAATATTGTTCTGCGTCAATATTAAGAAAATTTGCTGTTTGTACTCCTGCATATGGCATCCATGGGGTTCTATCTACTTCTTCAAAACTTAGCGCTTTTAATACTCTTTCTTTTCCATTCATAGTATCTCTCCTTTTCGTTCTAATATTTGAAATTTTCTATATAAATAAACTATTAAATTTTCATATGTCATTTTTTATATGTCTTTTTCTTTAATACTATAGCTATAATATATCATTTTTAAATTTAAATATATTTAAATATGTTTATAAAATTTGTAATATCTTTTGATATTTTTAATAATAATATTACAAATCTAAAAAATATGATAAAATCATAATAAATAACGTCGATAAAAAGCTAATTAAGGAGTTGATATATATGCCTATGTTTACAGATTTTAAAATAAACTTAAGAAAACAAAATATCCTCAAAGCAATAGATTGTTATGAGAATAGCCCCGCTTATGATATGACATTAGATATGTATAGTGATTTTGAAAATAAAATTAATGACTGGATTGACCCTGTTGGAGTATACACTATTATAAATAAAAATGATTACTCAATTCCAGTATTAAAATGTTATTCATCTCTAATATGCTGCTTCGTAACCTTAGGAGAAAAGATTTCTAATATTGTAAATAATCATTTTTCTAATGGTGAATATTTAGAAGCTATGCTTTTAGATGCTATGTCTGATGACATACTATTTCAATTAAGCTCACAACTATTTAACAAAATTTATATTGATACTAGCAACAATGGTTTAGGGCTTAGTACGCGATATTCTCCTGGTGATAATAATTTTTCCATGGAATATCAATCTTTCATACTTGAGAATATAAAAAAGAAAGAAACATTACCTTTAGATGTTTCACTAAGTGAATCATACATGTTTACTCCATTAAAATCTTTAGGATTTATTTATGGTGCAGATAAAAATATAAAAAAGAATAAGTTAGATCATGACTGCAGCAGATGTAATAATACTAACTGTAAATTCAGAACAAGTAATGTTTTAAATATTGAAGTACACACAAATAATGAAATAAAAAATATCAAATATACTTTAGGTAACAATATAATGAATTCTCTTTTAAAAAATAATATACTAATTTCAAATCCTTGTGGTGGAAATGGTATATGTGGTAAATGTAAAATTAAAGTACTCAATGGAACATTACCCCCTTCAAATATTGATAAAAAATTCTTTTCTAATAAAGAGATTGATGAAGGATATCGTTTAGCTTGTGAAGCTTATCCAACAGAAAACTTAACTATAAGTATTAGAAACAATTCCTCAAATGATTTTAAAATTTTAACATCTGATAATGTTAAGTTAGAAGTAAACAACCCTATTACACAAGAAATATGTCTTTCATTTGATTATGATTCTATAAATAAATATAAAAGTACTGTTCATTATATTGAAAATGAAATTGGTAGAAAGCTAAAATTTTCTATTAATTCTTACAGTTCTTTATCAAAACTTTTAGATGAACAACTTACTACATCGAATAATATATACTTAAAAATTAGAAATAATACTGTACTAGATATATACAAAAAACAAACTCCTCTTTATGGAATAGCTATAGACATAGGTAGTACCACTCTTGCTTTATCATTATTAAATATGCATACAGGTGAAGTTATTGACAATTATTCATTATTAAACTCTCAAAGACAATTTGGTTATGATGTTATTACAAGAATCCAATACACTATGAATTCTGATAGCAAAGTATGTGAAATGAAAAATTTAATAGTTAATGATTTAAAAAAGGGAATAAATGCTTTAATACAAAACAATAAAATAACTAAAGAATATATATATGATATTGTTTTATCAGGAAATACAACAATGATTCAATTTTTATTAGGGTTACATTCTAAATCTCTAAGTATATCACCTTTTATAATGATAACTCATCAAGTAATGCATTATTCTTATTCTGAAGTATTTAATGATAATTGGCTCAGTGCTCACATTCATATTATGCCTTGTGCAGCAGCCTATGTAGGTGGAGATATAACCTCTGGAATACTTTACTCAAAATTATATAACTCAGAAAAAATACAATTGTTAATTGATATAGGTACAAATGGTGAGATGGTAATTGGCAACAAAGATAAAATTTTCTGTGCTGCAACAGCTGCTGGTCCAGCCTTTGAAGGTGGAAAAATTGAAGATGGTATAGGTTCTGTAAAAGGTGCAATATCAGAAGTACATATATATGATAAATCAATTAGTTTAAAAACTATTGAAGATGCACCCCCATGTGGTATTTGTGGCACAGGTATTGTTGATTTAATAAGTGAATTATGCAAAGAAAATATTATAGACAAAACTGGTTTTTTACAATACAATTATACAAATGAAGAAAGTAAATATGTAATTACTGAAAATGATACTGGTGAAAATATAGGAATAACTCAAAAAGATATTAGAGAAATTCAACTAGCTAAATCAGCTGTACGTGCTGGACTAGAAGTTTTAATTAAGAATTTTAATTGTACTTATAAAGACATAGATAAATTATATATTGCAGGTGGTTTTGGAAACAATCTACATATAGATTCAGCCGTAAATATTGGATTATTTCCAAAAGAACTGAGAAACAAAGTAACACCAATAGGTAACTCTTCTCTAGAAGGTTGTAAAGAATTTTTATTAAATAGTAATTGTAGAAAAACCCTATGTGAAATAATAAAAAAATGTAATTATATAGAATTATCAAACAATCCAGACTTTAACGAATTATTTATAGAAAACATGATATTCCCTACATTGTAATTTTGATATATGGAGGTGTAGTATGATAGGGTTATTTGATTCTAACGGAAACTTGAATATTGGATTATTAAAAGAAAATATAGATATTTTTTATAGTTCTACAGGAATACCAGTTAAAGCACTAAATGAATATGGCGATATACTTTATAGTAGTAATACAAAAATACACTTTTGCGACTTTATCAAAAGTATAGATAATGGAAATAATTCCTGTAGAAAAACCCACCTCCACGGTAGTAAACAATCTTGTGATCTAGGAGAAGGTTTTATATTTACCTGTTACTCATCTTTAGTTCATTTTGCTGCACCAATAGTTAGTGATGGTAATTTCAAAGGTTCCTTAGTTGGAGGCCCTGTATTGTTAAACGAACCTGATAAAATTATGGTAGATGAAATTATGGAGTATAATAATACTATACCCTCCAATAAAAAAGAAGATATTTTAAATTACCTTAAGAAAATAAAAATAGTTACCCCTAAAAGACTTAGATATTTAAATAAATTACTGTTCATAATTACTACTAATCTTCTTGAAGAAGACAAGTTTACTTTAAGAGAACGTAAAATATTTATGGATCAGCAATCCCGTATTGGAGAAAGTATCCAATTTATAAAAGATAAAGAATCTCCATCCTATCCATATCAAAAGGAAAGAGAATTATTTGTTAAAGTAAAATATGGTGATGCTCTTGGAGCAAAAAAGCTATTGAATGATTTATTAGGGCATGTTTTTTTTACTTCTGGAGGTAATACTGAAGTAGTAAAAGCTCGAATATTAGAACTCTTTTCTGTTTTATCAAGAGCTGCTGTTCAAGGTGGAGCATCTTTAGATACAGTATTTGGTCTTAACTATAAATTTATTGGGAAATTAAGTAGTATTAATAACTTAAATGATCTTTCTCGCTGGACTGTAAACTTACTTGAAAGATTTACCGAAAATGTTTTTAATGTTTCTTCATCTAAAAATGCTGATATTATTAAAATATCTTTAAAATACGTGAATGAAAATTATATGAAAAATATAACTTTGAATTCTGCTGCACAATACGTTCACCTTAACCCCACTTATTTTTCCAGCCTCTTTAAAAAAGAAGTAAAAACTGGATTCTCTGATTATTTAAATCAAGTTCGTATTGGTGAAGCAAAAAAGTATCTAAGAGAAACTGATATTTCAATTTTAGAAATTTCTATTATAGTTGGCTTTGAAAGTCAAAGCTATTTTTCTAAAGTCTTTAAGAAAATAACTGGTTTGACACCAAGACAATATAGAAACTCATAATTTCTTCAATATTATATATACTAACTTTTTTCATCTACTATATATATTAATACCAACAACAAAAAACTGTAAGTAACCAACTGTTACTTACAGTCCCAGGCTTTGTAAACCACTACTAAAAGATTTATGCTGCTAGTATATACTAATGTAAATACATTAAATAACAATATTACATAACAAACTCCGTGTTGGAATTTTATTCTATAAATTAATTATATCATATTTATTAAAATTTTCAATATATTTATATTGCTTTTATCTTATTATTTTCTATTTTCATTAGTAAATGCTTTATATGTTACTTTCGGAATTATTATCATTGATGCAGCAAACAAAATTATTAAAAATATATTAGCAGCAAATGGGGTTTTATATCTTATTAGCTGTCCATAACACATTCCCCAAAGAGGTGTAAGCCCTAAATATTTAGCAATCCCCATACCTCTAAAAATATTTTCTGCTAAATAAGGAAGTCCCATTATAAATCCACCTACTAAAAATGGTACTACAGCTGATTTACTCATAGAAGACAATACAAGTCCTATTTGAGTAAATATAAAAGATCCTAAAATTAAAGTAACACAAGTTATTAAAATAAGCTGTACTACAGTTATACTAGAACCACTTTTCCCAAAATACCATAATTCTTTTAAAGGAAGATTTAATCCTTGGAACTTTGCCTTAGATGCTACTGAAAAAAACATTGCTCCAAATACTGAAAGATTGATTACAGAAGCCATTATTCCACTAGCTATCCATTTAGCTGTAACTGTATGTTTTTTCCCCATTTTAGTTGTATTAATTAAAGAAAACATTCCTGAACTATATTCTTTAGTATATGCTCCAGAACATATTATAAACATTATAAGTCCTAACAAAGGGGTTATCCCATAAAACTTATAAAATAAATCTGAATATAACTCATTTATAGTTACGCCAGGAAAATATGTTATTATTTTTGGTGCAAACCATAATGTAATTGCCCATAATATAAACAGCGATATTTTTAAACCACTTTTTTTAATTTCTGCTTTTATCAAACTTAGCATATATCTATACCTCCCTAGTATCTTGTATCTCAAAATAAAACATATATACATCCTCAAATCTTGGTTTAATTGACTGCACATTTCTTACATTTGGTATTGTATCTGAAATAACTCTTATTTCTGTATTTTCTATTCCTCTTTGTAGATTAACTACTTTATATTTTGACTCAATATACTGTACTTCACTTTCTTCATTAGTTGTAATTAAGTATACCTTACCTTCCATTTTTTCTAGTATCTCTTTGTGAGCACCTTTTATAAGTAATTGTCCATCTTTCATAATAATAGTTTCTTTTGCTATAGCCTCAATATCTGAGATAATATGTGTAGATAATATTACGATCTTATTTTTTGATATTTGTGATATAAGATTTCTAAACCTAGCTCTTTCTTGAGGATCTAATCCAGCAGTGGGTTCATCAAGAATTAGAATTTGAGGATCATTCAATAAAGCCTGAGCAATTCCTATTCTTCTCTTCATTCCTCCAGAGAATTTACCCACAGCTTTATTTCTAACGTCATATAATCCAACAAGTTTTAATAAAGATTCTATTTTTCCCTCAGAATACTTCTTACTTAATCCTTTTATTGAAGCCATATATTTCAAAAATTGTTTTGCAGTAAAGTTCTTGTACACTCCAAATTCTTGAGGTAAATATCCTATTATTCCTCTATAAGCATCTTCGTTTTTCCAAATGTTCTTGCCATTGTATAAAATCTCACCACTATCTGGTTTTAAAATAGTAGTAATTTGTCTCATTAATGTTGTTTTGCCTGCTCCATTAGGTCCTAATAATCCATATACTCCATTTTCTAAAGTCACTGAAATATTATCTGTAGCTTTTTTATTTCCAAATCTTTTATTAAGGTTTTTTATTTCTAATTGCATTTTTATTCCTCCTATTTATTAACAGTTAATTTTTTAAATTTAATATTCATTGTAACTAAAGTAGTAATAGCTATTGTAACTATTACAGCTAATATAAAATTATTTGTATCGAAAGAAAAGTTTAAAAATGATATTCTTCCTAAGTACATTCCTACAAATTTATGAGGTGATATTAACAAATCGTAAAAATTCATTTGATCCAATAATACTCTAATTTGTGCTGGAATTATTTTTACAACAGACATAAATTTAGGTACTATAAATATTATTCCAAAGGCAGTAATAGAAGCTAATGAATTAGTTGTTATAAAAGAAAATAGTACTGCAAGAAGTGCCACTGTAATCATTATTAACAATGAAATGCCAATTTTTAATGCAATATAATTTTGTATACTCATTGCTCCTTTTAACATAAATCCTACGTCAAGTATTCTAAATGCTTGTAAATCTCCGTTCTTAGGAGGTCCATACATAAAATAAGCAGCTATAAATTGAATAATCAAGTACATCATATAAACAATAACTGTAGACATAATTGTAAATGTTATTTTAGCTCTTAGAACTTTATACTTATTTTTACTGGATAATATTAAATTGTCTACACCACTTATAATTTCATCTGTGTATAGAGTTGAAAATATAAGTGTAATAAAAGCTATAAGATATACTATAATTAAAGGGTGTGTTGCCTTTTGATTAAATGCTTGCCAAAACTTAACATCTTTATATTCCTTATGTTTAATGTTGTCTAATTTTTGTTGTGAGTATTTTTTAATACCATCTTTTTCTGAAGTTTTATCAGAATTTTTTTGTCCACTTTCTTTTGACTCTAATAACATTTTTATAGAATTAACTTTTACATTAAATTTTTCATTAGCTATTTGCTGTGGTGGTCTTGTATCTACTATTTTTCTACCCATTTCATAATGTGCATTATCTGTTTCAAATGAAGGTTTTAAAAATATGCATCCTGCAGAAATTAATATAAATAAAATAGCTAATACAATTCCTACTTTGCTTTTTAATTTTTTTAAGATCTCCCATTTTAACATTTCACTACTTTTGTTCATTTATTTTCCTCCCTAAAATGTTTATACATTAAACTAATTTTATTTGATAATTAACTTTTACTAATATCCTAGAATTTAAACTAACCTTTTATTAAAATGCACACTCCATTTCAATTAATAAATTAAACTATATATTTGTTTACTTATCCCTTACAATTCTTATTATAAAAATTTTTTTAAATAAAATCCTTCGAATTAACTTACAAAATTATTATTTAAACTTACACTTTTGTAAGAAATAAAGCAAAAACACATATTACATAAAAACCTTGTTCAAATGTTTTTACACAATATACGCTTTTTCAAATTACTTAAAGTACAAATTAACAAAAATCAAAAGGGACAATTCTTCAATTTTATAAAAATTAAAGAATCATCCCTTTTATTATTAATAATTTTAAAACACTAACCTTAGTATATTCTATCTATATCTACCCTAGGTTTCTTAAATACTACTCTTTTATCAAAACTTTTTTCACTTATATTTAAGCTTATTTTGTACACATTAGGACAACCAACTGCTCTCCAAGTTTTCATAAACTTTGCTGTAGCTTTTTGTGAATAATAGAAGTCTTCATCATATTCATCAGAAAATTCATAAAAAGAAGTTATACTATTTTTATGAATTTTTACAGAAGTCTTACTTAAATTTTTATATAAAGGTAAGAAATATCTCATTGGCACCTTATATTCATATGTTTTTCCTGATTTAATTTCTTCACTTTCATATAAAACTCTTTTTATAAATAAGTTGCTCTTATCTTTTTCGGCAATTTTCATTTTTAATATTACATGTTTTCTTTTGTTTTCTTCTATTTTCAATGTTATCATTTGACCCACCCTATTACTTGTACTAAATTATATATTAATTATAACATTTATTTTTAGATGTTAAATAACAAAAATAAAACACCCTTTTAAAATAGATATAAATCTACTTTAAAAGGGTGTCATCTATTTAGAATATATTATCTTCTAAATCCTCTGTTGTTGTTGTTTCTTTGTTTTCTTGCTTTTCTACACTCAGGACATCTTTTAGGTTCATTTTCAAATCCTTTTTCTTTGTAGAAAGCTTGCTCTCCTT
The DNA here is from genome assembly GCF_042688525.2 of Haloimpatiens myeolchijeotgali. Lineage (GTDB taxonomy): Bacteria > Bacillota > Clostridia > Clostridiales > Clostridiaceae > Haloimpatiens. Next base: position 3,281,900 of record NZ_JBHWAB010000001.1, read on the forward strand.
CAGTGAATACGAATTCTTTTCCGCAATCTTGACATACTAAAGTTCTATCTGCCATTTCAACATTCCTCCTTATAATTATTAAGATTTAAAACTGATTCACATTAGATTTCTATAAAGAAGAAATGTTGGTCAGCGTATTAAATCTTTGCATAGTAATTATTTAATTACAGCACTTGATAAGTGTACCACATTTATAATGAATATACAATAACAAAATATCAAGTAACTTAATTTATATCATAACTGGCCTTATTAAGCTTTTTTCTTATATAAGCAGGTAAAAAAATAGTCGCTACGGTAAATGATATCTTGCTCTGAAACCTTTCACTTCAGTAACAAGTTCTAAGCCTTTATCAGTTGATAGTGGACAGTTTACAGTGCACAGTAAAAGATGTTTTTCCTGCAGAAAAACTTTTATCAAATATAGTAATAAAATAAGGAAATTTTATCTTTAAGGAAAATAACTAATTAAAAGCTTTCTGCATTAGCAGAAAGGTGTCCATAACTGTCCACTGTCAATTGTTAACTGTAAACTCATAAAATGACTTTGTTCAAATGTTTCTTACGCAATATATCATTTACCTTCGCTAAGCAGTATTTTTTACTGCGAAAGTTGAGTAAATAATTAATAATATTAGAAGCCTCCGGCTCCACCTCCGCCACAACCTGCACCGCCGCCAGTACTTCCTCCAGCAGCTCCTCCTGCAGCAGAATTTACAAATGCCGTACTTCCCCAATACATAAAGGAACCATGCCTTGTAAAACTATCAAAGGCAAAATAACTCATAAGCCATACATTGTTTAAATAACGTTCATTACTCATAGCAAAATTCCTAAACTTTTGAAAATGATCTACATCAACATTCAATGATACTAAATAAGGAACATACTTCTCAAAAGAATACGCTAAATATTGACCATTTTTAAAATCTTCTCTTATTTTTTTCCACTTTACTTTTTCACTATAAGCTAAATCACTTATTCTCAACATTAATATAAGACCAAAAATAAGCATAATAAATGTAAGCATAAATATTAATATACCTCCAGCATTTTTAGCTGTCATTATTATAATCGAAAATATTACTTGTATAGAAAAAGCACATATATAAAGTACTCCATGTGGCCTTTTAGATTTATCATAATAACCACTACTTTCAGCTTCTTCTTTTATAAGTTTATTCCATTCCTTAGAAAACTCTATATATTTAAAGCTATCTTTTTTTGCAATTTTCTCTAGCTTACTCATCTTTATACTTCCATCATAATTAGAATTCTTAAAAAGCCAATCCAATAAATATATTTCGTGAGGATGGAGTTTATCATTATACCCATTTTCAATCACAACTATTTTATAATCTTCTTTATTTTTCTTTTTCCTTTTTGAGGATTTTTCACTACTTATTTCATTCTCATCAATTTTTTCTATTTGTAAATGTCCTCTTCTATTCAAATCTATTAATGTTGCTATAAAATCTACTCCATTTACTGATCCTTTAAAATATTTTGCCATAATAGCTGGACTACATTCTTGTGGAAACATTTGTGTACTATATTTTTCTGTATCTCTCTTTGTTATCTTAATATAAAATGCGATAAGAATTATATCAATAAAAAGTATAACCCAAAAAGCGTACTTAGCAAAACTCTGCAGTTTCTTCTCTCTCATAATTTTTTTCTGCAGTGAACTTTTGTATTCTTTCTCTTGTTTTAATATGTTTTCAAGACCATTTGCATCTACAATATTCCTACTTTTTGATAATATTTCACGTGGAAAAATAATTCTTCCTGAAACATAATCATTACTTTTTATATCTCGTGCATTAAATTTTATAGTTCTGTTATCTAATATATTTGAAGAAACATTCATAGGACCATGTGGAAATGCCTTTATATTTTTGGTTAAAACATCTTCTGGTAAAATAATTGTTCCCTCTAGATTTTCAACTCTTGTTTCATATCCACTATCCCAAAAATTATAATATAATTCACCAACATCATTATATACCTTTCCACAATTTGCAAGGGTATACTTAATTCTAAATGTTCTTGTCACATTTCTTGAAGGCATATAAATTTTTACTCTGTACATATTATCAGTTTTTTTTGAAATCTCATAAACTCCATAGTCTCCATTTTCCGCACTATGCACATATTTGAATTCTTGTTTAACTCCATTGTTCATATAATAAACTTTTACATTCTTTATACCTTCTGTTTTTCTCGTTGATATATCCTTAAAGCCTCCATTAAATTTCCCATCAAATTTCATTGTAATATCTTCTGTAACAGAAAGAGAACCATCGTTCATAAGTTGTGCCTTAACATTAAAATTTTTAACACCTACGTTTTTCTTTGCAAAAGCTTTATTATCGAAACCTAAAAGCATAATCATAGCAAAAAATATTACAAATACTATTTTACTCTTTTTAAGTGTGTTCAATGCTTCACCCCCTTATTCTTTGAATTATTTATTAAGATTTCAACTTTTAATAATTATATCACAAATTACATATATAATATGTACCATATCATTCATCTAACTCAACTTTCTTAGTAAAAAAATACTGTCTAGCAAAGGGAACTGATATAAAGGTTTCTAATCAAGATATCATTATTTTTCACCTGCATATGTTTTTATCTCTCCTTAATTTCATCTTCATTATCAACCTTATTTCGTGGTATTTACTCCACTAAATACCATAATAAATACTGTGAATTGTATGATACAATATACATACAAAATTCGACATATAAACATATGTAATAAAATACAATCCTAAAATTAAACATTAAGGAGGGCTGCATATGAAAAAACTAATCTCTCTGCTTTTATATTTAACATTAATCACTTCAACCAACGTCTATTTTGCCCCTAAGGTTTATTCTATAAATTTATCAAATATCTCTAGAAAACAAGTACAAGAAAGATCTTATAAAATGGCTTATGATGTGTGGAAATTTGTTAAAAGCTTAAATGGTAATGTTAAAACAAATACTAAGTTACCAGATCATTTAATTGGAAAAACTACTTCATACGAATATGGTATTCCTTATAATTGGGGAGGTTTTGATGGATTGGATACAAGATCATCAACTTCTTGGATCAACTACTATAATGCCATAAATAAAGGCGCTATGGCAGGAAATATATTAACTTCTGGTGGATATAAAGGAGGAACTGCTGGTATAGATTGTTCAGGTTTTGTGCAAAGTGCATTAAAAATAGGAGGTTACAAACAATCTACTTGGACTTTAGGTAATCATATGATACCTATAAGCTTTGATTCTCTTAGAAACATGGACATCCTTTTATTGAAATCTAGCCATATATTATTCTTCCAATCTTGGGTCTATGATGTACGTGGAAATAAATTAGGTGCTATTACTATAGAATCTACCACTTCAAATTATGATGGTTCAGGACAAAAAGTAAAACAATATTATAGATCTTTAGATGAATTAAAAAGAAATTATGTTGCATATAGATATAAGGAGATTACAAGTGATTATATTGAAACTAACTCTGCTATTCCAACTATAGAGAGTCCTTTATATAGACAAGCTATATATAAAAATAATGTTTCTTTAACTTTTAAATGGACTTTTAATTCTAAATCATCAACAGATTTTCAAACAGCATATAGAATAAGAATATTTAGAGGAAATATAACATCTACCTATAGTAAATCTGGTATTCTTCTTTATAATTTTTCTGAAAATAATGCTATTTCTGAAAAAGCTATAAATATACAAGCCCTATCTAATGGAGATTATTATTTCGTTTTAGAAACTAAAAATAATAAAGGTTATTGGTCTAATCCAGTTATGAGTCCTTTTAAAATTATAGATAATTCTTATATAGATAATTCTAGGTTTTCAAATATCAATAGATATGGTGGTGCAAATAGATTTGAAACTTCTAAACTTATTGCAGAAAATTTCTTTTCCACAAATCTAGATAAAGTTATTTTAACTTATGGGTATAACTTTGCTGATGGATTGACTGGTGTAACTTTATCTAAAAAACTTAATGCACCTATACTTCTTGTTGATAAAAATGTTACTAGCAGTAGTAATTCACCCACCCTTGAATATATTTTAAAGAATCTGAATAAAAATGGACAAATTTATATATTAGGTGGAGAAGGTGTAATTGATAATTCTTACATTAATTATTTTATACAAAATGGTTATTCTAAAAATAATATAATAAGACTATATGGAAATGACAGAGATGAAACAAGCGTTAAAATAGCTCAGTATCTTAATACTACAGAAGGTACTCCTATAATAATATCTAATAATGGAAGCTTTGCAGATTCTCTTAGTATTTCTCCTACGGCAGGTTATAATATATGGCCTATACTGTTAACACCTACAAATAAACTTGATGATAATGTAGAGAAATATATTATATCCAAAAAACCTTCTAAAGTATTCATTGTTGGTGGAAATGGTGTAATATCTGACAATGTTAAAAATAGAATAAAGCAAATTACAGGACTTAGTGACAATAAAATTGTAAGATTAAGTGGAAATAATAGATATGAAACAAGTAAGGTTATAAATAGTTATTTTTATTCTAACTCTTCAAATAAAATATTTACTGCTTATGGACAAAATTTTCCTGATTCCTTAAGTGGAGCTGCAGTATTAGCAATAAATAATTCTCCTCTTGTATTAGTTTCAGAGAATTCCTATCTTAATGCTGCAAGTGCTATAAATACAGTATCTTCTACAAATAAAGTCGAAGTAAATATTTTAGGTGGAAATAGAATAATAACTAATTATTTAATATCTAGAATTGAAAATATATGTACAAGCTCACAGTAACAAAGCAATTCAACTTTCGCAAGTGAAAAACAGCCACTACGGGAAATGATATCTTGCTTAGAAACCTTTCACTTCAGTAACAAGTTCTAATGTTTCTTACGCAATATATTATTTTCCTTCCCTATACAGTATTTTTGTCCTGCGAAAGTTGAATTCTCAATTATACATTTTTGCTTTTCCATTAATATGTATTCTATCTTAGCTTTTTTTCAGTATAATAAACTAACCCTATAGCTCCTGGACCAACATGTAATCCTATTACTGATCCTATGTCACATATATTAACATTTACATTTAAAGTTTCTTTTACTTTATCCGCAAATTTTTTTGCCTCATCAAAACAATTAATATGATGTACAACAATTTCTCCTAATCCATAGTTAGTAATGTCACTTATCATTCTGTCTATCATATTTGTTATTGCTTTTTTCTTTGTTCTAACCTTTTTTAATACAGTTGTTTTTCCATTTTCTACAGTTAAAATTGGTATTATTTTAAGAAGGTTACCTATTAAAGCACTTGCTCCTCCAATTCTTCCTCCTTTTTTTAAATACTCAAGATTATCTGGTATAAACAAAAATCTACTTTTCCTTATATTTTCTTCAGCTATTTGTTTAACTTGTTCTAGAGTTTTTCCTTCTTTAGCAGCTCTTGCAGCTGTAATAACCGCAAATCCAAGCTGCATACAGTTTGAACGGGAATCTAATATCTCAATCTTTGCATCCTTATCTTCCTCTAAAATCATGTTTTTGACCATATGAGCTGTTGTATATGTACCACTCATTTCAGAAGATAAAAAAATACAAACAAGACTATCCCCTTTTTCTACTACACTTTTCATTTCATCATATAGTTCATCAACTGAAGGCTGTGAAGAAGTTGGTATACCTTTCTCTTCCATCTTTTTATAAAATGTTTCATTATCTATCTCTGTTTCTTTAAAACTTTCATCATTAAATATAACATTCAATGATACCATTTTTATATTTAAATTACTTCTAATATCTTTTGTGATATAACTTGTACTATCAGTTAAAATTTGTACGGCCATATTATACATCTCCATTTACTAAATTTTATTCTATTCCCAAACACCATTTTATCTAATAATTAACCTTCAGATAAAATACCCACCCCCTGAAGGTTAATTAAATTAATGATTTTTGTATAAATTTCTACATTTATTTACATATTAATACTTCTTACATAATACTCTACCAAATTTTTTATACGATGTCTACCAACTCTTAGACTCTACCTTATTCTATGTCTACTTATCATCAATTTCCTTTTGAAGTTCTGCCTTAATAGTTGAAAATTCAATATTATTCTTTTCACAATAATCTCTTACTGTTAATGCCTTATTTGTTATTTTACCCCTTATTATTTTTTCAATACTCTCTTGTGACACTCCAAAATCCATTACTTCTTTAAAAGTTGTCTTACCCTTAATTATTTTTTCTTCATCTTCTTCTTTTTCTTCTGTTTCTATGTCACTATCATTAGATGTATTTTCCTTAATCTCCACACTATGCTCTTCTACATATTTAAGTTGTTCATTTGTTAAATTTCCTTTTTCTTTTAATATTTCTACTGCTTTTTTAGGAAGATACGTATCTTCATCTATCTCATATGGAAGCCCTTTATACAAAGCTACAAATAATTTCATTGACGATGTTCCTATTTCTGTTCCGTTATCTGCTAAAGAAGAATAGATATTTTCAAAGTCTTTAATCTTAAATTCTGATAAATTATCATCATTCTTAACTCCAAACGCCTCTCCAAGTAGGTTTATATCAATATCAAACGCTTTATTTATATCAGAAAAAGCATATGATCCTCTTATATCTGCTGGATCATACTTTCCAGCAAACTCTCCTGTTTTATACTTTTGTGGAATCTTTGTTGATTCAGTTTTCCATACATTTAAATATTTAGCTGTACCTATTCCCCCAAAAATTATCACAAGTAAAATAATTGCTACTGCACTATTTTTTATCTTCATGCTTATTCTCCCCCTTTAACAGACATGTTAACAGTATTATCTATAGGACAAGCCCCTTCTGAAGTACACTTCATACAAGAAATACATTGATGATTTCTTACAACTTGTTGATTGGATACTTTTATATTCATAGGACATGCGTTATCACAATTTTTACAAGATACACAAGTAGAAGTTTTTCTTCTTATTTTAAATATTCTAAAGAGATTTGTAATTCCTAAAACAGCTCCATACGGACAAGCATATTTACACCATGGTCTTTCAACGATAAGTGATAATCCAATTATTACTAATAAAATGACAATTCCACCTATTGCAACTTCACTACTCCAAAAATTAAATAAAGCATAATATGGATCTACATCTTGAAAAGCAATCTTTCCACTTATTGCTGTTACATACAATACCCACACCAACACTCCATATCTTAAATATCTTAAATATTTATCAATTTTATAGGGTATAAATGCATTATATTTATTCTTAAATATTTTCTTACCTATTTTCCCAAGCCACTCTTGAAATGATCCGAAAGGACATATCCATCCACAAAATACTGGACCAAATAAAACTGCTGTGGTAAACATAATAATCATAAGAATAAATGAAGACTCATGAATTTTCTTTACAAACGTTCCAGTTGTTAAATATTGATATATTGTAACTACTCCTCCAAAAGGACAAATAGCATGAAGTGAAGCAGAAGACAAAAATGCAATTCCCTTTCCTTGTTCAACTAATGTATGATTTACTGCTATCAATGCTACTAATAAAAAAAATGCTACTTGGATAAAAACTCTAACTTTACTTCTCTTTTTATTTTTCATATTAAAACTCCCCTTTCATTCATAGTTAAATGTTAGGTTCATTTTAATAAATATTTATAATTAAAGTTTTATAAAATTGTGATAAAATTGTGAAAATATATAATCAGTAATATTGCGGATCAAACAAATTTATTAGCCTTAAATGCAGCAATAGAAGCTGCCAGAGCTGATGAGCACGGAAAAGGTTTTTCTGTTGTTGCTGATAAAGTTAGACAGCTAGCAGAGGATTCAAGAAAATCTATCCAAGATATTATATCTATACTAGATGAAAGTAAAAATAAAATTAATATTTATAAGGGACGGTTCTTTAATTTTAAATTTTATTACATTAAAGAACCGTCCCTTATATTTTTATTATACTTGAACTTTATTATTAGTAGTAATATTATATATTTTTCTAAAATATATAACTACTACTAAAGTACAAAGCTCAGCTAAAACAATTGATATCCAGATTCCTATTTCCCCTAATATATGAGGAATTATTATCAAGAAAACTATTGTAAATATCATTCCTCTACTTGAAGAAATAATATTTCCTATCTTTGATCTTTCTGTAGATTGATAATATGTTACATTAACTATATTTATTGATGCAATTATAAATGAGAAAGCATAAATTATCATTGCATCATAAGTTAATTTTATAAGTTGTTGATTTTCGTTAAAAATGCTAATTATGTCATTTCCAAAAATCAATAACAATACGTATATTATTATTGATGCGCCAAAATTAGTCTTTAATCCCATCTTAAAAACTTTATCTACTTTTTCATATTTACCTTTTCCATAATTATAACTTAACAAAGGTTGTATACCTTGAGAAATTCCAATAAACAAAGCTATAAGTACTGTACTTATATAACTAATTATGCTATATGCCGCAACTCCAATCTCTCCTATTGATGCTATTATAACTTGATTAAATGCAAATATAGTAATTGCTGGGGATATTTGTACCATAAATTCTGGAGTTCCCGCCTTTAAGATCCTTATGCTGTCTTCTTTCTTTATCTTAGGTATATATATCTTAAGTTTTCCTTTTCTTTTAATAAAATGAGTTAAAAGAAGGAATACACTAGATAGTTGTCCTAATCCTGATGCTACTGCTGCACCAGCTATTCCCCATCCAAAAATAAATATAAATATATAATCTAGAGTTATATTTGTACATGCACCCACAATTAAAGAAATCATAGCTAAATTCGGATTACCATCATTTCTAACAAAGGCACTTAATGCCAAACTACCTGAAAACCCTATACCAAAAAGTGAATAATAACGAATGTATTCTGATGTTCCCTTTAAAAGTTCATCACTTGCTCCTAACATTCTACCTAATTGATCTGGAAAAATCACACCAATTATTGATACTATTCCTGTTATAACTACTATCAACAATATACTTTGTAGAAAAACATTATTTGCTTCTTTTTCTTTACCTTCTCCAAATTTTATGGACATTACCGCTGCCCCACCCATAGTTATCATCATGGTTATAGCAATCAATAATGTTGTCATTGGCACAGCTACATTAATTGAACCTAATGCACTTGCCCCTACACCTCTTCCTACAAATATTCCATCTACAACTACATAAAGTGCTGAAACCATCATACCTATTACAGATGGTACAGCATACTTCATAAATTCTCTCCATAATGATTTCATAAGTAATCCCTCCTGAGAGAGATTATAAAGTCTATACTAAGTATAGAGTCAATAGTTTTAGATTAAAATTTGTAACTCATATAATGAATCTTTACTTCCTGGCTCCATTGTATTAAATAATTCAATTTCTAATACAAGTTTTATAGTTGGAATATTATTTTCTTTAAGATAATTTTTTAATTTACATGCACAAACTTCTCTTTCATTACTGAAATAGGATATACATATAAATTTTCCAGCAGGTATTACTTTGAAATTTATCTCCTTTTCTTCAATATCTTTACCACAAATTGTTGAATAAATACTATCATAACAAATTTTATTATCCTTTAAAAAGAAATCTAAATTAACAAAATACCCTGTTTCACCTTCAAAAATGAGTTCATTATCTTCAACAAATTTATCCATCTGTCTTAATTTTATTTCTACATCTCTTTTTTTATATTTTTCATTCAATATAGTATCCATAGTAATTCTTTTTTTTAATTCTCTAAAATATATTTTATTAATTTTTTTGAGTTGTAAAGAATACTGAATCTTATCTTTTATATTTCCTATAGCAATACTTATATTTTTCAATCTAGTTATTTCTTTTTCTACAACTTTCTCTTGTTTTTCTATAAAAGATAACATTTTAATAATGTCTTTGCTGTGTAATACAGCCTTAAGTTCTTTAAGATGAGCCCCTATATCTTTACAATATTTTATTATATCTAAATATACAAATTGGTCTATTGTATAATATCTATAGTTAGTTTCTTCATCAACATAAGCAGGCTTTAAAAGTCCAAGCTTATCATAATATCTTAAGGCTTGAATTGACACATTGTTAATTTTAGCTGTTTCTCCTATAGAAAAATATTCTTTCATAATTCATCTCCATTCTATTTTATCTTTATTAAAGTTCTAAAAATTTGTTTGTTCAAATGTTTCTTACTCAATATATCATTTTCCTTCGCTAAACAGTATTTTTTACTGCGAAATTTCAATTATTAACTTTTCCTCTTTATAATAACCAAATTAAATACTAACATTACCAACGTTATAAACAGTAATAAATATTTACCATTTTCAAAACTTCCATTAGTCAAACTAAAAAGATATAAATCTTTAGTATACTTTCCGTGATTCATAAACTCCATAAGATAATATGCAAAGGATATTAAATATCCTAATGGTACATTACTACTTAAGTTTGCTGCAGTAAATCCAATCACTCCTAAAAAAGCTGCAGATATCCATGTTCCAAAAGTAATTTCTAAAATTTGAAAACTACTTCCTTGAACTTTAGCCACAGCCATTACTCCTAAAATCATAAAAAACATTAAAATCATTATGCTAATAATACGACTTATAACTATTTTAACATTAGATACTTGTCTACTGTATACTACTTCTTTAATATTATTTCTATTTTCGATATTTGATAAATAAGGTATTAATATTATCCCTATTATGGAAAGATAAAATTCTCCTATCCTAGCAACATTATTATAATCTAATAACTTAAGACTAAATATTAATGGCGCTAGAACAATAAATACTATTGAAACTAAAACATTCAAGTTTACAATTATCTTAAAATTATATTTTAAAATACTAATACATGCCTTTGTATAACTAGCTTTATCAATTTCTTCAAAATTTATTTTTCTTATACTACTTGATGTGTTCACCTACAACACCTCTTTTCTTAGACCATATTAAAGCTGTAATAAAAATCAATAAAATAGAAATAACAATGTAAAATACTCTATTAACAGCTATCCTATTACTGTATCTTATATATTTTGAATACTCTCCAAATCTATTAAATCTTATTACAAATTTACTTAAAGAATAATCTCCTATTAATGGCAGCATAGAAGTTTCCCATAAAATAAATTGTATAGGTATAGCTGCTATTCCATTATTAAAAATAACTGATATTAACATACCTAACGCAACTGTAAAAAGTATTGTTGGTAATATCCACCAAAATGTATATTTGTAAAATGCCATCATATCAATATTGTAATTGTTAGTTTTAGCAATCTTATAAAAAGCTAATGTAGCATGAGTTGCAAATAAAATATATGGTACTAATATAGCTGTACATAAAGCTGCATACTTAGATATTACATAAGTATACGAGGAAACTCTTCTACTACAAATTAACTCCTGCATTTTACTTCTCTTGTCTTTAATAAGTATAAATGCAGCTAAAAATATAGGAAATAAACCTGCTGTAATTCCCATATAATCTGAAAATTCTCTTGCTCCTGCATTTGTAATTTTATCTTTTTCAATAAGGTTTTTATACTCTTTAACCGCATCTTCATAGGTTTTTGGTACATTAATCCAGTATTGTCTTTCTTTATCTGAAAATTCAGTAGATCCCCCTAATTTTTCATCTAAATCTCTAATAATAGATAAATACTCATCATATGATACCTTTATTAAACTTTCATCATCATTCTCTAGATACTCATGTGAAGCTATTTTTTCCATAGCTTCTTTTATATATTTCTTTTGGTTATCATCTAATTTTTCTTCTACATTCAATAATACTTTTGTCTTATATACTTTTTCATTATTATAAGCTCTATGCAAATTTAAATACACTTGTCTAATCTCTTTTTTGGGTTCAATTGTATCTTTATATCCATAAGGCGCTGGTTTTTTTTCACTAATTTGTTCTGGGGGTATAGGAGGCTTAAATCCTGCTTCAGTAAAGCTCGATGGTGAAAATTGTGAAAAATAAAAGAGTCCAATTATAACTATTAATACATAAAAAGTAATATTTTTAAATGTATATTTAAGTTCTTTTTTAAATAAATTCCAAAACATATTTTACACCTCCTTCATAAATTTCATATATGCATCTTCTATAGAAGGCTTAACATTTTCAGCATTTTCTAAAGGCTTTTCCTGTGATATAAGTTTTAATCTTATAGAATTTCCTTCTGAAACTGTAGATATAATTGGATATCTATTTCTAACACTATCAAGTTCCTCTCTATCTATGTTAGCTGTCCAAACATATCCTTCAGCATTTTTTAATAATTCTTTAACCCTACCTTTGTATAAAAGATTACCTTTATTCAAAATAGCCAAGTTTTCACAAGTAAATTCTACATCCTCAACAATATGAGTAGATAAAATAACAATTCTTCCTTCTGAAAAATCTCTTAAAAGATTACGAAATCGTATCCTCTCCTCTGGATCTAACCCTGCAGTAGGCTCGTCCACAATTACGACCTTAGGATTATGAATTATAGCCTGGGCAATACCCAATCTTCTTTTCATTCCACCAGATAATGCTTTAACCTTAGTTTTCATATAATTTTCAAGGTTTACTTTTTTAAGTAGATACTTTATTCTCTCATTTCTTAATTTTTTATTTTTCATACCTGATAAAAGTGCTAAATAATCTAATGCTTCATACACAGACATAGTTGGATAAATTGAAAAATCTTGTGGAAGATATCCTATCATTTTTCTTATTTCCTTTTTATTGTTTATATCTATGTTATTTATTTTTATATCTCCTTCAGTTTTTGGTATTAAAGTTGTTAATATTCTCATTAAAGTTGTTTTACCTGCTCCATTAGGTCCTAAAAGTCCAAACATCCCCTCATGAATATCCATATCAATACCATTAATTACTTTCTTATGTCCATACTTCTTTTTTAAATTTTTTATAACAATCTTCATATTTCTATTTCTCTCCCCTCTCTATACTCATAAAAAGTTGCTAATGCACTCATTACAAAAGATATTAATTCTACGTAAATAAATTTAAAATTCACTATTTTAGTAATAGCAATACATGCTATACACATTAGTATTGAAATAACAGTAATCTTTGTATTTTTTATTTTAATTTTTCTCTCATTTTCTTTTACAATTTTTTCTTCAATTTTTAAATATTCTAAATATCTTGTTTTTCCCCAAACACCTTGTAAAAACTTCTTATCTTCAGCACATATATTTTTCAACTTCTATGCCTCCTTTTGAAGTAATATTTTCAATCTTTTTCGTGCTCTATATACTAAGATTTTTATTTGCATTAAGTTCTTTCCCATAATTTTTGCTGCCTCTTTATAACTAAACCCATAAAAATCTATTAAATAAATTACTATTTTGTAATCATATTTAAGTTCATTTATCTTTTCATTAAGCATCTCTTTTTGTTCTTTTTTCAATATTATCTCCTCAACATCTACACTGGAAATCGGTTCAGTAGCTTCATGTAAAAATGTAGTATGTTTTTTTCTTATATAATCAATACTTTTATTTCTTATTATTGTAAATAAATATGTTTTAAATCTATATTTTTCATCGTATCGTTCTTTATAAACATAAATACTTGCAAAACTTTCTTGAGCTATATCTTCTGCTATGTAATAATCATGTACAAAGCTTTGAGAAAAACTTATGGCAGTTTGTCTATATTTTATAACAAGCTTTTCAAAACTTTCTTTATCACCATCCTTAAAGTTTCTTATTAACTTCAAATCCTCCATTTTGCCCCTCCTTAATGCCTGTTGTAAATATATCTTTTTAAAATATTTACACTACTTATTCGAATAAAGTAAAATAAAGTTACACCCATTTTAATTTTTAAATGAAAAAAAGAGCAAACATATATATTTCATAAAAAACTTTCACTTTAGTAAGAAATTATAAATTTATATGGAATAATTTTATATTAGATTTTCATTCACTGAATTTGATTAACTTAAGACCAATAAATTCTTTGAAAAAATTTATAATTTTCTAAATAATAAAAAACGCAATATATACAATACCATTATTACATATAATAGTGTAAACATAAGAATCATACATTTCATTGAAATTAGTCTGAATATTGCAACGATATAGAATTTTTATTATTCAGCGTTCTTCCCATTTAATGTGATATAATATAAATTCGTGAACCAAATACTAAATCAATATACTCTAGTATATAAAACATAGTATAGGTTTAAAATATTATTATATAACTGAAAAGGAGTGATCCTATGAAAAGTTTTCAAACTCTTATAGATGAGACTCTACAATCTCAAGATATAGAAGAATTAGAATCAGCAGCAGATTTATTTCAGTTTGGTATTGAAAAAGGTTATTACACTAAAAGACAAGCAGATGAATTCAATAATACCTATTGGAAAGTAAAGGATAAATATTTAGCCTATGAAGTTTCTAAAGAGATCCACAGAAACACATTAGATATTATTTACATAGTTTCTAATGCACCGGCTACTGTAAAAAACGATAAAAATGAACTCATCCATTATGTAAATGACAGAATTAAAGCACTTAAAGGTAAAATTAAAAAATTCTAATAAAATTCCAATATTATTTTAACCCTGTGAGTATTGATATATTGATTAAAATTTACTCACAGGGTTAATTTTATACAAAAATTTTATATTTTATGTTTAAATTTCTTATTCAATGTTATAATATTCAATATATAAAAGTTGTTTATATATAACTCAACTTTCAACAATAAATAATTGAGGTGTTTAAATGATATTAATCAGTAAAGAAGATATAAAAGATATAACAAATGATATCATATTTAAAAGAGGAGAAAAATATTACAAGAAAGATAAAATTAAACACTTTAATATAGAAACATATAAACATGATTCATTATTTAATGAAATTCATAAAATACATGGCTTAATAGAAGGTTCTAATGGTGAATTATATAATACAACTGTATTAATGAATGGACTCATAGGAATTTCTGATCTATATTGTGACTGTATGTCATTTCACAATTACGCTTCTCCTTGTAAGCATATAATAGCTCTTCTTCTTTATTATATAAACAATGGTGACAAATTTATTAATAATATAGAAAGTACTGAACTTACTAGATTAATAAATGATTTAAAATTAAATTTGTCAGAAGAAACTGCAAAAACTGAACTTGCAATGGATGTAATTTTAACTGTAGATTACTATGATAATACTAGGTCTTATATTGTTGAATTAAAAGTTGGAGAAAAACAAAAATATGTAGTAAGAAACATTAAAGAATTTTTACAAGTAATCCAAAATAAAAGCTATTTAAAATTTGGTAAAAATTTCACATATGATTACTATAAACATAAATTTAATGAAACAGATCAAAAAATAATTAATTTACTAATTGAGTTATATGAACTAGACCAATCTATATTCGATGATTATTATAAATATAAATTAATTAATGGTAAGTATGCTTACTTATCTAATTCTCAATTTAAAAGATTACTACTTTACTTAAAAGATATAGATTTTCAAATTAATATTTTTGGGAAAAAAATAATCAATCCTAAAATTATTACAGAACAAATGCCTTTGACTTTTGCTATGTATGCTGATAGTAAAACCGATAAAATAAAAATTACACAACTCAATAATCTTCCTATACCTATAACAAATTTTGGTGAATTTTTCTTATATGATGGTAATATATATTTCCCTAATGAAGAACAATCTAAATTTTATAAACCTTTTTATGATGCAATTTTACATAAAAAAGAATTAGCCTTTGATAAAGATAACATAAACCAAATCAATAATTGCATACTTCCATCTATGAGAAAAATTACTAAAACAATTAAGATTGATGATAAAATAAAAGATACTATTTGTAATGAACCTTTAAAAACAAGTATCTATTTAGATAAACTTGATGAATATATCACTGCTGATGTGTTATTTGAATACGGTGAAACTAAAATAAATTCTTTAATAAAATCTGAATCTAATACCAAAAAAATTATTGTTAGAAATATAGACAAAGAACAAAATATTTTAGATACACTTAAAAATTTTGGTTTCACTAATACTGAACATCAATATATACTAAAGAAAGAAACTGATATTATAGATTTCTTATATGAAGGTGTAAATAACCTTAATAAAATTTGTGATATTTTTTACTCCGAAAATCTAAAAAAATTTAAAATATATAGTTCATCTAACATTAACTCTTCTATAAGAATCAATGAAAATGATTTGTTAGAATTTTCTTTTAACATAGATGATATTAATAAAAAAGAATTTAAAGATATTTTTGATGCAATAAAAACGAAAAAGAAATACCACAAATTAAAAGATGGAGGATTTATACTTTTAAATTCTTTTGAATTTGCTGATTTTGTTAATACAATTGATTATCTTGGTATAAAAAAATCTGATTTGTCAAAAGATAAGATACTTTTGCCAAAATATAATTCTATTTACTTAAATGAAAAATTTAAAAATAATAAAATTATACAAGTTGAAAAAAACAAGAAATTCAGAGACACCATAAATAATATTAAAGAAATTCCAGAATGTGATTTTAAAGCTCCAGAATATATTGACAATATATTAAGAGGATATCAAAAAATAGGATTTAAATGGTTTAAAACTTTATCAACTTATGGTTTTGGTGGAATACTTGCAGATGAAATGGGTCTTGGTAAAACTATTCAAGCCATAGCCTTTATAGCTTCTCGTGAAAATACATCTAAAGAAAATAAACCTGTATTAGTTGTATGTCCTTCTTCTCTTGTATACAATTGGGAAAGTGAAATACAAAAATTTGCGCCTACTCTAAAAACAGAAGTTATATCTGGCATTAAAGAAATAAGATTAAACAAACTACAAAATGTTCGTAAAAATATTACTAACATTGATGTCTTAATAACCTCTTATCCTTTAATAAGAATGGATATTGATGAATATAAAAACATTGAATTTAGCTACTGTTTTATAGATGAAGCTCAACATATTAAAAATCCTAATTCCCTAACCGCTCAAAGTGTAAAAGAAATTAGAGCTGAAGGATATTTTGCATTAACAGGTACTCCTATTGAAAATACTCTTACAGAACTTTGGTCTATTTTTGATTTTATTATGCCTGGATATTTATTAAGCCATAGCAAATTTAAAAAATTATATGGTATACCTATTACCAAAAATGATGATAAAAAAGCTCTTGATGAACTTAATAAACATATAAAACCATTTATTTTAAGAAGGCGTAAAAAAGATGTAATTAAAGAACTTCCACCTAAAATAGAACATAAAATAGTTATAGATTTATGTGATGAACAAAAAAAACTTTACGCTTCCTATGTATCTAACTTTAAAAAGAAAGTTGAAAAAGAAATAAGTGAAAACGGCTTTAACAATAGTAAAATTAAAATATTATCATTACTTACAAGACTTAGACAATTATGCTGCGATCCTTCAATTTTTATTGAAAATTACAAAGGTGAAAGTTCAAAAATAAATACTCTTTTAGATATATTAGAAAATAGTTTCAATGAAGGTCACAGAGTACTTGTATTTTCGCAGTTTACTTCAATACTTAAAAATATACAAACTAAACTTGATAATAAAAACATAAAATATATGTACTTAGATGGTTCTACAAAAAGTGAAGATAGACTTGATTTAGTAAACAAATTTAATAACGGAAAAACTAATGTATTTTTAATTTCATTAAAAGCAGGAGGAACTGGTTTAAACCTTACTGGTGCAGATACTGTTATACATTTTGATCCTTGGTGGAATCCTGCTGTTGAAGAACAAGCCTCTGATAGAGCCCACAGAATTGGCCAAAATAAATCTGTAGAAGTAATAAAACTCATAACTAAAGGTACAATTGAAGAAAAAATAAATATGCTTCAAGAAAAGAAAAAAAATATTTTTGACAATGTTATGAAAAATTCTTCTGAACAAAATATGCTAGCTAAAATGAATGAAGAAGATATAAAAGAATTATTTAATGTTTAATAACATAAAAACATCGAACTTTAAAAACTAAAGTTCGATGTAATATTTTCATCCTCAAAAAAGGATTTAGCATTATATAAAATTAACATATCATTTATATCATTAGATTTTACTAATTTATTTAAGTTATCAGTATAATACCTAAGGTCTACTACATAGATTTCACTATAATGACCTGTTAAGAAAGGAATAAAACTATTCGCATATGAATCTTTTATTACTAATAATTTTTTTCCATTTTTAATATTAGTAGATATTTTCATAAATGGATGATTACCATTAAAAAATACTGTATACTTATCTTTTTTATTAAGATTATTCATATCATAAAGAGAGTTAGTGGTTTTATTTTCATCATAATATTCTACATTATATTTTTCATTTCCTTTTGGCAAATAGAGTTCAATACTATCAGGTTGTATATTTTTAAATCCACCTTTTGAATATTGAGTACCATAAAAGCTATCTGTAACTTTCTTTACATCAAAATAACTTTCATCATGTGGTGTAATACCTATATCCTCACATATTTTTTTATAAGCATAATATGCTCCCTTAGTTGTCCAATGATGATCTGTTTTATAATATATGTACTCGTCTTTTTTAGAATATAATGTATTATACAAATCTATAAAATTCACACTACTATCCATTGAATTTTTTACTTTATTAATATAAGTAAGTTCATCATCAACAGGTGCATATGGTGGAAGTTTATCTTCTAATACTTTCATAGAATTAGGTACAAGCATAAAATATTTATTAAGATTAGGCGTTGATGCTGCAAAGGAATTAATCACATTTATTTTATCTTTCAATTCCTTTACATCTGATTTTTTAAAATTTTGAAGTAAATAGCCATCTTTGCCTAAATAAACACCATTATTATCCTTTTTTCCAATAGCTACTTCAGCTTCAGACTTAACTCCTATCCATAAATCTCTTAATACAAATTGATCTGAAATATACTTTTCATAGTTTGAAGTAAATTCTCCCTTTAAAATACGTTTTAAAGAAAACTTTGGAGCTTGCTCTAATCTCCTATTTTCTGAATCTGAAAATATTCTTTTTGGAGTTACAATATTAGAAATAAAAATAATACCTATAAATAAAAGAAAAAATATTGCCATAATATATTTATATACCTTGTTATATTTCTGCAAAATAAACACCTCTTTCCCCTTTACTAAAATCTAAAATACAAGAAAGGATTATATGTTTCATTTACTAAATACGCAGTTGAAACAAATACAATTAACATATATATAATAGGAACAACAATAACTCCTATCATCTTTAATTTACTTTGTAAACTTAAAAATACCTTTCTAGGAATAGGTGTTGAACAAAGTATAATAACTATAAATAATAAGGCATTAGTATATAAATAATAAAGTGCACTACCATCAATTAATGAATGTGTACCAAATCCAAACATCACTTTTATGAATGCTAAGCCTTGAGTAATATTATCAAATTCAAACAATACCCATCCAACAATAACAATAAGCATTGTATATACATGTCCTATAAATTTAGGTTTATTATCAAACCATTTTAAAAGGAATGTTTTTTCTATAACTAAAAATACTCCAAAATATAATCCCCAAAAAACAAAATTCCAACTTGCTCCATGCCACAGTCCAGTTGCAAACCATACTATAAATATATTTCTATACTGCTTTAATCTACCTTTTTTATTTCCGCCAAGAGGAATATACACATATTCTCTAAACCAAGAACCTAATGACATGTGCCATCTACGCCAAAATTCCGTTATACTTTTGGAAATATATGGGTAATTGAAATTTTTATTAATATGAAATCCGAACATTTTTCCAAGTCCTATTGCCATATCTGAATATCCACTAAAATCAAAATATATTTGAAAAGTAAATGCAATTATTCCAAGCCATGCAGAAAGTACTGAAAGATTATTCATTGGAAGCGCTTTTACACTACTCCATAAAATTCCTATATTATTTGCAAGAAGCACTTTTTTACCAAGTCCAATTACAAATAACTCCACTCCTTCTCCAAACATGTCCAAACTTTCTTTTCTATTATTAAGCTGTTTTGCAATATCTCCATATTTTACTATAGGTCCTGCAACAAGCTGCGGAAACATAGTTACATAGGCAGCAAAAGATATAATATTCTTTTGCATTTTTACTTTTCCAAGGTATAAATCAATCACATAAGACATGGTTTGAAAAGTATAAAAAGATATACCTACTGGAAGTGGTAATTTTTTAGCAGTTAAACCTAAATTGAAAACAGCATTAATATTATCCACTACAAAACCATAATACTTAAAGAAACAAAGTATACCTAAATTTACAACTATTGAATTTATTAGAACTAAACGAGTAATTGTTTTTCTCTCTTTATATTTGTGTATAAGTAACCCATTTATATAATCAAAAACCGTAGAAAATAACATTATAACTATATATGTAGGTTCGCCCCATGCATAAAATATGAGGCTTGCTACAACTAATATAAAATTTCTTAAAGCTCTAGGCACAATGTAATATGTAAATATGGTTAAAGGTAAAAACACAAAAATAAATATAAGGCTACTAAAAACCAAAGTCTATCCCTCCAAATAAGAAGCTCTATATTCTACTAAATAAATTATTTAAAACAACTATCAAATGTATCTTCTATTTTTTGTGCATTTTTTGATATTGCAAAAAGAATATAGTTACCTTGATTTTTTAGTACATGTTTTTCAACTAAATAATATTCATTTGGAAGATAATCTTTAAAATTCTCACCTTGTTTTTTAACTCTTTTTGATATTTTATCTTTAATGCTATCAACATTATTAGAATCTTTAACCTTCATTACAGCTATTTCATCAGCTTTAATGTTTGTAGATGCAGTATAAACATCAAAACCTTCAAGTTCATCAGAGTTTATACCATATAACTTCTTTAATTTCTCACTATCTGCCTTCCTCATTTCTGATACATCTACAGATTGTCCTATTTTTTTGCTTATTTCTCCTACTGAGGGATTTTTAACTTCTTTTTTAGAACTACCACATCCTGCTAAAGTTCCTAAAGCAAAAATGCTTAAAATCATAGTAATGATAAATCTTTTGTTTATTTTCTTAAAAAATTTTGTCATGTGTGTTCCTCCTCTTCTTTTAGTTAATTGTATTAATATATTAAATTCTATATATTATCTTTTATATAATCTAACCACAGCTTATCAAATTGATATTTCAGATGTATACCATCATATTCATATAAATTATCATTGTTTTTTAATACTGAGGCTATATTTAAATAATTTAAATTTTTATTTCTAACCATGTTCATAATAGCTTTATTGAACTCATTTATTCTTGAATTAGCTAAATTAGGATTTCTTTTTTCAGCCTTTTCTTGAACTGGTAAAATTGATTGAATATATATATTTGAGTTTGGTAATTTTTCTCTTAAACTTTCTACTAATTTCTCATAATTACTTATAAATTCAGTACTATTCATACCTGACGTTAAATCATTTGTTCCAAGTAATATAAAAATATTTTTAGGTTTTAATGCTGATACTTTACTAATTTTTTTGTACGCCTGATTAATTGTCGATCCTTTAACAGCAACAACATGTTTCTCATCTAATATATCGTAAAATGTTATACCCTCCGTAATTGAATCTCCTATGAATACTGAATTCTTAAAAAATTCCTTGTTACTTCTATTTTTATTAGATTTATTATTAGTTTCGTTTTTTTCTTTATTGTTTTCCTTATTAGTTTCTTTAGTAGTTTCTTTTTTATTCAAATCATTGTTTTCCTTACCTGGTATAGAAATATCAATGTTATCATGTTTTTTTTGATTTTCACTGTTTTTCTTTGATGTATCTATTTTTTTATTACTATAATTGTTGGAACTTACTTTAACTGATTTATTTTTAGTATTACTATCTTTTTTCATATATTTTTTTACTGAGGTACCTACAACTACTAAAAGTACAATAAAAATTACTGATGATACAATCAATTTTTTAGGATTTACTAATTTCATTTTTTTGCGTCTATATCTTCTCATACCATACCTCCAACCATATCTCTTATCTTATGTTAAATAAATTCTTATAAAAAATAAAACTTACATATTCTTATGTATTGAATTTACTAACTTTTAAGCTAATAAATTTATACTTTTCTTAATAATAAAAAAATCGTAATTTAATCTATATAAATTATACGAAAACTATTAGTTTTTCATACAAACATCAACATCTATAATTATAAAATATATCTTTTTAAAAAAGGTTAAAAAATGGTTTCATTTATATTAAAAAGAAATATTTTTTTACAACTAGTACATTATATCATCTATTATAAATCTTAGAAAGAATGGAAAAAGAATTTATTATAATTTTTATTATAATAAAAAATGGTATGTATTAATCAAATCAAATTTAATATATAATTCAATTAAAAATATATACGAATTAATCAAAGATTACGTGCTACTCATATTGTGTAACATGCAGTTGGAGAGACTATTTTTTAAAGGTAGATTATTACGTGCTCTTCTTACTAAGCGCACGTAATAAATTATACTAAAAACATGAAAATTCGATCATAAATTATTATAATGATACTGCATATTTATTAATCACATTATATACACCATTATCATTATTGCTTTGTGCAACAAATCTAGCGTGTTTTTTTACATCTTGTGGTGCATTTTCCATAGCATAACTGTAATATGCTTCTCTAAACATAGTTAAATCATTATAATAATCTCCAAAAACCATTGTGTCTCTTTTATGAATGTTAAATTTCTCTTGAAGTATTTTTATTGCACTTCCTTTACTTACTCCTTTGTTCATTATGTCTATCCAGCAATCACCTGATACAACGAATTCAACATTGTCACTTAAATTTTCTTTTAAATATTCAATCATATGCGTTTTTACGCCTTCTTCTACATAGTATGTTACTTTATATACAGGTTCTTTTACTTCATCAAATGATTTTATTACTACTGCTGGAACTCCCCAGAAATTAAATTTATTTAGTATATCTTCTGTAGGATTCACTATATATGCATCGTTAGCTGCTGCTAAAAATAATTCCATTCCTTGCTTACATTTTAAATTTATTATACTTTTTATATCTTTTTCACAAATACAATTGGAATATAAAATTCTTCCATTTTTATTGTATTTTACAAGAGCACCATTGTGTGCAACAAATATCATATCTGTATCTACTTTGTCAAAATTTTTATTTAACTGAGAATAAAATCTTCCACTAGCTGCTGCAAATTTTATACCTCTCTCATTTAAGTTATGAATCATATCATATACTTTGGAATTTATTTTTCCTTGATCATTTACTAAAGTACCATCTAAATCAGTTGCAATTAACTTTATCATATGTATTTTGTTACAAAAACTTGTAAAAAGTTATAAAACAAACTTTTATTTACTAGCTTTCTTGTAACTCCTCCTTTCTGTGTTTTTTAACATCATTGTATATTTGTTAGATTTACTAACTTTAAATCATCACTAAGACTCATATTTATCTGCAAAGTTAAGTTATTAACATATAATACTAGCTCTTATAACAATACTATCTTCCTCACATTTGTTATTAACATTTATTATTAACTCGTCAAACTCATTATACATATTTACAAGTAATATTTCATCTTTACATAAATCTATATTTTCTTTCCCATTAATGATAACACTAACCTTTCCTTTAATACAATAAAAAGCTTCTGTCAAATATTTAAATTTTTTCATTTTAAATTTATTATCATTACAACATATTTTGTACACATCATTATAATACAAATGTGTATAACCTATTTGACCTTCACTGCCTTCTGCCATCATTAAATTGAAATCTCTAACTTTTCCACAACTTTTTGTTATCCACTCTCCACTAAAACTATCCTGTTGAAAAGGTGCCAAATGCTTATTATAATATGCTTCATGCTTAAGAGTAATTTTCCCATCCAAAACCATTATTAATCTCCATATTCCTTTAAGTTCTGTAAAAGTTGATTCTTCTGCTTCAACCTTTGCAGAACTTAATCTCCACTTAAAATTCCTTTCATTATAAGAAGAATCTTTTGGATATATTGCAAGTTCAGTAGTTGTTCCCCCTGTCCAATTACTTGTTTTTTGCTGTTCTTTTTTTATAAGCTCAATATTATATGACATATTACCCCTTCTTTCTATTCATAATTCTATTCTTCTATCTACAAAAATTGAGCATCTTATTATTATTTTATACACAGAAACATAAATATCCTGTTTAAGTATATTATTTCCTTTTGTAAAGTAAACAAAATAAAGGGACAGTTCTCAAATTTTTCAAAAATTCAAAAACTGTCCCTTTTAAGAACAAAAGCACATATTGCATAAAAAAAGAGACACATTGTGTCTCTTATTATTAATCTTATTATATATTTAAATAATCCAAAATACCGTTGCTCCAATTTTGACACCTATCTCTCTGATAGGTGGGTGTTCTCAAAGATGCTTCAACTACCTTGCCACTTCTACGTTGGTCTTATAGATTTCTTTCACATCTAGATTTTGAACTCCCTTTTAAACTCTGTAGGTTCAAAATAAGAGCTTCTCGAATACTTCAGAAAAAAGTCATATACATAAATTAGACTACACTATTATTATACCAAGTTTTATATTAAATTCAATACTTATTTTTATATTATTTAATATTTAAACTTTTTAATACCTCTGCAGATTTTTGAAGATTTTTTAATTCTTCTTGTGAAAGATCTATTTCAAGTAAATTTTTCACACCACTATTTCCAACTATACATGGTGCTGCCATATAAACATCTTCTATACCATATTCACCAGTATATAATGTTGATAACGGTAAAACTGTATGTTCATCAGTAACTATAGCTTTAATTATTCTTGCTACAGCAGTAGCTATACCAAAAGAAGTATATCCTTTTCCTCCAACAATATCAAATCCAACTTCTTTAACTTTTTGTGAAATTTTTTCTTTAATCTCATCATTTATTTCAAAACCTAGACTTTTTAAATAATCATCTAATTTTATTCCTGACACTGTAGTAGAACTCCATGCTGCTACTTGAGAATCTCCATGCTCTCCGAGTATATATGTAGATATTTTTCTATAATTTATACCATATTTTTCTCCTACAAAATACTTTAATCTTCCTGAATCTACCACTGTACCTGATCCTATAACTCTTTCTTTTGGAAAACCTGAAAGTTTATAAGTTTGATACGTTAATATATCTACAGGATTTGCAACTACTATAATTATTGCATTAGGATTATATTTGACCACCTGAGGTACTATTTGTGCATTTATTTTTAATCCCTTATTTAAAACATCTAGTCTTGTTTCTCCACTCTTAGGTTGAGGTCCTGCTGTTATTATTACTATATCAGAATCTTTTGTGTCACTATAATCACCATATTTTACATCAATATCTTCTATAAATGCAGTTCCATGTGCTATATCCATCGCTTCTGACATTGCTTTTTTCTCATTTATGTCTACTATTACAACCTCTTCAGCTAACTTCTGAAGCATTATAGCATAAGCAGTAGTCGAACCTACAAAGCCAGCGCCTATTACAGATATTTTTGTGTTTTTAACTATCACTACTATTCCTCCTGTATTTAAAAAGTTAAATTTTTCAAACGGTATGTATTATATCATATTGCTATCTATTTTTCCAATATATCATAGTACATATTATTTAGTTATTACATTTTTTGTTTTACTAATTTCCTCATAAAATAATCTTTTATCCTTTTTAAATATATGAAGTAGTATGTGTACAAAAAATATTAAATCAAAAATAATTAATACAGCAATCATAATAAAAATTAATAAAGGCCATTGTATATTTCTATTTAATGAAATAGCCTGTGATAACAAATAATTAAAACCAAATACACCATAATACAAAATACTATATCTAGTTACTGCTTCTTTAAATGATAATCTATCTTTTTTACCTTTTATTTTTATTCTAAGTATCCATTTACCAAAAGTTTTTCCATTAGTTATATAAACAATTAAGATAAAATATACAAATACAAGTATAGCTTTAAAGAGAATATCTGTTTTTAATGATGGAAAAATTAGTTCAAGAATAAACCAATCTATTGAAAATGCAAGTAATCTTCTAAAAAAGCTTACAGGTATTGATTTTAAATCAATGTTTTCATCTAATTGATCAGCTTTTGGAAAAAAATATGTAAACATAGGGGCTATCTTATACCCTATATATCCCCCAAGAGTATTCAAAATCAAATCATCCACATCAAATATTCTATAAGGAGCATTATAAAATCCATACAATGCACTTACCTGAGTTACTTCAAAAAATAAAGATATAGAGAAACATATTAATACTGTTTGTTTTAAATTTTTCTTAAAATAATACCTCAAATATATACCAAGAGGCATTAATAAAATTGCATTAAATGCTGCTTGAAGGAATGCTCGTTCCTTTACTATATTTATATAAGTAGATGGTTTTGAAAAAACTACTTTTGTTTCTTTTAAAAAATCAAAAATAAAATTAAAAGGCATTAATTGATAATATTGAACATTGATAGGCTGCAAACTTCTCACATCATGTGTTTTAGGAAGAGGAAGTATTACTAAATAGTAAGCTGCTAATAAATACAATAAAAAAGAATATAAAATAAAAACTCTAAATTTATTTATATATCCATGCTTTCTATATTGATATATAACAAATGGAAACGTAAATAAAAAAGCTAAAATAGGAAATGTAATTAAAGCTATCTTTATAGGAAATAAATATGTCTGCATGATATACCTCCAATTTTATGTTATCTTATGTTTTATATATTTTTTAAATCTTTACTTGAAAAATTATTCATAATACCTTTTAAATATTTATTAAAATTACTTATTTCGTCATTTATATCTCCTTGAAACAAATCATTTTTCAATTGACTTTTTGGTGTATTTACCTTTTGTTTTATTCCTTCATATAGATAATCCCAATAGATAGATTTTATAACCTCATTAGGTATACCTAACTTCACTTCATCTTCAGAATTACTTTTTATTGTAAGCATTCCAAGGTAAAACAATAGAGAAATAAAGTTTTTCTTTTCTTTATAAATATTATCAATATTAAATCTTTCCTTAACTTCTTCACAAATACCTTTATCTGTCATAATGTTTTTCATCAATGTTTTATCCTTAAAATTAATAGCTATTTCTTTTACCTTACTATAATCCATCTTTAAATTATTATCAATAATATCCGGATACTTATTATTTATCTTTATTTTCTGTAAAAAATATAAAATTATATTAGGATTATATATTTCATTTTCACATTCTTTACTAAACTTATATCCATTATAATATAAGTTCATATCCTCTAAAATATTATTTTCATCTACTTCTTCACCAAGTTCAAGTTCATATACTATTTCCTTCATCTCTTCTTCATTAAAACCCATCATGTCATTTAATTTTTCTTCTAAAGTAAGATTAGCTAATATATTCATACTACTGTTAAGTTCATCTAACATTATTGGAGCTGTCCCTGTAACAAATATTCTATCTATACTCTCACCTGCACTATCTTTTAAAACTTCATAAAAACAGCGCACAACACCTCCATTACGAAGTAACTCTCTATATAATTTTGTATCAAATATTATTAAATCATTTGTAAAACTATCATAATCATCTATTAAAAGAAATATTTTTTTGTGCACTTGACTTGCTAAAGTTGAAATGTATTTTATTGCTTCAACGGAATTCTTTATATGTTGTGGCATACCACTAATTCTTAAAATGCTTTTGTATTTATTAATAAATGCTGAAACTTTATGTTTTACTTCATAATTAAATTGTTGAATAAATTGTTCCTTAGATGTTCTCACAGAAATTCCTGAAAAGTTAAGTTTTAAAATTAAATATTTATTTTTATTATTTGTATGATTTTCTCCTATATACTGCCTTTCAAATATTTCTTCAAATTTATCTTCCTTGTTTATATCATAATAATTTTCAAGCATTGATATAAATAAACTTTTACCAAACTTAATAGGCCTTACAAAAAATTGATATGGTGGATATTCCTCCAACATTTCTATATATTTTGTTTTATCTATATAAATATAATTTTCTTTTATTACTCTTTCAAAATTAGATATTCCATAAGGTATTTTTTTCATTCTAACCACACCCCATTTATTATCTTATTCAACTTTATTTGTTCTTTATACTTTATACTTTTTACTCTATATTTATATTATCTCTCTCCCTTTTTAATTACAAAATACAAATAATTAACTCAACTGTCGCAATATATCATTTTCCTTCGCTAGACAGTATTTTATTACTCCGAAAGTTGAGTAGTTAGTAATCCAACTTTCAACTGTCTTTTTTCTTCGTACTTTTAAAAAAACTCATGAACGATTTTCACTAATTCTTTAACTAGATTAGAATCCACCACTTCATATGCATAGTCATCATCACTATAGGCATAGCTAACATGATTTTTAGTAGTAGTTTTATCTTGCAGCCATTTCTTACAAGAACTATGGATTTGAGTAATACCTGTATACTCCATAAACTTTTTAGCATTCTTAAAATTCATTCCACTGCCTGCTAGAATTTGAATTTTATCTCCATATTTTTCTTGTAAATCCTTTAATAATTCCATTCCTTCAACAGCTTTTGCTTCTAAACCACTAGTTAGAATTCGGTCTGCACCAAGCTTTATTAAAGTTTCAATTGCTTCGTAAGGATCATTAACACAATCAAAAGCTCTATGAAATACAGCTTCTTTTTCTTTTCCATAGGACTTAATAATATCAATCACTTCTTTTGTTTGTGAAATATTGATATTACCGTCATCATCTAAAAGTCCAAATGCTATTCCATCAGCACCGTGTTCCAACATACACTTTACATCTAACAACAGTGTTTCATATTCCTCTTTGTTATAGCAAAAACCAGCCCCTCTTGGTCTTGCCATACAAATAACCTTTAAATCAGTATTCTTTTTTGTCAAAACAAGACTTGCAATACTAGGAGTTAATCCTCCCATATATAAAGCACTATTTAATTCAACTCTATCTGCTTTTCCCTTATAAGCTTCCATGCAATCATAGAAACTTCCGCAGCATACTTCTATTATTTTATTTATCACTTTTTAATTTTGCCCCCTTCTCTAGCTAATGGTGTAGTTATTATCTTTATATAGTTATCTAGCCACTCTTTACTAGCCCTTTCGTGAATACATTTGCCATTTACATTTTTAGTTAAATATACAATTGGCTCTTGATTTTCAGTAGTAACTACAAATGAAAAACCTTCAATGTTTGTAGCTGCTCCCCATTCACCCTTGTTATTCATGGCAATTACTGACAAATCTCCTACCATACCTCTTCTTTCTTTAAGTTCTTCATCTAATTTATTTACGGCTATTTCGCAAGCTTCTTGAGGATGATGACCTTCCTTCATCAAATAAACGATTTCATAAGAAATACATCCCTTCATTAAATCTTCTCCAAGTCCTGTAGCACTTGCTCCACCTACTTTAGAATCTACGTAAAATCCTGAGCCGCAAATAGGGGAATCCCCAACTCTTCCTTTCTTCTTCATAAATAAACCACTGGTTGAAGTTGCTGCAATCATATTACTATTTTCATCAATACATACCATACCTACAGTATCATGTCCACTATAAGGTTTAATCTCCTGTTCTTTTATTTCTTTAACACGGTTGTAATAATGAATTTTAGCACGCTCTGTTAACATATTTTTACGCTGAAAGCCTTCCTTATGAGCAAATTTTTCTGCTCCTTCACCCACTAATAAATTATTTACTTTCTCCTTACTTAAACGTCTTGCAATACTAATAGGATTAGCAAAATCTTTAATTGCACCAACTGCTCCCATATCAAATGTAGTACCATCCATATACCCAGCATCTAATTCTACTTCCATTTCTTCGTTAGGTAAACCACCATAACCTACAGATTTATAAAATTCAAAATCTTCTACTTCCTTAATTGCAGTTTCAATTGCATCAGCTGCACATCCCCTATCTTTTAAAATTTTTCTTCCTTTTGTAATGCCTTCAACAGCCATATGCCAAGTTGCAATCATCCCATACATTTTAAGTTCCTCCCTTATATATCTAGTATGCAATACCACACACTAACTTATTTCAATATATTTATATATAGAAACCCTTCTTCCTAATTTTACTAAATAAGTATCATAATTTACAAGATATAAAATTAGTTTTTTACATATATAGAAAACTAATTTTAAATATTTATTATTCAACTTTCACAAGTGAAAAATAGCCGCTGCGGGAAATAATATCTTGCTCAGAAACCATTCACTTCAGTAACAAGTTCAAATGTTTCTTACGCAATATATCATTTCCCTTCGCTAGACAGTATTTTTTTATTGCAGAAGTTGAATTTATTATTGACAAGATAATATATTACCGTATATACTGTATATATAATATATAAACAGTATATACGGCGTATAAAATTAAAACAAAGGAGTATAAAAATGAAAATTCTTATTTCTAACTCGTCCGGACAACCAATTTACGAGCAAATTTTAGAGCAAATAAAAGCTTCAATATTAAAAAATGAATTAAATGAAGGAGATACGCTTCCATCAATAAGGAACTTAGCGAAAGAATTACATATAAGTGTAATAACAACCAAACGTGCTTATGAAGAACTAGAACGTGAAGGATTTATAGAAACTGTAAGAGGAAAAGGTTCTTTTGTAGCTCCTCAAAATAAAGAATTATTAAAAGAACAAAAGTTAAAAATTATCGAAGATAAACTGTCTGAAGTAGTCTATGAAAGTAAATTATTAGGATTAAACATTGACGAAGTTATACAAATGTTAAAAATATTATTCGAGGAATAGTACTTAATTATTAGGAGGTTTAGAAATGGAAAATATTCTAGAAGTAAAAAATTTAAGAAAAGAATATGATACTTTTACATTAAACAATATTAGTTTTAACTTAAAAAAAGGTTATATTATGGGATTTATAGGACCAAACGGTGCAGGAAAAAGTACTACTATAAAACTTATTATGAATTTAATAAGAAAAAACAGTGGTGAGATTAAACTTTTTGGACTTGACAATGTTAAAAATGAAAAGGAAATAAAAAATAGAATTGGTTTCGTATATGATGAAAATTATTATTATGGAGAATTAAGCATAGAAAATAATAAAAAAATAATAGCTCCATTTTATAAAAATTGGGATGACAATATGTTTAAACATTATCTTAAAGAATTTAATTTAAATCCAAAGAAAAAAATAAAACAACTTTCAAAAGGTATGAAAATGAAATTTTCATTAGCAGTTGCACTTTCACATAATGCAGATTTAATTATTATGGATGAACCAACTTCAGGACTTGATCCTGTTTTTAGAAGTGAAATTCTAGATATCCTTTATTCACTTATTCAAGATGAAAACAAAAGTATATTCTTTTCCACACACATTACTACAGATTTAGATAAAATTGCAGATTATATTACTTTTATAAACAAAGGAAATATAGTTTTCTCTCAACCTAAAGACGATATATTGGAAAATTACAGAATTATAAAAGGTGGTTTAGAGCTTTTAAATGAAGAAAATAAAAAACAATTCGTTAGCATAAGAAAAAATTCATTTGGCTTTGAAGCTCTTACTAATAATATTCAACAAGTTAAGAAAATTTTTAAAAATAATATACTTATCGAAAAACCTACTTTAGAAGATATTATGGTTTATACAGTAAGGGGGTAGCAGGATGATTTCTTTAATAATGAAAGACTTAAGATGTACTCTTATTAAATGGAATATATGTTTTTATATTTTTTATGTTTTTTTTATAACATTTACTATGGGAGATACTAATCCAAAAGGAACATACTTAATTATTATATTTACATTAGCATATTTTACACCAATTATGTCTTTTGTATATGATGAAAAATACAAAACAGATACTATTATTAACTCTCTTCCTGTAACTAGGCATCAAGTAGTTATATCAAAATATTTAAGTATTTGTATTAGTATTATATTATCTGTTATATTTTCTGCATTAGTATTGTTAATTACCAATACTTTAGGTATTAGTTCTATTGATGTAATACAAATAGATATGATAAAGAAAATGATTATTATTACTTTTTTAATGAGTTCTTTAATATTTCCATTGTGCTTTAAATTTGGATATAGAAAAGCTAAATTTTTTTTCATTTTTCTTTATGTTGCCTTAGTTAGTAGTTTATACAATATCTTTTCACCAAATAACACTGATGGCTTGTCTACAAAAATAATTACCTATATAAATGCATTAACCTCAAATCAAATTATTTTAGCATTAATTGTGTCCTCTATAGTTATAATTTCAGTTGTAATATCTATGACACTTTACGATGCAAAAGATATTAGTTCATAAAGGATGTGAAAATATGTTTAATCTAATAATGAAAGATTTTATGCTTTCAACAAAAGTAAATATTTTCTTATTTATATATTCAATTTTTATTTCAATTGCAGGAATTACATTTGGAAAATCTCCAGGAATTTTATATATTTTTGCAATGATGATGTTTTCATATATATCCGTATTGTATACAAATGGGTATGACGATAAAAATAATAGTGAAATTATTTTAAATAGTTTTCCTTTAGATAGAAAAACTATTGTATCAAGTAAATATTTAAGCTTAATTTTTTTCATTATACTAAGTGGTTTTCTCATTGTTTTTTTTACAAATGCTGCCGTTTTGCTAGGTGTAAAAGCAACTGCACGAACTGCTAATTTATGGGATATCATCATAACCTTTAACATTACAGCATTATTTTTTTCTATCTATTATCCAGTATATTTTAAATTTGGTGGACACAAATTAAAATTATTAAATAATTTAATTTATATGTTAATAATTATTTTACCTGCCATGGCAAGTAAAATATTAAAAAAATACTACTCTACAGATTTTGTTCAGTGGCTAATTAACTTATCTTTTCACCAAATTAGTTTAGTCTTTGCTGGGATAATTCTAATTATTTTATTTCTGTCACTAAAACTCTCTCAAAAAATTTATTCCTCAAGAGAATTTTAATAATAATTAAGAATCAACTCAACTTTTGCAGATGAAAATGATCGCTGCGTGAAATGATATCTTGTTTTTGTACTGCAAAAGTTAAATGAATAATTAATAACTCAACTTTCGCAGTAAAAAAACACTGCTTAGCGAATGGAAATGATATATTGCGTAAGAAACATTTGAACAAACAACTAGTAATTCTTGGTCTAAAAATTCACAGTATATTAGACAACATTTTTATATTATAAAATAAAACCTTTTGCCTGTGGTAAATATCTATATAGTGTATAGGATATCATTGGAACAAAGTCTACAAGTTCTTAGTCTTACGAATTTCAAAAGAGTTATTTTCTGATAATCAATTCCTTTGGAATATTTATAAGAAAATCTTCTTTTGAATATGAGTAAGACTTAGAACTTGTTACTGAAGTAACACGATTCCTAACACTATATAGATATTTACTTCACAGGCTCTAGATACTTATTATCAGCACAATTTTTAGACCTTAGAATTACTTTGTGAAGTGAAATGTTTCTAAGCAAGATATCATTTCCCGCAGCGGCTATTTTTCATCTGCGAAAGTTGAGTTAATAATTTTTGTTCAAGGCTTTGTGGACTGATTACTTAGCCTTACCCTTGAAAAAATCCTCTAATTCTTTTGTTGTTATTCTATCCATTACTTGATCATAATTTAGCTATTATTGCTTCATTCAATCCTACTGTGCTACATAATATCCTTCTGCTCAAAAGTGTCTATTTTCTATAGTCTACGGCTACTCTTTGTTTAGATACAGCCTTTATAAAATCAACTACCTCTAAATGTAATGGATTTTTTGCATATCTGTTTAATGCTTCAAAATCTTCCACTTGAACCTCTAAAATAACATCAAAATTTGATTGTGGTGCATTCTCATCATTTATTCCAACTTTTATGGCCTTTATATCTTCTATCTTATCTTTTAACCCTTCCAAAAGTTCTTTCATTTTTTTAGCATTTTCTTGCTTATTATGCTCTTCAGTTTCACAAAGTTGCCACATTACAACATGTTTTATCATAACTATTTCCCCTTTCTTTAAATTATATATCCTCAACACTTTACATTAAAAATTACTGTTATACAGCTATATACAAAATAATACTGTTACAAACAATATATTTTATTATTCTATATAATATATTATTTATCCTCTGCCTAGTTGTAATATTAATGATGTTATTATTGCAAGATTGTTAATATTATACGAATACTATTCATCTTTAATACATTTATTTACATAATATTAGTTTTTGATTTATTTATTTCTATATTTGTATTATAATACATGTAGACTATATAAAATAAAAAATATGTTAGTTATACTATTAACTTCATTTACTCTTCATTTAACTTTCACAGATAAAAATAGTCGCTATGGGAAATAATAACAGGGGGCTTAAAAATGAGTTGTATTTTTAATAATAGTACTAATCGAAGAAAAGGTCGTAGAAAAAGAACTAATAAACCAAAAAAATTAATTAATGTTTTTTGTTTATTTTTTTTAATAGTAATAATTTTTACTGGTAAAAATATGCTAATAAATAAAAGTCAAAGTACACAAGGAGTATATAAAGCACAAAAAACAGCTTCTAATGTTACTAATATTGTAAAACATAAGAAAAAAAATATTGAATTAAACAAATATAATAGAAAATATAAAAATTATAGTATAGATGCTTCTAAAGCTTATACATTGGCTAATAGTAAACTAGCATTTTTAACCTTTGATGATGGACCTACTCCTAATGTTACTCCTGAAATACTTAATGTTTTAAAAAAATATAATGTAAAGGCTACTTTTTTTGTTTTAGGTAACTTAGTAGAACAAAATAAAGATATATTAAAAAGAATTGTAAATGAAGGACATGCTCTTGGAAATCATTCATATAGTCATGACTATCATAAAATATACAGCAATATTAATTCATTCGTAAATGAAATAAATAAAACTAGTGAAACCATAAAAAATGTTGTTGGAGAACACTATGTACCTAAACTAGTACGATTTCCTGGCGGATCTTTTGGAAAAGACAAAAATATATTTAAAAACAAATTAAAACAAGAAGATTATTCTTATGTAGATTGGAATGCTTTAACTGGTGATGCAGAAGGACAGAATATTCCTCCTTTAAAATTAATAAATAACTTAAAAAAAACTACTGCAAATAAAAAGCATGTTGTTATATTGATGCATGATGCTGCCACTAAAAAAACAACCGTACAAGCTTTACCTGGTGTAATTGAATATCTAAAACAAGAAAAATATAATTTTAAAACTTTGAAATAAATTTATAAAGCCTATGAGTAGATACACATTTACTCACAGGCTTTTAATCATACCTTTATACTGTATTACAATATTTTTTAACCAGCAATTTCTTCGTACATTTTATCCTCAGATATTCCACAAAGTTCATTTTTATTTTTCTTATATAATTTATATGCTAATACTAACATTACTAATCCTATAACAATAGGTATAATACTAATTATACTAAATTTCCCCAACGTAGTAGTTTGTTGTAGTATTCCACTAGTTATAATTCTTAAAGTATTGTTAATAAAATGTGCAAACATGCATAAATACAAAGATCTAGTCTTTATAAAAATTATTCCAATAAGTGAACCAAGTAAAAAAGTATTTACACCTTGAATCACATTTCCATGCATAATAGCAAAAAATAATGCAGAAATTATAACAGCTAATACTGGATGTACTTTTTTTGAAAGTCCATTTAATATAATTCCTCTAAAAAATGTTTCTTCAAATATAGGTGCTACTACTGCAACTGAAATGAACATTATAATTGGTGTTTTAGATAACTCTTCAAAATGCTGCTTCACAACTGGATTTAGCCCTACTTGCGAAACTAAATGCTCTAAACTATTATCATATATCAATCCGTATCCCATTACCATTAGTATTACAATACCTAAATATTTAAATTTGATTTTAGTAAATTTTCTTCCTTCTTTTATATTCTCTTCATTTTCTAGTGATTCTTCTTTCACCTTAACCCAATTT
Source organism: Haloimpatiens myeolchijeotgali (assembly GCF_042688525.2). GTDB lineage: Bacteria > Bacillota > Clostridia > Clostridiales > Clostridiaceae > Haloimpatiens. The sequence goes on from NZ_JBHWAB010000001.1 coordinate 3,318,232, forward strand.
ATCACAATCACAGCAACTAACAAATAGGTAATTATCTCTGCTATAAGATTTACAATAGGAACTATACTTTTATTTGAATGTTCTAAAATCACACTTATTATAACTCCTGGAATTGAAATTATATTGAGAAGTATAAAAATCACTAAGAAAACTCCTACTGATCCCCACACTCCAAATTCCTGTATTTTAATTTTTCCTGTTTCTATAGACTTAAAAAAATTCATAACTTGCCCCCTCTCACTAAAAATAATCCATATATTTATACACAAAATATCATATTTTGTTGAAATTGTAAAGTTTTCTGACACATAATGCGGAAATTATAAATTCATATGGTACAATTAATTTTACTCAAACTCATTATTTAATGAATTTATTTAACTTTAAACCAACAAACTCTTTGAAAAACTTTATAATTTATTTAATAATAAGAAATTCTAAGCTTCAATGAAGTAAAAACTCCTACTGAAGCTTAGAATTCTATTTATGCTAATGGACTTTCAAATCCTTTTCCTTGCACTTCTGCAGTATCAACAATAGAAATAAATGCATTGTTATCAATAGACTTAATAATCTGTTTAACCTTTGGTAACTGTCCAAGTGATACTATACAATACATGACATTTCTTTTATCTTTTGTATATGCACCTTCACCATATAAAACTGTTATTCCTCTCTTTAATTCATTCATCACATAATGTGAAACTTCTTGTTGTTTGTCTGTTATTATTAAAAGCATCTTTTGTCTATTAAATCCTTTGATAACCTTGTCCATACAGAAAGATGCTAAATACATTACAATCAAAGTATATAATCCAACTTTAAAGTTAAATAATATAGAACCAATAGCTACTATTATAAAATTAATTACAAATGCTGAACTTCCTATATCCATATTATATTTTTTCTTTATATACATACTTATTATATCCATTCCACCTGTAGATCCATAATTAGTGAACACAATGCCAAGGCCAATTCCATTTAATATTCCACCATATATACAATATAATAATTCATTAGCTGGAACTACAGGAACTAATACTTTAGTTAAAAATTGTGTTCCAATAAGTGCACCTGAAAATGCTAAAGTTCCTACTAAAGTAAACGTAGTAAATTTCTTATCTATCTTTAACACACTTAATAAAAATAATGGAATATTAAGTAAAAGAGTAGAATATCCTACAGGAATTCCTGTTAAGTATTGTAGTATAAGACAAAATCCTGATAATCCTCCACTCAATAAATTACAAGGAATTATAAATAAATTTATCCCTATAGCTGTAATAACACTTCCCAAAATTATCATTATACATCTTTTCATTATTTCTGATTTACTCATTTGTAAATATGCGCTCATTTTATTCCCCTCCACTACTTAATAATTTAAAGTTAGTATTTATTTAAAAAACGTTTTCTCTTATGCACAAGAACATATTCTATATCTTATTTATGAAAATATCAAGACATTTTTTTATTTACTTTATTAAATTTTTAACAATTTTCTATTGATTTTACATTAAAACCTGCTATACTAAATATGGGTTAGAAAGAGATGGTATTTTATTCAAAATCATACTCTTATCCTAATAAACTTTATAACAAAATTTCCAAATTATATCCTATTGGAATAAGAATGGAGGAATTATAAAATGAGCGAGAAAATTTTAAGTAAAAGAAAAATTTCTACAAAACAAATCACTATTATTGGAATGCTTTCTGCAATATCTATTGTATTAGGAGTAACAGGGTTAGGTTACATACCTATACCACCTGTTCATACGACTATAATGCATGTTCCTGTAATAATTGGTTCATTACTTGAGGGTCCTGTTGTTGGCGCCTTCTTAGGTTTAATATTTGGGTTAACAAGTATGTTTCAAGCTATAAAAACACCCACACCTGTTAGTTTTATATTCTTAAACCCACTTGTAGCAATAGTACCAAGAATTTTGATAGGAATTACACCTTATTATACTTACAAAGTATTAAGCAAACTACCATTTAAAATAAATAAATCAAAATCATCTAAAGGTAAGCATACTGTGTTAGATTATATGGATTCAATACTATCTATAGCTGTTGGATCATTCACAAATACAATAGGTGTTTTAGGTATGATGTATATTCTTTACTTTGATGCATTTATAAAAGCTTTTGGATACACTAGAGCTGTTGGTAATGGGATTTTTATAGGATATCTTTTAAACGGATTCGTATCAGCTGGAGCAGCTATAGTAATTGGTTTGCCTGTAGTAAAAGCTGTTAAATACTTAAAAAAATAATTAAGCTACTACCTGTTGATATAATATAAATATATATGACAGAGTACAACTAACAGATAAGAATCCTTTACTGTTTACTGTATTCTGTCATCTTTTAATTATAAATATAACTTTCAGAAATGAAAATAATCGCTGCAAGGAATAATATATTGCTCCGAAACCTTTCCCTTTATAAAGTAATTCTAATATCTAAAAATTTGTTTTATTTATTTTTATGTAAAACGAAACTCCCTCATCTTCATTACATACTTCAATATTACCCTTATGAAAGTCTACAATACACTTTACAATATACATTCCAAGTCCAAAATTTCCTTTTTTTCCTTTAGAAAATGCCTTGAAAAGATTTTCTTTAATCTTCTTCTGTATTTTCTCCAATTTTCTTCACTTTTCCCTGAAGTTTGACAAGAGATTTTGTTAAATATTTAGCACAGCATACAGCCACAATTAAACTTATAATGACTGCCAAAATCATAATTAATATTAATTTTTTAAACAAAGTTATAACTAAACTATTTCTATAAGTATCTCCCATATATGAAAATATAAATGCTTGTTTGCCCTTTAAATTAAACTTGCAAATTTCACAAAAAATTTTTTTTCCTCCTACTACATCAACGTATCTTTCGGTTTCACTTTTTTGATTTTTAACCTTTTTTTCTATTTCCTTTAAAAATTCTAAAATTGGAAATGTAAATTATATCATAAAAGATAGAGAACAGTAGTAATCCTACACTGCTCTCCATCTTTTAAGGTGTTTAAATTTAATTTATATTTTAGGATAGTTATTTGCAACTTGATTAATTATATTTAAACTTTACAATTTTATGTTAATATAAATAACAATATCTATTTTTAACTATTAAATATCCATTGTTGATCTTTTATAACTCTTGTTTTGATTTTATAATTTCTATTTTTTCTTTCAAGTTATTATTTTTCTCTTTACTTTTTTCTAAAATAGTATTAAATGTACTTTTAACTTTTGCTGCATCTTTAGCTTCTACTGCTTCTTTAAAAGACTTCCACGTTAACCTCATTTCTTCTATTTTAGATTTATTAGCTTCAATCTTTTCTGCTCTCTTACTCTTATATTGATCTTTTTGGCTTTTAAATTGATCTTTCATTTCTTGTTTTTTCTTATGAATATATTCTTTTGCCTCATCTTTTGTCATTTCCCCATTTTTTACTTTCTCTTTTACGTCACTTAAATCTTTATTTATTTTTCCTTTATATTCTTCTTTTTCTTGTTGTCTATTTTCTTTATTGTACAGTTTCAATTCTTTCAACTGTGTTAATAAATTTTTTCTCTCATTAGCAACTGTATCCCATTGAGATTTAATTCCTGGTACTACAGAATCCGCATTTTTCATAACTTCATCAAGATTTTCTATACGCTTCTCAAATCTTTCAATTTTATCTCTTTTAATTTTTTTCCTATTACCATTATTTTTTTTCTCATTTTGACTAAATACTAAATTATTTTTTTGAACATTATCGTTTGTTGAATCTCCTACCGCATATACTACACTTGGCACCATGATTGATACAGCAAGAATTGATGGTAAAATAAATTTTTTCCAATTCATCATAATTTTCATCTCCCTATTCTTTTATTTTTTTGTATAATCAAATATGCTAATTTGATTATAATAAAAGAATTTAGAATAATTATCACAAAATTATGTGAAATTATGTGATTTTACTTGTATATTACTTGATTTTTGGCAAAATTCTTTTTTTAATTTTTGTATATATTTTTTCATCTTACTATCAGAAAGTATTCTAAGCTCATCATAAGCTAAATAAAAATTAATACATATAATTCCTGAAAATAAAACTAAAAAATCTATAATAACAGCTAAATTATACTTGAATCCACTTAAAGATGATATACCAATTGTTATACCAATCAAAACACTTATCCATATAGTAAAAAATACTAATTTATATTTTTTACTATACTCCTCATTCCATCTTTGTAAAGATGTATCTATTTTTAGAAAAAATTTGGCTGCACAAAATAAATATTTTTCTGCTTCTTGAAAATTTGTTACTCCATATGTTAAAAGTTCAGCTGGGAATTTTTTTGTAGCTTCATTTCTGTATAAATATTTAAGGTTTTTCTTAAAATATCTATTCACTATATAACTTAATTCTTTAATGTACTCATAATTATCCTGAATATACTTTTTGCTATCTTTACAATGCATACTTCTATTAGTTAGTGTTAAAATTATATCTTTTATCATTTTAGTGTATATTAAACATTTGCTATATCTTTTTTTCTTTTCTTTTTTTGAATTTTCAAATTTTGCATATATAACTTTTCCCACTACTTATCACCCTTTTTATGATAACTCTTTATATAATTTTTATTCATTCTAATACTCCCCTAATCACTTATTCTATATTATGATTGCAATCCCTTCTACTTTTTGAAAACATTTACTAAAATTATATTTAATCCTATTATAAAAAGGAATTTTTAACTAATTTCTGTTTCTTGAATAAAAATAACACACAATTAAGACAATATTAATAGTATTAGTTAATTTAATGTGCAATATTATATAAAATTAGGTAGGTGATACTTATGAAAAAATTTTTTACAACAATAATGATAAGTTCGTTTTTAATATTTTTTCCAATTAAAGTTTCTGCACAATCTATAACTTATACTGTTAAATCTGGGGATAGCATGTGGAAAATTGCTGTTAAATATCAAATTGGGTTAAGCGAAATTATACAAGCAAATCCTCAAATTAAAACTCCGTCTCTTATTTATCCTGGACAAAAATTGACTATTCCTAATATCAATGACATTAAAGCAATTGAAAATGAAGTCATTAGACTTGTTAATGTTGAAAGACAAAAAGCAGGAGTTCCTGCACTTAAACAAAATTGGCAGCTTTCAAGAATAGCAAGATATAAATCTAAAGATATGGCTGATAAAGGATATTTTTCACACACTTCTCCAACATATGGTTCACCTTTTAAAATGATAGAATCTTTTGGAATTAAAGCTTCAGCTGCTGGTGAAAATATAGCTTATGGTCAACCTACTCCTAAAGCTGTTATGAATTCTTGGATGAATTCACCTGGACACAGATCAAATATTTTAAGTTCTTCTTATAGCGAAATAGGCGTTGGAGTGGCAAAAAATAAAAATGGAGTGTATTATTGGACTCAAATGTTCATACACCCAAGTAATAGATAAAGTAGAAATTAAAAAGAACAAAGTATAAATAATGAAAGTTTTTCTCAAAAAAACTCCTTATTTGTTCTTTGTTCTTTAATCTTTGTACTTTTAATTTTATGAACTACCAATATTTATGTTTTACATCTCAAGCATTCAATATTCTTTTTCATAAATAATCACTCCCTTTATAATCTTTACTTATATATTAGTTATTCATTATTAACTCAATTTTCAAAGTGAAAAAATACTGCTTAGCGAAGGGAAATGATATCTTGCGTAAAAAACATTTGAACAAAGTTTACAAGTTCTTAGCTTTACGAATTTGAAAAAAGTTATTTTTTAATTACTGATTCCTACGGAATATTAATTAAAAAATCTTTTTTCAATATGAGTAAAGCTTAGAACTTGTTACTGAAGTGAAAGGTTTTTAAGCAAGATATCATTTCCCGTAGCGGCTATTTTTCATCTGCGAAAGTTGAATTATTAATATATATCCTTTTGAATTTCTGCAATTATTTCAGGACTTCTTCTTATTTCTATTAATTTATCATTTTTTAATCTAATACTTAAAACTTTATATTTTAATCTTCCTTTTTTAACTATATCTCTTGTTTTTATGTACATAATATCCTCTCTTAATACAATTCTATCTCCACTTACAATAAATTTGTCTCCTATATAAAAATTATTAGTGGACAAAGACAGATTATTTAATGGAACTATCATTATCCAAGCTGATCTTATGAATTCTGCATCTCCTGTAATTATGGAATAAGAATACATTGCTAATATAAATATAATTAGAATTCCATAAAAAATTTTGAATCCTCTAGTATCTAATGGGTTCTTACCTATGCATTTTAAATTATCCATCTGTCTTAATGTATTTAAAGTTATTCTTGTTTCTATAATATAACAAGTTAAATATGCCATAATAATTTCCATAAATATTGTATAGCCATATTCAAATCCTTTAACTTCATTTGAATTAAGAAAATATATTATTAAAGGAAGTACTATTGCCTCAAATAATACAAACAACATAAATTGCATTTTATATCTTTTTTTATTGTCCACATTTATCACCTCTATTTTAATTATTAAAGTTTTATTATTAATGCGAATTTTTCTTTACTATCTTATTTCTGTTAATTTCAAAATCAATTTTCTTTTGATTTCCTATAAAACATAAACCTAAAATTAAAACACATAAACCAATTGAAGTAAAATATGCTGCAAAACCTTCATAATTACTTATTTTATTGATATGCATAGCTATTATAAGTGATATACCTGCCATGACTAGAAATATACCTATTATCATACATTCTATCCCCAAAACTTGATTCCACTTTCCCTTATATGACATGGAGATTCCAAGCACCATACACGCTATAGAAATAGCATAAAGACCTACTATTTTTACTATAAATATATTCGTAATATCTACCACTTGTATTAAACTTTCAGTTGTAATTAATATACCTGAAAATAAACATATTCCTCCTACTATAAAAAGAATAATTGAAATAATTTTTTTATTGTACTAAACTTTGCCTTACCACTTAACATTATACTTCCCCCTTATTTATTAAATCACATTATTAAATAATTAAAAAATATATATGATATATTTAGCTATGTAATTATTTCTTGCATATATTATGTATATATTTATCTTTTTACAAGTTTCATTTTTCTTTTTTATATAGTTAATATTAATTATTAATATTACATTAATAATTATATAATATAGTATTAAATAACTCAAATGGAGTTATTTGCTTAACAATATTTTAAAACATCATTAGAATAAATTATATATGTATTTCTAATGTTTTCTCCATACTTTTGAATATTTCGCATATATCTAATTTTGATAAAACTTAAAATAACTCATGAATGTAGTAAGATTTGTATAAAAGATGTGTTTGGTGAAAATCTATAACTGCTTAATAATTAAAATTTAACAATTGAAAATTCTCAACATTTTATTGCAAAAAGAAAATTGCCCCACAAGATTTACAGTTCTTGTGAGGCCAAGGTGCCCTACGTTTTGCCCAAAAAAATATGTACTGGTGCGCCCAGAGGGAGTCGAACCCCCGACCTCCAGATTGAAAAGTAAGCATTCTATACGATTTATTGTAATTTATAAAAATGTGTAAACATAATGTATATTCCTTTCTTTCGTTTAACAAAATTTTTATATAATTATTAAGATTTTTGTTACTAGGAAATAAATATTATACTTAAAATATATTTAATTACAAGAATTAACCCCTAATATTTTTTATTTTCTTTTAGATTTGTCACAAGAAAATAAAGTTTTACCTAAGTCTAATTAATTTTTTACATTTAAATACACTAAGTTATAACATTTCATATTTTATAAAAACCATAATCTTCAGCTAATTATTGTACCATTGTTTCTGACTGTTATATAAGTAGGCATATTCTCCCTCTATGTCAATAAGTTCATCATGTGTACCTACTTCAATAATTTTGCCATCTTTCATAGTAATAATTCTGTCAGCAAGTCTTGCTGCTCCAATCCTATGAGTTACAAGTATTCTAGTTTTATTTTTTGTAGTTTCAATAAAACTTCTCATTATATCCATTTCTTGCAATGGATCCAGCGAAGCTGTAGGTTCATCAAACACAATCAATGAAGCATCCTTATAATTAGCCCTTGCAATGGCTATCCTTTGCCATTGCCCAATTGACAAATCCGTTCCTCCAAATTCTTTTGAAAGCAAAGTATCTATGCCATTATTTAAATGTTCCTTAATATCACTAAGATTAACTCTTCTAAGTTCTTTTTCCACCTTATAATTATCCACTTTTTCAATAAACCCTAAGGTAATATTTTCCTTAAGAGTTACTGGATACTGCTTAAAGCTTTGAAATACTACGGCAATCTTTTTATAAATAGACCTCATATACAGCTCTCTAAAAGACTTTCCATTATAAAAAATTTCTCCCTCAGAAGGTTCATAAAGTCCTGTGATAACTTTAGTTAATGTAGTCTTTCCACAGCCATTTTCTCCGACTATTGCAATTATTTCTTTAGGCTTTATCTCTATAGAAATATTATTTAGGACACATTTTTCAGAATTAGGATATTTGAAATTTATATTTTTAATTGATATTTCAAGATTTTCTTCACTTTCACTAATCTTTTCACTACCAGTGATGTTCTTATAATCCAATATTTTATTAAGATTATAAAGACTGTTATAGCTTTCAGAAACACCTGCAATCTGAGAATTAAACAATTGATCCATACGATTATACATAGTGGTAACAGCAGTTAAAACTGCTCCTGTCTCTGCCACTGAAATAGATCTCATTAAAGTAAGATAATATATAATTCCTATCAAGATTATAAAACCTAAAAAATAAATAAAATTAATTATTAGTTTTATAATATTAATTTTATTAAACGCTTTCAGATTCAAATTAGTTAATTCATCCAAAGCCTCATCTAACTTGCTTTTTAAAAATTTAACCGCATTTAAATGCCTTGTTTTATTATGATTTGTTTTAATTTACATAAAACTAGGGGAGAATCAATGTCTAAAAGAAAAAAATCAAGGCTTAGAGAAGTTTTAGTACTTCTCTAAGCCTTGATTTATACCTAAAAATTCTGGATATTTTATTGCAAAAAGAAAATTGCCCCACAAGATTTACAGTTCTTGTGAGGCCAAGGTGCCCTACGTTTTGCCCAAAAAAATATGTACTGGTGCGCCCAGAGGGAGTCGAACCCCCGACCTCCAGATTCGAAGTCTGTCACTCTATCCAACTGAGCTATGAGCGCAACAATTTTTCATTTTCATGAATAATGCGCCTTGTAGCTTAAATCTAATTAAACCAAAGACGCATTATGGAGCGGGTGAAGGGAATCGAACCCTCGTAACCAGCTTGGAAGGCTGGGGCTCTACCATTGAGCTACACCCGCATATTGGAGCGGAAGACGGGACTCGAACCCGCGACATCCACCTTGGCAAGGTGGCGCTCTACCAACTGAGCCACTTCCGCATATTTATATTTTTATTGGTGCAGGTGAAGGGAGTCGAACCCCCACGCCATAGGCGCTAGATCCTAAGTCTAGTGCGTCTGCCAATTCCGCCACACCTGCATTTTATACATTTTTGGTGATCTACCGGGGAATCGAACCCCGGACACCATGATTAAAAGTCATGTGCTCTACCAACTGAGCTAGTAAATCATATTGGCTGGGATGGCAGGATTCGAACCTGCGGATGCAGGAATCAAAATCCTGTGCCTTACCGCTTGGCGACATCCCAATATGGGGTGAATGATGGGATTCGAACCCACGACACCCAGAGCCACAATCTGGTGCTCTACCAGCTGAACTACATCCACCACATTAATTATTTTTTAGTTATTTTGTTAATGGTGCGCCATCAGGGATTCGAACCCTGGGCACCCTGATTAAGAGTCAGGTGCTCTACCAACTGAGCTAATGGTGCACAATTGGTGCGTCTTAAGGGATTCGAACCCCTGGCCCACGGCTTAGAAGGCCGTTGCTCTATCCAACTGAGCTAAAGACGCATACTTTGGAGCGGGTGAAGGGAATCGAACCCTCGTAACCAGCTTGGAAGGCTGGGGCTCTACCATTGAGCTACACCCGCATATATTTTGTTTTTTTGGTCGGGGTGACAGGGCTTGAACCTGCGGCCTCATGGTCCCAAACCACGCGCGCTCCCATCTGCGCCACACCCCGGCATTATTAACTTAACTTTAAAATCTGGTGCGTCTTAAGGGATTCGAACCCCTGGCCCACGGCTTAGAAGGCCGTTGCTCTATCCAACTGAGCTAAAGACGCATCCTTGGAGCGGGTGAAGGGAATCGAACCCTCGTAACCAGCTTGGAAGGCTGGGGCTCTACCATTGAGCTACACCCGCATATTGGAGCGGAAGACGGGACTCGAACCCGCGACATCCACCTTGGCAAGGTGGTGCTCTACCAACTGAGCCACTTCCGCATATTTATGTTTTTATTGGTGCAGGTGAAGGGAGTCGAACCCCCACGCCATAGGCGCTAGATCCTAAGTCTAGTGCGTCTGCCAATTCCGCCACACCTGCATTTTATACATTTTTGGTGATCTACCGGGGAATCGAACCCCGGACACCATGATTAAAAGTCATGTGCTCTACCAACTGAGCTAGTAAATCATATTGGCTGGGATGGCAGGGTTCGAACCTGCGGATGCAGGAATCAAAATCCTGTGCCTTACCGCTTGGCGACATCCCAATATGGGGTGAATGATGGGATTCGAACCCACGACACCCAGAGCCACAATCTGGTGCTCTACCAGCTGAACTACATCCACCACATTATTATTAAATTAACTGGTGCGCCATCAGGGATTCGAACCCTGGGCACCCTGATTAAGAGTCAGGTGCTCTACCAACTGAGCTAATGGTGCACATCTGGTGCGTCTTAAGGGATTCGAACCCCTGGCCCACGGCTTAGAAGGCCGTTGCTCTATCCAACTGAGCTAAAGACGCATCATGGAGCGGGTGAAGGGAATCGAACCCTCGTAACCAGCTTGGAAGGCTGGGGCTCTACCATTGAGCTACACCCGCATATATTTTGTTATTGGTCGGGGTGACAGGGCTTGAACCTGCGGCCTCATGGTCCCAAACCACGCGCGCTCCCATCTGCGCCACACCCCGGCAATCATTGCCTTTAGAAACTAACTTCTAAACTTTGTTACTTCCTTACTTGAAAGTTTATTTTGTTTTTCGTTTTGTTCCCGACGACAATGATTATTCTACACTATACTTTTAAATTCGTCAATACCTTTTTAATATTTTTTTGCTTTTTTTTATTAAATACCTACTATGGATACATCTGTCATACCATTCTCAATTTTCAAAATTGCTACGCTCTTTTGCCCATTTCTTGGTAGTGATGGACTTCCAGGATTTATATACCATATACCTTCTATATATTCTGCCATGGAACAATGTGTATGTCCAAATAATACTATATCTATTTCTTCTTCCAATGCTCTATATCTTAATCTACTCAAATCATATTTAACACCATACGCATCTCCATGAGTAATTAATATCTTTTTACCATTTACTATTTCTATCCTCTCACTTGGTACTCTAGACGTAAAATCACAATTACCTCTAACATTTATAATTTTACACTTAAAGTGATTTGATAACTCCTCTACATCTCTCACATTATCTCCTAGATGTATTATCAAATCAACATCCTTAAATATTTCTTCTATTCTACTTATACAAGTTAATTGCCTATGTGTGTCACTTATCACTCCTATAAGCACTTTTATTCCTCCTATGTTATAATTATTATTTAACTCAATTTTCGTAGTAAAAAAATACTGTATAGCGAATGAAAATGATATATTGCGTAAGAAACATTTAATATCAATTAAGAATTAATAATTAAAAATTAATAATGAAGGTTGATTTTTGCTTTAGCAAAATTTTAAATTATATATTAGTTATTTTGCCCTAAGGCAAAATTTCCTTTATTATTAATTATTCATTATTAACTATTAATTATCTTTAAAGTAAAAGGTTTCTAAGCAAGATATCGTTTCCCGTAGCGACTATTTTTCACCTGCGAAAGTTGAATTACTTAACTATCTTCTTCACTTCTTCATCAAGTTTTTTTAACGCATTGGCTCTGTGACTTATTGAATTTTTCAGCTTAGAATCCATTTGTGCAAAAGTCATATTATATTCTGGAATAAAAAATAAAGGATCATACCCAAATCCATTTTCACCACGTTCTTTTTCTATTATACGTCCTTTTATTTCACCTTCAACTTTTACTACCCTTTCGCTATCTACTATCAATACCATGGCACAAACAAATTTAGCTCCTCTTTCTTCTTCCTTAATTCCTTGAAGCATTTCTAACAACTTTTCATTGTTTTTCTTATAATTTCCGTGTTCTCCTGCAAATCTTGCTGAATATACACCTGGAGCTCCTTCTAAAGCATCTACCATAAGGCCTGAATCGTCCGCTAACACCATAGCATCTTCTACTATTTTATAAATCTCACTTGCCTTTATATATGCATTTTCCATAAAAGTAATTCCTGTCTCTTCTATATCTATGTTTATTCCTACTTCTTTTAACGATAATACTTCCATATCAAATTTAGATAAAATATGTTTTATTTCTTCTATTTTGTGTGCATTATTACTTGCAACAACTAATTTTTTCATATATAGTTCCTCCTTATATTCTTTTATAATAAAGTTTATATACATTATTAAAATTTTATCCTTTAATTATGTTAATCACTACATTATACAATTAAGAATTAATAATTAAAAATGAATAATGAAGGTTGATTTTTGATTTAGCAAAAATCATTAATTATATATTAGTTATTTTGCCCCAAGGCAAAATTTCCTTAATTATTAATTATTCATTATTAACTATTAATTATCTTTAAAATAAAAAGTTTCCTATCAAGATATCATTTCCCACAGCGATTGTTTTCACCTGCAAAAATTGAATCATTAACTATTTAAGTATTATTTTTACATAGACAAGCAACATTTCACCCTCAATTACATATATTTTTATAAGGATTAATTTTGGGTGGTGTGTGTATTGAAATATATAGGTCCTTTTTTAAGAATGAATACATTAAATACAGATAACATAATGAATCAGCTATTTCACTTATCTAAAGAATCTTTTAAAAACATAGTTTTAAACTCTAAATGTGGAATTTTAGCTTCTTCAAAGGATTTAAAATTAAAAAATATTTCTAATAACGATATTAACATAATTGAAAATTTTTCTCCACTACTATGTATTTATAAAAAGGGAGATTCAAAACTTATAAATGATAATGAAACTCTCACTTGGAGCTCTGAAAAGCTAAAAAAAGAAATTAATATATCTAATAATGCATTCATGAGTTTATGTTTATTAGAATTATGTGAGTACTACGAACAGTTTAAAAACATTGACAATAAAAAATATCTCTACTATGTACTTTATCTTAATCTTTGTAAAAACCAACTAATTTTTTATGCTTCATATTTAAGAAATACTGAAGGTGTCTTTGTAAATAAAATAGATATTACTGATACACTTTCTGAAGATTTCAAATTTGAAAATAAAAATTCTAAATTTAGATACTCAGACCAAGCATTACTGATGGCAGCCTTTTACAAGTATTCCATGTTATCGAATGACAAATATAGCAAAGAATTTAGAAACTTCTCACTAGATATACTAAATATGCTCTTACAATTTAAAAATGAACTTTATGAATTATCTTTTGAAGAATTAAATAAACTATGTTTTGCATTAAATTTATTTTATGATTATTCTGATAATGAAGATGGAAAATTATTACTACTTGATTTATGTGAACTTCTAACTGATGAATACGAAAGCAAAAATACTCAAATTTCTGACGAGCGCTCGTTAAAAGAAAAATGTCTAACTTGTTTAAATTTGATTTTATCCTTTAAACATATAGATCTTTTGAACATCAACGATGCTTTAGATAAAACTTTCTCAAATCTTACAAAAATGTATGATGATAATATAGGAATTTTTTGTCCTTCTTATGATGATAAAAAAGTAGACTTTTCTTCTATAGAAATAATGTTATACTTTTTAGACATACTATCCTATTCTACTATAAAACAAACTAATGAATATAATGATATAATTTATAATGTATTTAAATATCAAATAGTAAACTCAGGTATTATATTAAGTTGGCCTGAAGCTCCTAACTTAGATGATGTTGAAAGGTATAAAGATTTCTCATTAAAATCAGAAGATCTTCTAGATGAAATAAACTTTATAATGCCAAATATATCTACTCCTGAAAATACAGAACTTGCACCTGTTTTTATAAAAAATATAACTTTCAATAGAAAAAAAGAATGTTTCAAACAAGGTAGAAGTTCATTTTATAGTGAACCTAATATGTTTATATTTTTTACAATACTTTATCTAAAAAATTCATTAAAAAATAAAAATATTTAAGATATTTAAAGGACTCCTATATGTTAGGAGTCCTAAAAGCCTTTTATTATAATTCAACTTTCGCAGTTAAAAACAATCGCTACGGGAAATGATATATTGCTCTGAAACCTTTCACTTCAGTAACAAGTTCTAAGCTTTACTTATATTGAAAAAAGATTTTTTAATTAATATTCCGTAGGAATCAGTAATTAAAAAATAACTTTTTTCAAATTCGTAAAGCTAAGAACTTGTAAACTTTGTTCAAATGTTTCTTACGCAATATATCATTTCCCTTCGCTAGATAGTATTTTTAACCTGTAAAAGTTGAGTTATAATTTTTTAATTTCTTCGTTAAGTAACTTATTAACTATTTGAGGGTTAGCTTTTCCTTTAGTAGCTTTCATTACTTGACCTACTAAAAATCCAATAACTTTAGTTTTACCATTTTTATAGTCTTCTATAGAACTTGTATTATCTTGAAGTACTTTTTTAACCACTTCTAAAATAGCACCTTCATCACTATTTTGTACTAATCCTTTATCTTTAACTATCTTATCTGGCATTTCACCTGTCTTATACATTTCCTCAAGTACTTTTTTACCTATAGCCTTAGATATTGTTTTTTCATTTATAAGTTTTATTAATTTTGCTAAATGCATAGGAGTGAATTTTAACTCTTCTACTCTTATTACATCTTCATTCATTAATTTTGAAATATCTCCCATTATCCAGTTAGATGCTGCCTTAGGATCTCCACTTTTCTTTGCTGTTTCTTCAAAGAAATTTCCCATATCCATTGACAATACTACAACTTCAGCATCATATTTTGGTATTTCATATTCTTTTATAAATCTTTCTACTTTCTCGTGTGGAAGTTCAGGTATATCATTTTTTATCTCTTCTATCCATTCATCTGGTATATTTATTGCTACAAGATCTCCTTCTGGAAAATATCTATAATCATTTGCTTCTTCCTTGCTTCTCATAACTTCAGTTATGCCTTTAGTTTCATCCCATCTTCTCGTTTCAACAGTTAATTTTTTACCATTTTTAACAGCTTCCACTTGTCTTTTAAATTCATATTTTAATGCCTTTTCTAAAGCCTTAAATGAATTCATATTTTTTATTTCTGTCCTTATACCAAATTTTTCACTGCCTTTTTCTCTAACAGAAATATTAGCATCACATCTTAATGAACCTTGTTCCATTTTACAATCTGAAATTTTACTAGCTTGTAAAATGCTCTTTAGTCTTTCAAAATATAGTACAGCTTCTCTTGGACTTCTTAAGTCTGGTTTTGAAACTATTTCTGCAAGTGGTACACCTGCTCTATTGTAGTCAACTAATGTTCCAAATTTAGTATGTAAAAGTTTTCCTGCATCTTCTTCTATATGAATTCTTTCAATTCCTATTCTTTTTGTTTCACCATTCTCTAATTCTATGTCAATATATCCATCATGACAAAGAGGTTTTTCATCTTGAGTTATTTGATAATTTTTAGGACAATCCGGATAAAAATAATTTTTTCTATCCATTCTACTTACTTGATTTATTGAACAATTTAAAGCAAGTCCTGCTTTCATTCCATATTCAACAACTTTTTTATTCAATTGTGGAAGTGATCCTGGAAGTCCCATACATATAGGGCAAACATGTGTATTAGGTTTTCCACCAAATTCTGTTGTACAACCGCAATATATTTTAGTTTTTGTTGCAAGCTCTGTATGAACTTCTAATCCTATGACTGCTTCAAATTCCATACTTTTCACCTTCCTTTACACATTTGGCATGTTTTTGTGCCAGTTAGTAGATTGTTCATAGCTATATGCTAAATTAAATAGTTTTCCTTCTTCAAAATAATTTCCTATGATTTGTAATCCTACTGGAAGACCTTTTGCCATGCCGCATGGTACTGATATTGCTGGAAGTCCTGCTATATTTACTGGTACTGTATATATATCAGATAAGTACATTGAAAGTACATCTTCTTTTTTTTCACCTATCTTAAATGCAGTTGTTGGTGATGTTGGAGATACTACTACATCATATTGTTTAAAAACTCTTTCAAAATCTTGTTTTATTAAATTTCTAACCTTTAATGCTTTCTTATAATATGCATCATAATAACCCGTAGATAATACATATGTTCCAAGTATTATTCTTCTTTTAACTTCTTCTCCAAATCCTTCACTTCTTGATTTAAAATAAATATCTACAGAATCTTTAAATTCTTTTGCTCTACGACCATATCTTATACCATCAAATCTTGCAAGGTTTGATGAAGCTTCAGCACAAGCTATTATATAATAATCTGCAAGTGCATATTCTGCAAGTGGAAGTGATATCTCCTCTACTACTGCTCCATTTTGTTTTAATACTTGTATTGATTCTTCAATTCTAGCTCTTACTTCACTATCTAACCCTTCTCCAAAGAATTCGTTTGGAATAGCTATTCTTTTACCTTTTATATCTTTTGTAAGAAATTTATTATAATTTGGAACTTCTACATCTGCAGTTGTAAAATCTCCGCTATCAAGTCCAGCTATACATTTTGTAAGTATTGCACAATCTTCTACGTCTTTTCCCATTGTTCCAACTTGATCAAGTGTAGAACCAAATGCAACAACTCCATTTCTTGATACTCTACCGTAAGTTGGTTTTAATCCTACTACTCCACAAAGTGAAGCAGGTTGTCTTACTGAACCACCTGTTTCTGTACCAAGTGCAAGTGGTGCTTCTCCCGCTGCTACTGCCACTGCTGAACCACCAGAGGATCCCCCTGGTACTCTATCAATATCCCATGGATTTCTTGCAAGTTTAAATGCACTATTTTCATTTGAAGACCCCATTGCAAATTCATCCATATTAGCTTTTCCTATAATTACAGCACCATCTTTTTTTAATTGTTTAGTAACATGTGCATCATATGGTGATGTATATCCTTGTAATATCTTAGAAGCACAGGTATTTTGCATACCTGTTACATTTATATTATCTTTTACAGCTACAGGAATACCTGCAAGTTCTCCAGCATTTTCTCCTTCTGCTATTTTTTTATCTATTAATCTTGCATTATTTAAAGCTTCTTCCTTTGCAACATAAAGTAAAGCTCCTAACTTTTCGTCAACATTTTTAATTCTATCTAAATAAGCTTTGGCAACTTCCTCAGCTTTTATTTCCTTTTTATTTATCATATCCCTAATTTCATGGGCAGTTAACTTATGTATTTGCATTATATCCCACCTTCAATTACTAATTTCCCGTAGCGACTATTTTTCACCTCCCAAAGTTCAATCTATAACTTTTGGAACCATTACATATTCTTCTAACTTTTCCGGAGCATTATTTAAAATATCTTCAAGCTTCATTGATTCTTTAATTTCATCTTCTCTGTATTTATTCTCTATGTAATATGGATTCACTATTATATCTATATTTTCTGTATCAAGCTGATTTAATTTTTCCATATAATCTAAAATTTTATTTAAATCATTTGTAAGACCAGCCTTTTCTTCTTCAGTAAAACTTAATCTTGCAAGTTCTGCAACATATTCTACATCTTTCTTTGAAACTGCCATATTATCCCTCACTTCTTATTTACATATTTATCCACAACTAACTACCTATATAATTTCTTTTTCAAAACAGAATCATACTAAACACTGAGCAACTTGATAAGGTAATTTAACTTTTAATATTATAAACAAATACCATATAATTAAAATTTATATATAATTATTTAACAGCTACAGTCTATTATTATATAACATAACACTTTTATTTTACCATAAAGATATATTTTTTACAGAATAGAAGTATATAACAAATTTGTTGTTAAATTTTCCATTTAATAAAACTAAATTCATATAAATAATATTTTAAAACTTATTACTCTTCAATTTAATAATAAAATCGAATGACATACTATCATTCGATTTTATTATTAAACTAATCATATTTTTTTAAGATATTTTACAAATTTTCATTGGACAAAGTATACTCATATTATTACACACTCTTGCTATTTCCCGAGAAATTAATATATAAATCTTATATCATCAACATATACTTTCCCACTATAATGTAAATTTTTATTTGTTTCTACAAAATAAAAATGATCTAATTGTACTGACGTTGTTATTTGACTTGGTACATCTGCCTCTACATATTTCCAGCCTTTCCAATTGACTCTATTTACAAAATTAATTGTATATCTTCCACCATTTTTATTTTTTAAAACAGCTCTTAACCATGGTGCCTTTCCATCTCCACATACCCACATACCTATTTTTTTAGGTTTTGCTTCACTTATATATTTTGAAGATATATTTGTACCTTTTTGATCTTTACTCCTATGCATAACATTTATAGTTCCATTGTATCTTCTTTTCCATTTAGAATCATAATTATATGTTATTTTATAACTATATCTACCACTTCTTTGATTTTCAGTGCTTATTGTTCCCATTCCACCTATATATCCATTAACATAATATATTTTATTATCACCATGTTCAAAATTATCAATAAGAACTGGATCTTTACCTACTTCTACATCTATACTACAACTTTTATTTCCAACCTGTGCAATTATTTTGCCCTTTGCTTTTCTATCTACAGCCTTAAATAATCCACTTTTATCTATAGTACCTATATTCCCTGAAACTTTCCAATTTGTACAATTATTATTTAATACTATGCTTTTTCCATCTTTAGTTTTTGCACAAGTACTAAGTTTTTTACTTTCACCTTTAGACATAACTAATTTGTTTGTATTAGATACAATAGATAACATTGACACTTCATCTAATACTTTTACATTAACCACATCTTTCACGCCATTTACCGTTACTGTTATTTGTCCTTGTCCCGATTTATTAGCTGCTGTAAAAACTCCATCTTCACTTATAGTTCCTAACTCAGGATTACATTCCCACTTGATTTGTGGATTTTTAAAATCATATACATTATAGTTAGCATCTATAGCCTTTAATGAAATTTTATACTTACTTCCCTTATATGCTATTATGTCTCCTCCTGCATTAACAGTTAAAAGTTCATCTGTTCTTGGTGCATTAGTTAAAAATAAAATAGAATTTGTTATTCCTCTTTCACGTCCATCAGACGGTCTATTTACTACACTACAATTTCCTTTTCCAATTCCTCTTACATTCATTTGTGTAGAACCGCCACCATCTAAATTTATGGCCTTAACTACTTTTTCATGTTCCATTATTTTTGCCATTTCCGGAAGAGTAAGTCCATAACTTTGGCTATTTGAATAACCACCATCAACAGTTATCGCTACCACTTCATTTTTTGCTGTTATTCCTATAGCAGTTCTTCCTTTATGCTTAGCTCTAACAATAAAACTTTCTGCACCCTTATTTATCATCTCTTGTTCTGATAGTGCTCTACCATTATAAACTAAATAATTATATCCTCCCATAAGTTCTGAAATACCTTTTTTACTAAATCCTACTTGTATACAAGCTCTAGAACCTACTTTAAAATTATCTTTAATAAATTTTGCTTTAGCACCACTTGCTGCGACAACAATCTTATTTCCTTTTATTATGTAATCCCTATTTCCATTATTTATTTGTTCAACTTTTCCTTCAAAAGGTTTGTCTAACTTTAATGGGACTTCATTTCCACTTACAACCATATACACTGTTGATTTATCTAATTTTGAAATATTGATTCTTCCATTAACAGTATAGTCTTTTGTGTATACTAACACCTGACTATTACGTGGTTCTCTATTTACAGTATCAATATTTATTGATTTATTATTACCACTATTTTTTACATTTCCATTAAAATTTAACTTATCAATAAAAGCCTTTCCATTACTATCTATACCAAATATAGGCATTGTTTTTTCATCAGACTTATAACCATAACTTAGAAGTAATCTTCCATCTTTAACTTGAGGGCCTACATTCATAAAAGTAGATGTATAATACATATCTCCATTTATACCAGCTACAACTTTCTTACCTTTTTTAGTCTCTCTTTGTATCTGTAAACTTAACCTTTCAGCACTTTTTATTGATTCTTTAGCTTTAGCTGTAACAATTTTTACATATTTATCATTTAAATTTGCTTTTATAATATTAGCAGTTTCTCTTAAATCAGAGGACTTGTCCTTAAGGTTAATTTGCTTTTTAGTATACTCAACACCTTTAGCAACATTTCCTTTTTGTAATATAGTTTCACTTTTCACTACACTATTATTTTTACTTTCTGCTGCTTTGATAACTTTTATATTTTCTACATTTATAAAAGCAGACATAAAAAATACCATCATAAATAGGCTTGTACATTTTTTTATTAATTTAAATCTACTCCTCATAAGTCTTCCCCCATTTTCCTAAATTAATATATTATATTTTTTAATCATATAGTTATTTTACGAATATTTTCTCATATGGTATTATATACAATTATATTATATATTACTATATATTACTATATTTATCCACACCAAAAGTTAAAAAAAGGTTACAATTTAACAGAGCAAAAATACATATTACATAAAAACCTTTCACTTTGGTAATAAATTATAAAAAAACACAGGATAACCCTGTGCTTTTTAATATACTCCTACATACATAAAAAATATTGTTCCAACAGCTAAAATCATACATAACAATGGATATA
Organism: Haloimpatiens myeolchijeotgali; assembly: GCF_042688525.2. Lineage (GTDB taxonomy): Bacteria > Bacillota > Clostridia > Clostridiales > Clostridiaceae > Haloimpatiens. Next base: position 3,339,400 of record NZ_JBHWAB010000001.1, read on the forward strand.
CTATGTTTGTAGAATTAGACTTTTGAATATACATTTTTATTGCCCATGTAATCATAGTGAAAAATATACAAATCTGAATTATCTTATAAGTATTAAAATACTTTAAATAAATGAATTGATATGTAGTTAGTAATGTCATTATCAAAATTGCTACTGTTACAACAACACATACCCATCCCACTACATCAACAATTTTTTTCATTTTTTCTTCCTCCGCTTAGCATTTATTTTACTAAACTGTCAGCTAAAAAGAATGACAGTTTTAAAGTATATATGCACTCTTACTTTCCGCTTCTTCTATATTATTATTTTTTCATAATTTTGTAAATACTAAAATATATTCATATTAAGCTTAAATAAACTTTGTTGTATTTTTTTATGAATTTATATCATTTTTTCAAATTCTTCTTCTGAAATAATATTGATTCCAAGTTGTACGGCTTTATCATATTTTGATCCTGGATTTTCTCCTACGATTACATAATCAGTTTTTTTACTTACGCTACTAGAAACTTTTGCACCTAACTGTTGTAGTTTTTCTTTGATTTCACTTCTACTGTATTTTTGAAGTGAGCCTGTTACTATAACAGTTTTTCCATTGAAATTATTTTCTACTACTTCAGTTTCTTCAAAATATGGTTCAACTCCAACTTTAAATAATTCTTGTATACTTTCATTTATCTTTTCATCTTCAAAAAATTCTACTATGCACTGTGCTACTGTATCTCCTATATCTGGAATCATAACTAATTCTTCAAATTTAGCCTTTGTTAATCTATCAAAGTTTTTAAAAGTTTTAGCTAAATCTGTAGCTGTTTTCTTACCAACATTAGGTATTCCAAGAGCATAAATAAATGATGGAAGATCACATTTTTTACTTTTTTCTAATGCATCTATTAAATTTTGAGCTTTTTTATCTCCAAATCTATCTAAATTTAAAAGTTTTTCTTTCTCCATTTTATATAAATCTGAAATAGCTTTAATATTTAAACATTCAAAAAGTTGTTCTGCTGTTTTTTCACTAAAACCAGCTATATTCATTGCTTCTCTAGAGGCAAAATGAACTATACTTTTTACAAGTTGAGGTTTACATGATAAGGTATTTTCACAAAAATAGTGTACCCCTTCTCTTATTATTTCACTGCCACAGTATGGACAGACTTCAGGTGGATTTATTTCCTTACTCCCCTCTAAGCTTTCTTCTACTATTCCCATAATTTCTGGAATAACATCATTAGAACGTCTTACAAATACTCTACACCCAAGCCTTACTCCTTTTCTTTTTATATCATCAATATTGTTTAAAGTGGCCCTCTTGACTGTAACCCCTCCAATATCTACTGGTTCTAAAATTGCTGTAGGACTTACTCTTCCACTTCTACCTACATTCCATTCTACCTCTAAAAGTGTTGTAGTAGCTTCTACTGCTTCAAACTTAAACGCAATTGCCCATTTAGGAAATTTTACTGTATATCCTAACATCTCTCTTGTTTTAGTATCATCTATTGCAATAACTACTCCATCAATATCATAATTCAATTCATCTCTTATACTATCTACATATTCAATTTCTTTTTGTATTTCTTCCATGGTAGTACATTCTTTTACGTAATCATCCATAGGAAGTCCCTTTTCTTTTATAAAATTAAGCATTTCTATGTAATTTTTAAAAGGAGATCCTTCATTGTAACCTACATCATAGAAAAAAGCTGATAAATTTCTTTTTGCTGTTTCTTTTGCATTTAAATTTCTTAAAGCTCCAGCTGCTCCATTTCTTAAATTTTTAAGAGGAATATTTGCACTTTCATTATATGCTTCAAATGCTTCTTTTGTCATAATTGCTTCTCCATGCACTTCTATAACTGCATTATTATCTATCATTAATGGTATTGATTTTATAGTCTTAACCTGTGCTGTAACATCTTCTCCAATAATTCCTGTTCCTCTTGTAGCAGCTTTTACTAATACTCCTTTTTCATTGTAAGTGCAATTAACTGTAAGACCATCAAATTTTTTGGTAAGAATATATTTTAAAGATGGAAGCTTATCAGAATGTACAGCATTATATGCTTCAACAGCTTTCTTGTTTCTATTGTCCCATTCTACAAGTTCATTTATACTTTGAGCCTTATCCAAACTCCAAAGATTAGCTTTATGAGTATATTTATCAAATTGAGATAACACCACATCTCCAACTCTTTGAGTAGGAGAATATGGAATTACTACCCCTGTTTCCTTTTCTAAGCTTACAAGTTTATCATAAATCTTATCATACTCTTTATCTGAAATACTAGGATTATCTAGCACATAATATTCTTGAGCATATTTATTTAATTCATCTATTAACTCTTTCATTTTTTGAATTTTATCATTGCTCACAGTTTTAAATCCCCCTCTTCATAATACTTATCAATTTTATAAAGCTTTTACACTTAAAGAACTTCTATTGGAGCCATGCCTAAAATCAAGTTCTTTATACCATAGTTATCAAAAGCTATTGTTACTTTTACTCCATTCTCTGTATTTTTTTTAGCAACTACTGTTCCAATACCAAAGGCTTTATGCTTTACTTTTCTTCCTGGAACAATTTCACCTTCATCTTTACTTGAACTTGAGGATTCTACAGCTGCTTGACTAAATGGAGTATTATTCCTAAAATTAACAATACTATGTGGGTTGTTTTGTGCATTGTATCTCATATTTTTTCTTGCAGCTACACGAGGGTCATTGCCAAGTAAACTAACATTTTCTTTCAAACTCATAGGTATTTCTTGTATAAAATCAGACACTTCATAACAAACTGTTCTACCAAATACCCTTCTACTTTCTGCTGAAGTCATATATAAATTCTCTTTTGCTCTTGTAATACCAACATAGCAAAGTCTTCTTGCCTCTTCCATTTCCGTAAAACTATTCAAACATGCCATTCCAGGGAATATTCCATTTTCCATTCCTACCATGAAAACTATTGGGAACTCAAGTCCTTTTGCACTGTGAACAGTCATAAGTACTACAGAATCTGCATCTTCATCAAAATTATCAATGTCAGATACTAATGTTACTTGTTCTAAAAATGCAAAAAGTGTCTTTTCTTCTGAAGTATTTTCAAATTCTACTGCAGCAGAAACAAGCTCTTTTAAATTTTCTATTCTAGCTTTATCTTCTACCATATTTGATTTTTTTAATACATCCATATATCCAGTTTTATCTAATATCTCTTGTATAAGTTCTGAAACTGAAATTTCATCTTTTTTAGCAATAAAACTATTTATAAGACTAGTAAACTTATTTATTGAATTAATAGTTCTCTTAGCAATTCCAGGAACATTTTCTACATCAAGAATTACACTATACAAACAATCTTCTATTTGATTTGCAAAATCTTGAATTTTTCCTACAGTAGTTTGACCTATAGAACGTTTTGGTACATTTATTACCCTTCTTAAACTAATATCATCAACTGGATTATTTATAAGTTTTAAATACCCTAGAATATCCTTTATTTCTTTTCTATCATAGAATTTTAACCCACCAATTATTCTATAAGGTACTCCATTTTTTATAAATATATCTTCAAATGTACGTGATTGAGCATTAGTTCTATATAATATAGCAAAATCTCTATAATTTCTATTTTCTTTTTGTTTAATATCTCTTATCTGTTTTGTTACAAATAATGCTTCATCTATATCAGAATATGCTCTGTATAGTTTTATTTTTTCTCCATCTTCACTTTGTGTTCTAAGAGCCTTACTTTTTCTTTGGGCATTATTTTTTATAACTTCATTAGCAGCATTTAATATATTTCTTTTTGATCTATAATTTTGTTCAAGTTTTACTACTTTAGCTTCTGGATAATCTTTCTCAAAATCAAGTATATTTCTAATGTCTGCACCTCTCCATTGATATATACATTGGTCATCATCTCCAACAACACATATATTTCTATGGGCACTAGCTAATAATTTTACAAGTTCATATTGAGCTCTATTAGTATCTTGATACTCATCTACCATAATATACTTAAATTTTCTTTGATAAAATTCTAAAGTTTCCTTATCTTTGTTAAACAATTCTACAGTCTTAAATATCAAATCATCAAAATCTAAAGCATTATTACTTTTAAGTCTCTTTTGATATAGCATATACACATCTGCAATTTTGTTTAGTTTATAATTTGATTCATTTTCTTTTTTAAATTGCTCAGCAAATATTAAATTATTTTTTTGTTCTGATATTTTATTAATAATTTCTTTATCAGTTATGTCTTTATCATTTATATTTAATTCTTTCATACATTCTTTCATTAATACCTTTTGATCATAGCTATCGTATATAGCAAAGTTTTTATTATATCCTAATTTATCTATTTCTCTTCTCAAAATTCTAACACAACTTGAGTGAAAAGTTGAAACCCACATATGATTCACTTCATCGCCAACTAATTTTTTAACCCTTTCTTTCATCTCTCCAGCTGCTTTATTTGTAAAAGTAATAGCTAGAATTCTTGAAGGATATATGTCTAAATCCTGTATCATATGTGCTATTCTGTATGTTAATACTCTAGTTTTTCCTGATCCAGCTCCTGCTAATATTAAAAGTGGTCCTTCAATAGTCGTTGCTGCATCATATTGTTCTTTATTCAAAAGCTCTTTCAAATCCATTTTATACCTCCTAAACTCAAGGTTCTAATCTAACATAATAATTTAATTTTATCCTTCCTTTTATTATACTTGACAATAAACCAATTAATCAAACTTAAAAATATAAAAATAAAAGCAGCCTTTTTACCTTACTATTGGCTGCTAATAATTATTATTTTATTTTGAAGAATCTTTTAGTTTTTTTAATATAATTTTATATCCGTCACATCCATAATTTAATGCTCTATTCACTCTACTTATAGTAGCTGTACTTGCTCCTGTAGAATCTGCTATATCCAAATATGTTCTCTTTTCGATAAGCATTTTTGCAACTTGAAGTCGCTGTGCTAATGCTTTTATCTCATTAATAGTACATATATCTTCAAAAAATCTATAACATTCTTCTTTATCCTTTAAGCTTAAAATAGCATCAAATAAAAAATCCATCTCTTCACTCTTCAACTTAGATTCATATGTACTTCTCATATTTTCTCACTCCTCTTGCATTTTGAAAGAAAAGATTTGCATTAATACTACTTTAATTCTATCATTTTTTAAAGTTTTAATCTATTAAATTAATAATTTTTTTTATTTTTACGTTTTAATAAAATAAATTTAAATATTATTTTAAAAACACATAACATATATTATATAAAAAATCAAAAAAAAAAATAAAACAGCCCTTGGGGCTTGGGCTGTTTTGATGATAAATAAAAAGGGGGCTATTTATCTTTTCATTTATCCTTGCACTATTATTATATTTAAAAAAACACAAAAATGCAATAGTGTTTGCAAAAATAATTGTAAATATTTCATTAAATGAATAGATTTCATTCATATTTTTTTAACATTTATTAACTACAAATAAAATTTACCTTATTATATAGATTTTTAAATAGTTAATGATTTTAATTCTTCATCAGTTAGTTCTCTATATTCACCCTCTTCTAGATTTTCATCTAATTCTAAAGTTCCAAAAGAAATTCTCTTTAAATAAACCACCTTTTTACCTCGTGCTTCAAACATCCTTTTTACTTGATGGAATTTTCCTTCTTGAATAGTCACATACACTTCAGATCCATCATTATCTGCTTTCATAACTTGAAGCTTTGCTGGCATACATTTATATCCGTCGTCTAAAATTATTCCTTTTTCAAAAGCTTCTATATCTTTATCACATACCGCTTTATTTATCTCAGCATAATAAACTTTATCCACATGATTCTTAGGAGATATCAATTTATGATTTAACACTCCATCATTAGTTAAAATTAAAAGACCTACTGTATCTTTATCTAATCTTCCAACTGGAAATGGATTAAAAACATTATATTCAGGATCAATTAAATCAACTACTGTCTCATCATATTTATCAAATGTAGCAGATACTACACCATCTGGCTTATTCATCATTAAATATATATTTTTTTTATATGAAATTTCTTCTCCATTAATTTCAATTTTACATTTCTCAGGATCAATTTTTAGTCCATTATCTTTTGCAACTTTTCCATCTACTGTAACTAATCCTTTTTTTACTGCTGCTTTTATTTCCTTTCTTGTTCCATATCCTAAATTCGCTAAAACTTTATCTAGTCTTTCCATCTTTATCTCTCCTTTTAAATAATAACCAATCTTTTGTAGAAAAATAAAAAATCATAATATAATTATGACTTTTTATCTTTATATATATACATTTAAATTTTATCATTAAATCTAAATTGAAGCTATGTAATAAATATAAAATTTCACATAACATAATAAAATTAACTTTCGCAGGTGAAAAACAGCTGCTACAGAAAATGATATTTTCCTTAAAGATTTCCTTTATAATACTTAATAACTTTATCAACATAATTTCTTGTTTCACGCGGCATTTTGTATATATCATCTTTAGTTTTTACATTTCTATTTTTTACTGAGTTAGGACCTGCATTATATGCAGCAAGGGCTAATTCCTTTGAATTTCCATACATATCTAATAAATTTCTTAAATACTTTGTACCACCTTCTATATTTTGTTCAACACTAAATGGATTAGTAACTCCTAATCCTCTTGCAGTGCCTGGCATAAGCTGCATAAGTCCCATAGCTCCTGCACTAGATACTGCATTAGAATTAAATCCAGATTCTTGTTTTATTACTGACAAAATTAAATTCTCATCTATTCCATATTTCTTTGAAGCTTTTTTAATTGCTTCCTTTATTGAAGGTGTCAAACCTTTTGCACTAACAATTTTTCTAACTGCTTCATATGAATTGGAAGTTTCTTTATCTAATAATATACTTTGTCCTCCATTACTATAAAGCTCATCAGATTGTATATTATTAAATATATTATCAAATAACTGATTAACATTACTACCACTATCTTCTGAAGCTTTAGTCATACTTTCTAAAACAGCAGCAAAAGCTGGTGAATCACCTAAATTCTTTTGAAACATTTTAGACATAAGTTGTACCATTAATAACTTTTGTGCATTTTCTACTTTCATTTTTACTCCTCCATAGTTTTTATTCTACATAAAACTCAAATACATCATAATCCTCATAGCTAAATTTTTCATACATACTTTTAGCTAAAACTAATATCTTATATAGACCTTTGTTAAAAGGAATATATGAATAATAATCTTTCTTACTATATTTTTGTACTAAAATCCATTCTCCTTTTTCCATTAAATAAAATTCGTATACAACATCTTTACCACCTTCACTTGTAACTGAAAGATTTATAGCTTCATTGCATACAAAATTTAATTTATTACTTCTAAGTTTAGTGTTGGTTACTGGAAAACAATCCTTGACCTGTAATTTAATGCATTTTTTACAATCATATTTTTCATTACTTTTCTCATTTTTAGCTAATATATCTAATATATATACGCCCTTGTGTCTAGGAATCATTTCATATCTTTTATTCTTTAAAAACTCTGTTTCTTCTGCTATATGTCCATTTATTTTCAACATATACTTTACTTCTATTTCATTTGTATTCTGTGTAATAATATCAAAACAAATATTATCTCCTACCATATATGTTTCTTTTGGTGACATAAGTACATACTCAATATTAGCAGGTATATAATCTCTTGCTTCTATCGGTATTACTTCATGACTATCATACTGTCTCTTTGAATACTTATCCTTCACTCTTACTTCTAATTCAAAATTACCACTTTCTTCAGGAGTGAAATTTACCCAATTACAATTTCCATAAGGTATCTTTTCTATATCTTCTCCGTTCTTTCTTACTATAAAACCATATTTTAATTCTACTCCACCTTCAGCTATTACTTCTACAGTTATTGCTTCTTTTTTTAAATAAGTTTCCTTCTTGTCATATAAAATATCTTTAATACTTACATCTTCTTTACTTATCTCATCTATATAAAATTCAATTTCATCTTTTACCTCATATTCCCCACTAAAACATTCATCTTTAACAAATAGTTTTATTATATATTTACCACACTCTTCTGGCTTCCATATATATTTATTTAATTTTATGTAACCAGAATCTTCCCTTCTATTACCTTCAATTTTAAATCTATAAACTAAATTTTCTCCACCTTTTGCTATTGCTTTTAGTTCTATTGGAGTACCACAAATTTGTGGTGAACTTAAATCCGTAGTAAATGCTTGAAGTTCTATTTCTTCATACTCTTTAACCCTATACATAATAACAGCTCTATCATCAAATTCCTTAGGGGAATACATATCTTTGGCAAGACAAAGTAATTTATACTCTCCACTTTCATTTTCTACAAAATTTACTGTTCTTTTAGTAGAATAATCTTGTATACATTCTGTATCTCCCATTGAATCTATTTTTATAAACTTGTATAATATCATTCTATTATCATCATAACTTGCACTTATTTGAAACAATAATTCTTTTTTCTTTATAATTCTTTTGGTTAAACATTTAAAATCTCTTATCTCTACCTTTTTTAAATTTTGAACATCAAAAGATATTGTATCAAAATCATCAAAGTTATTGTTAGAATCTAAATTTTTACACTCTACAAGTATCTCCTGTTTTCCAGATGATAAAACAGTCCAGTTTAAAGTATTATCTGGTGAATACTCTTTGATTAATTCCCATTTGCCATCTTCTTTTATCCAATATCTGTACATTACTGGTATTTTATTTGACTCTACTATTATCGTTATTTTATCTCCTATTTTTATATCTTTTTTGTCAATATATATATTTTTTATCATCTTTTGTTCCTGAATGTCTCCTATTATATATTCTAATCTTGATATATAATCAAAACCTTTAGTACTTTCTTTCTCCTTAGCTTGTACCATTATTATATATTTACCATCTTCTTCTGGTTTCCATGATATGCTTCTTTCATTACTAAAATCTTTTAAAGTATTCCATGTACCATCTTTACCCACCAAAAACTTATAAATAAGATTATCATTATCTGGAGCATCTACTGATAATGATATATCTTTACCCTTATCTTGAGGACTTTCTAAACTACATTTTACATCTATCTCATTCATAAATTCATCCCCCAATTATACCAAATTAAACTATGTATACATATCTATTATACTATATTCCCATATTATGTAACAAGAATGTTTTTTAAATTTAATGCATTTAATAAACAATTCTAGAAGAATGTTCATTAATAAATTATATGGTTTAGCAAAAAATATTATAAAGGAGTGATTTGATTATGATTAAAGAATTTAATAACTATAATCCTAATTACACATATAATAAAAAGAATATAACAATTGAAATGTCAAAATTAGGTTATCCAATAGTAGAACGTACAAATAATGGTCTTCTATATCCACAAGGGATACAAGATGATATTGATATGCCTGAATTTAAATAACTAGTTTTATTATATCATCCTTCTATAATTAAGTATATAATTCATTGAATTTCAAAAGCTAGCTTTTGAAATTCTTTCTTGTTTTGTATTTTATTTTTTTATATTCTTTACTTTAAAATAAAAATTTCCGAAGCATCACTTCGGAAATTTATCTTCATTTAAACTTTACACTTTATACTTTACACTTTATACTTTTTACTTTTATTTTAGCCTTTTACTCCACCTGCCGTTAATCCAGAAACAATATATTTTTGAAATAACATAAATAATGTTGCTACTGGAAGTGCAACTACCATAGCACCTGCACAAAATAGAGGATAAGGTATATTTCTAGGATTAGATGCCCAGTTATAAAGTCCCATTGCCAAAGTATATTGACTAGAAGACTTAACAAATATAAACGCAGTAGCAAATTCAGTCCATACAGTAGTAAAAACTATTAGTGCTGTAATAGCTATAGCTGGTGCTGCAAGAGGAAGCATTACATTAGTAAATACTTGTATTTTAGACGCACCATCAACTATAGCCGCCTCTTCAAGAGACTTAGGTATTGTATCAAAATATCCTTTTAAATTCCAAATTCCAAAAGTCATATTTCCAGCTGTATATATCAAGATTATACCTATATATTTTCCTACCAATTTTAATTTTAACATCATTAAATATTGTGGTAATAGTGATGTTGTAATTGGAAGCATCATAACAATAAGGAAAAACATCATTCCTGCCTTTTTTCCTGGAAAATTAAATCTAGAATATGCATATGCTCCAAGCGCAACTAACCCCATTACAATTAAAGTAGTAACACCAGCAAATATCAAACTATTTTTAAGCCATGTTAAAAAATTAGGATTATTAAATACTGAAATATAGTTTTTAAAAGAAAATTGAGCTGGTAACAACTTAATTGAAGAAGCGGAAAGTCCAACTGCTTTTCCATCAATGGAGGTTACTATTATCCACCAAATTGGAATCATAGAAAGTACTGTTATTATTAATAATACAATATGGGTGAAAAAATGATCTATACGTCTTTTAGCTTTATTCCTAGATACTTTTTTAACCGCATTCTCCATATCGCTATACCTCCTCAAACGTTTTCGTAATCTTTGTATTAATTAAATTGAAAATAAATAGTATAATGAATACTATAACTCCATAAGTTGCAGCCTTTGCGTAATTTCCTGCTGTCATTTCATTATATGTATAAGTTTGTATAAGTTCAGTTGCCTTATTAGGGCCTCCTTTTGTAACCAAATACGCAACATTGAAATTTGTAAATGTCCATATAAAACCTAGTGTAGTTGCTGGCACCATAGCTGGTTTAATCATTGGAAGTGTAATATATCTAAATTTTTGCCACCAACTAGCTCCTTCTATTTCAGCCGCTTCATAAAAATTATCTGAAATACTTTGAAGTGCACCAGTTGCTACCATCATCATAAATGGAACTCCAAGCCAAACATTTACAATTATTATTGATACAAAAGCCATTTTAGGATTATTCAACCAAGGAACTTTTGACAATCCTAATTTAACAAGTAATTGATTTATTGCACCTACATCGTAGTTAAAAATTATCTTCCATATTAAACATGAAACTAATTGTGGTACTGCCCATGGAAGGATTAATAAAGATCTATACACTTTTTTAAATCTAAGTCCCTTTTTGTTTAATAACAAAGCAAGCCCAAGTCCAATAGACACATGCAAAAATACATTTACCACAGTCCAAACAAGAGTTCTTAATAAAATTATTATAAAATCTTGATCTAGTCCCTTAAATATCTTTATGAAATTTTTTAAACCTACAAACTTAACAGAATGATTTGCCATTGTATATAAATTTTGATTAGTAAAGGCTAAACTTATTCCATATAAAATTGGTATTAAAGAGAATACTACTACTATTATAGTAGATGGTAAAATATAAGCATATGCAATCTTATTTTTTTTAATACGTTCTAATAGACTTTCTCGTTTTTTTACATATGTATTATTTTGATTATTAGCTTTATTCTTCATCTAGGTATCCTCCTATTAAAATTATGGGATAAAGTTAAAGTCAGGTTCAATCCTGACTTTAACAACTTAATTATTCTCCGTGCATACTTTTAATTTCTTTTTCAATCTTAGTACGAGCTTCTTTTACTGCTTTTTCAGGTGTAGAAGAACCACTAAGAACTTTTCCGTACATATCTCCAACTGGTGTCCAAACTTGTCCCATTTCTGGAATAACTGGCATTAACTCAGCCTCTTTAACTTGGTCAAGTATTACTTTTACTTTCCAATCGCTATTAGTCTCAACCTTTTTATTTATTGGAACTTGTCCTGATTTTTCATTCATTATTTTTTGTGCTTCAGGTGAAGTCATAAATTTAGCAAACTTAGCACCTGCTTCTTTGTTTTTAGAATTTTTAGAAACATACATCATTTCTGTACCCATAAATGGTTTAAGTGGTTTTCCTTCTTCTAAAACTGGAAGTGTAACTGCTCCCCAGTTCTTTAATCCTTTTCCTTCTTTAACCGCTTTATCTAAGTCTCCAAAAGACCATGATCCATTTATCATCATTGCACATTTACCAGTTTGCATTAAATCCATCATTACATTGTAATCAAAATCTTTTACAGTAACTTTATCAACATTCTTGATTTGATTTAATAGTTTTAATGACTTAACTAGTTCTGGTTGTTGGAAAGCTAGTGTTCCTTTATCATCAGCAAATATCTTTCCACCATATGCTGCAAAGAATGCATAATCATAATAGAAATTTCCTATATCAAATATTAGACCATATTTTCCATCTTTAGTGTTTTCTTTAGCTATTTTTCTCATTTCTTCAATTGTCTTTGGTGGATTTGGAACTAAATCCTTATTGTAAATCAATACATAAGTTTTAACTGATTCTGGTATTCCATATTGCTTACCACCATATTGTCCTGCTTTTAAAGCTTTCTCTAGATAATCACTTTTTGAATCTGATATGTAATTATCAACTTCTTCTAATTGATTAAGTGCTGCAAAAGTACCTACCCAGTCATTTGGTCCTATGAATAAATCTGGAGCTTGATCTGTAGATAATGATGCTTTAAGTTTTTCGTTAAGTTTATCAAAAGCTACTGGTAAAGTTTCAACTTTAACATCTTTGTTCTTTTCTTCAAACTTTTTAATAACTTCTCCAAGTGCTTCCTCTTCTGCACCATTCCATCCATGCCACAAGGAAACCTTTACAGGCTCGCCGCCCTTCTTTTCAGAAGTATCAGATGAAGTAGCACTTGATCCACATCCTGCAAATAACCCTGCTGTTAAAATTGCACCTGTTACTAAGCACATTAATTTTTTTAATTTTTTCCCCATACGAAAACCTCCTCTATACATTTATGCAAACGATTGAATAATCATTTAAAAAAATTTAAAATAACTTTTATGATTTGATGCAACCGTTTGCATCAATTTTTATTTAACTTTTGTAAAACTTATTACAATTTTATTTTACACTTTTGAAAATAATCTGTCAATTATTAATTGTCTTTTTTTTTATTTTTTTATTAACTTTTTTTATATTCACAAACAGATTTTCTATAAATTATTTTTGTATCAACTATCTTCCTATTCGCTCTTACTTCTCCTTTAACATTTTCAAGCAAAAGCTGAGCAGCTGAAGCTCCTATTTGATATGTATTAATATCAACAGATGTGAGTGGAGGAAATAAGAATTCTGATAATGGAATATTGTTAAATCCTATTATAGAAATATCCTCAGGAATTTTATAACCTATTTCACCTATAGCTCTCATAGCTCCATATGCCATTAAATCATCTGTAGCAATAACAGCCGAAGGCTTTATTTTTGAATTTAATATTTTTTTCATTCCCTTATATCCATCTTCCTGTAAAAACTCAACAGATACTATTAACTCATCATTAAGTGATAAATTATTTTCTTCTAACGCTTTTTTATAACCTTCATATCTATCTGCTGACACAGTAAGATTCATAGAACCATTTAAAAGAGCTATAGATTTATGTCCCTTTTCTATCAAATATTCAGTAGCCTTATATGCAGCCTCTATATTATCGTTATCCACATATGTTATATTTTTATTATCAACAGGCCTACCAATCATACAAAATGGTATATCCATATTTTGTAATTCTTTTAATACAGGATCATTTTCTTTAGAGTACATCAAAATTATACCATCCACTCTTCTTCCCATAACAAGAGAATATACAGAATTTATTTGCTCTTTTTTTGTGACTCCATTAGTTATCAAAAGACAATATCCTTGATTATAAGTACATTTTGCAATACCTCTTAATGCCTCAGAAAAAAATGGATTCATAAATGCTTGATCTGCAGAATAAGGCATTATAATCCCTATTGTTTTTGTAGATTTAGAAACCAAACTTCTAGCTATAGCATTCGGATGATATTTTAATTCTTCCATTATTTTTCTAACTTTTTTCTTAGTTTCCTCACTAATTCTAGCATCATCAGATATAACCCTTGAAACTGTAGAAGGTGAAACCCCTACTTTTTTTGCAATTTCTTTGATGGTTGCCATTTTATCACCAATTCCTTAATAAATATTCTCATAGATTCTTCATTTTATTTAAATATATTTTATCTTGTAATAAACTAATTTGCAAATTAATCTTACATTTTTTTATTTAGTTATAACATTTTCTGTTTCTGCATCAAATAAATGAATATTTTCAGCTGGTAATTTCAAACAAATCTTTTCATCTACTTTTATACCATCTACTGAATTTACACGAGCAACCAACTTATTATCACCTAATGAAAAATGTACGTATGTTTCAAATCCCATCATTTCAGTTACTTCTACTTTACTATTTATAACTGCATACTCATTTGCTTTTTGAGATTCATCAACTCGTGAAATGTACTCTGGTCTTATTCCTGCATATATGTCTTTATTTAAGTATCCTTTTTCTCTTAATATAGCTTGTATTTCAGGAAGTATTTCAATCATAAGATTATCTGAAATTTTGATAACTAGTCTTCCAGATTCCTCTACAACTTTTCCTTTAGCAATATTCATTTGTGGACTTCCAATAAATTGAGCAACAAATAAATTAGCTGGATGTTCATAAGCATTTTGAGGAGTATCAACCTGCATAATATCTCCATCTTTCATTATTACAATTCTTGTACCCATAGTCATAGCTTCTGTTTGATCATGAGTAACATATATAAATGTAGTTTGAAGTTCTTTATGCAATTTTGTTATCTCTGCTCTCATTTGAACTCTAAGTTTTGCATCTAAGTTAGATAAAGGTTCGTCCATTAGGAATACTTTTGGATCTCTAACTATTGCACGTCCTAAAGCAACCCTTTGTCTTTGACCTCCAGATAATTGTCTTGGTTTTTTCTTAAGAAGACTTTCTAATCCTAGTATTTTAGCAGCTTTTTTTACCTTTTGTTCTATAATATCTTTTGATGTTTTTCTAAGTTTTAATCCAAAAGCCATATTTTCATATACTGTCATATGAGGATACAATGCATAGTCTTGGAAAACCATAGCTATATCTCTATCCTTTGGTGAAACATTATTTACAAGTTTTCCGTCTATAAGTAATTCTCCATCAGTAATATCCTCAAGACCTGCTATCATTCTTAAAGTTGTAGATTTTCCACATCCTGATGGTCCTACTAATACGATAAATTCTTTATCTTTTATATTAATACTAAAATCAGTAACTGTTAATTTGTCATTACCATCATATTTCTTTTGAATATGTTTTAAAACAACATCTGCCATAATACTTCCCCCTATTCTACTTTTAATTTTAGCAAAACTATCATATTTTGGTTGTAGTTCTTACATATTATATATTACTTAATATACATCTTTTCATAATATTCCTCAACCATTCTATTCATAGAGAAATAATCTTTAGTAGTTTTTATACTTTCATTCATCATTTTAACCCATTTTTGTCTGTTCCCATAGTAAATAGGAATTACTTTATTTAATAATACATCATATAATGCTTTTAAATCATGTGTATCTAATTCTTTTTCATCTTCACTTTCAAATCCGTCACCAAATTGCCATCCATTAACACCATCTTGACATGCTTCTGGCCACCATCCATCTAAAATTGAACAATTTAATACTCCATTCATAGCAGCTTTCATTCCTGATGTACCACTAGCTTCTTTAGGTCTTCTTGGATTATTTAACCATATATCTGAACCTCTTGTAAGCATTTTTCCTATAGTCATATCATAGTTTTCTAAAAATACTACAGCATTTGGATATTTTTTCATCATAGCTACAAGATTTTCGACTATACCTTTTCCTGTATCATCTAATGGATGAGCTTTACCAGAGAATACAATTTGAACTTTTCCATCTTTTAATAATGGTTCTATTACTTCTCTATCAGTAAATATTAAATCACTTCTCTTATATGGTGCTGCTCTTCTTGAAAAACCTATAAGCAATTTATCACAATCAAGTTGTACTCCTGTTCTTTCTTTAATAAATTCTATAGTTTCTTTTTTTATTTCCATATGATTTTTCCAAAGGTCACCATTTTCATCATATGCTTTAACCATTCTATCATCTACCCATGTTGGAACATGTATAGCATTTGTGATTCCAATTATTTCACTTCTACCTGCAGTAGTTTTCCACATTTCATTAGCAGTTTTTCCATGAAGCTGTGCAACAGCATTTGATTTTCTAGAAAGTCTTAATGCTGCAACTGTCATATTAAATGGATCTCCACCTAGTCTTATCATTTGCTCTCTTGTAAGTCCATTGAAAGCTCCCATATATTCTAAAGAGTCAATAGTATGAGATTCATTTCCTTGAACTATAGGAGTATGAGTTGTAAACACAACATCTTCTCTAGTAGCTTTCCATGCCTCTTCAAATGTACATCCGCTTTCCATTTTCTCTTTTATTAATTGAAGTGCAGCTAATACTGCATGACCTTCATTAAAATGATATACATCTACAGATAATCCAAGTTCTCTTAAAACTTTAACTCCTCCAACGCCAAGAACAATTTCTTGTGCTATTCTTTCTTCTTTAAACCATCCATATAGTTGTCCTGTTATCCATCTATCTCCGCTGTCATTTTCTGGTATATCTGTATCTAAAAGATATATAGGATTATTACCATACTGCTCACTTTTCCAAACTTTACATACTACATCTCTTTTTCTAATTTTAACAGTTACTTTTATACCTGTATCTTCTAAATTATCATATGCATAATTGTGATATAAATCGTATGCTTTACCCTTTGAATCAATACATTGGTCTGTATATCCTTGTTTCCACTTAATACCTATACCAACAAGTGGCATATTCATATCTTTTACTGCTTTCAAATAATCTCCTGCAAGTATTCCTAAACCACCTGCGTAAATTTTAAAATTTGACTCTAATCCATATTCCATACAAAAATACGCAACTGAAGGATATTTCTTATTACTCATTAACATCAGCTCCTCTTTTACATTTTATGTGTATGATATTGGTCAACTATCCAACTTTCACAATTACTAAATTTAAACGACTACATATTATGCCTTACTAAGAATACGTTAACATATAAACATAAAATATAAAGATTAAAGTTCAAAGAACAAATAATGATATTTTTCTTTTAGAAAAATCTTTATTTAATTTACAATTAATAGATTTTTAAAAACTTGCTTTTAAAAATCTTCCTTCTTTGTTCTTTATACTTTTCACTCTATATTTGCATTACACAGTACATAATTTATCTAAAATAAGTTTTATTTTTGTTCTGTAAAAATTGAATTAGTTACTATTCCGTCTATTATTTTAATTAATTTTACATATTTCAATTGCTGTAAGTATAAACATTGCATGAGACCAAGTTAATGGTACTACCCAAGCTGTTTTACCACTTTCTTTATCTATCTGTTCTGGTAATAAATTTAATGGAGTTTTATGATTTACTGCCCATTTTACTAACTTATCTACCTCATTTACTTTATTAATACGATTATAATAAAGTGCTAACCATAAAGTTGTTATAATCCAAGGATTTCCTCCTATATAAGGATCATCCTCATATCTTTTTAAGCCTCCAACTTTATTAACCCAAAGATATCTTTCCACTGCTTCCCCTGTTTTAATCATTTTCATATCGTTTGCATTTATTGTTCCAAATGGATAGTTAGCTCCTACTAATGATGAATCAACTATATCATCATAATACTTTGTATAATCTTCATATCCATTGTCTCTAATTTGTACATCTACTTTATCATTGGATTTTTTAAGTTCATCGTATTCTTCTTTACTTATGTTAATCTTTACACCTCTATAAAAAGATTGTTTCTCTTCATTCCACAATATTTCTTCAATAGACTCTTTTATAACGTTTGCACAGTTTAACCACTTATTTGCAACTTCACTATGTCCTAATTTTTCAGCTATTTTAGCTGCACCTCTTAAGCCAGCTTCAACTGCACATGAAGAATATGTATGTTCTGCTTTTCTCTCTTCCCATAAATCCATACTTGCCTTAGGAAGCTTAGTTTCTTCATCAATATTATTACATAAGAATTCAGCACCTTTGTAAATGCTATCCCAAGCCTTCTCTATGAAAGTTACATCTTCTGTCTCCTTAAAATATTCGTTCATTCCCCAAAGGACAGAACCTGTTTCATCTATTTGTAATCCCCATGTTGGTGCTTTTAATCCATCCATATAATATCTTTGTTCCCAACATCCTTCTTTTTCTTGAACCCTGATTGCCCACTCAAAGAACTGCTTACTCATATCTTTATATCCAGCTTTTAGCATTGCATACGCAATAAAAGCTCCATCTCTTGGCCAACAGAATCCATATCCACCGCATTTAGTAAAATCTTCATCAAATTCTGGTGCTGCTAAATATGCTCCTGTTTCTTTATTGTACATAAGTGCTACAACTAGAAGTGATCTTACATATATTTCATCAATCTCTTTATTTCCTGTAGATACTTGTACACCTTTTTTCACGTACTCATTCCAATAATCCACAGTTTCATTATAAATTTTTTCTACTCCTGCATTTTTGGCTCTATTTAATTCGTCTATACTCTTCTCATTACTTAAACCTGCTGCAATAAATATACTTATTTCTTTTTCTTCTCCAGGTTTTAATGTTTCAAGTTCAAATGATAATGCACCTTGTGTACCTTGAGATATCTCAATTCCATTTAGGCTACCACTCTCAACCTGAGCCTTTGCATCTCCTACAGTGTATCCATTAATTTTATTACAACTTCCTATTGAAAAATTGTATTCATGTTTGTAATGAATTAATGCTGAATTATTTTTGTCGAAGTATACTGAATTATATCTATCACTATCACTTATAGATAAATTTGAATAAAACATAAAATCTAATGCTAAAGGTTTAGAGTTTTTATTTCTTATAGTATATTTTTTCACTAAAACATCATCTTGTGCTGTACAAAAATCTATAGATTCCATTTCAATTTGATATTTTGAATTAAAAGCAGTACTTTTAAGGATATTAGTATTCTCTATGTACTCTTGAGTATATTTCCACTGCTCTCCTTTTCTCCATAAAAATTCATCGGAATCCTTTACATAAACTCCATCTAATATTTCATCTACATGTTGAATAAAATCAATAGATGGCCACCACATTCTACTTATTCTTCCATCATTGTACATAGATAATAACATTTTCGAATTACCAATTATGCCATCAATTAAATAAGACTTCTTATTCATGGAACACCTCCGTACTGTTGTTGTAATCATCTTTAGTTTGTCCAAAATTATTTTAAATGATGTGCAAACGTTTGCGCATTGTTGATAATAAAAGTATATCATAAAAATGTCGAAAATGTAATATTAAATTAAAAAATTTATATTATTTTTTAATTTATCTTTTTATAAATATTTTTTTATATTCTATCTAACATAGCAGCTCCAATTATTCCAGCATCATTGCCTAAAGTAGCTACTTCTATACTTGGTAAAGCAATTTCTTTAAATAATTTGTATTTTTTAATTTCTTCTACTAGATTCTCTTTGAAAAAATCAAAAGCTGCTGATACTCCTCCACCAATTGATATCATATCTACGTCTAAAATATTTATAATGTTTGTTATTCCTATTGCTAAATATTTAATAAATCTATTTACCACTTTTAATGCTACTGTGTCTCCTTCTTTTGCTGCATCAAAAACTACTTTTGCATTTATTTCATCTAGATTATTATTAACCATATCGATTATCTTAGTTTCATTACCTTCTTCTATTAACTTTTTTGTATATCTTATTACAGCTGTAGCTGATGCAAAAGTTTCTAAACATCCATCATTACCACAAGAACATTTATAAAAATTTTGGCCTACTTGCATATGACCTATTTCTAAAGCTGAACCATTACTTCCCCTAAATAATTTACTATTCAAAACAGCTCCGCCACCTACACCAGTGCCTAATGTTATTAATACAGCATTTTTACCATTTTTCATACTTCCATATAAATATTCTCCCGCAGCTGCTGCATTAGCATCATTATCTATTATTACACTCTTTTTAAACTCGTCTTCTAAAATCTTTTTTACATTTACATTTTCCCAATTGACATTAACACATTTTCTAACAATACCACTTTCATAATCTACATTACCGGGTACCCCTATTCCTATTTGTTCAATGTCATCAGTAGACAAGTTATTCTTTTCTATTAATTCTTTTGTTAATATAATAATATCTTCACAGATTTGATCTCTTCCGCTATTATCTTCAGTCTGCATAGTTTTTCTACTTCTTTTATCAATTATGATACCATTATTATCAACAAGTCCTCCCTTTATACTTGTTCCTCCTAAGTCGATACCTATACGCATAAAAATCACCTCATATATATTTTTTAGTCTATCTTAATATATTTTAACTACTTTTTTTAAAATTAACAACTGAAATTTTATATTGATTTATAAATCTTTCACATTTAAAATAAAAACAAAAGTTTATATAATTAAAAATTTAATTCTCACAATAAAATTTAAAGAATAAAATCCAAACTCTAAAATCAAAGTATAATAATTCAAAAAAAATTATAATTATGCAGGAGGTAGCAGTTAACTATGCTTGGAGTTAATAATTTTAAAGACTTTAAAACAGGAATCGAAAAAGAATATTTGCTTACAAATGGTTTAGGAGGATTCACATCTTCTACTATAATTGGAGCAAACATTAGAAAATACCATGGCATCTTAAATATTGCCATAAATCCTCCAACAGAAAGATACTTGATAGTATCAAAAGTAGACGAGGTTATTGAAGTAGGTGGTAAAGAGTATAAACTTTACTCGAATCAAAAAGTAGGTGGTTTTGATAATGGATTTAAATATCAGACAAATTTTAAATTAAATCCTCTCCCAAATTTTTCATATAGAGTTGATGGCGTATTTATAGACAAAACTATAAGTCTCGAACATAACTCAAATACTGCTGTTGTAGTTTATACAATAAAAACTCTGAATAAAAATGCAAATTTAAAATTATATCCTCTTTTAAATAATAGAGATCATCATGACAATTCCTTAATAAAAGATTTAACTTTTACATCTGAATATCACGAAGACATTGTAAACGTTAATATAAACAAAAATATAAATCTTAATATGTACTGTACAAATGGAACATTTATACAACAGGAAAGTTTTTACGAAAATATGTATTATTTAGATGAAGAAGTAAGAGGTTTAAATCCTGTAGATAATCATTTTATACCTGGCTACTTCAATGTAAAAATACCAAAAAACAGCATAATAAAAATAGGTCTTGTTTTTGACGCTAAAATAGCATGTGATAGTACTAATCTTAATAATACAAAAAATATTAAAGCTCCTTTTAAAATTGTAGAAATAGAACAAAATAGATTATTACAACTTATGAAAAATTCTTCTTACCAAAACCAAGTTTTAAAAAATTTATGTGCCTCTTGTGATGCTTATATTGTAAATAGAAATTCTACTAAATCAAAAACAATAATAGCAGGTTACCCTTGGTTTACCGATTGGGGAAGAGATACAATGATTGCCTTTACAGGTTTAACACTATGTACAAAAAGATTTGAAGATGCCAAAGATATACTTATAACTTTTTCTAAATATTTAAATAAAGGAATACTTCCTAATATGTTTCCAGACAGTGGAGTTCAACCTTTATATAATACTATCGATGCATCTTTATGGTATTTCTATGCTGTTTATAAATACTACGAATATACACAGGACAAAGAATTTATATCAAAAATACTTCATACTTTAAAAGACATAATTGAATATCATATAAAAGGCACTATAAACCACATAAAAATGGATTCTGATTATTTAATCACAGGGGGTTTAGAGGGAACTCAACTAACATGGATGGATGTAAAAATTGGAGATTATGTTCCAACTCCAAGGCATGGAAAAGCTGTTGAAATAAATGCTCTTTGGTATAATGCTTTAATGACATTTGAATATTTATACACACAATGTGCAAATAATCCAGATAAAAATGTGGATATTAAATCTATTAACTATAAAGCTGGTACTTATAAACAATTAGCTCAAAAAGCTAAACAAAACTTTATGAAAAAATTCTGGTATGAAGAAGGAAAGTATCTTTATGATGTAATAAGAGATGATAAAAAAGATACTAAAATAAGACCTAATATGATATATGCTGTAAGCCTTCCATTTACTATGCTTAACAGCTCAAAAGAGAAACATATAGTTGATACTATAATAAATCATTTAGTAACTCCATATGGACTTAGAAGTCTTTCCCAAATTGACAATGAATATAACGCTATATACAAAGGGGATAGATATCATAGAGACGCTGCATATCATCAAGGTACAGTATGGAGTCATTTAATGGGTCATTTCATTACTGCCTTTATGAAAGTTTATAAAGACAAAGACGCTGCTGTTAATTTTATAAATCCATTAATATGTCATTTAAATGATATAAGCTTAAATCACGTAAATGAAGTATTTGATGGTGATTTTCCTCACACACCTGGAGGATGTTTTGCTCAAGCATGGTCTACTGCAGAGCTTTTAAGATGTTTAGTTGAAGATATACAAATTAAATAAACATAAAATATAAAGTATAAAGATTAAAGAACAAAGAATAAATAAGGATGTTTTTCTGAAAGAAAAACTTTTATTAATATAAATTTAGTAAAACTTAAATTTATAACTCAACTTTCGCAGATAAAAAATAGCCGCTACGGGAAATAATATCTTGCTTAGACACCTTTCACTTCAGTAACAAGTTCAAATGTTTCTTACGCAAGATATCATTTTCCTTCGCTAAGCAGTGTTTTTTTACTGCAAAAGTTGAGTTTATAATTAACCGATTTTCAAAAGTTTACTTTTGAAAATCTTACTTTTTTATACTTTGTTCTTTCTACTTTATACTTTATTTTATAACTTCTATAGTAAGATTTTCTTCAAATTTTGCATCAAAACTTAAGGCATTATTTTTATATTCATAATTAATTGTACTAGAATTTTCTTTAGTATTAACGACTCTAACCTCTTTTGGTTGTATACAATTTATTATATTTACATGAACACTATTAAATGAATCACTATATTCCTTATACACTTTATCGATTTTTAAAGTATATTTTTCATCATTCTGTTCTAGAACCATGTTTGTTATAGCATATTTACCTTTTTCATAATCAAATGAACAACCATCGTCCTCATAATAACTATATTTTACAACTGAATTTTCATTTGGTACGATATCTAATATCAATTCTTGCTTATTTAATTTATCTGTACAATCTGCACATTTATACTTAGGGATTATTGAACCACTCTTTATAAATACAGGTATAATATCTAATGGAGCACTTACCCCTATAGTATTATTTCCTTCATATTCTTTTCCAGTCCAATAATCAACCCATTTACCTTGTGGCAAATAAACATTTCTTTCTATGCATCCTTCTTCTAATATTGGTGCAACTAATATATTTTCTCCAAGCATAAATTCATCATTTATGTTTACAGCTTTAGAATCATTTTGGAATTCATAAATTAATGGTCTTAAAATAGGTTGTCCTTCTTCTGCTGCATCATAAAATACATTATACAAATAAGGTAAAATTTCATATCTCAATTTAATATATTTTCTACATATATCTTCTGTATTTTTATCAAAAGCCCATGGTTCTTGATTTCTAGTACCCATAGCACTATGATTTCTAAACATTGGAAGGAATGTACCAACTTGTGTCCATCTAACAAGAAGTTCTTCAGTACAATGTCCTCCAAAACCTCCAACATCATTTCCTACAAAAGATACTCCTGAAAGTCCTAAATTACAATTCATAGGAATAGATAATTTTAAATGGTCCCATAAACTTTGATTATCCCCAGTCCATAGTGCAGAATATCTTTGAATACCAGCAAAAGCACTTCTAGATAATAAAAATGTTCTTTTATTTGAATCTGCTTTAATCATACCTTCAAAAGTAGCCTTATCTTCCATCATACCATAAAGATTATGGAACTCTTCATGAGTTATAGCTCCTTCGTCACTATTATGTATTATATCTTTTGGTATAGTTCCAGTTATAGCATCAAATAATGATGGTTCATTCATATCATTCCAAATTCCATCTACTCCAATATTAATTAATTCAGAATTTAATCCTCCCCACCAATTTCTAACTTTTTCATTTGAAAAATCAGGGAATGCCGAATCCATTGGCCAAACTTTTCCATTTAAAACATTTCCATCATTGTCTTTTAAGAAATAATTATTTTCTACCCCTTCTTTATAAACTCTATAATCTTTATCGATTTTTACACCAGGGTCAATTATAGTTACCAACTTAAATCCATTATCATGAAGCTCATTTATCATACCTTTATAATTAGGGAATCTTTGATTATCCCATGTAAATACTCTATAAGCATCCATATAATCAATATCTAAATAAATAGTATCACAAGGTATATCCTTTTCTCTAAAAGTTTTTGTAAGGTTTAAAACTTCACTTTGTGGATAATAACTCCATCTACACTGTTGATAACCTAATGTCCACATTGGAGGCATTTTCATTCTTCCAGTAATTTCTGTATATCCTTCTAAAACCTGTTTAATAGAAGGTCCATATATGAAATAATAAACTAACTCGCCCTTTTCACTTGCAAAATAATAATAATCACTATTGTCCTTCCCCATGTTGAAATATGTTTTATATGTATTATCAAAATATATACCATATGCATTATTATTATTTAATCCTATGAAAAATGGAATAGAAGAATATAAAGATTTAGTTTCATCATTATGTTCAAATGGATTATCTGTATTCCAGTTTATAGTATCCCATTTCTGTTTATCTAAAGATCCTGTTTTTTCACCAAATCCATAAAAATGCTCATTATCCTGTAGTTCTTTGTAGCAGCATACACCCTCTCCAAAATTACCCATACCTTTATTTAATAAATCTTTATTTATTACTTTTCCTTGGTCTTTAAAACATATACTAAACGGCGTTTTATTAACTTGAATATCTAATATACTTGTTTTTATTAAAATTTGAGAACTATCTTCTTTTACGTGAAAGTCAACTTTATTCCATTGTTGTTTACTTACTGCTTGAGTTTTCTTATACTCTCTTTTACAAACTTTTTCAAAGTAATCGTTTAAATCTTCTTTAGAATAGTTTTTTATATTTTGTGGATATTTAACCATTTCTATTTTTACTATTTTATCAGTAAGCACATATAATTTAATAATTGAATTTGTCAATCCAAAAACTATGTTATTGTTTTGAATTTTCATTTCTTGAAAATCTCCACAACTTTCAAATTGTCTATTAGTATCAAATGCTTCTCTTACTTTTTCTTCAGATTTTTCACCTGCATATTTTAAAACATTATCTCTATTAAGCTCTTTATCTTTTTCTGTTTTCATAAGTACTCCTCCTCTGTATCATCTATATTATTATAATATTTCTTAGCTATGCAAACGTTTGAACAAAACTTTATAATAATACGAAAATTTTTAAAATACTTACACCTTAATTATATATATTGATTACTTGGTTGTAAACAATTTCTTTTGATAAAAGCTTTCTGCAAACACAGAAAGCTTTTATTGTTTCATAAATTCCTTATTTAATTTGTTTACATCTACAGAATTTATTACACTATTATTTAAATTATATTTATTTTTCAATTTTAAAATTCTATATACACTCTCATCAATTCTTTTTTCAGTAATTTTACCTTGTTTTACAACATTTTTTAATTCTTCTATTGCCTTTAACTGTTGTGTATAATTTCTACATATTAAAACCAAATCGCACCCAGCTTCTACAGCCTTTACTGCTGCTTTTTCTATTCCATAATTTTTACTTATGGCTCCCATATTAATGTCATCTGTAATAACCACTCCATCAAACCCTAACTTTTTTCTTAATAAATCTGTAACCACACTTTTAGAAAGCGATGATGGATTATTCTTATCTAGATGTGGAATTAAAATATGCGCTACCATGACAGCATCACAATTATTTTCTATTGCTGCTTTAAAAGGAACTAATTCAAATTTATCTAATCTACTTAAATCATGATTTATTATAGGTAATTTCAAATGTGAATCTTCCCTTGTATCTCCATGTCCTGGAAAATGTTTAACTACAGAAATAATACCTTCTGACTGCATTCCTTTCATATTTGGTATTGATAATTCTTTTACTATACCAGGATTTTTGCCAAAAGCTCTATCTCCTATAACAGTATTTTTAGGATTACTAAATATATCTAGTACAGGTGCAAAATTCATATTTAATCCAAATGCTTTAAGTTGATTTGCCGTAGTTTTTCCTGCTTTAAAACAATATTCTGTACTATTTTTACTTCCTATGTAGTAACTACTTGGAAATTGTTTTATTTCTTTTGGAAGCCTTTTAACTCTACCTCCTTCTTGGTCAATAGACAAAAATAACGGTATTTTGTTCTGCTTGTTTGTATTCTTTATGTTGTTTACAATATTTAAAAATTGTTCTGTGTTTTTTATATTATTTTGAAAAAAAATCATTCCTCCGATTTTTTTATTTACAATAATATTTTCTATTTCTTGATTTCTTTCATATCCTTCAAATCCTAAAATAAACATTTGTCCTATTTTTTCATCTAAACTCATATTTTTTATTTGATTATAAATCAGATTTTTTTCCTTTTCATTGTCATCAAGACTTTTTTTATTAAATTTTTGTACTAATTTTAAGTTTTTCTTGCCAGAATTTGAAGAATTCTTTTTCTCTCCTTGTATTGTACAGCCAATTAATAAAAATGATATACTAACTATTAATAAAATATCCCATCTTCTCATTACTTTACCTTTCATCACACTCTCATCCCTAACATTTTTAACATCAGTTTTTTATACAAAATTTTTTTTAAATATCCCTTTTATTTATCTCCTCATTATTTCACATACAAAAATAATTTTCTAATAACTCTTACATACCTCTGACACTTTCCACTTTTCATCTACCCATAATCCTATAAGCATTACATCATTATACCAACTTCTTACATTTTTTAAAGCAATTTTAATATCCTCAATTTGACCTTGTTTAGATTTAGGATTTCCCGCACAATCATAGTGACCAACTACTGCTATTAAATTAGATTTATGTTTATCTAAAGAAATATCTATCCTCTTTTTAATTGAATCAATGATACATTTATCTTTATTTTCTGCTAAAATTTTATTAGGCCCTGGTTCTGTTATCATATCCACATAATCAATTCTATAATTTTTCTTTAAATACTCAATTACAGGTTCTTGAACTCTACCATCCATACAATTTATTGCTGTTACAAATCTATTTGACATATGACCACTCCTCTACTTAATAAAAACTATCAATTAATATTTTTTATTTAATTCTAATTAAGTTTTGTAAATCCTTTATGTATTTCTTCCCTTTTGTGCATAATCTTATGTATTCTTAACATAAGATCTATAGTTTTTATGTTAAGAGTAGAAAAAGTAAGTCATTTATATATAAACTGTATTAAATTATCATTTACATTATATTTATTTAATTCTAATCATTTTTTCTAAATCCTTTATATATTTTTCTTGTTTCTCTATAATATTCGTTAAAATTTCATATTCTAAACTTTCACTATCTTCTTTCTTTACTACTAATCTTCCTCTAATATCAATAAAAAGTGCAAGAATGTCTTTGTCCATTTCTAATGAACAATGAACAATTTTATCAACACTACTTATATCCGTACAATTAATTCTATAATTAAACTGAGTCATAAGAGAAGATATTTTGTCATATATATGAAAATCGATTTCTCTTAATTCCCTAATAACAATTTCTGATTTAAATTTTTCATAATACTTAATTTTATTTTTTTCTTGATTTATAAACACATTTGTAACTAACTTCATAGTAGTATTTTCTATTTGGTTTCGTTTAATATCTAAATAAACTTTTAATCTCTTTTCGCAAATACACATAACCCTATCTATTATATCAACTATATTATATGCCATATTATTACCTCCTATAGTGCTAGTATATTACTTTAACTTAATTTATATTAGTGCTATATCTTATGCTATATTGAATTTTTTACTTAATTATTCAACTTTCGGAGATGAAAAACAACCGCTACGGGAAATGATATCTTGCTTAGAAACCTTTCACTTCAGCAACAAGTTCAAATGTTTCTTACGCAATATATCATTTCCCTTCGCTAAGCAGTATTTTTTACTGCGAAAGTTGAGTTAATTATAAATAACATATTACATACAATGTTTTTAATATAATAAAATTAAAGAAAGATAAAGTGCAAAGTTTGAATAACAAAGTTCAAACAAGGATAGTTTCTTCAAGCATCTTTTAAAAAATTTTAAAATATATTTTTAAAACCTTCTACTAAATCAAAAGCCATCCTTTATTGTACTTTGTGCCTTGCACTTTGTACTTTACAATTCATGCTTTCGTATTATATAAATATGATTTTTATTTTATAAAATTACTATATTAGATAAACCTAATACATTATTTAGCCTTAAATTTTTCTACAATATCTGATAAATTTTTAGCATTTTCTGCATTGTTATTAGATTCTATAATCAAACTTTCACTAGTATTATTTACTTCAGCAGAATCTTGAGCAATTTGTCCTGAAGTACTTGCTACTTCCTGCACAGCTGTAGATACTTCTTCCATACTTTTTACAATTTGATCTACTGATATTGATATATTTTCAGATGTATCAGTAAAGTTTTCAACTATACCTTTAATAGTTTTTCCATCTTTATTATATTGCTCACTAACTCCTATAAGTTTATTATAATCCTCTAATACATCTTCTTCTAAAACTTTTAAAACATTTTCTGAAGCATTAGATAGTTTCCCTACTGAATCTAATACTAACTTTATATTATTTTGTATTTCTCCTACTGTCTGTGAAGATTGTTCCGCTAATTTACGTACTTCTTCTGCTACCACAGCAAATCCTTTTCCATGTTCTCCTGCCCTTGCCGCCTCAATAGCTGCATTAAGTGCTAATAAATTAGTCTGTTCTGCAATATCCAGAATAGTATTAGCCATCTGTGATATGTTTTCAACAACCTTTGCATCTTGGATTGCACTTTCTAATTTTTCTTTAGACTCATTATATATATTTTTCACATGATTAATTGAATTGTTTGTATCCTCATTAATTAATTCCGCTCTTTCTTGTATGTTTAAAGCTAAATTTAATCCTTCTTTTGCTCTATTAGCAGTATTATTAACATCTTCTTTTACTGCTGAAGCCATTGCAGTAACTTCTTCTACACCTGCAGAAGATTCTTGCATATTAGCAGATATTTCTTCTGTAGCAGCTGCTATATTATTTATTTCATCATTTAATTTTTTAAATTTTTCTCCTGATTTTTCAGTACTTTCTAAAGTACTAAAACTTTTTTCTTTAACGTTGTTCATAACTTTATTTAATATATCTGTAGCTTTATTTAACGCCTCACCTGTTTGTCCAAATTCATCTTTTCTTTCTATTGAAGTTTTATATAACAGATTGCATTTAGCTAGCTCCTCTGCATGTTTTCTCATTTTAAGAAGAGCTTTTTTAATACTTCTAGAAATAGCTATACCAACTAGTAATCCTAAAATAATAAACACAATAGTCATAAATATTTCTTGGTGTTTTAAAGAATTAACTTTACTAAATAATTCACTTTTAGGAATTGTTAATCCCATAAACCAAGAAGTATTTGGTATAGGTTTATATGCAGCAAATTTTTCTACACCTTTATAATTGTAAGTGCCAAAACCCTTTTCACCTTGTATCATTTTTGTTTCTAAATCTATGAATTCTTTTACTCTAGAATCATTTTTAGAATATTTAATTTCATTTACACAATTTAATACTTTTTCTATGTCTTTATTAGCTATATATGTACCTTCTTTATTAACTATAAATGCAAACCCTTCTATTCCTACTTTCATTTCATTTGTTAAATTATTCAATGATTTTAAGTCTAAATTCCCTACTAATATACCTTTTAATATACCACTTTCATCTTTAATTGGCACACATAAATTTACAACTGCAGTATTATCAACTTTACTAAATAAAGGATCAGTAATAACCTCTTTTCCTTCTTTCATCTTAGTAAAATATGTATTATTAGAAATATTAATAACATCATCTTTACCTTGAGTATGCACATTTCCCTTTAAATCTACAATCTGAAATCTTTTAAAACCTAAATTTTTTTCTTCTCCCTCTATCTCATCTTTTTGCTGTTTCCAATCCATAGATTGTACTTTAGACCAACTAGCCACTGTCTTTAAATTATTCATTTTTGAATATATTTCTCTTGATATAATTCTTGAACAATCATCTACTCTATCTTGAAGCTGCATTTCTACACTTTCAGTCAATGCTTTAGAAGCTCTTTTATAAGACATTACACCTAAAATACCACAAGCTAAAACAAGAACTGCAAGTATTTCTAGAACTATTCTAGTGCTTACAGAATTTAAAACATTGTATTTTTTTAAATTCTGTTTTTCATTGGATGTCATATTATCCCCCCGAATATTAACATAAATTTCTTTTTAATAATTCTCATTGTTTGCTATAATTAGAAAATTCAATCAACCTAAGAACACCCCTCACATACAGCTGTGAGGGGTATCCAAAATTTGAATATAATATATTATTTACTCGCTTTGTTGATTAATTTTATTAAGTTATTATATAACCTAATATCATCTTCACTTTTTCTCTTTTTAGGATTACTTGTCCTACCACCACTTCTTCTTACCTTTGAAGCAATATGTCTTTCAAATAGAAGTTTCTCAATATTTTCATTATCATAAATATACCCTTTAGGACTTATAGCATAAGCTTTTCTTGAAAGTGCCATAGTTGCTACTCCATAATCTTGTGTAATAACTATGTCACCTTCATGTGCTTCATTTATAATTTTCATGTCAACACTTTGAAAGCCACTATCTGCATATTTTACAGTACTATAATCACTTTTAATAATATGATTTAAATCACAATACATGATAACTTCTATTTTATATTTTTTTGCTGCTTTTTCAATAATTTGCTTTCCTGGACAAGAATCAGCATCAACTAGTATCTTCATTCCATCACCTACAATACAACATTAATCTAATATATTGTACCATACTTTAACTATTTTAATCTTTTTTCTAGATCTTCTTTCATATCTTCATATCCAGGTTTTCCAAGAAGAGCAAACATATTTTTCTTATATGCTTCAACTCCTGGTTGATTAAATGGATTTACACCTAACATATATCCACTAATTCCACAAGCTTTTTCAAAGAAATATACCATATATCCAAAATAGTATGGAGTTAACTCTGGTACATTAACAACCATGTTAGGAACTGAACCATCATTATGTGCAAGTAATGTTCCTCTAAATGCTTGTTTATTTACATAATCCATATTTTTTCCTGCTAAGAAGTTTAATCCATCTAAGTTATTATCATTTGGTTTTATTGTTACATTTTTTCTTGGATTTTCTACATTTATTACAGTTTCAAATAAATTTCTTAAACCTTCTTGTATATATTGTCCCATTGAATGTAAATCTGTTGAGAAATTTGCAGCTGCTGGGAAAATTCCTTTATTGTCTTTTCCTTCACTTTCTCCGTATAATTGTTTCCACCATTCACCAAAGTAATGTAGACATGGTTCATAGTTAATTACCATTTCTATATTTTTTCCTTTTCTATATAATGCATTTCTAGCTGCTGCATATTTGTAACAATCGTTTTCTTCTATTTTATCACTTACATATGCTTTTCTTGCTTCTTGAGCACCTTGCATCATTTCATCTATATTAACTCCTGATGCTGCTATTGGTAAAAGTCCTACTGCTGTTAAAACAGAAAATCTTCCTCCAACATCATCTGGTACTACAAATGTTTCATAACCCTCTGCATCTGATAAAGTTTTTAATGCTCCTTTAGCTTTATCAGTTGTAGCAAATATTCTTTCTTTTGCTCCTTCTTTTCCATATTTCTTTTCAAGTAATTCTTTAAAAATTCTAAATGCAATAGCTGGTTCTGTAGTTGTTCCAGATTTTGATATAACATTAACTGATATGTCCATTCCTTCTACAGTTTCTAATAAATCTGCCATGTATGTAGAACTTATATTATTTCCAACATAAAATATTGCTGGAGATTTTCTTTTATCAGCTGAAAGTGAATTATAAAATGTATGATTTAACATTTCTATAGCAGCTCTTGCTCCTAAATATGATCCACCAATACCTATAACTATTAATGCTTCTGAATTACTTCTTATTTTTTCTGCTGCTTTTTTAATTCTTGCAAATTCTTCTTTATTATAATCTTCTGGAAGATCAACCCAACCTAAAAAGTCACTACCTGCACCAGTTTTTTCATTTAACATATTGTGTGCTGCAGTAACCATTGGTTGTAAATTCATTATTTCTTCTTCTTTTAAATATGGTGCTGTCTTACTTAAATCTAAATGTAAACCTTTTGACATGTTTAAGACCTCCTAAATTGAATTATAAACCTTTTACTAATGCAATTTTAGTTTATACTAACTAATAAATCAAGTTATGTAAACATTTACTTGAATATTTTTCTTATGTATACGTTTAGCTCTGTAATATTCTGTCTATTAGCTTATGAATTTCATATATATTTTATTCAATTTCTATAGTTAGTGGCAATGTAAAATTTATAATTTCAAAGAGCTACTTTTTAACAACTCGACTTTTGCAATAAAAAAATACTGCTTAACGGGAAAAATGATATATTGCGTAAGAAACTTTTAATAATAATTAAGTGAATGGTTTCTAAGCAAGATATCATTTCACGCAGCAGCTATTTTTCATCTACAAAAGTTGAATTAGTAATTCTTAGAATTACTTTATGAAGTTAACGGTTTTACATCAAAATATCATTTCCCGTAGCGACTGTTTTTCACCTACGAAAGTTGAGTTACTAATTGCCGAGCTATTTAATATGGAACAAATTCTTTAACCAATGAATGAATCCACCTTTTTCGTCTTTAGTCTTTTTAGCCACAGTTTTTTCTACCTTTGGCATCTTAATCTCTTCAGTTTTCATTATAAACTTAACTTTTCCTGTCATATTTTTACCTATACCTGTAAACGTCTTATAATTATCTGATAATTTTACAATCTCATCCTTTGTATCCATTAATTCTTCAACATCATCCACTTTTTCATTTAACTCATCGTCAATCTTATCTATACCCTCTTTTTTAAATTTATCCATACCATCCGAAAGCTCTTTTGATCCATCTTCTAATTTATCAATACCATCTTCTAAATCTGGAAGTGCATCCATAAGCTCTCTAGCCATTTTTACATTGTTGTCATTTAAAGCTTCTTGTGTCAATTCTAAAACTTTTCTATTCATCTCTAAATCTTTTTTCATATTATTAACTTTTTCTAATAACTCAGGAGCGTCATCTAATTTTTCTTCTAACCCCTTTTGTTCCATTTCATCTTTCATTTGATCAAATATTGGTTTAACTCTGTCTAAATCTTTATTTAATGTTTTCATTTTATCTTTCATGTCTTCAATATCAAAATCTTTATTTTCATCTAAAAATTTCTTACTTTTATCTAATAAATCTTTTATTGTATCAATGTTTTCCTTATTGTCATCTAAATCTTTCTTCATGTCTTTTAATTTTTCAGTCATATCTTTTACATATTTAATATTATCATCCGTTAAAGCTTTTTTAGCTTCGTCTAAAGCATACTTATGCTTATCTAAATAATTTTTAAATGCATTAACTTGAGGTACTAAATTTGATACATAATGTATACTTTCTTTTGTTTTATTCATATCTGTGTGTCTCATTATTGTATCAATATTTAGTTTCATATTTTCTAAACTTACAAAACCATCTAATACTTCTTCATTACCTACAGTACCATTTACCAAATCAATTATATCACTAATTTCTTTTTTATATCTGTCTTTTAAATCACTTCCTTCAACTGCCGTCTCTAATTCTTGGTTATTTTTCTTAATTACATCTACAATCATTTCTAATTGAGATTTAGTTAATGGTTTATTTTTACTTAATTTATCCATTAACTCATTTACCTCTTTAAGCTTTTGATCTATTGTCTTTATTGCTTCATTTATTACTGTATTTAAAGTTTGCTTATCAGATTCATCTAATGTTCCGCTTTCTATGTTATTTTTCATTTTTGTTTTTACAACTACCATTGATTCTGATACAATTCTATTTAAATCATTTTTAGCACTTTCATCTAATTTTCCACTTTCTATAGCTTTTTTAAGAGAATCTTTTTTATACTCTAACGCTCCCATTACCATTTTTGTAATTTCAGGTTTTAACTGTTCTGGTATGGTCCCTGCATCAATAAGTTTATTTAACTCCTTCATTTTTTCACCATAGGCTAAAGATACTATATTTGAAATATTTTTCTTTAATTTATCATTACCTTTGTATGCTCCAGTTTGCAGTGCTCCTTTTAACATTTTTTTTGTTTTTGCATCTAGAACTTTATTATCAATTTTATCAATTATTGCACATATTTCTCCAATTTGTTGTTTTGTCAATTTTTCTTCATTTATAGCTTTTAACATTACGTTTTTCTTTGTAACTATAATCTGATTAACTATTGGTTTTACATATGCTTTAGTTTCATCATCTAATTTTCCTACTTTAATAACATCTTTTAATTTTGCTTCTTGAACATTTATAGCATTTTCCACTAAATACAATAACTCTTTTTTATTTTCTTCACTTAGTTTTCCCTTTGCAATAATACTCTTTAGTTGTTCTTCTTTTACACCAATTCCCTTATCAACTAATTTTGTTAATAATGGTTTTAATTCTGGTGGAACAACTCCTTTTTCTATTACTTTCTTAGCACTTTCAAACTGCTTCTTTGTCGCCGTTGCTTCCTTTACTTGTTGCTCAATTACAGGTTTTAATTGATCTTTTTTATCATCAATATATTTTCTCATTGCAGGTTCAATATGTCTTTCACTTATACTCTTAACTTTAACAGCGTCTTCATATATTCTTTTAAAATAACCTTTTAAACCAATAAATTGCATTAAAGGCTCTAATTTACTATCATCTAATTCTCTATATAAAGTATCTCCATAATCTGCTATGGTAGTTAATTCTCTTGAATCTCTCATTAATTTTTTAAATGGTTTTATTTTATCCATATCAACATCTGATAATTCATCTGTACGATCCATCAATTTATTTGCACTATCTATATTTTCATCTGTCAAAAAATCTGGTAAAGATTTTAAAAACGAATCATTAATTATACTATCATCGTCTAGTATACTGTCCATATCTAAATCTTTAATATCATCCGATACTGTTTTTGCTAATTCTATATTATCCTTAGTTGCATACTTTGTTGAAAAATCTAATAAAGATGTATCTAGTCCTAATACTTCAAATGAATCTTTAATTAAAAGCCTTGCTCCATTTACATACTCATCCTTTTCAACTAAATCTGTCAAATGTGATTTTTCATCCAGTTCATCTAGTTTTTCTTGAAGCTTACTTTTTGCTTCGTGAACTCCATCACTTAATTCATTAGATCCATCTACTAATTTTTGTGCTGCATCTTCAAGATCATTCAATCCATCTTTTAGTTCATCTACTTCGTCTGCTTCTTCAAGCTTTTCTAAATCTACAAGTTCAGGAGTTGTTGTAATCATAACAGGTCCTAATTCAAACTTATCAACATCTGCTGTAACCTCTAAATTTTGTGGTATATTAATTTTTTCCTCACCTAAATCATATTTATCTAAATCTAAACTATCTTCTACTCCTGGGAACCCTATGAAAGTAACTACTTGATTGTTACCATCACTTATCATTTTACCTTCATTAATTTCAACATTTTTAAATTTATCCATTGGGAAATTTAAAACTGCTACTGTAGTAAAGGGAGTATATATTTTTCTATTCTTTCCCTTTATATTAACTACATGAGCATCATTATTCTTAAAATCTACCTTTATTTTTATCTTACCTGACTTACCAGCTAAATCTTTTGGTTTTATTTCTCTTCCATCTAAATAATAACGTATATCTATATCTACAGGTAATTTTTTATCGGTTTTACCTTGATAAAATATATCATTTTGCTTTGAATCCCAAATCAATTTATTTCCTTCAACTTTTGGTATTTCATCACCTTTTACATTTTTTACTTGTTTTAAAATAGAATTATCTTCTATTTTTGCATCTTTATCATCACTATGAAGCCAATTACTTACTATTTCATCTTTAATTTTACCCTCTTGTGTTAAAGTAACATAGACTGATTCTTCTTTTTCTACAACATCTTCAGCATATACCACATTACTTCCTAACATAGTACCCATGATAACCAAAGCAATAACCTTTTTTGACATACCCTTCGTTTTCATAATACCCCCATCTCCTTTTAGTTACTTTCAGCTATTTGTTTTTTTAATTTAAACTCTGACTCTTTATCCCAATTTCTAGTTGAAACCTTTATAAATTTCTCACATACCAATAAAATTGAAGGTAGTATAAATATTATTACTCCCATACTTATAAGAGCTCCTCTTGCAATCATTCCACATAAACACTTTATTAAGTCCATATTGGAAACTATCCCAACACTTGATGTAGCTGCAAAGAAAGTAAGTCCACTAGTTACTATAGATTTTGCTGAACCTTTAACCGCTATATTCATAGCTTCAAATTTATCATAACCATTTCTTATTTCTTCTCTAAATCTAGTAGTCATTAATATTGCATAGTCAACAGTTGCTCCAAGTTGTATACAACCAATTACTATTGAAGCTATAAAAGGTATTACCGTTCCTGTATAATATGGAATTGCCATATTTATAAAAATAGCTAATTCAATTGCAGAAACTAATAAAATTGGTATTGCACCTGATGCAAATAGAAGTAATATTATTGCAAATATAGCTATTATAGAAGCAAAACTTACATTTTTAAAATCCTTATCTGCAACTTCTATTAAATCCTTAGTAAGAGGTCCTTCCCCTGCTACCATAGCATGACTATCATAACTCTTTGCTATTGTAATTATTTTATCTATTTGAGCATTTTCTTCATCTCTTGCTGCCTTATATTTTGAATTTGCAATTATTAAATTATATCCTCCGTGCTTAAATATTTCCTTAATATCCTTTGGTATAAAACTTTCTGGTAATGCAGGTCCTATAAATTTATCATAAGCAAGAACTTTATCTATACCATCTACTTTTTCTATTTTCTTAATCATTTCTTTTGCTTTATAACTTTTCACTTTATCACTTACAAGAATAAAATGTGTAGTTGTCATTTTATAATCTTTTTTTAATTTATTTGTTGCAACAATAGATTCCATATCTTTTGGAAGTGATTCATCTAAATTGTAATAAACCTTTGTATGATTGTTTCCATATATAGCTGGAATAAACAACAACAAAAATAATACTATAAATACTTTATACTTTTTAGTTACTAAATTTGCTGCCTTCTCAAAACTAGGAAGTACTGTCTTATGACTAAATCTATGAATAGGCTTATCAAATACTAAGATTAAAGCTGGTAATACTGTTACTGTACATATAACTCCTAAAAGTACACCCTTAGCCATTACTATTCCTATATCTTTTCCAAGTCCCAAGCTCATAGTACATAAAGCTAAGAAACCTGCTACTGTTGTAAGTGAACTTCCTGTTATTGAAACTATAGTTTTTGATATAGCCTCTGCCATAGCTTCACGCTTATCCTCAAAATTTCCTCTTTCTTCATCATATCTGTGAAGTAAGAAAATTGAATAATCCATGGTAACTCCAAGTTGAAGTACCGCCGCAAGAGCTTTTGTTACATAGGATATTTCACCTAAAAATATATTTGTTCCAAAATTATATAATATTGCTATACCTATTTCTAGCAAAAATATAAATGGAATAATTGCTGATTTCATAGTTAACGAGAGAACTATAACTGAAAATATCACTGCTAGTAGTACATAAAATGGAGTTTCTTTATCTGCCAAATCTTTTGTATCTTTAACAATTGCTGACATACCACTTAAAAAGCATTGCTTATTTGCTAATTTTCTTATGGATGCTATAGCCTTTTGAGTTTCATCACAAGAAGAAGAGCCATTAAATTTAATTATTAACATTGTAGAATTATTACTATAAAACCCCTTCTTAAGTTCATCAGGTAATATTTCTTTGGGAATACTTGTATCTAGAAGATCATCAACCCAAATTACATTATTAACTCCTTCTACTTTTGATACTTTATTTTTTATCTTTACTATATCTTTAGCTTCCATATCTTCGATTATAAGCATAGATGTTGCTGCATCTGAATAGTCATTTTCTAATATTTGTTGACCTTTCATAGAATCTAAATTTTTAGGTAAATAAGTTAATAAGTCATAATTAATTCTCGTTGATATCATGCCAAATAATGCTGGAAATAATAATAGTACAGATATAACTATAACTAGAATAGAATTTTTAGATATAAATCTCCCAAACCTTTTCATTATTACATCCCCTTTTTATACTTTTATGT
This sequence comes from Haloimpatiens myeolchijeotgali, assembly GCF_042688525.2. GTDB lineage: Bacteria > Bacillota > Clostridia > Clostridiales > Clostridiaceae > Haloimpatiens. The sequence continues at coordinate 3,378,118 of NZ_JBHWAB010000001.1, forward strand.
ACCCAAATTCTCCCTATTTAAATATGACTTTTAGTCATTTATCACAATTACATTATATTACACCATGACTAATAGTCAACACATATTTTTTTAATATTTTGTAAATATTTAATTTATATAATTTTCTAATATGTTTTTTTATAATTTTACCCTTAATAAGAGGAAAGGCACACATTGCATAGAAAACCTTATTCAAGTGTTTTTTACACAACATATTCTTTTTAAAATCATGTAAAATAGGACTTATAAAAAGGGTTGAAAACTTTAACTTAAAGCTTTCAACCCTTTTTTAATACTTAAAAATCTTTAGATATTTCCTTTATTTTGGGAACTTTGATATCCTCAGTTTTCATTATAAACTTTACTTTACCTTCCATATCTTTAGTAACACCTGTAAATGTTTTATACTCATTAGAACATTTTACTATTTCATCTTTTATATCCATCAATTCCTGTATATCTGAAGTTTTATTATTAAATTTATCATGAAGTTTTACAATCCCATTATCATTAAACTTCTTCATATTTCCTGATAATTTTTCCAGCCCACTATCCAAATCATTTGAACCTTTTGTAATTTGTTCTATACCCTTTGTTAGTACTGGTACTGCATTTATTAGTTTTCTTGTGTTTTTTACATTTTCCTCGTCTAATGTTTCTCTTAAAACATTTAATATATCTTGACTATCCTTTAAATCTTTTTGAATTTCTTTAAATTTATCAATAAGCTTAGGAGCATTTTCTAATTGTAATAATTTATCCTCAGTCATATTTTTTTCAATAGTACTTATAATAGGTTTTGTATTTTGTATATCTTCTTGTAGTGCACTTATTTTATCCATATATTTTTCAAATCCACCACTAAGCTTTGATACTTGTAATACTACTTTTGCTGATTTTAGAATTTTTTTATTTTCATCTACATCATCCTTCATAGAAATAAATACCGGAGTTATTTCTTTCATGTATACTTCAGTTTCTGAAATCGAATTTTTTTGTAATGTTTGAATAAGTAATTTATTATTTTTAAATTGACTATCAACTTTATTAAATTCAGATGATAAACTTTTTATATAATCAACATCTTTTGATACATCATTTAGCACAGGTTTTATATTTGTAAGTTCTTCAAGGAGTTCATTGTTAGTAGGAATTATAGTGTTATTAACATACTCCATACTATCATCAATTTCATTAAATAAGACTGATGCAGAATTTAAGTCTTTTTTTAATGAATCAATTTTTTCAATATTACTTTTCATAGTATTCATAGCTGATGTTGTATTTTTCATACTATTTCTAGAATCATTCGAAACTTCTATCAGCATCTCTAACTTCTCTTTTTCTTGTTTTGTAAGTTGTGTATTTTTATTTATGGAGTCTTTAAGTGAATTTAATTGTTTACTATCATCTAAAAAACTAGTAGATTCTATAAAATTTAATGCACTTAAATTTTGTTTATCTACATTATCTTTAATTTTATCTAAATTCATTTCAGATAATTCTTTACTAGATTTTAAAAACAAATCTAGTTTCTCTTTATTTTCAGATAATTCTACAAGTGGTTTTAGCTTTTTAGATTTTATACTTTTATCTAATTTATTAGCACATTCTATAATTCTCGATATACTATCCTCTTGTTTCGATAATTTCATAATAGAATTAAACTTTTCTACATCTATATTGTCATATAATTTTTGTGTATCCTTTGCTAATTTAATTATTACATCACTTTCACTTAAAATATTTACTACATCATTTAACTTTTCTTTATCAATCTTAGATATATCATATGTATCATCTACTAATTTACTAATTTTTTCTACATTATCTTCTGATGCAACATTCTTCATACTTGGTAATTTCATTATTGTATTTAAATGTAACTCTTTATAATCTTTCATCGTTTTTTCTAAAAGCTTTTTATTTTTTTCATCTGAAAATACAGCTGCCATATCTAACATAGATGTATCTAAATCTTTTGCAAAGAACGCATCTTCCATTAACTTTCTTTCTAAGGATACTTTATTATCATATTTTATCAAATCTGTTTTTTCTTTATTTTTACTTATATCCTCTTCCAATTTCTTAACTTTACTTGCCGCCTCATTTAATCCTTCTTTTAATTTTTCGCTGCCTTTTTTTAAATTTTCACTACCACTTACTAATTTACCACTAGATTTTTTCAAATTACTTATACCATCTACAAGCTCATCTAACTTCTTAACACCTTTTAGTTCTTTAATTTCTGGAAGTTTTGGAGTTGCTGTAACCATTATAGAACGCATCTCAAAATTATTTACATCTGAAGTAATCTCTAAACCATCATTTAAATCTATTAAGTCATTCACTTTACTACTAACACTTAAACTTTCCTTTAATCCTGGCATAGTAACAGCCGTTACAATTTGATTATTTCCATCACAAACTATTTCTCCATTATTTATTTTTACATTTTTAAACTTGTTTATTGGCAAATTTACTACCGTTACTGTAGCAAACGGTGTATATACTTTTCTATTCTTGCCATTTACTTTAACATTTTTAAATGATTTATTTATAAAATCAATATTAACCTTTATCTTTCCTGACTTACCTGCAAGCTCTTGGGGTTTTATTTTCTTCCCGTTCAATTCATATTTAATACTAACTTGTAGTGGAAGCTCTTTACTTGTATTTCCTTGATAAAATATATCTTTTTTATTTGTTTTCCAAATAACATTATTTCCTTTAATTTGTGGAGTTTCTTCTCCTTTTACATTATGAATATCTTTAAGTATTGATTTATCATTGATTTGTGATATTTTAGAGTTTGCATGAAGCCAATCACTAACAATTTTGTTTTTTACTTTTCCCTCTTGATTTAATATAGTATAAACTGATTCATCTTTAACTACTGGTGTCTTTGCATATACTGTAAAAGAATTAACCATTGATATTACAATAACTAAACTAATTATTTTCTTCAAAATACTCTTGTTATTCATAACAATCCTCTCCTTCAAGTAATCTTATGCCATTTTATTATTTAACTTAACTTTAGGATCTTTATCCCAATTTTTTGAAGTAACTCTTATGAACTTTTCAAATACTAATAAAATCGAAGGAAGAATAAATATTATTACCCCCATGCTTATAAGAGCTCCTCTTGCAATCATGCCGCATAAACTTTTTATCAAATCCATATTAGAAATTATGCCAACACTAGATGTAGCTGCAAAAAAAGTAAATCCACTGGTTACTATTGACCTTGCTGAGCCTTTTACAGCTATGTTCATAGCTTCAAATTTATCATAACCATTTCTTATCTCTTCTCTAAATCTAGTAGTCATAAGTATTGCATAATCAACAGTTGCTCCAAGCTGTACACAACCAATTACTATTGAAGCTATAAAAGGAATTTCTGTTCCTGTATAATATGGAATTGCCATATTTATAAAAATTGCCAATTGAATTGCTGCAACTAACATTATTGGTATTGAACCTGACACAAATAAAATTAGTATTATCCCAAATATAGCCATTATAGAAACTGAACTTACATGTTTAAAATCTTTATCTGCAACCTCTATCAAATCCTTGGTAAGCGGCCCTTCTCCTGCTACCATAGCATTCTTATCATAACTTTTTACTATACTATTTATTTTACTTATTTGCCTATTTTCTTCATCTCTTGCCGCTTTATATTTTGAATTTACAATTATTAAATTATACCCATCCTGCTTAAAAATCTCCTTTATATCTTGTGGTATAAAAATTTCAGGTATAGAGGCACCAATTAATTTATTATAAGATAGTACTTTATCTATACCATCTACATTTTCAATTTTATCTAACATTTCTTTTGTCTTATAACTTTCTAAATTATTATCCACTATAATAAAATGAGTAGTTGTCATATTGTAATCTTTCTTAAGTTTATTAGTAGCTATAATAGACTTCATATCTTTCGGTAAAGATTCATCTAAATTGTAATAAACTTTTGTATGATTATTGCCATATATAGCTGGAACAAACAATAACAAAGCTAATACTATAAACAACTTATATTTATTAGTGACTAAATCAGCTGTTTTTTCAAATCTAGGTAATAGTGTTTTATGGCTAAACTTATGTATAGGTTTGTCAAATACTAAAATCAGAGCTGGCAATATTGTCACTGTGCAAACAACTCCTAAAAGTACCCCCTTAGCCATTACAATTCCTATATCTTTTCCAAGACCCAAAGTCATAACACACAGTGCTAAAAATCCTGCTATTGTTGTAAGTGAACTTCCCGCTATAGAACCTATTGTTTTAGAAATAGCTTGTGCCATTGCTTCATGCTTATCCTGAAAATTTTCTCTTTCTTCATCATATCTGTGAAGTAAAAATATAGAGTAATCCATGGTAACTCCAAGTTGAAGTACTGCCGCCAGTGCTTTTGTAACATAAGATATTTCGCCTAAAAATATATTAGTTCCAAAATTATATACTATGGCTAAACCAATTTCTAATAAAAATATAAAAGGAATAATTGCAGATTTCATTGTTAGTGAAAGAACTATAACTGAAAATATAACTGCAAGTAATACATAAAACGGTGTTTCTTTATCTGCTAAGTCCTTAGTATCTTTAACAATTGCTGATACACCACTTAAAAAACATTGATTATTAGTTATTTTTCTTATTGATGTTATAGCATTTTGTGTTTTATCAGAAGAAGCAGATTCATTAAATTTAATTATTAACATTGTAGAGTTTTTGCTGTAAAAACCATCTTTAATTTCTTGTGGTAATATTTGCTTTGGAATACTTGTATCTAAAATATCATTAATCCAAATTACTTTATTAACCCCTTCTACTTTTGCTACTTGATTTTTTATTTTTACTATATCTTTAGATTCCATATTTTCTACTATCAGCATTGATGTAGCTGCATCAGAATAATCTTTTTCTAATATTTGTTGACCTTTCATAGAATCTAAATTTTTAGGTAAATACGTTAGTAAATCATAATTAATTCTCGTTGAGAACATGCCATACAACGCCGGAAATATTAATAACACTGATATAATTATTACTTTAATTGGATTATTTGATATAACTTTTGCAAATTTTTTCATACTCGCATCTCCCTTTATTTTTATGTATTGGCATTTTTACTAATATTATTTACCTAATTTAAAATTTTTATGACTTTTAGTCATTTATTTTTTTAATTTTAACAAAAAATAAAATTACTATGGTTATCCCATAGTAATTAACACTTTAAACTAATCTTATTCCATCTCTATCTATTTGCTTTTTTATTGAATCATTTATTCCCATTCTTTCCATATTTCTGGCTTATATCCTACAGTAGCTTTTCTGCCATTACGAACTATAGGAGTTTTGTACAACTTTGGATTATTTAAAAGTATTTCTTCTTTCACACTACTTGTTGTTATATGTTCGATATTTAATCTAGTGTATTCTTTACTTTTATTATTTATAAGTTCTTTTAACCCTACTGCATTTTTAACACTATTAAGCTCACCTTTGCTTAAAGCCTTTTGTTTTAGATCTATAAATTGATATTTAATTCTTCTTTCCTTAAAATATCTTTCTGCTTTCTTAGTATCAAAACATTTTCTAGTTCCATATATTTGAATATTCATAGTAATCTCCTTATTATATAGTTAATTTCTTGTTTATATTATATACTAAATTGTTTTTGTTTTTAACTAAATTTAGTTAAAATATATACTAATCAAAATATCTTATAAATTTTAATAAAGCAACTATAATCTTAATAAAATTAGAAACACAATGAAATTTTATGTTCAAGAATAAGAATAAAACATAAAAAACTCCCATTAATCCATTTTAAATTAATGGCTAAGGGGAGTTTTAAAATCAAAGTCATTTAATAGAACTACATATTTATATCATTACTTTTAGAGACAGCTTTCTTTTCAAATTTCTCATTATAATCTTTAATAGATTTTTTAACTACTCCTACAAGTCCAAGTAAAGCTATTAAGTTTGGTATAATTATAATCGCATTAAAGGTATCCATAAACTCCCATACCATTTGTACTTCAAGACTAGGACCAATTACAATTATACAAAACATAAGTATCTTATAAATTATTAAACCTTTTCCTTTGAACAAATATCTAAAATTACATTCTCCAAAAAAGTATATACTTATTATTGTAGTAAAACAGAAAAAGAATAATGCTACAGCTATAAAATATAATCCTGCATTTCCAAAAACACTCTTAAATGCGTTTTGAGTAAGTTCAATTCCTGTAATGTTTCCATCTGCAGCTCCTGTTACAAGAATTATTATAGCTGTTAATGTTAATATTACAAAAGTATCAATAAACAAACCAATTATAGCCGATAATCCTTGTTGTACAGGATGTTTAACTTTTGCTACTGCATGAGCATGTGGAGTAGTTCCCATACCAGCTTCATTGGAATACAATCCTCTTGCTACACCATATCTCACAGCTTGTTTCACAGAAGCTCCTAAAAATCCACCTGCCGCTGCTCTAGGACTAAAAGCACACACAAAAATCATTTTAAAAGCAAGTCCTATGTTTGATGCATTCATAACCACTATGATTATTGCACCAATTATATACATTAAAGCCATTAAAGGTACAACTTTTTCACATAAAGAAGCTATTCTTCCTATACCTCCTATAAATACTATTGCTGCAAGTATACCTATTATTAATCCTATAACTATACTTGGGACATTCCACGCTTTAATAAAAGCCTTACCTAATGAATTAGCTTGAACAGTATTATCAAACAATCCAAAAATTATATATCCAACTGCAAAAAACATTGCTAAAACTGGTTTTTTAAGTCCATCTCTTATATAAAAAGCTGGTCCTCCTACCATATGTCCATTTACTTTTTTCTTATAAATTTGAGCTAAAACAGCCTCACTAAATATTGTACTCATTCCAAAAAATCCACTTAGCCACATCCAAAAAATTGCACCAGGTCCTCCTGATGTAATTGCTGTAGCTGCACCTGCTAAATTTCCTGCTCCAACTTGAGATGCCACCGCTGTAGCTAGTGCTTGAAAAGAAGACATTCCATCCTCATTAGCTCTTTTACCTTTTATAGATATAGATGAAAATACTTTTTTAAATGCCCTTCCAAATTTAGTGATTTGAATTCCCTTAAAAGAAATAGTGAGAAATATACCTGTCCCACACAACGCAAAGATTAAAAAATAATTCCACAAAAATCCATTAATACTTTCAAAAAAATTTAACAAATATAACCCCTCTTTCATTTTGATTAATATATTATGTATAAATATCCTTTTTAATATGAATGAAAATTTCGAAAATTAAAATTATTTTTTGAGATAATTTCAATTATTTTTACTATATAAAATATTTATTACAACATATCCTCATTTTAATAGTATATAAATTACTTTTATTACATACTATTGAAAAATAAATACCCTTTAATTTCATAATATAATACATATATTTAATTGTAAATATTTGTATATAGCGGATATTTATTCGTATATGACTCTATATTCATTTATCTCACTCTATCTTTTGTCAATTTACTAAAACAAAAAAATGTTTACAACATTCTTGTAAGAAATATTATAAACACTTTTTTATTATATTTTTATTTAGACACTTCTCATTTTAACCTTCAATAAACCCATAATTGTCTGATGTTAATATAATATTACAGGTATAAAAAAACAAATTGTAGAAATACTTTACCCCTTCTTTAAGATACAATGAAAAACTCCTTAAGTTTTTTTTCATTCTTATCATTTAGTAGAAAATCATCTTTTAACATACCATCATCAAAATGAAAAATACGGTTGCAAACAGAAGAAATAAATTCGTAATCATGAGTAACTACAAAAATTATTTTTCCCATACTAGCCAGTTTTGTAAACAATTTTGTAACTTGCTTCATACTACCAAAATCAAGCCCACTTGTAGGTTCGTCAAAAACAAGTATTTCTTTATTACAAATCATGCTAACAGCCACAGCAGTACGCTGCTTTTGACCGCCTGATAAAGTATTAGGATGCCGGTTTTTATACTGATAAATTTTTAATTCTTTCATTACTTGTTTTACAATTTCAGTATCTGGATTTTTAATCCCAAGATAACATTCCTGTTCTACACTTTCAGCAAAGAGCTGATAATTAACATCCTGCATAACCATATAGGAAAGTTTCAACCGCTGTTTTTTATTTACCTTTTTTCCATCCCATAAAAAACTTCCACTGCATCCCTTATGTAATCCACAAACACTTCGTAAGAATGTAGACTTACCAGCTCCATTATGTCCTATAATTCCAATAATTTCTCCACGCGCTGCACCAACAGAAATATTATCCATAATAACTTTGTTTTTATAATATGTACTCATATTATCTATTTTTAAAGTATGTTTTTTTGATTTTTTTTTATTTTCTAGTGGTACTATGCTAGATAAATTCATGACTCTAAGACCCATTTCTATTCTTTGTTCTTCTGGAATTTCAACAAATTCTTCTTTCGTATATATTTTTTTAATTTCCCCATTATCTACATAAACTGCCTTATCAATAATATCTTTAAGATAATAAAGTCTATGTTCAGCTATTATAATTGTTTTTCCTTGTTTTTTTAACATCATTAAATTATCACGAAGCTCCATTGTAGCATCTACATCTAAATTAGACGATGGTTCATCAAGAACATAAATATCTGGTGACATAGCATAAATAGAACTAAAAGCTATTTTCTGTTTTTCTCCTCCAGATAATTCAAAAATACTTCTTCCCATCAATTTTTCAATATGCAAATCATTTTTTGTTTTTTCTACACATTCTTTTAATTTCTCGTATGGATAGGAAAGATTTTCTATACCAAATGCAATTTCACTATCTGTATCTACATTAAAAAACTGAGTTCTTGGATTTTGAAATACCGATCCTACTTTTTCTGCAATTTCATACATGGGCATATCTAATATATTTTTTTTATCTATTTTTATAGATCCTCTCAGATCTCCGGAATAAAAATTTGGAATTAAACCATTAATCATACGTATAATTGTAGTTTTACCACATCCACTACGTCCAGTAAGCAAAATACATTCACCTTTTTTAATTGTAATATTAACATTTTTAATTCCATTTCCTTCTTTCCCATTATAAGAAAAAGAAGCATCTTCTATTTTAATCAATCTTCTGCCTCCTCTATGTTGTAATTGCTATTCCTAATAATATGGAAAAGCAAATTGTACAAATAATATCCACATATGAAAAATGAATCTTCTGAAGACACGTACGAAGTTTTGGATTTTCAATTCCTCTTGTAATTGCTGCTGCAGAAAGTTCATCTGATATTTTAGAAGCAGACATCATAAGTGGAACATACATACATTCTATTGTCTGAAGTGGATTCACTACCAAACTGCGAAATGACAGCGATACATCTCTCATTTTCATTGCATCTTTAATATGTCCCCAATCCTCTCCAATCATTGGAAAATATCTCATCATTACAGTTAGAGAGATTACTATATTTTTAGGCATATGAATACGATTCATGGCAGCCATAAATTCATTTACTCGTGTTGTGGAAATTAATATTCCGCCAAGCATACCGCATGGAAATATTTTTCGTATAAACATGGAAAAACTTACAATCATTATTTTACAAGTTCCACTTAAATATATTGAACCCAACATCTGAATTATTAATATGATAAAATATGTAATAGCCATTTTTAATGAAAATTCATATGCACCGCAAAGAATTCCAAGTAATAAAATAGCACTTGCAAATATTATTTCATACTTTATAGATCCCGCAAATAGTACAGACAAATTACCTGCTAAAAGAATAAATAATTTTGTTCTTGGGTCTATATGTATAAGTCCCTGCTTTTTGTTCCCAGTTTTAAATGATAGCTTCATGCTACAATTCCTGCTTTTTCAAATTGTTTTCTAAGTAATCTTTTACCAAGTAAAGCACTAATCAATGCACATAATAATGTTCCAATAATAATTGCTGGAATCATCCAATCCTTTGCTGTGGCAATCATAGTATTCATATAATTCTGCTCTGTTCCTTTTCCAACTAGATATTCTATGTATTTTTTCTGATTTATCCAAAGCATCATATAAGAACCAAGAGGATTTAATGAAAAAATCATAAATCCTAAAATATTCAATTTTATATTTTTGAATTTACCTAATCCTGAAATTAATTCTGCAATAATAGCAAGTATCACATAAGCTACTGTCCACATCCAATACATTCCTGTTACAAACATAAGTAATCCCATTAAAATACCAAGAATGATAATAGGTCCATGTTTTGGCACTTTAGCTAAAAGCAAAAGGTAAATTGGTCCTGTAAGAAGAGCTACAGCTGGTGGCAATAAAAAAGTTAACACTGGGTTTGGTGCAAAAAATATTCCTCCAATAACAGTCACTACAAAAAAAAGTGCAGAAAAAATACCTGCTGTCACCAAATCTTTAACTGTTAATCCTTTTTTAATATTAGGTGTTGTATTAATCATATAAAATTCCTCCTAACAAAATTGTATATTTTCCCCTGTCAAGCCTCATTGACAAAGTCATTACTAGACATTAAAATAGCAATAAGTTAGTTATTGCTATCTATAGTTAAAGTATACAATGTATCTAAAAAATCACAATAATTTGTAGATATATTCGTCTAATCGTAATAAAAATTAGTCCAATCATAATATTAGGAGGAGATTTGATGAAAAGTATTATTAAAGATATTCACGAACCTTATCTACTTGAAAAAGGATTTACACTTGAAGACCCTAATCAACAATACAATGTAATGGGTCAAACCTACAGAATTGATCCTAATATAGGCAAAGGATATTATTGGATATATACTCATGAAGACCTGTTTGCAATCGTTATACATAATTTTTTCTTTTATGAAGACTATTTTCTAAAATGTCAATTACCAGAATATTTAAGTATTACTTATTATGACTCTATTTCAGGTGAAGAATTAAACCCATATAAACGATTAAATGCAGGATGTGTAAAAGGATATTGGAGTAATGAAAATGTATACCAAGCATTATTTCATAAAAATATACCAATCCGTTCAATTGGTATCGAGCTAACACCAGAATATTATGAGAATTACTTAAGTAAAAAATATCCAACGGAATATATAAACATACACTCTGCTCTACTGAGCATAAACGAAGCAACCGATTTTCCAGAAATGGTTTTATTATTAAATCAAATAAAAAGTTATCGTGGAACTGGAATGGCCGCAAAACTATTTTATGAAGGTAAAGTTGCAGAGTCAATATCTCTTATTGTAGAAAGATCAAAACAAATGAAGCCAAAAATTTCACAAAGAATAACAAAACAAGATTTCAATCACTTAGAAACTGTTACTAGTTATATAAATGATCATTATGCTTTTGACTTACATTTAGAACAACTTGCTCAAATAGCATGTATGGGAACTACCAAATTAAAATCCACATTTAAAAAGGTACATAAGTGTACTATCACAGAATACATTCAACATCGACGTATGAGTCAAGCTGAACATCTTTTAGCAAATACAGATTTAAGTATAGGTCAAATTGCACGAATTGTAGGATATCAAAGCGCTAGCCGTTTTTCACAATTGTTTCGAAAAAGCACAGGATTACTTCCTTGTAAATATCGAAAATTATCATTAGGAAATAATATGCAATGATATAATATATTATTTCTCTATTATAATATAACCTTTAATATCATCTTAAGATTAAACTAATTCATAAAATTTAGTATAGTATTTTTCTTATTTATGATAATTTTAGCATTCCAATGTGTACTAGCTTTAAAATTTTTTGATATGTTTAGTACAAATATAAATTCAATAACTGATATAGTAAAATTAATAAAATAAAACTTATTCTAACATGTTTTGTAGTGAATCTGTAATAATAAAAAGACTTCTAAATTTAGTTAAAGTTTTTACTCTAACTTAAACTTAGAAGTCTTTTACTCATTATCTTAGCAATACTAAAATATTTCCTAGCATAAATAAATGATATTTACGTCACAGACAGTGCCTAGTTTATTCCCACTCTATTGTAGATGGTGGTTTTGAAGTTACATCATAAACAATTCTGTTTACTCCTTTAACTTCGTTAACAATTCTACGACTAACTTTATCCAATACCTCATATGGTATTCTTGCCCAGTCAGAAGTCATAGCATCAGAAGAAGTTACGGCTCTTAATGCTATTGTGTGACAATAAGTTCTTTCATCTCCCATAACTCCTACAGATTGAATGTTTGGAAGACATGCAAAGTACTGCCATATCTTTTCATCTAGTCCTGCAATTGCAATCTCTTCTCTGAAAATAGCATCCGCTTCCCTTACAATGAAAAGTTTATCTTCAGTTATTTCTCCAAGAACCCTTATAGCAAGACCTGGTCCTGGGAATGGCTGTCTCCATACAAGCTTGTGAGGTATACCAAGTTCTTCTCCTACAGCTCTTACTTCATCCTTAAATAACTCTCTCAAAGGTTCTATAAGAGAAAACTGCATATCCTCTGGAAGTCCGCCTACATTGTGATGACTCTTTATTGTTGCAGATGTTTTTGTACCACTTTCTACAACATCCGGATAAATTGTTCCTTGAACAAGATAATCTATATCGCCTAATTTATTAGCTTCTTCTTCAAAAACTCTAATAAATTCTTCTCCAATTATTTTTCTCTTTCTTTCTGGGTCAGATACACCTTTTAATTTTGATAAAAATCTTTCTTGAGCATTTACTCTTATTAAGTTCATATCAAATTGTTTCTTGAATATTTTTTCTACTTGATCACCTTCATCTTTTCTAAGAAGACCATGATCTACAAATATACAAGTTAATTGCTTTCCTATAGCTTTATGAACAATCACTGCTGCTACTGATGAATCTACTCCACCAGAAAGTGCACATATCACCTTTTTGTCTCCAACTAATTTTTTTATTTCTTTTATTTTTTCTTGTGCAAAAGAAGACATTGACCAATCGCCTTTTAAATTACAAACCTCAAACAAGAAATTTTGAAGCATTTTCTTTCCGAATAATGTATGTTCAACTTCTGGATGGAATTGAACTCCATATAATTTTTTGTCCACATTTGCCATAGCAGCACATGGACACTCATCTGTTGTAGCTATTACTTCAAAACCTTCTGGTGTTTTTGATATATAATCTGTGTGGCTCATCCAACATTGGTCTTTACTATCTATACCTTTAAATAATAAACTTTCAGTTTTTAAATCTACTTCAGTTTTTCCATACTCTCTTTTTTCTGGAGTTTTAACTTCTCCACCTAATGTATATGCCATTAATTGATCTCCATAACATATCCCAAGTATAGGAATACCTAATTCAAAAATTTCTTTATCTAATCTTGGAGAACCTTCTTCATATACACTATTTGGTCCACCAGTAAATATTATCCCTTTAGGATTTTTTCCTTTTATTTTTTCTATTGAATAATCATAAGGAACTATTTCACAATAAACACTGTTTTCTCTAACTCTTCTTGCGATAAGCTGATTATACTGTCCACCAAAATCAATTACTAAAACTAATTCTCTTTCCATGCGGCACCTCCATATTTTAACCTTATATTATCTAAAAACTATCTGTTTACGCTATAGTTTGGTGCTTCTTTAGTTATGTTTATGTCATGTGGGTGACTTTCTCTAAATCCTGCTGAAGTCTGTACTACAAATTTAGCATTTTCATATAAATATTCTAATGTTTTAGCCCCTAAATATCCCATTCCTGAACGAATTCCGCCTAGCATTTGGAAAATAGTCTCTGTAACATATCCTCTGTATGGTAGTCTACCTTCTACACCTTCTGGAACTAATTTCTTGCTGTCTTCTTGGAAATATCTATCCTTACTACCACACTGCATTGCTGCAAGAGATCCCATTCCTCTATATACTTTGTAGCTTCTTCCTTGATATATTTCAGTTTCACCTGGTGCTTCTTCACAACCAGCAAACATTGAACCCATCATACAAATTTTAGCTCCTGCTGCAAGCGCCTTTACTATATCTCCAGAATATTTTAATCCACCATCTGCAATTACTGGTACTCCATGTTTATTTGCTTCTTCAACACAATCCATTACTGCTGTAAGTTGAGGTACTCCAACACCTGCAACAACTCTTGTTGTACATATAGATCCTGGTCCTATACCTACTTTTACACAATCAGCTCCTGATTTTATTAAATCCTTTGTAGCTTCTGCTGTAGCTACATTACCTGCAATTACTTGTAACTCTGGATATTTAGTTTTTACAGCCTTAACAGCATCTAAAACTCCTTTTGAATGTCCATGTGCAGTATCTAATGTTATTACATCTACATTTGCATCAACAAGAGCATCTACTCTTACCATCATATCTTTAGTAACTCCTACAGCAGCTCCACATAATAGTCTACCTTTAGAATCTTTTGCTGCATTAGGATATCTCTTTACTTTTTCAATATCTTTTATAGTTATTAATCCTACTAAATTATTCTCTTTATCTACAAGTGGTAATTTTTCTATTTTATGATTTTTTAATAATTCTTTAGCTTCTTCTACTGTAGTTCCTTCTGGTGCAGTTATAAGATTTTCTTTTGTCATAACTTCTTTAATTTTTCTTGAATAATCATTTTCAAAAACAATATCTCTATTTGTTATGATTCCAACTAGTTTTTCATCTACAGTTATTGGTACACCTGAAATTCTATATTTACTCATTAATTTTAGAGCATCTTCAATCTTATGTTCTGGTGAAAGTGAAAATGGATCAGTTATTACACCATTTTCTTGTCTTTTAACTCTATCAACTTCAGAAGCTTGTCTTTCTATACTCATATTTTTATGTATAATCCCTATTCCACCTTCTCTTGCCATAGCTATTGCCATTTTAGATTCAGTAACAGTATCCATGCCAGCACTCATAAGAGGAATATTTAATTTTATAGTTTTAGTTAAATTAGTTTTCAAACTAACTTCCTTTGGTAACACCTCAGATTTATTTGGTACTAATAAAACGTCATCAAAAGTATATCCTGTTTTCCATATAATAGCCACTATACCGCACATCCTTTCAAATAATTTGTAATTTAAATCTAAATATTTTAAATCTTGTTTTTAGTCTTTATTCTATCTTTACCTATTATTTACTATATGCAAAAAAAACATACTATTTTCACAAAATGTATGAGTGAAAATGGTATGTTTATATACTTACCATAGTCACACATAGTCGGAAATTTACGGTTTCCGGTAGATACTCCTTGCCTTATTCAAGGTATATATGAGTGATATATATCATTATTTTTATTACCTGTAAAAACTTATTATAACTATTCTATGTAAAATTTATAACTTTGTCAATAAAAAATTTAAAATTTTACTGCATGAATTTTAAAATATGAATAAAAAATTTCAATTTATTAATCTATAACGTCTTTAACACTGTTACAATAAATTAATTTTTTATAATTTTCTTTAAATAACTTTTTACATTCATCCTTATCTCGAAAACTATAGACTTTTTTACCAACTTCTAATGCATTTCTTATTAAATCTACATTTAATTTATTTAGTTCTGCAAAAGTTGAACCTGCATCTATAATTTTTTCACATTTCTTCATACAATTAACAGCTTTCTTAAAATTTATTTCCTTAATAGATTCAAAGGCTTTTTCTTTTATTATATTAACTCCTAAAATATTTGCAATATAATAATCTATATCATTCTCATAAATAATACCTGTACAAACTTCATATTGGTGTTTTGTGAGAAATCTATAAATTGGTATACCTTTTCCTTCTCCGCTAATTACAAATACTCTTGATTTTTTTATTGAACTAGGTATTTCTAAAGTACCTAATAAACTACTAAAATTCCCAAACTCTAATCCATAAAGTTTCTTTATAACATCTTCTTTTATGATATCTTCACAACAACCTTTTTTCATTATCTTACCATCTTTAACTAAAACAGCTGTGTCACATCCTTTTAAAGCCATATCAACTTCATGCAGTGAAAGTATTACTGTTATTCCTTTTTCTTTAGAAAGTTTGTTTAAAATATTTAGTAGTTCAAATTTATGACGTATATCTAAATATGACGTTGGTTCATCTAAAATTATAATCTCAGGTTCTTGACACAAAGCCCTTGCTAAAAGTATTTTTTGCTTCTCTCCATCACTTAATTGTTCAAAATATCTATTAGCTAAATTTTCAGCATTAACTAACTTTAATATTTCATTTACTATATTTACATCTTCATCAGATAATTTACCAAAAAAACCTGTGTACTGATATCTACCCATTGCCGCAAATTCAAAACTAGTCATTAAAGACGGTATTACTCTTTCAGTCAACACTACTGACATTTTTTTTGCTAAATTACTTTGATTTATCTTTTTAATATCTTCATTATAAATATAAACATTACCTTTTACAGATTGAAGTTGTCCAGAAATAGTTTTTAATATAGTAGACTTACCAGCTCCATTAGGACCTAAAAGACATATAACTTCACCTTTTTTTATTTCTAATTCTATATTATCTATAACAACCTTATTATTGTATCCAACAGCTAATTTTTTTGTTTCTACAATGCTCATACATTTTTCCTCCTTTTAAGTAAAAGCCATATTACTATTGGGGCTCCAATAATAGATGTTACTGTACTTATAGCTAATTCCACTGGAGAAAACATCATTCGCGCAATCATATCACACAAAGAGGTAACCACCCCTCCTAAAAGTATCGCTGCTGGAATTAATATTCTGTTATCTGATGTACCAAAAGATAACCTAGCTATGTGCGGTACTGCTAATCCTATAAATGAAATGGGACCAGAAAATGCAGTAGGCACTGCTGCTAATATACTTGATAAAAAAACTATAATGATCCTTGTTTTTTTAACATCTACTCCCATACTTCTGGCATAGTTTTGTCCAAGTAAAAGTGCATTTAAAGGCTTACATATTAAAAAAGATATAATAAGAAAAGGCATTACAATAAAAAATAGTATTTTAAGTTTCTGCCATGTAAACCCTGAAAAACTTCCAAGAGTCCATAAATAAAATCCTTGAAGTTGTTCTTTGTTCGCAAAAGTTACTAAAAAATGTGTAATAGCTGAGCAAACATATCCAATCATTAATCCTATTATTAATAAAGTAGAAGTATTCTTAACTTTTCTTGCTACTAAAAGCACTAATAACATAACTAATAACGAACCGAAAAAAGCTGAAAAAAATGAAAATAGTGGTGATGACATTGAAAATCCAAAACTTATACCTGCCAAAATAGTAAGTCCCACAAATAACGTAGCACCTGAAGATATACCTAAAACAAAAGGTCCTACTATTGGGTTTCTAAAAAATATTTGCAATAATAATCCCGATAAGGCAAGTGCACTTCCCCCTATCATTGATGCTAAAGCTCTTGGAAGTCTTATCTTCCATATAATAGAGCTAAACATCTGATTACTTCCCTCTTTTTTTAAAATAACTTTAAATATTTCACTTATACTTATTTTTATAGATCCTAATCCTACATTTAATAAAAATGAAATTATGAGCACTATACACAATACACTAAATATTATTATATTTTTACTCAGCCTTCTATTTTTCAAATTAAATCCCCCTATTAACATACATGTTTAAGCTATAACCTTCAATTTACAACTTCTAATTTATTAATATCTCAACTTTCGCAGTAAAAAAATTAAAATAATTTCTTAATTATATAATTTAAGATTTTCTGTTAAACAGAAAATCTTAAATTATATTTTTATTCCTATATTATATGCATTTTTAAATATTCACTAATGTAATTTATAATAATAATTATGCTTACTATCTTTAAATTGTTGTGGATAAAATACTGAAGTCATATCTTGTATAATTTCATCTATTTTATCAGAACTTTGCCAATAACATTTGTTTATACCAAAAACTTTTCCATCTTTTATTGGTTTTATTTGTGATAGTACGTCTCCATGATTTACTATATCTTTTATAGATTTAACTGATATGTCACTAGTATTATCATATATTAAGATATCTGCATTCATTGCTTTAGCATAAAACTCTTCTACAGATATTTTTGCATTTCCTGGTTTATTGGGCTCTAAATCTTTTAGTATATAATCTCCTCCAGCTTTTTCTATAATTTTTGAATAATATGAACCTCCTCTAGGAACATAAACTTTTCCTTTAAATATAAATGCATATGCTACTTTTGGTTTCTTATTACTTTTTACCTTATTTTCAATATTTTTAATATTAACTTCCACTTTATTGAAGTACTCTTCAGCTTCTTTGTCTTTATTATAAAAAGCTCCTAATAATTTAATCCATTCTAATCTTCCAAGTGGAGTCTTTTCCATGTAATCATTATCTATAAAATAAGGTATACCCAATTCATCCATTTTAGCCATTTGCTTGTCTTGACTTGAACTTCCTGTATGTAAAATAACTACTTCTGGTTTTATTGATTGTATTTTTTCATAATCTGGAGTTCTACTTTTACCCACAAAAGCTATTTTACCGTCTTTCATTCCCTTTTTTATGTCATTTATAAACCATTTATCTTCTTTAGTTGTAACTCCTACTACACTATCTAATTCACCTAAAGCTCTTAATATAGAAACTTGTATTGTAGAGAAAGGTACTATTTTTTTTACAGGTGTATAGATAACTGGTAATTTATAATCTTTCGGAGCTTTCTTTCCACGAGGTACTAAAAGTAATTTTCTATTCTCACCATCAGTAACTATCTTAACTCCATCCTCTAAATATTTGATATTAAAACCTTTAGAATATTTTAACTTAATTTCTTTTGATGTTGATGTTTTTTGTACACTAACCTTATTAGTGGCTTTATTTCCACATCCTACACATATTAAGCTTGTACATACACTTAAAACTATAATTAAAGCAATAACTTTTGAATTAATCTTTCTCATATAAAAAATCTCCTTTTCTTTTTATGTAATGTATTAAACTTTTACATTTATTTATGTTAAAAAATCTCCTTTCTTATATAACATATTAAACCTTTACATCTATTTATATTTTTACATTCAATAAAAAAAAGACCTTCTCACGAAGATCTTACTAGCATATATAGTAATAATTTTATAAATTTTTTAATATCGCTTATATATATACCTTTTCACTCCGCAAGATATATAAACATTTTAGGCAGGTCTCCTGACTTGAGTTTCTTCCTACTCTCACCTTCCCGAATTATCAGTGGTTGATTGAGATTTGTCCACTCTTACAGTAGCAGAGGCTGCATCGGATTTTCACCGATTTCCCTTTTCATTTTAATAAATAAAACACCTAAAACATATTTATTCAATTTTCGATTGTATTATACATTATTTTTCAATTAATGTCAATCGAATTAACTTTTTCATTTTTTAAACATTTCTGCTATTGATTTAAATCCTATTTTCTTATCATAAAAACTGTAATTTTTAATCTTTTCATATTTTTCTTTATCTACTTTAATATATTGATAAAAAACTATCTCCGCTAAAATGTTATCATCTACTACTATAGTAGATTTATTAGTTTGCTCTTCAGTACCATTTATCTGAACTCCTTCTTGATTAACCTCATCTTCAGCAACATTTGATTGAGTTTCTTGTTTATTAGCCTCACCTTCAGTACCATTGGGTTGAGTTTTTTCCACATTAGTATTTAAATTTTCACTATCTACTATATCTTCTTTTGTATAATTTATTTCTTGCAAATTTTGTTGTTCTGTAGCTAAAAGATTTATACTTTTTACATTAAGCTTTCTAGTTGTTATATTGTTTAAATTTTTTATATATTTTTCTATTTTATATTTATCACCATTAACTTTTAAATCTATAGAAAGTCTAATAACATCATCTGAAAGGTGTGTATCTGAAGATGTACTTTCTGCATTTGAAGAAGTTTCTTGTTCATTAGCAGCTTTTGGTAAAATCAATTGGAATTTAACTTCATCTCCGTTAATTCCATATTTAGTACATGAATTATATAAATCATAAATAAGTTGAGGAGTATCAATCTGATTTGATGTTAAATCATCTAATGATTTTATGTTTTTTTTCAATTGTTCAGTTTCCTTTTTAATATTACTTACTTTACCCTGTAAAATTTTAGCCTCTCTTAGTTTTTCACTTTTAGTTTCATACTCTTGCTTAATACGTTTAACTTCATTATGTTTAGGAATAAAATAATATCTATATAAAGAGTAATTTACCCCTACTATAATTATTATAATTAGAATCATTATCTCAGTTTTTCTTTTGTCTCTTTCCACCTTGTAATCACATCCTTACAGAGGTTCTTTTATTATTAATGTAAATTTAGCTTCATTTTCAGAATCATTAAGTTTAATTGAATCTAGCTCAACATGTTCAAAAATACCTATATTATTTATAGCAATAACAAGTTTAACTTTATCAAGTGTGCTTTTATTTATATTTACTACTAAATCAACCTTATCTTTATCTACATAAATATTTCTTACATAAACATCTGACGGCAATCCCTTTCTTATTCTTTCTAAGTACTCTAAATATTTAAGTTCATCTTGTTTTATTTTTTTAATTGTTTCCTGTTTTTTCTCATATTCCTTTTTTGTATCTAGTATTTCTTTATATTTCACATCAATATTACCAATTTTTTTTATTTGTTCATCTAACACCTTAGTATCATATTTAGTAAAATTATTTTTCACATAGAAATTCGTACCAATCCCCCAACCACTCAACATTAAAGCTAACATAGCAACTGAAAATGCTATACTATTTCTCCTTGTAAAGATTTCCTCATCCTTCTTTAAAATTTGATTAAAATTTATAGCTTTATTATAAATTTCAGGAATGTTTAAATCACACCCTAATATATCACAATATTCATTGATATCAATTTCAGGAGGTACAAATACCTTTTTAGTCATTTCGTAATCTATTCCTGCTATTACATCTATATCAAATTGTTCCTTAATTAATTTAAAAATTTGTTTATCTTGTGAAATTTGTCCTATTAAATGAATTTTATCTACCTTATTTCCAAAATGCCTAGAAGAATAGAAATTTAAAAAATACTCTACATTTTCTAGTATTTCATCATAATTTTGTTCTAAAGATTCAGGTATTGACAAATGCATATTGGAATATAAAAATAATTTCTTTTTTTCTAATATAGTCATATTGATTTTTCCTCTTGAAATATCTAATATAGCTGTAGTATCATACCAATTTTTATTAAAAAATCTTAATATACAATCTGGATAAATAGTTATCTTATCTAAATTTAATCCACAATTTTCAACTAACAGTACTATACTATCGATTTTATGTTTTGGAAAAACCACCAAAAGCAAATATATTTTTTTTTCTTCACCCTTATCAATATCTAGTATTTTATAATCATAATAATATTCATCTATATTTACAGTAAAGTATTCATCAATATTATTATGCACAAAAGACTCAACTTCTTTTTTCTTCATAAACGGAATTTCTACTAACCTTGTTATTATTCCATCTAACTCTAAAACTACTATTGCCTTGTTATCTTTAATATTGTTTTCTGACAAAAACGTATTTATTTTGTCTACATTCTCATCAATATTAAACTCAACATTACTCTCAATATCGATTGTTTTTATCTTTTTAATTTTTCTTTTAGTAAATTTATAAGATAATAAAGCAATGTCAATATAATTTTCACTAACTTTAAATACTACTTTATTTCCTATAATCAAAATTTAATCCTCCATTATCATTTTTCATTAGAGTATCTATATAGTATTTGACATTTTAAATATAGGTAAAGCTATACCTATCATTACAACACCAACTACTAATCCAATTATTAAAGTAAATAGTGGTTCTACAAGTGCCATCAATTTATTTATTCCAATTTCAACCTTCTTGTCATATATATCTGTAAGTTTAAAAAACATCTGTTCAAGTTTTCCTGTTTCTTCTCCTATTCTTATCATGTGAATAGTTAAATCATCAAAAATTTTTTCATCTTGCAGCGTATCTGCTATTTTAGCTCCATTTACTATTTTCTTTTTAGCATTTCCGATTTTATATGATACAAAACTATTATTAATTATACGTTGTATATTATCTAATGCTGTTAAAATTGGTACTGCTGATCTTATAAATATACCCATACTTCTACAAAATCTATTTATTATAATGTATTTTTTAACTTCACCAACAACTGGTATTTTTAACACAATCTTATCTAAAAAATATTTCATTCTTGGTACTTTAGTAACATATCTAATTAAAACTATTAGACCTAATACTACAAAAGGTACAAGTAAAATATTATTATTAAAAAAATTCATTGTATTCATAATAAAAATAGTTATCTTAGGTAAGTTTTTACTATCTGCAAATATATTACTTATCTTAGAAAATATAAATAAATTAAAAAACATAAGCATAGCAATAGTTAATACAAGTAATACTATTGGATATATAGAAGCATTTTTTATTTTATTTTTTATATGAGCTTCTCTTTGATAAAAATTTTCCATATTAAATAGTATTTCATCTATATTACCACTTACTTCACCTGAATAAACCATATGAGTTAAAACAACCGGAAACATTCCAGAATCCTCCATAGACTTTCCAAGTGTTTCACCTCTTTTTACTCCTTTAAGCACCGCTTCTGATGCCTTTTTTAACTTTTTATCTTGATTTTTTATTATATCTAATCCTTTTAATATACTTACTCCTGTATTTATTATAATTCCCATTTGTCCACAAAAACTTGCTATGTGTTCATCCTTTAATTTGTTTCCTCCTAGTTTTATATCTAATAAACTACGACTTTTTTTTATTTTTATTACCTTATACCCTTTTATTCTTAACTTTTCTATTGCATTTTCTATATTATCTTCTTCAATATAATCTTTTATAACATTCATATTTGTATCTAATGCTTTATATGAAAATTTTTGCATAAATTATCCACAACCTTTTAATATCCATACGTTACTCTTAACATTTCTTCAACAGTAGTTATTCCTTCTAAAACTTTTCTTATACATGAATCTCTTAATAATCTTGTTCCACTCTTTTCAGCAATATCTTCTATTAATGTCTCTGATTTTTGTGAATCTATATATTCTTTTATTTCTTTTTTTATTTCTAAAACCTCAAAAATACCAACTCTACCTTTATATCCTGTACCGTTACATATACTGCATCCTATTCCTTTTTTCAGTTTTACAGGATTATCTATTCCTAATAACCTCATTTCTTTTTCATCACTTATATATTCTTTTATGCAATTTGGACATATCTTTCTTACAAGTCTTTGAGCTATTATACCTGTAACTGTAGAGGATAATAAAAATGGAGCAATTTTCATATCTTCAAGTCTAGTTATAGCCCCTACTGCACTATTAGTATGAATAGTTGATAAAACCAAATGACCTGTTAGCGCTGATCTTATAGATATTTCAGCAGTTTCACTATCTCTAATTTCACCAACAAGTATTATATCAGGATCTTGTCTTAATATACTTCTCAATCCTAATGCAAAATTAAACCCAATTTTATTATTTACCTGCATTTGATTTATACCTTTTAAATTGTATTCTACAGGGTCTTCAATTGTAATTATATTTTTTGAAGAATCATTTAGTATATTTAATACAGAATATAAAGTTGTAGTCTTTCCACTTCCTGTTGGACCACATACAAGAACTATACCATATGGTTTTTTAATTATATTATTTAATTTAATCAGCTCTTCACTCTCTAATCCTATATTATCTAAATCTATAGAAAAATTGCTCTTATCTAAAATTCTCATTACTACTTTTTCGCCCATTATTGTTGGTACTACAGATATTCTTAAATCTATATTTTTTTGTTTTGATTTGAAATTAATTCTTCCATCTTGAGGAAGTCTTTTTTCTGCAATATTTAACTCCGCCATTATTTTTATTCTACTTATTACAGCTTCAAGCATACCAATATCTACTCTCATTATTTGCCTTAAAGTTCCATCTATTCTATATCGTACTCTCATTTCATTTTCATAAGGTTCTATATGAATGTCAGAAGCATCGTTTAATACTGCATTATCAATTACTGTATTAATAAATTTTATAATTGGAGCTGCATCTTCATCTATATATTCATCATTATCTTTAGCTTCATCCCTTCTATATCCATGAACTTTTCCATAGTTTTTTGCAGCTTCTTCAGCCTTACTTTTACCATAATATTTTTCTATATTTTCTAAAATAGATGTTCTCAATGTTATAGCTATTTTACAAACATATCCAGTTGCAGCCTTAATTTCTTCTATAGCAAAATAATTTAATGGATCACTCATTACAACTAGCAGCTGTCCATTTATTATATCCACAGGAATTACTTCATATTTCCTTGCCATAGTTTCTGGTATTATCTTAATTATTTCTTGTCTTATATTTACATTTTCAAGGTTTATATAATCTATCCCTAATTGTTTTCTTACTGCTTCTACTATTTGTTGATTTGTAGTAAATCCTTCTGTAACTAAAAGTTCTCCTAATTTTTTACCTGTACCCTTTTGAATTTTCAATACTTTTTCTAAAATTTCTTTTGTTATAAGTCCAGAATCTATGAGTATTTCTCCTAATCTTTTTCTTACTTTACCCATACTATCCCTCTTTTCTTACTGTTATGTGATATATTTACCTTATAGTTATATAACCATTTCCATTTTTTTGTACAAATCTACTATCAATAGCACCACTAGCTTCTATTTCTATAGATGAATAACTCTTTCCATTTTTAGAAGCTGTTAACTTTGAAAATACACAATTAATACTTCCACTTGAAGATATACTTACAGATGAATTTCCTTTACCATTAGAGCTAGAATTTACATTAGAATAGCTTAACATAATACTTCCACGTGATGATATGTCAATATTTCCTTTGCCACTACCACTAGAATTAGTAGTTATATCTATATAACTGGCTTGAATGCTTCCGTTAGCTGTTACTGTTATATTTCCTTTTGCATTCTTACTTCCTTTTCCATCAATTTTTAATTTTGTTCTAGTAAGATTAATAGTATCTTTAGACTTTAAAACTATCTCACCTTTTTTATTTCCACTTCCACTAGAATTTAACTCTGCTCCACTAGCAATTATACTTCGTGAATCTAAAACTATCTTCCCATTGTTTGAAGTAGTTACTTTTACTCCTTCTTTCACTCTTATCCCATCTTTAACTATACAAATTATTGTTTTATCTTCTTCAACATTAAAATTAGCTGGAAAAACTAAAGTTCCTTTAGTATATTTAACATCGTTGTCCGAGTCATATGTTCCATTTCTATCAAATTCAATATTATAATCATTTTCATCTAAAACCCCATTATTATTTATATCAATAAATGGTTTATTACTATCTACATCTACATCAGGTTTAGGTTTAATGTTAAATGATATATCTTTTCTACTGCTTACTTTAAAATTTGTACTTTTGTCATTATTTAATTTATCTTTTATTATTATATTTACATTGAATATATTTTCGTTTTTTGTAATCTTAAATGCATCTTCACTTTGGGATACATTTTCTATAAGAATAATTTTTCCTTCTATTGGAGATTCTCTTATGATTTTATAAACTTTATTTTCTCCTATTTCACCCTGCTGAACCTTATAATACTTTATATCTCCAATAATATATGAAATATCTTGCTCTTTACCAATATTAAAATTTTCTGCATTTTCAAGATCTTTTGTTATCCATTCCACAGCAAATCTAATATCATTTTGAGTATTTGATGCATTTATCTGTCTTTGGATTAATCTTGATGAAGAATTCATAAAAGAGTAAGCAGTCATTATTATAAAACTCATAATACCTAAAGATATCAAAAGTTCTGCAAGGGTAAATCCTTTTTTATTTAATTTTTTCATTTTCATATTCATATTCTTTATCGATGTGCTGGGAAAGCAGTACCATTTTTATATTTTACTCCTTCTGCATTTTTTACAAGAACCCATGTAATCCAAGGATTATTGCTCTTCCATTGGATTTTACCATTAACTTTTCCATCTCCTTTATCTATAACATCGTCTAACATATTTGTTATATCTTCATAATTATTAATACCCTTTAATGATATTTCTATAACTAAGTTTTTTTCATTATTCATAATTCTATAATCTAACTGATAATTATAATCACTTTCTAAATTTCCTGCATTAAATGGGTTTTTAGGCCAACGTTCCAAATAAGGTCCATCCCAATTTGAAAGTCCATCACCATGATTTTGAAAAAAGCCTTTACTATTTGTGCTACCTCCCCCATCAAAACGAGGCCATTCACCAGTATCAGCATAATGATTTAAAGTAGCACTTTCTATAGCCTTACAATCACCTACTATTTTATCTACTTTACTTTTTTCTATAGCTTTAAACGCATTCGGTGCAATAATTGCTGCTAAAATAGCAATTATTGCTATAACAACTAAAAGTTCTACTAAGGTAAATCCTTTTTTATTATGCTTCTTAAGTTTAAATTTTTTCATTTATATATCACCCCTAATGAAATTTATCCTACTTAAGTTCATCCCAACTTAATATCCTTCCATTACTTGTATCTAACTTAGCTTGCATTTTTA
Organism: Haloimpatiens myeolchijeotgali; assembly: GCF_042688525.2. Lineage (GTDB taxonomy): Bacteria > Bacillota > Clostridia > Clostridiales > Clostridiaceae > Haloimpatiens. The sequence goes on from NZ_JBHWAB010000001.1 coordinate 3,404,848, forward strand.
TTGATTTATTATCTTTAGTTATTCCTGTAGAATAAAAAATAGCTATATTACTATTTTCTAAAGGTGGATTATATTCTAAATAATAATTTCCGAGATCTCCAACTGAATCTCTATGAGAAAAATTTTCTTTTATACTTTCATTATTTTTTACTT